>JBJLCO010000014.1:0-236400 GCA_045567635.1 Opitutales bacterium | reverse complement strand
GAAAAAGGTGATGCCGGTATGTACGCCTTCGCTTCTCGCTTAGACTTTGGAGTGAAGGCCAAACAAGCACAGATTACCTCCTTGCAAAACACAGTAACTTTTTCACATGCACAGGAAGCTGCGCTCAGTGCGGCTGAGTCGGTCTTTTTCCGAATGTCCGAAATTGCAGTCAGGGCGACAGATACCATGTTAACTGACGCCGACCGTAGAAACCTAAACTTGGAATTCAACGAGCTTAGAAACTTTTCAAACAAAATTGGCGAGGAGAAGATTTTGGGCAATGAGTTGTTCGGCGTAGCTGTGCTTGATAGATCTAAAATAATTGAAGCGAATACTGCTGCAAGGTTCGACTTCAATACGGAGACACTGGGTGGAACTGACACCGCATTCGGAACAAACAACTATAATATATATGGTTTTGAGGCAGGTGGATCACTTTACTTTAATGAACTGCACGTAAGTTCCCCTTCCAACCAATCAAGTGTTACTGTTCATGTCAAAGACTGGTCAATATATGGTTATGTACAACCAAACACCCAAATTGTAGATGGTTACATTATATACAAGTCAGCAGATGGTACATTCTATGATGCAACACTTACAGAAGAGTCCAATCAGAGCTTATTGTCACCTGTAGACACCCCAGGGGTCATTAACTTACCCCAATTTGCAGACGCCTCAGACTTAAATTTACTAACCAGATCTAATGCATCTTCGGCGGTTACGACTCTAAATTCGTATGTCGAGCAACTTGCAGAGCAAAAGGCCATTTTGGGAGCCAACCTTTCAGATCTCGAGGTCTCCATGGACCGATTGAGCCGACAGGTCCTTGCCGGAAAGGTATCCCTAGAGAGAATGACCGCAAAAGAAATGCAAGACGACCTGGGACGCATATCACAATCCATTATCTCTTGGGAAAAGAACACGTCTCTTATGGCCCAAGCAAAACATATCAATGAAAATTTGATCAATATCTTATTGTGAATCAAGTCCGAGCTGACATCGACTCTTCTAAACTGAAAGGTTAGTTTTGCCTGAATCCCCCTGAGACAGTTATTGATTGTATGAACAAGGAAAAGACCACACGGAAACACTCCATGGTTTAAAATCAACGGTTGGCAGTTTGAAAAACTGTGAATTAATCCATCGTAGGCCTACCCCAGCTTATTCTTATCAAAGTTCTCTGCGATTTTTAAATTTCTGCTGAAAACCGATTTGCATGCAAGGGACTATCTTACACTACTCATATCTTTTTTCGCCACTTTGTGGCGATGAATATTCATACCGAAGAACTAAGGTTTATATTTTTAAATTGAAAAAAGGTTAGGCGTAAAGCTTACTTGAAAAGGAAAGTTTGTTGGGGTCATCAAATCTCGTGTTGAACACAGTTCGCACTAGCAAGCACGAACGATAAAAAAAGTAAATGTGTGAATCTTCCCCCCTTACGCTGGCCATGGATACCCATGGGGGAAAAACGGATTGTCGGACCGCCACTGTTCGCAGACTCAGAAAGACATTGCTGTCGACCTATACATCTAGCCAATCATCAAGGGAGCTTCTTCTCTTTCAGGCTCCCGCCAGTAAGTCCCACTTTCTTCCCCGAATCTCCGGCTTACCCTCCGTTTGATTCTAATTCTCGCTCGCTCACAATTGGACGCCACGAGTATCCTGAACTCCGCCCATTCCTCCTATGTCCACCAAGCAAACGGAATGGGATATTCGCTTGTATTATATTATGTGCACCAACGCTCAAAATATCCAAAAAAAGTGTCATTTTTTTTAATCGGCCAAAGCTCTGATTAATATATCCAAAGAGATCCTCAAAATATCCTCAATTTCTGCGGATTATATGAGGATAACTGATTTTTATATATTAAGAGGTTGAGAGTATCAGTAGTGGAGCGGCTTGCAGCCATATTGCATGCCCGTTTAGCAAACCAGCGCATTCGACCACTCTGCCATCTCTCCAAATATGTATTAGATATACATAAATTTCGGTGAACTCGTAAACCTAAAAGATTCAATACCCTCAATTATCTTATCAATCCCCGTTTTCGGATGTTATTAAAAGTGAGAAGGAGCGAAGTGAATTATTTAATTAAATAAGAAATATTTTGAACCGCATGGGTATAATAAACCAACCCATTCATATCCTTTAAATAAAAATATGGGTGAATCTTTTCTTTAGCCACCGAAACAAAGCAGGTTCTTTTCTCCCCGGATCAGGATACGGTCATTTACGGGTACCGGAGATGCAATTACCCGCTCGCCCATATCGTATTTACCCAGATATTTGAATCCGGTGGAAATATCCGCAATTAAAATTACCCCGTCTTCCCGGGGAGCGTATAATTTAGTACCCGCAATCATTGGAGATCCGTAATAACTCGAACTTGCCCGCGGGAAGGCGTCCTCCCACTCACTCTTTCCGGTCTTTGGATCGATACAATGCACTGCTCCACGATCCCGCAAAATATAAACCTTTCCATCCAAGACTGCGGGACTGGGCACAAAACAGCCCGTGTCGGACCTCGTCCATAAACGATGGGTTTTAGTGACATCCCCCTTCCCTCCCATCCGAATTCCAGTGAGATGGGTCCCCCGACCATACGGTACAATCGCAATATCTCCGGTCACCACCTGAGATCCCACCACCACCCAGTTCTTCTTTTGCCTGGGATTAAATCCAGTGGATACCCAGTGCATCTCTCCATCCTCCGCGGAATGAGCTGATAATCTCTCCGCCCCCCAGACCAGGATTGCTTCCTTCCCCTTGTACTTAATCAAAGTGGGAGTGGCATAACTGTGATCACACTCGGGAGGAGTCGGGTAATTTCGTTCTTTCTTCCATGCCACCTCTCCACTTGAGGGATCAAACGCAAGCAGCCAGGAATTTCCCTTTCTCATCAACGCCACGATTACATGTTTACTGGAAAGAATGGGGGAGGTGCCAAAGTCCCAGTAAAGAGTATCTTTCCCGTAAGAGGATAAATCCCTTTGCCAAAGAATTTCTCCACCCCTGTTCAGGCAGGCCAAATTTCCGCTTTTGAATAAGGCATACAAATTCCGGCCATCGGTAATCAAAGACGGATTGCTCCCCGAACCATTCAAGTGCTTCCCCTTCCGCTGGGGCCCCATTTTAGTTTGCCAGTTTTTCCCGCCATTCAACGAGAAAGATAACACCCCATCTTCCCCGTTTATTGGACAAGTTAAAAAAATAGAATCCTGCCAAACGATCGGGGTGGAACATCCTTTATCGGGCAAGGAAGCTTTCCACAGCAAATTCTTTTTCAGATTCAATTCAGTCGGATAATTTCCGGAATCAGTTGAACCGGTGGCATCCTCGCCTCGCCATGCCGGCCAGTTCCCGGCATACAAAGAATTCAGGCAAAGTGAAAAAATAAGCATGTTGATAAATAATTTTTTCATTACTTTATTGTATAATTAGAGTTTGAATTACAGGGATACGGAGTCGAAAGGTGGAAAAATTAAATAATGTAATTCTCCCCTTTCGCAGGAAAAAAGTTTCGCTCACTTGGAGTGAGGCGATTCGAACGAGACCACCCGGTTGTCTTTAAAATTTACCACACCCCGCTCCTCCACTCCGTCCGAATCAAGGTCTCCTACATACAAGTAAACCTCTTCGATCGAAGGCCTGACTGAGGGCATCTTTCGGGTGGGCATTCCCAAAGTTTTCCTGATCTGGTAACTGCTCATTAATTTACGGATTGATGCCCAGGATTCCGGATTGGTCCAAGGCCCGCTGGCTCGGACGGCATCGCTTTTCATCTCCCGGCGAAAGGCTTCAAAAAAAGATCTTTTCTCTTTTTCTCCCTCGGGAATAATCTCGGCAAGCTCTTTGGCTGGGCGAGCCGGCCGGGAATTTTCGAGCTTGTTCAGACGATCCTTTATTTCAGCGTTTTCTTTTTCCAATCCCACTATTCTAGCCTCCAATCGTTTGATTTGCATAGACTGACTGCTGTGCTCAGTGGAGGATGGACTCGGTGTTTCAATTTGAGATTCCGGACCTTTAATTAATGAGCTCTCGCTGTGTGCCTGCGTCGTAATTACAACCGACACACAAACACAAAGTAGTGCAGTATTTAGTGGATAATAAAGTAAGGAAATTGGAGAAAATAAAAAATCTTTCTTCATATTTTTGATTCTTATTACCCTTTCTTAGATGGGTCAATTTCTTATCGGCATTCACATTATATAAGCCCCAACCAGGAATTCATGAATTCATTCCAGAAAAATACTACATTTTTTAAAAGTATGAGCTCAGAAAAACTACCCGACCACGCTTGTACCATTGTCCGATAGATCCAAAGATTCAAGCCGGTCGACCGCATGTTTGGCCCAGGCATCAGGTTTTTCATGACCACCGGCGGACTCGCCAAAGCAGGAGCGGAGCATATCCGTGTCAATTACGCCCGGATTAAAAGCCACGGTTGCGAGCCCACTCGGCAACTCCTGGGCAAGCGAACGGGTCAGTCCCTCCACTCCCCACTTGGTGGCACAATAGGGACCGACTTCCGGAGCGGTCGACTGTCCCCAGTAGGAGCTAAAGTTGGCAATGATTCCACTCCCTCTTTTTTCCATGATCGGAACAAAGGCGCGAATCATGTTGTGCACCCCGCCCAGATTAACCGCCAGAACGGAGGAGAATTCTTCTGGAGATATCTGGCTTAGGGGGGCACTTTTGTTAATGAGTCCGGCATTGTTGACGAGCAGATCGGGTACACCCAAATTTTGTTCCACCAGTTTCGCAAAGGCATCAACATCCCCAGGGATGGTCACATCAAAAGGGAGAAGAAAATGCTCGGTCCTCAAATCTTTTTTGAGCACTTGTAAGGCTTCAGCGGTTCGTGCTCCCCCCGCAACCTTCCATCCCCTTTTTGAAAATTCCTTAGCCATTGCATAGCCTAGTCCGCGGGAGCAGCCACTGATACAAACCAGTTTACTCATCTGAGAGAAATGAATTCAATCCAGCGTCCACGAATGGAATAACCCGCAGAAAATATTAAAAGGAACACGCAGACGAAATTTTCTTTTTTCAAAAAAGTCACTTCGGTGATCTGTTTACAAGAGTTACCAAAAATTTTGAATGACTTGGTCATAACGCAGGGAAATTGAATAAAAATGAACAATATTTTATAGGTTATATTATCTTGTCAAAATTAATTTGTTAGAAATGGAATTTGTCGTTTTTCACAATCTTTGATTTTTTACATCCGCCTTTGGGATCAGGATAATCTTTAATCCTTTAAATGCAATGGGGCGAACGTCTGTCTGGGGCTAAAATATTGCATGTCAAAAGACACACAGGAAGCAGTGAAAACAAAGCCTGTGGTATCAAAACGATCAAACAATAAGAGACTCATTCCTGAGTTAGTATTCATTTGCAGCCTTGTAATCATGATCGGTCAGGTCAAGTACACCTCATTGACGGCACGGCCGCACTGACCGATATGCTTCACCCTTTGAAGCCAAACAAATTATATCATTTATTCCGAGCTCATCCAAAAAATTCACTCGATCATTCTCATTCCACTTCGTAGTCATGTAAGAATGAAATTATTTTGGGTCACCCTCCTTTTGAGTTTTTTCTCTCTTCTCTTAGCGGGTGCACAATCCGGCCTTGCCCCAGTGGTGAGCGAACAAAGAGTCAAGCGGGCGTCCTACCACGACGAAATGACCATACCCGACCTTCCCCAGCCCTACATGAGCTCGTCCCCAAGGGATAGGAATGACCAGTTAAAAGTAGGAAGACTTGGGGATCATGATAGTAACAAAAGCCTTGTTTTTGCGTATGCACGGGAGCTTGGGCGGCCTTCAGCTGATCCTAAGTTTGGCATGACCGACAGTCTGCTCATTGCCCATCAGGGAAAGCTCGTTTTTGAAGCGTACTATCGACGGGGGCGTGCGAACTATCCACACTTTCAAATGTCGATCACCAAATCCTACACCGCGCTTGTCCTCGGGCGGGCGATTCAATTAGGTCACCTTTCCATGGAAGACCTGCATAAGCCCTTAGTTTCTTTTCTTCCCAAGCTCAACACCGACAAATTGGTTCAGGGTGCCGAATCCATTACCCTTCATCAAGCCATGCAGATGCGCTCGGGCATTCGTTTGCCGCAAAAAAGAATTCATCAAGTTGTCACCCATGCGAGACAACTAATTGGCATTGGGCAAGCTCAGGCATACCTACAATTCAGTTCGCCCATTCCACCCCATCCCCGGGCCTACAAATATCAGGCTTCGGACCCCAACCTCACCATGCAGGTGATAGAAGCAATTGTTCCGGGACCGGCGGAAATATTCATTCGTAACGAATTACTCAAACCTCTGGGTATTTTCAATTACCTCTGGCAAAGGGATCAAAGCCACTTTCCCAAATCTGCCGCCGGCTCCAGTATGCTCTCCCGTGACATGGTTAAGTTTGGACTACTCTTATTGAATCAGGGAAAATGGAACGGTGAACAACTAGTGCCTGCCGACTATCTCCAGCGGGCCGTCTCTCCGCTCGTGCAAACCAACAAAGAATATTTTTACGGTTATTTTTGGTGGAACTTGACCTTTGAACTTGAAGGGATGAAATATCCCATGATTCAGGGATGCGGAGCGGGGGGACAGTTTATCTTTATCTTTCCCACCTTCGAACTGGTGGTTGTGGCCACCGCCCATAACAAGGGAATGGGGAACATGCTTAAGGAATTACCGGGGAAAATTGTTCCTGCTTTCTACAAGAAATAAAAACCGGCAGGGTTCGCTCACAAAAATTGAGAGCCACGAGAAGTTATTTTTAATTACCAAGAATTTGGAGTGTCTTCAAATTCTTCTTAGCCAATTCATCTCCGCCTTGAGCAGCCCGGGTAAACCATTCAAGTGCTTTGTTGGTGTCCTTCTGAACTCCTTTACCACGAAGATACATGATACCAAGATAGCGGGCGGACTCCGGGTTTCCACGGTTAGCAGAACGGGAAAAAAGTGAATAGGCACGATCAATATCTATGGGCGCCCCGAGGCCAAAGTAGTGTTTCTTCGCCATTTCCAAATCTGCATTTGAATTTGAAATTCCAGAAGGGGGCAGACGATTCGGAGCGGGCGGAGGGATTTCTTCCGGAGATAATCCTGTTTGGGGAGAGGATGGAATATCCGGTGGTGGTGGTGGCTCGGTGGATCCGATATTTTCATAAATAGAGGGCAATCGATTAACGGTGGGTTTAAAAACGGGATCCCGTGGTTGAATATTGACCGCTGTGGGTTCAGGGGGTAACGGTGGGGGTTCCATAATCGAAGAAGCGGTGGGTGAAGGAACCGTGTTCAAGGGTTGCCGCATAATTGGCCTTTCTTTCCCACTCGCTTGATCCGCGAGAAGTTGTTCATACTCGGCAATTTTTTCAGAAGCTTTCACCCTGTCCTGTAGAAGGGCGAGATTGGCGTATCGAAGGGCAAGATCAATCTTAGCCGGCCCGGTCAGTCCGTAGGCGTAAAAGTGAGCGACAATTAACTGAGCGGTCGTGTAACCACGGTCCGCAGCCGCCTGGAAGTGAACGAGTGCCATTTCATAATCTTCATTCACTCCGATTCCTTTGAAGTAACACCTTCCCAAAAAATGATGTCCGGAGGGAAGCTTTTTCCCGGCCACTTCTTTTAGTAATGAAACTCCTCCAGCGAGATCTTTTCCAATATCAATATTTTGCCCTTCAATTGCATTCGCGTGTAGCTTAAGCAGGGCATGCTGCACAGAGGCAGGAGCATATCCAGAACTGGATGAACTGGCGTAATGTTTTGCGGCAAACCGAAGATCCGGACTCAGTTCAGGTTCAACCTCCTCCGCGGTAAAAATCTCCGCAAGAACATATGAGGCAACGGGATCATTCGCCGCCACATTTTTGACCAGGGTCCCATCAGGATCCGAGAATACCTTGGTGTATAAACTGCCCACTTTTTCCGGGTTCGGCCCGATAGGAGGGAAACGATTCAAATAGCCCATTGTAAAAAGACCAAGCCAATGATTGGTTTCCATGGACAAATTTGCCCAGTAGCTTGCTTTATCAAAAGAAATGTCCAAGCCTTTATCGCCATGAACATAACAGAGAGCTAAAAATCCCTGTGCATAGGAATCCCCTTCCTGGGCACTTCGCTCCAAGGTTTTCAAATCTTCTTCAATCCACTTACGCCCTTCGTTTCCGTTCAAATACACGGGCCAGTGTAGAAGAAAAAAAGCGAGTAAAAATTTTGTTATATATGACATCTTTCCTTTAACCTCTTGAAGACTTTTCCTTTAGAAGTGGCAAGCATTCAATTTTAATGAATTTTCAAATTGCTTGCGAGAGGCCAGGGAAAAAGCTTATATTAAACGCTTCCCAAATCTTAAAAAACTATGGACTTATCTGCCCAATCCCAATCCACCCTGCGTAACCCAGGAAAAGAAATAATCCGACAATTTGTAATTTATGCTGAAAATAAGGTGGGGTGGCTGAATGATTTTATCGGAATGCTCAAGTCGCAGGATATCCATATCATGGCAATTTCCGTTTTAGACACGACCGATTCAGCGGTGATCAGGTTAGTAACAAACTACCCGAAGGAAACCGCACAATTACTAAAATCCCGCTCGATCAGTTTTACGGAGAGAAATATCATCGCGGTTGAAATTGAAGGCGAAGACTCCCTCCATTTAATTACCCAGTCTTTACTTCACGCTGAAATCAACATTCATTATGTCTATCCTTTCCTTCATCAACCCAACAAAAAACCCGTACTCGCCCTCGCAATGGAGGATGAGGACATCGGAGAGGAAGCACTCCTAAAGCATGGGATGCGTGTGCTCTCTCTGGACGAGTTTACCCGCTAATTTCAAACCTCAATAAAGCAGGTAGGGTTTCACCGAAGCGGTAAACTCCTCAGAATCCGCGTTCCAAAGTGAGAAAAACTTTTGTGGATCAACTTGTCCGCCATCCCTTGCCAGTGCATTCCACCATGCCTGAGATCCCACATGCTTATTAAACAGAGTAATTTCCGACTCGGTTGCCTGAGTAAATGGGCTCGTGGGCTCCCACAATGCGGATAGTCGCATCATGTGGAAGGGTAATTCCGTAGGCTGCCAGGAATTCCAGTCACTGATTATTATATAGACTCCATCCACGGTTTTTCCATCCGCTTTTTGTAGCGTCTTGACCTGAAACGAAAGACCGGGAATCTGGATACGATCCAATTCAGATTTGAGTGCGGTTGCAGATTTTCCTTCGTAAGTCAGAAAACGAAAGGGGTGCTTGGTACCAATTCCATGCTTAAATTTTCCCATCTGTGCCCCCAGTCCGGTCATGGGGTATCCAGCCACCGAATCAAGTGTCGGGATGTTAGGAGAAGTCGGAAACCAGGAAAGTCCCGTCTGTGGCCAGATCATCTGACGGTTCCATCCCAACATGGGTACAATGGTCAGCTTTCCTTTTTTACGACTGGATTCCCCGATTTTCAGAACACCGGATACCTTCTTGGACCACAATGCAAGCTCACCAATCGTCATTCCGTGAACGAATGGAATCTGAAAAGCGCCCACATAGCTCATGCAGGCTTCATCCATGGATGGGCCCGCGACTTTGATTCCTCCCAATGGATTGGGGCGGTCAAGCACAACCACTTCCACTCCCGCCTCAAAGCAGGCTTCCATGGCATACTTCATACAACTGATATAGGTGTAACAACGAACCCCCACATCCTGTAAATCAATAACCAGACTATCAATCTTCTCCAACATCGTGGGAGAGGGCTTGCGAAATTTTCCGTAAAGTGAAAATACAGGCAAACCGGTTTTCACATCGATTTTATCCTCTACTGGAACCGATGCTTTCTCATCCCCATAAATTCCATGTTCCGGTCCAAAAAGGGCAACCAAGTTCACATCCGGGGAACGGACAAAAACATCTACAGTGCTTTCTCCTTTTCCATTTTTTCCAGCCGGATGCGTTAATAATCCAACCCGCTTGCCTGCTAATACCAGAAATTTATTTTCTTCGAGATAATCAATACCCAATTTAACCGAAGGTTGCCCCGTTACAATCTCCGGAGAGGATAAAAAAATCAGAAAAATTAAAGGAAGAAAGGAGAGATTGGTTAAAAATAATTTTATACTTCATTGGCTCGTGTTTCATAATTATTTGGATGCTTGTTTACCTTGTGGTCTCTGGTAAAACTTTGCCAGCACATTGTAGAAAAAAACTGAAATAACTCCAAAGAATACCCCGATTACTGCACCGCCCACGAGCATGGGAGGAAAAGTATCGAGCAGGACAAGAAGATCCTTAAATTTAAACTGTGACCAGTCATAGTCCGGACTAAGTAGAGGATTCTTCTTACTTTTCATTCCGCCTAATTCCAAAAGAACTCGGCCGATTTTATAGTCTGCAAAATAAATCGGTCCCATCGTAAATGGATTTGAAATCCACTGTAAAGCCACAATGATGGGCAGATTAGCCCGGGCAAACAGAGCGAGGAAAAATGCAATCAGCATTTGAATACCCACTAAAGGAGAAAATGATATTACCATTCCCCAGAAGAGGGCTGGCTTGATTGCATTTCCTTTAAAAGACCATAGGTAGGATCTTTTGTATGCGGTTTCGGAAAACCATTTCAGAACCGGATAATTGTGAATGTTTGAACGCCTCGGTAACGGTCGCATCCATCGTTTTAATCGACGAATTCGTTTAAAACGGATTTCTTTGTCTTCAGGACATTCAGTGGAATTCATCGATGAACGGACAGTTGAAAGTCTAATTTTTGTTTAAAAAGTTCCGCAGCACGCTGCAGGTTTTCTTTCAGGCTCAACCGTTCGCTTCCGAATGCTGCAATTTCAAGGCCGGGGAATTCGCTTAAACATTTTTCTGCTGCTTCCATTTCCACGGAACCCGCGAGCAGGATGACCTTTTTTCCATGCTGGGATGCCATGCGAATAATTTCATACGGACCTTTACCGTAAAGTGAGGTACGGTCGAACCTCCCCTCTCCAGTAAGAATTAAATCGGATTCCTGAATCGCGGACTCCAGATCAAACCATTTCGAAACAAGCGAGAATCCGGGTACAAATTGAACATCATAGGCAAGGCTCAAGCCATATCCAATTCCCCCTGCAGCTCCAGTACCCTCCCCTTCCCGTAAATGCAATGGTTTATTAAAAGCGTTGGCCAGAGTTTCAGACATTTCCTCCATCCTTTTTTCCATCTCTTTCTTTCGACTGTCGGAAAGGCCTTTCTGCAAACCAAACTGATAAGTGGCACCTTCTTCCCCTAGTAATTGATTACTGACATCACAGGCAATTCGAATGGGAGGAAGGGAAACCAGTTCAGGGGTGGAAATATTCTCAATCGTTGACCAGCTATCTGGATTCGGGGGGGATTTAGGTTCTCCGTCCTGGTCTAAAAACCTGACTCCCAGTGAACTGAGGGCGCCGATTCCCATATCATTAGTGGAACTTCCCCCGATCCCTAAAACAATGGCACTTACTCCCAAGGAAGCGGCATGTTCCAGTAATTGACCAACCCCAGTTGTGGAAGTAAGCCAAGGATTCCGCTTTTCCATGGGTAAGTCGGACAGTCCGGCAATCGAAGACATTTCAATCACCGCCAGATTCCCTTCTGCCGGTAAATGGGTAAATTCTCGCAAACTTGAACTCAACTGCCCCCCCGGGATCACCCCAATCTCGACCTCCCTATCCTCGCCAAGCGAATCCTGGGCGGAAAATGAGTGAAGTGATCCCCCTTTTGCCCGGGTCAGTAAATCAGCAAATCCCTCACCGCCATCGGTGAGAGGTAAACTACGGCATTCATGTCCGAATGTCTGGCTTGTAGCCACCTCATCGGCAAGTGCGCAGATTTCCCGTGCAGTCAGGGAATCCTTGCATTTATCAAATGTAGCAAGGATACGCATCGTGTTACTTAACGAATCTCGTTTTGAGTAGATTCATCAATCAATTTAAAGTTTTCCACATGATAAGTCTCGGCTCCCTCAAAGGTAAGTTTCAAAGCATAATTTCTCTCCATTCGATCGATCAATTTTGAATCCGGTCCCCGTAATCTTCTCAATGTACTCGGATGGAGAAAGATTTTAAGATTAATCTCTTTTTCAAGATTTTCTTCCCTAAATCTTCTAACCACACTGGTGATTTTTCTTTGAATTTCAATACTCACCGCCCGAGGGGACTTGACAATCCCACGGCCCGAACAATACGGACAGGGTTCGTAAATTCCACTTGAATTACTTTCATCATGGCGCTGACGGGTAATTTGCATAATGCCCAGTTGTGAGATTGGTAAAATATTATGCTTCGCTTTATCGTCGGCCATGGAGGATTTCATTTTTTGAAAAACTTTTCGCTGATCCCCCTTGTTTTTCATATCGATAAAATCGATAATGACCAGTCCGCCCAGATTCCGCAGCCTCATTTGCCGGCAGACTTCGGCGGCGGCTTCAATGTTCGCCTGTAATATGAAGTTTTTCCCGTCCTTACGGTCTCCCTTGTGACTGCCCGTATTCACATCAATGGACACAAGAGCTTCGGTTTCCTCCATTACAATTTCTCCACCCGAAGGAAGTAAAACCCGGCGCATGAAAGTCTGTTCAATCTGCCGCTCGACATTAAACCGTTCGAATATGGGAATTTCCTCATCAAAGTGGGATACCTTGGATTTTGATTTGGGGGAAATTCGTTGAATAGTTTCAATTAACCTTGAGTAATCCTCCTTTCGGTCAATTTGTACACGGTCAATATCATCCGTCAGAAAGTCGCGGGCAGTCAGTCCGATCAAATCTGGTTCCTGATATAAGAAACAGGGACTATCCTGCGATTTCATTTTTGCCTCAATTTCATCCCATTGCTGAAGTAAAAGATGCAGATCACGGTCAAAAAACCTTTCCGGTTTGGTCTGTCCCGCGGTTCTGATAATAACTCCCATTCCTTCGCGCAGACTTAAGTTGCCTATAATTCGCTTCAATCGGCTTCTTTCCGCCTTATCATCAATTTTTCTTGAAATCCCACACTGCCCGGCGTAGGGCATTAAAACCAAGAACCGACCGGCTAAAGACAGATTGGTGGTGGTTCTCGGTCCTTTGCTGCCAATTTGTCCCTTGGTAATTTGAACCACAATTTCAGAACCCACGGGAAAAACTTTGGGGATTTCCTGAATGGATTTCGCTTCCACCCGGTTATGCGGGGTCTTTCTTTTATTCTCACGCACAATCTCAATTGAGGGGTCGTTATTGGCACCGGGAAGCATGTCCCAGTAATGAAGAAATGCATTCTTCTCCTGACCAATATTCACAAATGCCGCCTTGAGCCCGGGTTCAAGGTTTTGAACTTTCCCTTTAAAGATGGCTCCGACCATTCTCTCTTCGTCCAGTCTTTCCACATCGAAAGCCTGTAATACCCCATTTTCAATCAGTGCAACCCTGCGTTCCAGGGCTTCGGTATTAATAATTAATTCTTTATAATCCTTGTTGGTTTCCCGTCGGAAAAAACCAAGAATTCTTTCCCGGATTGGACGCTTTTTGGCCCGTTCAATTGCTTCTTCTCGCAATTTGCCCTTATCGATAGAGATAGGTGCCGGTTCAACGGGCGGGAGTGTCAGATCATTTTTTTCTTCGGCAGTTTTATTGTTACCTGCCTTATTTTTGGATCTTCTTCGTTTGGAGTAATTAGGTTTGCGTTTGGTATTTCTGGCCATTTTTATGATGGATAGAAAACCCGGTCGTCCACAGAATAAAAATCAAACAAGACAGAATATTATTCTTGTTCATCTAAATTCCTTTCTGTGACGGTAAACACTCTGTACCAACCCAAGCAGGATAAAACAGGATATCAGAAATGATCCCCCGTAACTAAGAAAAGGCAACGGTAAACCAGTAATTGGTGTAATGCCGATAGTCATGCCGATATTGATAAACACATGGGTCATCAACAGGACAGAGACTCCTATTGCAAGCATCGCTCCAAAGCGGTCGGCCGCTTTGGATGCCACCTTTACGCAACCAAAAATAAGCAGAAAGAATGAGCCAATGGCAATAATTCCTCCGACAAATCCTGATTCTTCCGCCAAAACCGCAAAAATAAAGTCATTATGAGCGACGGCAGAGGGCAGATATCCTAACTTGGCTTGCATGCCATTGCCCAGACCTTTGCCAGAGATTCCGCCGGTGGCAACGGCAATCAGGGCTTGGATGCGATTCCAATTCGCTCCAATGCCGTTCGGGTCCATGACCTCAGGTGCAAGAAAAGTGAGGATGCGTTTACGTTGATAGTCCTTGAGTGGTATGAGAGTGGTATCCTCGTAAGCAACAGTTGCTTCGGTTGGATGCGGGTTCTCGGATTTATATTGATAATAACGATAAACGTCATACCCAAGCACACCAATTATCACTACAAACAGAAGGGCTGTAGCAACAAAAAATCGATAAGGTATGCGGGCGACGTACAAAAGTGAAAATGCTATGGGTGGAAAAACTAGGGTTGATCCTAAGTCAGGTTGCTTGAAAATCAAGAACATTGGGCAGACAAAACAAATTCCCAGTTTTAAAATCCCCTTCAGGGAGTCTTTTAATGTGCCAATTTCCGACCTCGACAGTATACTGGCACCAAGAATCAGGGTCACAATTTTTGCAAATTCGGAAGGCTGGATCTTAAACTTTCCAAAATCAATCCATCTCTGGGCACCATATTTTTCAGGCCATAGAAAAACCAGAATGAGGGAAACCACTCCTAAAACATAGAAAACATGGGCAAATCGCATCCAAAAATGATAATCCACCATTGAAACGGCGATATATATGGAAAATCCAATCAATACCCAAAGGACTTGCATTTGCCACTGATTTCCACCTGTGTAAGCCTGTGCAGAGCGAATAAAAAGAATGCTCATCGTGCAAAGAATCATCAGGCTGATGGGTGAAAAGATTTCCCACCGTTTTTCTTTTTCTAAAAATTGACCGTGCTTCTTATTTCCCGGGGTAAAAATTCCTGTTGATTGTGTATCCACTCCCAGATTTCCAGTTTATCCATTTGAAGAAAGAAAGTGGATCGCTAATTCCTTCCACTCTTCCTGCAAGCATTCCGTTTGCTTAACGGGTCGTGATGCCCGGTTATACCAATAAGCGGCATTCCCCAAATCCCCTTCGACCCGATGAAGATAGGCATGTACCCAGTCTCCATCCTTACTTCCCTCATCCTGTGCAATATCATGGGCTTTTTCCCAATTTCCTTTCTGGGCCCACCAAAGAGCCTGTAAACACTCAACCCATTCACGATTCGGTTGAGTGTTGGCAGCAATACTATCAGAAAAATCCTTAAATTCAGTCATGTTTAATAGTTATACACTCTGTGGTTTACAATGAAGGATGAAGTAAAAACTTGAACATAATCATACAAATAATCACTGTTTCAAAGACATAATTTTTAAACCAGTCAACCATGACGAATTCGGTTCAATTCTAAATACGCCTCCATCGGGTACCCAAAGAAACGCTGAATTGAAACTTCCTTCGGTGCTCACGGATCACGAATGGGATTTCCACTTTTTTTTCCAATTCAAAATGGGATTTCAATATTTCCTTGAGGGTCTCCTCCGAGTTTCCGCAGCCAATCCAATTTTGCTTGGGCGTGTATTCTTCGAGCCATGTAAACGGGGTGGCAAGGAGAAGCTGCCCGCCCGGTTTGACCAGGTCAGGGAGTCGGTCTAAAAATAGTTTTGGTTCCGGTAATCGACAAATTAAATTGGCCGCATGAACCAAATCAAACTCTTTTAACTCCATCGGTAAAGAACAGGCATCCGCAACAAGAAACGATATCTTTTTACCGGCCATAACATTCGCCTTTGCCAGCCCGTTCTGATAAAGGTCTCCCTCTTCGAGATATTGGTACGATAACTCGCCCTGATCCAAAAGGGTCTGGGCGGCGGAGATAAATGACTCAGAAAGGTCGCATCCGGTCACGCTGTCGCACAAGGAGGACATTTCGAAAGAAGACCGACCGACTGCACAGCCAACATCAAGCGCCCGCGAACCGCCATTGCGTGGCAGTGAACTTAAATCAACAAGCTCGTGTACGCTCCGCGATGGAAACTGTAAAGCACTTTGGGGACCGTCCGCCCAGGGCATTACCTGACTGTCTTCGCCGTAATGAAAAAGGAGGTACTCCCCCAGTAACTTGTTCGATTCGTAAATATTTTCCATATTAAAAATCAGTCCCGGGTAATGACATCGGCAATCTGTGCAAACTGGGTCTTTAGACTTGGATATAGGGACTGATAAATTGGGTAGTGTTTTTGATATGTTTCCTGATCCGAGCCGGGGCTCACGGTTTCGGTTTTTTGAATGCATGATCGGCAGGCTTCCTGGACGCTGGTAAAAGCTCCCACTCCAACCGCTGCCAATAAAGCAGCACCATAAGCAGCCCCTTCGAGTGCGTTCACCATGGTACAGCGGGTGGAAAAAACATCCGCAAGCATTTGTTTCCATAATGCGGAACGGGAACCACCGCCTGATAAAATAATTTCATTGGGGTTGATTCCTAAATCACGCATCAATGAGAGGGAATCATTCAATCCGTAGGATACCCCTTCCAACACCGCACGGGTGTGGTGTTTTTTGGAATGGCGAAGGCTCATACCAATAAAGCACCCACGGGCATATGGATCGGGATACGGCGTCCTTTCCCCCGACAGATAGGGAAGGAAAAATAAACCTTCAGAACCCGCCGCAACTGTTTCAGCTTCTTCAGTTAAAAGATCATACGCATTCGAGCCCCCCCCGTCTTCTTTGCGTTGCTCCTCCTGCCCAAATTGATTTTTGTACCATTGAAAAGAACCCGCCGCGGAAAGCATCACCCCCATTAAATGCCATTTTCCCGGTACGGCATGACAAAATGCATGAAGTTTCCCGCTGGGTTCAACCCGGTACTCATCACTCTGTGCAAATACCACACCACTCGTGCCAAGAGTTGTGGAAACCAAGCCTTCCTCCACAATCCCACATCCAACAGCCTGAGCAGCCTGATCTCCCCCACCTGCGATCACAGGGGTACCGGCTAAAAGTCCAGTTAACCTGGAAGCATCCTCCGAAATTTCAGTTGATGCCTCCGTGGACTCGGTAACTTCAGGCATCCATGTAATTGGCCAACCCAATGCATCAAACATTTCCGCAGACCAGTTTCTTTTTCCCACATCGAGCAGTGAAGTCCCGGAAGCATCGGAAACATCGGAAAAGAACTGACCTGTTAGTTTATAACGAATAAAATCTTTGGGTAAAACAACCTTGTCAATGGAAGCAAATAGCTCGGACTCATGTTTCTGAGTCCATAAAATTTTGGGAGCGGTGAAGCCTGGCAAAACAGGGTTTCCGGTAATACGAAGAACTTCATCCGACCCCAGCTTTTGTGTAATTTCATCGCATTCAATATGTGATCTTTGATCGTTCCACATGATGCAGGGTCTCAGAACGGAACCTTCTTTATTCAAAGCAACCATTCCGTGCATTTGCCCAGTCAGTCCAATTCCGGCAATTTGATTTGGACTTACCGTGGTCAGTAATTCCTTAATTGCGGTTTGGGTTGCTTCCCACCAGTCGAGGGGGTCTGCCTCTGCCCAAAGTGGTTCAGGGGTCTGAAAAGAGTATTCAGGGACGGTTGATTTGATCACTTTTCCCTGATCATCAATGAGTAGGGCTTTGACTGAGGATGTTCCAACATCAATTCCAATATAGTACATCGTTCAAACCAACAAAATTCCGATCGTTTTGGCAATTAGAATGGGATTAAATCAAGAAGAATTAGCACGGTTCCCCCTTGGAATCAGCTTGACAGGGAATCAATAATCTAAATTTTAGAAATGTTGATCAATTCAACGACACATAACTCAATCATAAACCCAAACATCCTAATACTAGACGCTATGAAAAACTTCCTTACCTTTTTAAGCATCCTGTCGTTGGCCCTCTTTGCATCTTGCGGTGGTGGAGCTAGCGAAGCTGAAGATTCAAACGCAAGTGAAGCACCTGCTACTGAAGCTGAAGCCCCAGCAGCTGAGTAATTTCTTTCAAAGAAATTTCTTAAAAAGACCATCCCCGGATGGTCTTTTTTTTGCATCGAATGAAGTGGGATGAGAATTTCTTTTTATTTGGAAAATCTTTGGATAAGGCAGAGGTGAAATTTCCTATGGCCACCCACTCGGTTCCCCATAGTCTCACATCCTTAAAACCGATACACCTGATTGAATAATCCGCTGGGCAATGTAGACAGTAAAGTGAAAAGTAGTATTTTTTAAATCGAATAAAGCTCAGTTCACCTGAGCCTTTCCATCGATTTCTTTTTCCATCATCCTTATTTCATCCATATCGACAAATTTACTCTTGCCACCCGTCATCGCTGCAATTTCTTCGAGGGGTAATTTAGCCCCTGCAGGAGCCCCGTATCCGATCGTGTAGATTTTGGTCTTTCCTTTTTTCTGTTTAATCAAATCAATTCCCTGGAAACTTTTATTAGAATTTCCATCGGTCATGAAATAAATGACATCGGGTTTTGGGTTCATGTAAAACGCCCACTCAAAAGAATTGTCCCACACCGTACCAAAAGTAAGCGGAGTTTCCTGAACTGCTTTCGTTAATTTTTTCTTGATCGAAGGGGTAACAGGTAACCACTTGGGACGAACGGGGTTGTATCCATCATTGGGTTTCCATCCCCCATTGTTGGAACCGCTCCAATTTTTATGTAATGCCTTGGCATCTTCTCCGGCAACCCATGTCGGACCGGAAAAAAAGATAACTGAAACCGAACCGACCGCGGGCAACTTTTCAATCGCCTTGCAAAGCTCGCTTCTCATTACCTTATCCCGCCCATTCATCGACGCAGAATAGTCGATAATAAAAAGTATCTTGTTCGCTTTCGATTTGATTCCCATAAAATTGGAAGCGAACGCTTTATTTAAAACGGACATATCCACGTTTACACTCACATCGCCCATGTTTCCCATAGGACTCAATGCAATTGCAGGATTAAGGGATTTTGTCTCAATATCCACGACGGGGGCTGAAATATCAGAAATCGCCTGTGCCTGAAAAGTAAATGTCTGCGTGGGCTTGGCCTGCTTCTGCCTCTGCATCAACCTGACTTTTTGTTCCTGTTTTTTGGGAGCAGCCGTGGGTTGACCCGCATCCGCGAAATCCGATCCCGCATCATCACTCAAAGGAATCCCCATCAACATATTCCAAAAAATAGAAAAGGTCAGCACCATACAGAATAAAGCCAGTAATAAACTATTGAGTAATCTGTAATTTCTCAGGTATTTCGAAAAAGGGCTTTCTAAAGGTGCAGTTTGCTGAAGCTCAATAGGGGGTATTTCGAATTCGGACATCTCGGGAGAATTTATCTAATTTTATTTATGTCTATTATTAATATATTTAATAAAATGTAAGTGCACCCTTTTCACAAAGGCAAGGTATTTATTAAAATACTGTGTTTATGTTGTCGGCCCGGTTTGGAGTGAGATAGCAAATTCCATATAAAAAAGATCTGCCAACAAATCCCGATTCTGGACAGAAAACTTAAAGAATTTCTTTAATCAAATGACCAAAGACTTCGGTCAGGCGCATATCTCGGCCCCCGAAGCGAAAGGTACTTTCGGTGTGCTCGATACCCAATAAATGAAGCATTGTCGCATGCAGGTCATGAATTTCGTAGCGGTTTTCCACTGCCTTGTACCCAAATTCATCCGTGGCTCCGACGGTTACTCCCGGTTTGATTCCCCCACCCGCAAACCAGGTTGTGAATCCGAATGGATTATGATCTCTTCCGTTTGATCCTTGGGCAAATGGGGTGCGGCCAAACTCGCCCGTCCAGACAACCAGGGTGTCATCCAGCATACCTAATTTCCTAAGGTCGCGAATGAGGGCCGCAATCGGTTGATCCACAGATTTGCAGTTTTTCCCATGTCCATCCACTAATCCACCATGTTGATCCCAACGATCTCCATTTCCACCCGGGCAGGTCAGTTCAATAAACCGAACTCCTCTCTCCACTAACCTGCGTGCCAGCAGGCACTGCATGCCAAAGGTACGTGTATTTTTAAAATCTGAATCCATCCCATACGATTTTTTTACCGCTTCAGATTCACCTTTTAAGTCCATCAATTCAGGTACGGAAGTCTGCATTTGATAGGCAGTCTCATAATTCTGAATCGCTGCTTCGACCTGGGGGTCAAAGTCCATTTCCTGCAAAGAAGAGCTATCCAGATCAGACAGCAGAGATAATTTATTCTTCTGTAAATCAGATGATTTTTCCTTCGGTTTAATATTCGCGACCGGTTCATTTTGAGGAAGAAAAACGGATCCCTGATAACTGGCCGGTAAAAAACCGGAACCAAAACAATCCAACCCTCCAGGTGGAATTAAGCCACCATTTAATACCACAAACCCAGGTAAATTTTGATTCTCCGTTCCCAGGCCATACCCAAACCAAGCACCCATACTTGGCCGGCCCTGAAAACCACTACCCGTATGCAAAAAATAATTGGCGGAAGTATGTTCGGAAAAGTTGGAAGTCATCGATTTCACCATCGAAATCTCATCAATCACATCATCCTGTGCAATATGCGGAAAAAGATCGGACACCCAATGTCCACTCTGCCCCCTTTGTTTAAATTCCCAGGGACTTTTGAGGATTTTGCCAATATTATCGAATTGGGTGGGTGCCAGTTTCCCAATCACTTCTCTTGGGTCTTTTCCGTTGTATTTTTCCAAGGCTGGTTTGTAATCAAAAATATCCACATGGGATGGTCCACCATCCATGTAAAGAAAAATCACATTTTTGGCCCGGGGTGCAAAATGTGGTTTCCTCGGAGCCAAAGGGGAAGCAAGTGAATCATTGGATAAGGCAGAAAAGGCGAGTCCACCAAATCCCATAGCGCAGGATTGAAGCATGGACCTACGGGACAAGGGAGTATTAAATTGGTTACAATGCATGGCTTTGAAGTTTAGTTGAGAAAGAGAAATCCTTTCGAATTAATAAGGACGTGAGCTAAATCCGCCCATACCTCTTCGTTAAGACTCCCATGTGCTTTTGTTTGAGTTTCTAAAAATGCGAGAAGTTTTTCCTGCGCTTTCCCGTTTGGAGATTTTCCCATTATCATCTCAAAAAGACTTCCAACCGACTCCGATTCTGGCTTCTTCGACTGGAAAATATTTTTACCCATTAATCGACATTGACCAATTACAAACGGGTCATTCATCAGTGCCAAAGATTGGGCCGGCACATTGGAAACAGACCTTTTTCCCTTCGTCCCAAAAGGAGCGGGTTGATCGAAAGCCAGCATGAAGGGTGAAAGAAAATTACGGTAAACCGAGCCGTAGATGCTCCTTCTTCCGGCTCCATCTAGAGGTCCATTTTTCTTCCCTCCCCTGCCCGTCATAAATGCAGTCTTAAAAATGGGTACAGACGGACCGTATAACTTCCTGTCGATTCGACCAGAGAATGAAAGAATTGAATCCCTTATCGCTTCTGCCTGCAATCGTCGAACCGGCATCTTGTGCAATAAAATATTTTGCGGGTCCGATAGGCTGACTTTTTCTTTATTACAAGAAGGATTTAAACGACTCGATTGACGATAGGTTTTAGAAAGTACAATTTTTCGAATCAGTGTTTTAACCGACCAATTATTTTTTCGAAAATCATGGGCCAGCCAGTCCAGTAATTTAGGATGGCTTGGTTCCTGCCCCATTGGTCCAAAGTCATCCGGAGTCGGGACGATTCCCCGCCCAAAAAATTGCAACCATACACGGTTCGCCATCACGCGGGATACGAGTGGGTTATCATCGGAGATTAATTGATCCGCTAAATCAAGACGGGATCCGGCTTGTCCACCCAAGGCAGTAAGGTTCCGTGCAACCACTGGTTCGCCCAATTTATGTGGACTTCCCCGCACATAAACATTTCCCTGAAAAGGACTCCCCTGCCCCATTGCCAATGTGTATCTCTCCGGGGGAGTTTTGGAATCAATGACTTCGGCTTGTCTCAATAGTTCAGGGATAGTTTGTTGATTCTCGAATGGAATAAGCCCTTCGCTATACAGGTAATTAAGAAATTCATATTCTTCTCCCGAGAAAGTACCCGTATTGATTTTATCGAATGATTTTTCGATGAAATCATCAAGAAATTCAGGGAGATTGCTTGCCTCAATGTTGTCATTCTCCAACAACAGGGAAAATCTGGAGTCAGGCCTTCTTCCGATTCCTGAATTGGCAAACCTGACCTGATCGATTTCCAGGTAAGCGTCTGTACCCCGATCCACAAATTCAAGATAGGCCCAATGGCCTTGGTATTTTTTGGGTGATAAACTAAACCATTTGAAGTCATCCTCGGCATTGGCCTCCTTGATAACAGTACCGCCAAAAAGTAAGCCCGAATGCTTACCCATATGGTAATTATCAATCACTACTCTCATGAAAATATTTTTTGCTTTGGCCTTAACTAAAATTTGATCATGTCCAATTTTAAAATGCGGGGACCGCAGGTTGCCCACCCGTCTGTTTCCTAAAACATGAGAAGAGAGTACATTCCGGTTGGGGAAAAGATTAGATCCGTCAAACGAAACTAATCGATGCCCTCGTGGTTTAAAAGCCTCTCCTGTGATCTTCCAGCCTTTTGGAATTTCCGAAGAAGTAAAATTAGCAAATGATTGACTGTTTTGAATGAAATTCTCCTCCGCAATGGCGAGTCCAATGTGCGATTTTTTTGCACTTTTTATTCTTTGTGACAACGATTGAAGGTTGTTCAACTGGTTAAGGTGCAGGCACCATGCATCAAGAGTTTTACCATTTAACCCGGTTGCCTGAGCATATCTTTCAACCACTGAATGGGGAGGCACAGGTTTATCTGGATTAGGAACTGCCGGAAATTGGGCAAATTCAAACTGGTCTGCATGCACATGTCCCCACTTGCCCGTTGCATTGTCAACGATTCTAACTTCAATCTCCCTTTGGTGGTAATCCTCCAAATCCCAACTCTTTGGTACTAACCCATCACTGTTTTCACCGCGAGAGACTAAAACCCTCCTGTCCTCAGCCCATAACTCCACCCCCACTTCATTGAACTGACCACCTCCCACAGAAAAGTTAAGAAATCGATGCTCAACCGTAATTTTGGGAGATCGTAGCGAGCCCATTGGTTTTTTTGGATCTTTATTGGATGAAGCCCAACCAACGCCCGTATATCCAGTAATTGATTTTGCCTCATTCGAACCCTTCAACATGGGTTTTGAGAAAGCTTTCCCACTTGCTTTCCAACCGCTAAACCCATCTTCAAAATCTGCCAATACTTCCCGGGCAATATTAGTGTCTGCTCGGTTGTCCTTGTAGTTAGAAGTGGAAAGATGCAAAGCACCTTTCCAGTATTGACTGGGGAGATGCTTTGGATGAAATCCGTCCTGTGTAGTTGAAAGAGAATCAAATGCAGAACCGCACAATTGTTCTATTTCAACAGCAAGTTCTTTTCTTTTTCCTCCAACATCCAAAGGATATTCCTGCCTGGTGCTACCCTGCATGAACGAGGCGAGTGAGTAGTAATCCTTTTCCGAAATGGCATCAAACTTATGATCGTGACAACGGGCGCACCCAATGGTTAATCCGAGAAAGGTTTTACCAAAAACATCAAGCTGATTTTCCATACGATCTGCATTGTCGACTTTGGGGTCAGTAGGTGCATGAACCGCTTCGTGAAAATACCAGAATCCGGTCCCAATGATTGATTCATTGAATTTTCCCGAAGGATGCCTACGGGGCTCTTGCATCAGATCGCCAGCAACATGTTCGCGCAATAGTTGGTCATAAGGAACATCTTCATTAAAAGCGCGAATTAAATAATCACGATATTCATGAGGATTTTCCAGTGGATAATCAAATTCATGCCCGCAAGTCTCCGCATATCGCACCAGATCCATCCAGTGACGGGCCCACTTTTCTCCGAAGTGATCGCTTTTGAGCAAACGATCCACAACAGCAGTGAAAGCATGCGTCGAATCGTCTGAAATAAAACCACCGATTTCCTCCAAGGTGGGAGGCAATCCGGTTAGATCGAAAGTTACCCGGCGCAGCCATGTTCTCTTGTCAGTTTCCAAGGCCGGAAGTAATCCTTTTTCGCTCAATCGGTTAGCGATAAAATAATCGATCGGATTGGTATGGGAAGCCAACCCGGAGGGAAGCGCAGGAGAAGTTATTGGTTGCCAACACCAATGGGCATTTTTTCGCTTTTCCAAATTAAAAGAAGTCCGCTTTTGGGAAGTCAGAAGATTGGGAATTGGTTCATCCGGCCAAAATGCCCCGTCCGAAATCCACTTCTCAAAATCCGCTACCACTTGCTTGGATAGTTTTTCCTTGGGAGGCATATGAAAATCCTGATCATCATATCGGATTGCTTCAATGAGCAGAGATTCATTCGGATTACCCTTGATCAAGCCCGGCCCCGTTTCGCCTCCATCCAAAATCAGATCGATATGATCCAGTCGTAAACCGCCTTTTATTTTGGAAGACTTGGAACTGTGACATTCGTAGCATTTTTCTGACAAAATTGGCCGAATTTTAGATTCAAAAAATTGACTCTCATCAGCAGTTAAACTGAAGATGGGGAGGACAGAAAAAAATAAAAATCGCAAATTCATAAAAAATTGCATTCGGCGTAAACAGTAACAGGCGGAAAATAAGCTAAAGTGTCAAATAGTACTGATCGATTCTTCAAAAAAAAACTTAAAACCTTGGGCATAACAATAAATGATATTTAATCGTAATTCAAAATCGGGCAAACTAACTTCATAGGAAAACATTTTTGTAATTCAATTCTTAATTTATAATAGACTGAAAGCAGTAAATTAAGAATGCATATCCTTGACAAATACATATCTTTTTTTGACTTTTGTTAAAAAAATTAATTATGGAGCACTTTTCCAAGCAGGTCACCGATGCCAGACAGGTTTTTATCGGCTTCCCTAAAAATAAACCCGCATTTGTTTCGCTGGTAAGTGTGGGCTTTGAGAAGTGCCTGCCCGATTTTTTGGTTGAACGCGATTCCTATCCGGAAATAAGAAGATCCAATTCGGTCATGGAATGCACAACCATTGAATTTATAATGGCAGGGGAAGGAAAACTTTGCCTGGGCGGTTCCAATCACGAGTTGTGCCCGGGCTCCCTGTTTAGCTATAAAGTCGGGCAGCATCATAAAATATCAAGCTCTCCCATCAAACCAATGATTAAATATTTTATGGTCCTAGCTCATTCCCCGGTTATTGAAATTGAATCCAAAACAATCAAAGAAAATTGTAGTTTTCAAAATATTCGGGATCACCATGAAATTGTTGAGTTATTCGAACTGATATTAGGAAATACGAATTCCGGTACATTTCATGGCAGCTCTATTTGTAACCTGCTGGCTCACACCATTATTCTTAAAATTTCCGAACACGCACCATCAACTTCAGAAAAACAGGTTCGGGCATGGGATACTTATAATCGTATTCATCAGCACCTTCGTAAAAACTACTTTCGAATCAAAACCATAGATCAGTTAGCCGATGAACTGAATATCGACCCCGCTTACCTTTCCCGTATTTTCAGACGCTTTCATAATGATTCACCCTACCGGTTTTTGATCAGGTTAAAAATGGGTCATGCCGCCTCGCTGTTACTTTCCTCAAGGAGATTGGTCAAAGACATTGCGTATGAACTCGGATTTGAAAATCCTTTTCATTTTTCAAGAACATTTAAATCGGTTTATGGAGTATCTCCAGAAAATTTCTTACAAACTAAATAACAAAATCTATTCAAATCCTATGGAATTCAAAATAACGATTGAGTATTGCCCAGGTTGCCGATGGTTGCTCCGTTCCGGTTGGATGGCTCAGGAACTACTCTCCACCTTCGAACAGGAAATTGATGAGGTTACCCTCAAACCAAATAAGGAAGTGAATGGAACATTCAAAATCACTTGCAATCAGGATTTAATTTGGTGTCGAAAAAGAGAGGGTGGATTTCCTGATATCAAGGAACTCAAAAAAAGAGTCAGGGATTTCATTAATCCGGACAAAGAGCTCGGGCACCTGGACCGCTCATAAAGGTTATAAATTTCAAATCAGAATATGTTTATATTTTAAGACTTTGAAATACTCCCAATAAATTCTTCAAAAGTCTTAATTCGAGCAAGTTCCTCGGCTGCCTTCGAACATTGTTCTTTCGAGACCAAGCCGGTATTTTCGGCCAAAAAGAGAATGTACTCAACAACCCTTTTAGAATAAAGCAACCGGCCTTCATCACTAATTGAATAAAACCTCTGTCTTTGTCGATACCCTTTGGGTGAATGATCCCCCAGTGCTTTCTTTTCCGGGGAGCCTTCAGCAGCTAAAACATAGAGAAAATTATATTCAAACCAAAAGAAGTGCTCCGGACTGGGATCTAAACTATTCAAAATGTTTCTGCATGATTCTTCGCTCTTGGTGGCTTCCTCCATTTTCTCAGGGCCAATAGTTAACCGAACAAATTCGCGTGCCATTTTTTGCTCCGTTTCATCCGTTGAAAAACAACTATTGGACGCAAGTTTTATCGTAAATGTATACCAGTCTCTCCATAATTCCTGATCCTTCGGATTGCTGGATGCATGGAGTGCGACCCCCATTTCATAGGTGTACCGACCGCTTGTTTTAATCTCGAGGTTGCTCCCGGTGACCTCTCCTGCCACCTGATAATTTTCCGCTGATTTACCCGATCCTGAATGGAATCCAATAGATACCCCAAAACTTTCGCATACCGCCCAGATGGGTTTGATCATTTCCCGTAACTGATGGTTATCGGGGTAAGGAATATTCTTTTGGAATCCGAATGCTGGAGCCACAAAATGAATCGGCATTCCCATCTCAAAAGATAATGCTAACATGACTGCGGTTGTCTCCGGTGTGGTTAACCCAGGCAATTCATCAATGGATAACTCCCGGAGAAAATCACATCCTAAACTCGTGGTGAAATACTTCTTGCGGCAAGCTTTGTATTTATCGTCGCGAACCTTCATTTTTTGAAGTGCCGGCCAAACATAAGCGAGTAATCCATTGAACTCATCTTCACTTGGAAACAATCCCGCATTTTCCACTCTCTTCCTTGCGGCATGGACCAAATCAACAGGAACTTCCTTTTCAACAAAACGGGCTTTTTCCTCTTCCGATTGTGGAATCTCAGTTTGAGCCAATTCCGGAGAAAGATCAAAGGTGATATAACTGGCAAACATACATCCGGCAACTAACTGGTCTTCTCTTTTATCAAATTTACCCCCAATGGGTTGATGATCGGCGTTGAAACTCCACGGGATACCAAGTTTGTGAAACCCATTCTTAAATTTAGCCAAAATACATCCATGAGTCATCCCCTCCACACTTTGGCCCTGATGCCCCTCGGGCACATCACAACCAATGAAAGGAAAAGGGACAGTATCTAAATTACCCGCAAGCATTTCATTCACATCATAGACCAGTTCCCGAGGAATGCTGTTTTGATTGGCGGTCAATCCCGTTCCTAATCTGGACATAGCCCAGTCCACTCCATCCCAATGCAGGGTGGTAAACCGGGCCCCGATTCCCAAAGTTGATTTCCCTAGGTTTCCACGGGATGTGGGAAAAGCATTATTTTCAGGATCACTTTCCTGAACTAAATTCTTCAGGCGAACGAGGTTTTCAAAAGAAGCCGGAAAATAAATAAATCCTTCCGCCTCGAATCCATTACTCAGTGGACGCAAGTCTTCTTTTATCTCACCAGATATTCTAAGCCTCCAAGCATGATCTCCCCATTGGTCTTCAACCAAGGCCCATTCCCCATGTTCGGAGGAGAAAGTACTTCGTGAATATTCAGTCAGCTCGGCAGTACCTTTGAGTCCTTCAGTAAAACGGGCCCAATCGAGGCAGAAATCCGGACTTACGCACGGGTTGTTTTTTATCCAAATCGAATCCCGGGTAAGAAAGGCGTTTATCGCAGAATAGTCAAAAACCATAACATCGTTTGAAATCATAAACTATACTCAAAACCAAAAGAAAAATAATGTCACCGCATAATTAAATAACCCGCTATTCCAGGTTCTCGTTATTCTTTGATTTCATACTTAATTCTGCGGCGAGTTTCTCGCTCGCAGCCACCTGTCTTTCGGCCATTTTCTTCTTCAACATTTCATCCCCAATCACGCCCAGTAAAATCACCAGTCCAAGAATTCCAAATTCGAGGTGAGTTGAAATTCCGACCATATTGATTGAATTGAAAATGATCCTAATTACTGCGGCTGCAATTATGACTCCCAAGATAGAACCTTCTCCTCCCCGCAGACTGCAACCACCAAGAACGGCTGCCGCGATCGCAAATAATTCATAAAACTCACCCGTCTGTGCAGGCTGTACCGAACCGAGTTCGAAAGCGAATAGAATTCCCGCAATTCCCGCAAAAAATGAGCATAATACATAGGCCACAATTTTCATACGATCGGTGTCGATTCCACTATATCGGGCACCATCCTCATTATTGCCAAGAGCGTATAAATATCGACCCCAGACTGTCTTTCTAAGAAAGATCGCACCGGTAAGTGCAAGTACTAAGAGAAAAAGAGCGGGTGTCGGAAGTTTGAAAAAACCACCAATTGGAATTTGGCCACTAAAAATAAAATCAAGCATCAGGATTTGCTCGAGGTTTGCGAAACCAAGATCACCCTCCAAAGGCACGGGTCCCAAGGACTGGTTGTCGGTTAACCACCGGCTTAAACTTCGATAAATCAACAGTCCGCACAAGGTCACCACAAAGGGTTGAAGCTTTGCCTTGGTGATTAGCAAGCCGTGAATCAATCCAATTAATACCGACATGAGTAAGGTTAATCCAATCGCGACAATCGGATCGAGACCCTGAATTTTGGTGAAAAAAGAAAGCACGACCGCAACCAGCCCGACAACCGATCCAATGGATAAATCGATGCCACCGGTTATGATCACAAAGGCCACCCCGATACTCATCACTCCGTAAAGACTCGACCACTTGACCGTGTTTTGCATGTTGTATGCGGAGAGAAAATTGGGGTCGGCAATTGCCGTAATTACGAAGACCGCGACCAAGAGGCCAAAGATTCCAAAAACATTTTTTTTCATAGTGTTAAGCTGCCAATGAGCCTCCCGTGGCAAGTTGCATAATTGATTCTTCTGACATTTGATTCTTTTGAAGTTCTCCTGAAATTCGTCCTTCGTGCATCACATAAACCCGGTCTGCCATTCCCAGGACCTCTTCCATTTCGCTGGAAACAAAAAGAATTGCGATACCTTGGCCGGCAAGTTTTTCCATGAGCTTGTAAATCTCCCTTTTGGCTCCAATATCAATTCCACGGGTAGGTTCATCAAGCATCAGGAGTTTGGGATTCATGGCCAGCCATTTCCCCAAGACGATCTTTTGTTGATTGCCACCGGAAAGAAAACGGGCTGCCTGTTCGATACTAGGGGTTTTAATCTTCATCTGCTCCACCGCCTCATCGGCAATAATCTTTTCCTTGGAATGATCAAGAAAACCCATTTTTTGATCCCGTTCCAAACTGGGTAGGCTAGCATTCTCCCGCACGGTCATTGGGAGAACCAACCCATGGAGCTTTCGATCTTCAGGCGCGAGGGCCAGACCGGCCTGTACCGCGTCCGCAGGGGAACGGGGAGAAAAACTGCTCCCCTGCACTTCCAACTCACCGCCAAGTGAGGGAGTGACTCCAAAAAAAGTTTGTAGTAATTCGGTGCGTCCAGCACCGACAAGCCCGGCAATCCCAACGATTTCCCCTGCACGGACCTCAATCGAAACCGGAATTTCAGGATAGGTCGGAGAAATCACATTCATCGCTTTAAGCACGCAATCCCCTGGTTGATGGATATCACGGTCATAAAATTCACTCAATTCACGGCCCACCATCAAACGAACCATATTATCATGATTGATTTCATCCTTGGCTAATTCACCCGCATTTTCACCATCCCGAAATACGGTGACCCGGTCCGAAAGCTCCTTCACTTCGCCCAGTCGATGGGATATGTAAATCACACTGATACCCTGGTCACGCAAACCCTTAACCACTTCGAATAAAGTTTCCGTTTCTTTCTGAGACAAACTACTGGTGGGCTCATCCATGATCAACACACGGGCGTTGCAGGAGAGTGCCTTGGCAATCTCAACCAACTGCTGCTTTCCAATCGGGAGGGTTCCCGCAATTGTGTCCGAAGGTAAGTTCAACCCGACTCTTTTTAAATGCCTGGTTGCTTCCGCATGCAATTTTTCTTCGTTGATAAAGCCTTTTTTTCCAGGCTCGCGACCCAGAAAAATATTGGAAGCCAAATCAAGATTGGAAGCCAGGTTGAGTTCCTGATGAATTAAGGCGATACCCAGATCCATCGCCTCACGTACATTCTTAAAATCAACTGTTTTCCCGTCAATTTGGTACACTCCTGAATCCGCCGGTTGCACACCGGCCAGGATTTTCATCAGGGTGCTCTTCCCGGCCCCATTCTCACCGATCAGGGAGATAACTTCTCCCTTTGCCAAAGTGAGGGAAACTCCTTTCAGGGCAAGAACACCGGGGAAACTTTTTTTTAAGTCCCGTACTTCAAGAAGTAACCCTGAATCGTTACTCATTTACTGGGATTTTCCAAGTTCTGCCATTTCTTTTTTCTTGGCCCAAAACTCATCGATATTTTCTTTGGTTACCTCGAGAAAAGAAACTTCCTGATATGGAGTCGGGGGCATTATACCAGCCGATATATTCTTGAGCATTTTAATGGATTCATATCCATACTCCCAGGGCTGCTGGCTAATCGTGCCGTAAGCATGTCCTTCGGTGATCGCCTGAAGAAGAGCGTCTTGTTCATCAAAACCGCATATTTTAATGGTACCCAGCTTACCTGCCTCCTTAATCGCATCAATACAGGAAGGGGAATTGTATGCAAACAATCCCACCATGCATTTCAAATCCTTGTATTTTGCAATCGAATCCTCGGCGTTACTCTTGGCTCTCGCCTTGTCAAAATTATCCGTACGAGTGTCAAGAACGGTGTACTTTTCATCTTCTGAAGTTAAATTGGTTGCATCAACTGGATCGTATTCAAGTTGCTCCAAGCTTTGCACCGGACGACCCAATAACTCATCGATTACACCCTGCCTTCTCTGACGCGCGTTCAATTGTTCAAGACGACCAACGAAAAGCATGACCTCACCGCCGTCTGGCAGAGCCTTTTTCACCAACCCTCCCAAGGCACGACCAGCCTTATAGTTGTTCGTACCGATGAAGACCAGGCGCTTACTCTTGGGGGCGTCCGAGTCGTTGGTGATAAGAATAGTATTTTCGGACACCTCGTTTAAAAAAGGAGTTTGATTCTCGGCATCCACCGGGCTAACCGCAATACCGGAGATACCCTTGGCGAGTAAGGTTTCCATCATTCTCTTTTGATCCACCACTCCTTTGGGCGGCATCAGGACCTCGCAACTGACCCCGAATTCTTTTTCCGCAATCCTTACTCCGGCGGCGCACAAATCCCAAAATGGATCCACTCCATTAGTCACATAGGCAAAGGAAGTTTCCGAATCGCCTCCTTCTCCGCCCGGCTTTTCAGCACAACCGAAAAAAGAACCAAGGATTGGAACAAATAAAAGAGAGAGTATTTTGGAATAGATCTTCATATTGAGTTTTTATTTAGGATTAAATTTTTCTTACCAGGGAGTACGGCCACCATTCACGCACAAAGTCTGTCCGGTGATAAAGGAAGCCTCATCGGAAGCAAAGTAGGAAACTGCATTGCCCACATCCTCGGGTTTTCCCCAACGACCGAGCGGAATCGTTTTTAAATATTCGTCTTTTGCATCCTGCGGATCATTTTCGTGCCGCTCTGTGGGAATCCAACCTGGGGCCACCGTGTTTACCGTGATTCCATGGGGTGCCAACTCATTTGCCATGCTTCGACTCCAGCCAATCTGCCCGCCTTTTGCGGCAACATACGCACTGAATTCGGGCACGGAACAATGAAAGACTTCACTTGTGATGTTTATTATTCGACCATGACCCCGTTTTTTCATTCCCGGTAAAACTGCCCGGGTTAAATGAAAAGGGCTCATCACAAAATAATCATACATCTGACGGTAAAAATCAGCATCATACTCCTCGATGGGTTGTTGAGGCTGGTCCGGGGTTGCATTGGGGACCAAAATATCAAGAGAACCAAATTTTTCTTCGACTGATTCCACCATCGAAGCAATTTGCTCAGGATCCGAAGCATCCGCACGAACCAGCATGGCATGAATGCGATCTTCTTTTAATAATTGTACCGCTTTCTCTGCAGTCTCGCGATCATTCAAATAATTGAGGACAATCCTTGCTCCGGATTTGCCCAGCACTCGAGCCACACCAAACCCCAGCCCTCGACTACTGCCTGTTACCAAAGCAACTTTTTGAGATAAAGAAAAGGTCATGTCCCAACACTACTCAGCATGTAAAAATATTTAAACACATTTATGCTCTCAATGAATCATTTTTTATATTTCAACACAAGTTGATATTTCAAATTAAAAACCTTCTGTACTTTCTGATTTTACATTTTGTGGTTCGTGCTCGACTTTTTTTTCAACTCAATCTCGATTGTTCTCCAATGAATATCATTCATAAATTAAGTATCCTACTTTTATCACTTTATGTTCCTGTTTCTGCAAAGCCTCAAAAAAAGATAACCTTTCTTGTCGCAGAGCGTGAATATAAAACGATTGAAACTCTTCCCAGGTTTGCCAAGGAACACTTGGCCAAAAATTTCTCCGTTCAATTTTGTAAAGCACCCGATGAGGGAGATAAACGGAATATACTCTCCCAACCTTCAGAGATTGGCAAAGCGGATTTATTATTTATTAGTGTTCGTCGCAGGTCCTTTCGGGAGCAAACGATGAAACTTATCCATTCGCATTTTACTAAGGGTAAACCAATCATTGGAATCCGCACTTCATCGCACGCTTTCCAATTACGCAAAGAGAAATTATTGGATGGACATCAGGAATGGCCACAATGGGACCGCGAAGTGATCGGAGGGAACTACAAGGGGCATCATGGCAAAGGATTAATCTGCAAAATTAACAAGGCCGTTCCCTCGGACAGTCACCCTATTTTGCATAATGTAAAACTGCCTTTTACCACCCCTGCCTCGCTCTACCGGAACTCCCCTCTGCCTCATTCTTCAACACCTTTGTTAAATGGTTCAGTGAAGGGCTTTCCCTCTGAACCCGTTGCTTGGATTAATCAAACCACATTCAAGGGAAAAGTATTCTACACTTCTCTGGGGCATATTGAAGACTTTACCAATCCCGCCTTCAATCAACTACTAATCGGTGCAATCAACTGGTGCCTGGAAAAAGAGTAAGCCCCCGAAACTAATTCGTCACCCGGATTTCCTACCTCGATTATAAAGACGGCTTTGGTTTCAATAGGTGACCCCTTCTTGGTAACGAAAGGGGTTCACAAAATCATTCGGCTTCGCCGTTCTTTCATATTCAGGGATAAAATTACCGCCATTCCCCGGCGAGGCACCCCATCGTTCAAATAAGTTTTATGCCTGCTTGATTTTCTCATCAAAGCAAGGCCCTTGAATGACTCAATATTTTAAAGGTACTACCCTTTGAAAGCAAAAGCCGCTTTCCCTCGAATTCCAAGTCCATCGACCACAAAAACACAACCGGCATTTTCTTCTTCCAAGGATTTATGAAGACCCGTTGTCACAAATAATCGATCCAAATCTGGACCACCAAAAGCACAGGCAGTAGTTTCGACACAGGGGAACTCTATTTGCTGAACTACATTCCCGGTATCGGGATTGACTCGTACAACTAAACCGCCATGACACATTGCCACCCACAGCATCCCATCTGCATCGATCGTCATTCCATCCGGAGCCCCCGCCAAGCCAGCCTCTTCTGTGTGAATAACGACCTTCTTTTCTCCGATCTCCCCCGATTCGTTATCGAAAGGATAACACCAAATTTCCTTGGTCGGCGTATCAATGTAATACATCGTACCGGCATTCTCATTCCAGCAAATTCCATTCGAATTGGTTACTCCGCTTATTTTCAAGCTCAAATTCTCCAAAGTGTCTAACATGTAAAGGTTCGCATCTCCGGTCTTTTTTACCGTGCTTATCGTACCCGCCCACAATCGGCCAGCCGGGTCACACTTCCCGTCATTGAACCGGTTATCCGGTCTTTTGCCGGCTTCCGGATCGGCCAGATTTTCTTTCTGCCCGGTTTGGGGATCGAAAGAATAAATTCCTGAATCACCCGCACAAATAAATTGATCGTTTTCAGTGGGCACCACGGTGCCAATCCGCTCACCCATTTCCCAAACTCTTTCTTCTCCAGTATCTGGATTTAATTGAATCAATGCATGGCCTTCAATATCTACATAAAGAAGTTTATCCTTCCAGAATATGGGACCCTCCCCCCACTTCGAAATACGAGAACCAACCGGTTTAACTGAGATGCTTACATTCATAATCTCTTATTGCTCGCTTCCCTGACTGCTTGCAACCAATTACGGGCAATCAACTCATGCCCCTGTGGAAGTGGATGAACGCCGTCCCAGATCCAATGTTCCGGACTTACTAACTGAGCGGCCTGATCAAAAATCTTTTGGGTTTCAATATGAACTGCTTTATGATCAGCAGAAATCCGCTTTACTATTTCTCCAAGTTTATCAATTTCCCCACGCCAATACTTCCATGCATCATCCGAAGATAAACGATTCATTCTCAAAACAAACGGATCCATTAAAACAATCTTCAGTTTCGGATTTTCCTTACGACTCTGCTCTAAAATAAAACGATAGTCCTCTTCCCACTTTTGAAGTGGCACCGCACTATTTCCACTCCTACTGACATCATTCACTCCAATTAAGATACTCAACCAATCCGGTTTCATTTCAATTGCATCCTTCTGCCAGCGGTTCCTCAAGTCCCCCACTTTGTTCCCACTCACCCCCCGGTTCAGGAACTCGAGTTTTAAATCGGGCATATCTACACCAAGACGGGCGGCAATTAAAAAAACAAAGCTATGTCCGAGATAATGATTGCGGTCCTTTTGATTTCTTCCCCACTTCATATCTGTGATTGAATCACCCTGAAAAAGGAGACGCGCTCCGGTTTCAAACTTTGGCAATCCAGCGTTCAGTGAGCCTGATCCAGTTGAAATCGGTGCTGGGTGTTTGCCCATGGTTACCAATGGGGTCGCGGCAAGGCCCGTCCCCACAAAACCAGCCCCGATAAAACCCCGTCTCTTCATTTTTTTTGATTTTTCCATGATTTTCTAAAAAATTTCATCGCCAGGTCATTAATATTCTTGTCCTTGGGCAAAGTTTTCAAACCTGAATGTTCAACCCCGTAGCCAATGCATTTTACCCCTAATTCTTCGCATCGGGTCCGTAACATAACCGCATACTTTGGATGATGCACCTCATCATCTAGACCGGAACGGTTATAGACGATAATCGGGGGTCCGTCCGCACGGATATAGGGAATCAGGTGGGGGGTTCCTTTGGCCTGTTGAATGGGGAAAAGTGAACGGATCCCCAGTTTTTCCGCATGCCCGAGGTAACCAGTGATGAACGCTCCCGCAGAATTCCCCATAACGGAAATCCGCTTTAGATCAATATTGTACGCCGCAGCGTTTGCTTTAAGGAACCGAATCGACTCTGCGCAATGCTTTAGTAACCGTCGGTGATCCCCCTCCACCTGATCAATAAATGGATAATTCACACTGGCAAAAGAGACTCCTCCGGATAAATTTTTCAGCATGGAATTCCCCCGGAAAGATTTTTTATCTCCGTTTCTAAAACCACCACCATGAAAATTAACCACCAGGGGGGTTGGTTGATCGGACTCGGCTAACCATAAATCCAATTGGCTCCGGTCATACTCCACACTGTACCGGATATCGGTATGAGTGGGTTTCTTCAGTTCCGCCAGACCATTTATTGCCAAGAAACAAAGGGTTAAGTAAATAAATAAAATTTTCTTTTGCATGATTAGCTGATGCACTCAGATCAAATTTCTTCACGATATTCAATCGTTTTTCGAAAAGTTGAAGAAAGGAAATCTGTCGTTAACTCCCTTTTTGACTGACTGATCAACTACCTTTACTGGGTTACTTTCCTTTTCCTCTGACAACTCCCAATTCCCTCGCCCAATCCTCCCAAGAATTCTTCATTTTTTGAACACGGTCAGGAAATGAAGATGCAAGGTTTTTCGTTTCCGTTCGATCTTTACTTAAATCGTATAACTGCCAGGGATCCTTTTTATGCTGCACCAATTTCCACTGCTCTTCGCGTATTACCTGCCAACCCCCATACTGGAAAAACAAAGGCTTTCCACGCTTCAATTTTTTTCCTGAAAAAGTCGGGGTAATTGAAATTCCGTCCACACGGGGAATCTCTTTCGGGTATTGCACCTGCCCGCCGGCAAGTTCCATAAAAGTGGGAACAAAATCAATCAAATGGCAGGGCTCCCGGGAGATCGAGTTTCTGGGCAACCGTATACCTTCGGGCCAGTGAGCGATCATCGGCGTACAGATTCCTCCCTCCAACCCCTGGACTTTCCATTTTCTAAAGGGGCTGTTGGTTGCATTGGCCCATGACTGACCAATCGCTTCAAAGGATCCCACACTCCCCCACTCGGCTGCCTCGTTTTTCATCCCTCTTTTCGGTTTTTCATGGCTTGATCCATTATCAACCAGAAAGAAAATTAAAGTGTTTTCCAGCTTTTGCATTATACTTAATTTCTCAATCAACCGGCCAATATTCTGATCCATACGGTCGACCATTGCGGCATGAATTTGCATCCTTAGGGTTTCCTCTTTTTTTTCAGGTTCTGAAAGAGTAGACCAATCGGTATTTTCCTGATCGCTCAGTGGAGCAGTCTTCGCCTCGAACAATCCTTGCTTCAACTGGTTTTGATACCTTGCTTTTCGAATGACCTCGTATCCATCGTCATAAACACCCTCATACCTGGCAATGTCTTCAGGATGCGCGTGTAAAGGCCAATGGGGTGCATTGTAAGATAAAAAGAGAAAAAAGGGGTCTGATGCTCTTTCTTTTTCATCCAACCATGAAAGACTCCAATCGGTAAAGGTGTCTGTGGCAAAGAAGTCTTTCCCCGGAGTATAAGGCTTTTCCAATTTATCATCAAATGCCCAGGTGTACACGGCCCCCCAACCGGGGATATCTTCTCCGGTTCTTGCCTTGTCTCCGGGATTCCAAAAATTGATCGCCCCCCCGAGGAAACCCGAAAAATGATCGAAACCACGATCATACGGATTGAAGCTTGCATGGTGCTTGCCTGACCACCAGCTCCTGTAACCGGCGGGTTTGAGAATTTCTCCGATCAGGGATGTGTTTTCAAAATTACGATTACTTCGGTGGTGATACAAACCAGTCAATAAACTGATCCGCGTAGTCCAGCACTTGGATGTGTTATAGGCTTGGGTGTATCGAATTCCATTCTCCGCCAAACGGTCAAGATGCGGGGTTTTGATCTCCCCCCCGTAACAACCGAGATCGGAATAACCCATATCATCGGCAAGAATAAGGACAATATTTGGACGGTCAGCCGCAGGAGATGAAAGGATTCCGCAAAGAGAAAAGAAAAGAAGTTTAAATTTTGCGTATTTCATAATTTCCGCCCAATACCGGTTCTGCGTAGTTTCTTTAATAATTCATCTGCTTTTTCCGGGAAATCTTCCGCTACATTTCTACTTTCCATTGGATCTTTTATATGGTCGTATAATTCCATATATAATGGATCTGCCCGTACGTCACGATAGTCCAGCCAAGCAACCAGTCGGTATCTGTCCGTTCGCAAAGTGTAGCCCATTAAATTGTTTTCGAAAAGTTCACGATTCCACCGCTCGCCCTGTTGATTCTTAATCCTTTCCTCCACCTCTTTAATCAAAGGTCCAAAAAAGGTCTTTCGCATGCCGGGCGATAATGGATTGGCTGCCCATTCTCGAAGCGCCGGGTTCGGAAATTGGCTGATTGCAATTTTTTTCCATTTTTTATCTGGATCATCCAGAAGGGGAACAAAGCTCCTCCCCCCCAAATGGTCAGGCTTGGGCAAACCGGCCAATTCGCATAATGTGGGATATATATCAATCAGTTCCACCAAAGCATCGGTCTTCCGTCCCTTTGCCTTCATTTGGGGAGTCGAAACGATAAGCGGAACACGGGTGGCAATTTCATAATTTGTAGCTTTTCCCCAAATACCCATTTCCCCCAAATGCCACCCATGATCCCCCCAGACCACAATCACGGTATTATCACGGATACCAGCTTCGTCCAAGGCATCGAGCATTAAACCAATCTGAGCATCCACATAACTGACACAGGCATAATAACCATGCAGAAGAGTTTTGGACAATTCCGGTCCAATCTCGCCTTTCTTGGGAATACCGTGCCTCGTGCGTAACTCGAAAGAGGCATGCAATCCGGTGGCTGCCCCGCTATCGGGTCCGTCTGTCTGGTCAGCCAATATAATTTTATCACGGTCGTACATCTCCCAGTATTTTTGGGGAGCCACAAAATTGAGGTGTGGCTTTTTAAAGCCAAGGGCCAGGAAAAGAGGCTGTTTAGGCTTCTCCTCCAAGTGATCCTCCAGAGTCGCAATAGCAAGTTGGGTACTGTATCCGTCCGCATAGGCATGGTCAGGCACATCCGCCGACTCATAAGCGGGGCCATGAATTAATCCACCCGATCCTTTCTGACCGTACCGGGCAAGCATGGCTTCCTTGTTTCGGGCCCATAGGTTTTGGTTTTCAGTGCGGGCGTATCCTCCCGGTAAATTTATTCTTTTTACCGGACAGCGATTCAGTGCGGGCTTTCGGCTCCAGGAATGGGCATCATCTGTCATCCGTCCGTGATAAATTTTCCCGCAATACACCGCCTCGTATCCATTTTTTATAAAATGCTGGGGCATAGTTACGATATTTGGATTTAAATCACGAAAGTATGCGGTGTTTTCAACCACTCCAATCGCATCCGGGCGGGCACCCGTCATCAGGCTGGCCCGGGAAGGACTGCAAATAGACTGCTGGCAATAGGCCCGTTCAAACCGCCTGCCTTCACCCGCCAACTTGTCAAGATTAGGCGACTTGGCTATCGGTGACCCATAACACCCGAGCTCAGGTCTCAGATCATCAATGGCAATGAAAAGAATATGGGGATTACTTTTACCGCTAAGAAAAAACGGGGGTAATCCCAAAATAAACAGATAAATATATAACTTCAGTTGTGGCATATGAACCGTGATCTTTTTCGGTTAAAAGATCTTGCACAACTCAAAAAGCAAATTTCTTATTAATTTTAGAATTGGGGAACGAACCGAAAGATCCGGTCTCATTACCACGATCGGTTACTTGAATTTCCAATCACCCGGAGCAATCTGACCGAGTATTTCAAATTTTCCATTTCCCTGAGGCTCCAATATGAAACAAACTCCCTGGGGTTCGGGATAAATGCCGGTGGACGCTTCAAAGGGATCATCATGAGCGACAATTATGGTGTTTTTCCCTTTTTCAGGCTTAGTCGATAGAAAAGGAACAACCCGTTTTTTCATCGTAGCCATTTGCTCATCGGTGAAATCAGCAAAAGGTAAAAAATTGAGGTCGGCATTTTTTTCATATTCACCGAATGCAAGCCAGGCAGTTTGCCATGCCCTAAAGTATTCACTACTGATCACCTTGCCGACCGGAATGTTATAAAACCGAATCGCATTCCCGACATGCACCGCTTCGTGCCACCCTTTTTCGCTGAGCACTCGTTGGGTCGAACCGTCATTCACATTCGCATTTACCTGATCAGCATAGTCCTTTTCTGTGGATGCATGTCTAAAATACATGACCAACCCGCCTTTTTGCATTCGCTTAATCAAGGCTTCCTTGGATAACTCATTCCTGGATGTATCCGACTTCCCTTCACTCGACTGAAAGAAAAAGGATGTGATACAAACGAGAGAAAATATATACAACTTCATCCCTTTGCATTATTGAGACTCGGTCTCAATTGCAACTCAAAATGAACAAGTCATTATAAATTGCTTAACCAGTGGAACCCAGTGAGGACTAGCGGAGAGGCACCGCCATTAATACCTTGGCGGGTAAGTTTCCTTCCAGCACTTTCTTCCCTTGCACATAAACCCGGACAGGACGAGGGGAATTGGTCAGATTATAAACCAAGGCAGTTCGTTGGCCATTCGCTTTTTTCAAAACAATTGAGGTGGGAAGATCAGTGTGGCTCTCCTTGTCCACCAGTCCGTAAGCCCGGCTTGCATGGGCTAAATAATAGGGAATTCCCGCATGCTTTGGACTGGAAATACTCCATTTCTTTTCAATTGCCTCATCCAGAACCTTGCAAATTTCTTCCGGTTGGCAAAATGCGGCGTAAGCGGCCGTGACCTGCCCCCAATCGCCGTCGATTTTTTCCCAGGTCATTTTACCTTTATCCTTTCCCTGTTTCTCAAGCATTTGATTAAGCTGGAAAACCGAGTGTTCAGCATGGGCTCCAAAATAATTCATATGTGTCCAGGCAGGGAGCCATTGAATGCCATAGATATGAATCGGTTCGCCGCTGAACCAGGTCCATGCCCCCATGTCCCGGTCGCGCATCACAGAACAAATGGTGGGCTGGTAATTCGCCGACCAATTCGATTGACCCGGTTTTTTCCAACCATATGCATTATTCCAGTACTCATGTACCGCTTCGGTTTCGATGGAATAGCCCATTGCACCAGTGGCCATCATCTGATCATTCCCAAGAGCAGCCCCAAGGAAAAACATGCCCGCCCAGGAACCCACTGCTTCCGAGGAGGATTCCTGATTATTCCCGTCAAATCCACTGGACATCCCACCCGCATAACTGTGACCTCCCCAGCATTCGAATGTGCGAAGTCTTGGATAGCGTGATGAATCACGTTCCCATTCTCCAAATTGTTTTACCACTTCCGTCACACTCGGACCGTATTTTTTTAACCATACCGGATCATGCATTCCAATCAGTGCGGCACTCATGGCCAAGTAGCCATAGTGAAAATGATTATCTGTAAACTGCTCGGAACCGTAAGATGAATTAAATCCAACGAGCCCGGACCAGGGAAGCGGGTATCGGGCGTAATAAAATGCTTTTTCACCGGGTTCATAAGTTAACCAGTCCTCCACCACCCTCTTGGCTTCCTTATACAAATCTTTCGCAATCGGAAGTTGTAACTGCCAGGCCATATTAAATGCCTGGCAAGTCTTAAGCATCGACTTCCCTCCCCAGTAAGTGTCACCTCCCTGTCGCTGATCCTCGGGTTTTTTTAATAACTCATCTCCCCATCGGGTAATAAAATCTGCCAAAACCTCTTTGCGAAAGGCTGCATCCTTGGGGAGCGGAAACAGAGGAATAATTCCGGTAAATGGCCAGGCAATCTTGAACTCTTTTCCTTTTGCGACCACCATTTTACCTCTCCTGGTCTTGTATTCCACTCCGGTAAGCTTAAGGTCGTGCTCGGTGGTCCGGTAATGATGGGGAACCCAGCCATGCAGAGTGTCTCCTCCTCCCTCGGTTATCACTTTCCAAGTGGTGCTGACCCGGCCCTTTTCTTTTTCGTATCTCCAGTCAAATCGAGTATCTCTCGGCACCGCCGCGGCATGACTCGTAAAAAGTTCCACTTCGCTGGAATCATTTCTGAGTGCAGCAATGGCGAGCAAAGGACCTTTTACAATCAGGTGATCTGCATCTGGTATCAATTCTCCCCCGGGGGCAAAAACTCCAAATGTTTTTCCATCATGAACTAAGGTGCCGTTGGGCAGCAGTTTTCCTGGAACTTTTAAATCAATTCCCTTCGGTTCGATCCAAACATAAGGCATCCCCCGCCCCAGGGTGACATCGGCTTTTTTATTTTGGTTTAAATGTAACCGCATGGCCACATGCCAATCGCCCCAATCCAATGTGGATGCATGGGAAAAAGGCCCTGATTTGGGCGTGTCCGAAAGTTTGGAAAGAACAAAATGATCGGCGGAGATAAAACCCCAGCCTCCTTTCGATTGATCAACCAGTTGAACCTTCGCTTTTTTCCCGCGATATTTTTTCAGGTCCCAGGTTCGCCATTCCAAGTCATTATTTTTTTTTCCGACCTCCTGATAAACTGATTGCTCATCGATAATCAAATGAACCCCAAGAATCTCTTTTTCACTGCCGCCTGCCACTTTGAAATGGAGATAATCTTGTTCAATTAAAAACTCCGGAGAAGTCGCTTTACCCAAAGCACCGTCATGCCCGTAAAAACTGGCGGCATACCGCTTGCCCACGATACCTGTGCTTCCATGCTGTGCATGGGTCATAGGAGCATCCCCAAACGCAGTGCCCTCGAGCTTCCACCCCAAAGTGGACCAATCTTTTTCAAAATCAAAGAGAATTTCTTCCACCGGATCGGAATCAGGGGTCGGATCGATCGGTTCAACCACCAGGGGCTCACCGGCTTCCATTTCCGTTCCATTATGATTCCATTCCGTAGGGTACCAGATTTGAATGCCCTGGGCATTGGCACTTACAGTGAATGGGTAAGCATAGAGCCGACCGGGGAAATCTTTACTTGCCAGCAAGCTGGTCCACCAGTCATTGGTCGGAAGAGGTTTGCCCTTTACCCCCGCTTCCAAATGAACGGGCTTGGAGAAAAGTTTTTTGATCGAATCATTCTCTGGGGGCTGGTCCGCAAACGGTTGGGCTCCCAATCCCGAACAAATAATAAAGAAGGGCAAAAAGATCGATGTAGTTTTAAATCGATAAAAACAGAAATTTAATTTCATAGGCTGTAGTAATACAACCGACAAACTACTATTCAGGCAAGCACCTGTTTGATCACATGTCCGTGCACATTGGTCAGTCGACGCTCTAATCCGTTATGATAATAAGTTAAACGCTCATGATCCAATCCCATGAGATGAAGAATGGTGGCATTAAAATCATACACGCTCGATTTGCCCTTCACGCTCTTAAATCCAAAATTATCGCTCTCCCCGTAGCTGTATCCTTTTTTAACCCCGGCTCCGGCGAAAAAACAGGTAAACGCATCCGGATTATGATCACGACCGGTTCCGTTACCCTGAAGGAATGGCATTCGCCCAAACTCAGTGCACCAAACGACCAGCGTGTTTTGGAGCATTCCTCTTCTCTTCATATCACTGATTAAAGCGGCGGTTGGCTGGTCCATAATTTCAGCCTGCATCGCGTGGGTCTTGTCAATATTGCTGTGAGAATCCCAGTTGGTAATTCCGTTTCCACCCGATGGATCACTTCCATTAAAAAGTTGAACGACCCGCACGCCTTTTTCGAGCAGTCTTCTCGCCAAGATACAATTTTTGGCATACTCCTTCTTTAAGTTGGTCCCGGAATCGGTGCCGTATTCTTTTTGAATTGAAACGGGTTCATTGGAAATATCCATCACATCCGGAATGGATGTCTGCATTTTGCCAGCAAGTTCGTAACTCGCTATGCGTGCGGCCAGATCCGCATCTCCGGGGAATTTTTCCATGTGCTTCCCATTAAGCCGTTGCAATAAACTAACCGTCGACCGGTCGTCGGCTGAGGTGTAGGAAGCCGGGCGGGATAAATTAGCGGGAGGATTCTTGGCGTTAAAATCAGTTCCCTGAAAAGCGGCAGGAAGAAAACCGTTCCCAAAGTTGTTCTTTCCCGAACGGGCAGGACCTCGGGGGTCATTGATGGCCACGAATGCCGGGAGCTCTTCATTTTCAGACCCCAACGCGTAAGTCGCCCAGGAACCAAAAGAAGGAAATCCTTCCATTGTGAAACCGGTGTTTAAAAAATTCTCTCCTTGTGGATGGGCACTGGTTTGGGTGTGCAAAGAATGAACGAAGCAGAAATCATCCGCCAATTCTCCCAGATTAGGCAAAAGGTCTGAAATCATCTTCCCGCTCTTTCCCTTGGGCTTAAAATCCCAAAATGGCTTGGCAATGTTTCCCGATGGACCTTCGAAGGTGACCGCGGGCATGCCTGGTGGTTTTTTCCCGTGATACTTGATCAGGTCCGGCTTGTAGTCAAATGTGTCCACATGACTGACGGCACCGGGGCAAAAAATAATCAACACTTGCTGTGCTGGAGTATCAAAATGTGCTGATCGTGAGGAATAGGGGTTATCCGGATCAATATCAGGTCGAATCGGCGATTTACCACTAAAACTGGTGGGGTCATTCGACGCAAATAATCCATCTTTGCTTAACAGTTGTGACAATCCCAGCGCTCCGATTGAAAAGCCGGTGTTTTTCATAAATCCCCGACGGTTAAGAAGGGACCGTCCAATCGGAGAGATATTTTCTTCGCTATTTATCATGATGGAAAATGGTTAGGGTAAAAATGCAAATTCATTGGAGTTCATAAGAGCCCGGCAGACAATTTCCAACCCCCGGGTTTTCGCCACTTCCAACGAAGCGTTCAACTCGTCCTGGCTTGGTTTGCGGGTAAAAATTAATTCGAATGCCCGGGCAACAGATTCACTGAGATTGTTTCCCGAGTCTATTTTTGCCCGGTCAGCCAAATGCTTGGCCTGATCAACCACAAAAGCACTGTTCATTAGGTTCAACGCCTGCAAAGGAGTTGTGGAAACCGGTCTTTTGGCCCGGACCTGTCCGCAATCAGGAAAATCAAACGCGGTGAATATCTGATCGTCGACTCTGCGCATCCGTTCCTGGTAAATCATTCTGCGCCAAGTCTCGGGTCCAAAATTATTCACCACTTTCCACTGGGCATAGGTCTTTTTTACATTGTGGATACGATAACTTCTTCCACCCATTTCCCGGTTTAATTTTCCGGAAGCGAGCAGGATACCGTCCCGAATGACCTCCGCTTCAACTCGGCGGGGAGGGAATCGCCAAAAGAGGGAGCTCGTGGCATCTTTTTCCAGTCCGGTTGCAGAAGGACTACTCGAGCGCTTAAATGTGTCGGAAGTAACCAATAACCGGATTAATTCTTTCATGGACCATGGAGTCCCTTCCGGACGGGAGGGCGTGGAAAATTCTGCGGCTATCCAATCGAGTAGCTCCGGATGACTGGGCGGTGCACCCGCACGGCCAAAATCTCCCCCTGTAACAACGAGACCGGCACCAAAAACATGCTGCCAAATCCGGTTGGCCATCACTCGGGCGGTTAACGGATTGGATGGATCCACAACCCAGTTGGCAAATTCCGCACGGCGGGAACGACCGCTCGCCTCATTTCCAATCCCCAGTTCCCCGGCAAGGATTTTGGGACCGGCGGGAAGAACTACATCACGCGGATTTTCGGGACTGCCCCGATGCAGAACATGGGTAATTTTAGGGTCTATAAAATTCCCCACGAAACTGGGCCGGGGACCTTCTTCCGACAGTCTGTAGGCTAAATGGGAAATTTCCTGAACCGCGTTGTCGAGTTCTTTATCGGATTTCTTTAAATCTCTTATTTTTTGAATCGAGGCTACTTCTTCCCATTCGCCATCCGCTAGCTTCACATTAACCAAAAACTGATCGAAATTAAATTTGTTTTTCTGCTCTAGGTAATCAGTCTCATAATAGTATTCCCGGTTTGAACTCATTCGTAAACGACCCACTTTTACCGGCTTTTCAAAAGTGAACTCCAACCAGGGGTTCTGTTTTTTCTCCTTGTTGTAGCTCGCCTGCCAGCGCTGCGTTCCAAATTTCCCATCATTTACCCGTTCAATCGGAAAACGGTCACCCTGTTGGGCAAAAGCGAGATCGGTCTTCACTTTGGTACCATTGGAGGCATTCGCCAAATTGAAATTTTCTGACGGCAAGCCAAAAACTTCAACTTCGTCCAAGCCCACATATCCGGACCAAAAATTTAACCGTAATCCAGTCACCTCAACCGGTTCCCAATGCACCTCTCTGTATCCCCCCCAATCCTCTTCCCACGAAGAGGTTTTTTTCCTTATCTTATTTCGGTTTTTCGCAACACCTTTCCAAATACCATCCGCTTTTTTCCTACGCGGATGATCCTTCGAAAATTCAGGAAACCGGCTTCCAAATTCAATGTCCTCAAACACGGCGGTCATGGAATAATAATCCTGTATGGAAATTGGATCAAATTTATGATTGTGACAACGGGCACAACTCATGGTGACTCCAATCAAGGAAGCACCCACAGTCTGCATGATTTCGTCCATCCGGTCGGCCCGGGCCTGTCGAATGGCCGAGGGTTCCTGACCAACGGTGGCGGCCGGCACATGTGGGCCAGCCACCAAAAAACCCAATGCCTCCCCGACCCCCATTCCGTCGCCTGCAATCTGCTCCTGAACAAATCGGTCGTATGGGATATCCTGATTGAAAGCTCGAATGACATAATCGCGGTAAACCCAGGCCATTTTTCTGTATAAATTTGATTCCGAACCATTGGTTTCCGCCCAGCGTATCACATCCAACCAATGCTGAGCCCAGCGTTCTCCAAAGTGGGGTGAGGCTAATAATTCATCTACTAATTCCTCGTAGGCCTTGGTTGGATCCTTACTGTAATGCTTCCTAAATTCAGCCACCCTTGATGGTTGCGGGGGCAAACCGGTCAACACAATCGAAGCACGACGAATTAAGCTGAGCGGGTCAGTAAGTTCGTTCGCTGGAATTCCTTCTTTTTCAAGCCGACGGGATATAAAGGTGTCAATCGGATTGGATTTCTCAGTTGAGATTTCAGGCCGCTCGATAGGTTGAAAAGCCCAATGATCAGTCCCCTCTTCAATCTTTTCATCCATCTGTCCGGGCCACTCAGCACCCTCCGCAATCCATTTTTCAAGAAGCTCGATTTCATCCTCGAATAAAGGACCGCCTTTGGGTGGCATACTAATTTCGGGATCATCACTCTGAATGACCTCCATCAAATAGCTTTTGGCAGGATCATTTGGGATAACAGCGGAAAGCCCTGAATCCCCTCCCTTGATTAAATAAGCCCTACGATCCACCCGGAATCCGGATTTCTGTTTATCCGGACCATGACAATCAATACAATAATCCTCAAACAAGGGAAGGATATCATTTTGAAAATCCACCTTTGCAAAACCAAAAAATGACGGAAAACCAAAACAAAATAAATAAAAAGTGCTTTTAACTAAAAAGTTCATTCGCATAGGACAAAAGATGAGGGGCAGTAATAAAAGTTATCCAAAAGTGTGCTTGGTAAATTTAAAATAATTAAATGTGAAATTAATATAAATTACTATCCAAGAAAAGAAAATTTACCAACTTTTTGATAATTTGACGAAATGGTTAAGGTACATTAATTAAAGGGGCGGTTTGCTCGGAAGAGGTAATCCCGGAAGGCAGTTCCATAATTTTTAAGTTTCGAAAGTGAATCTCAGCACCTTCGGATTCCAGACAAAGATAACCTTTCTTATACTGAGAATCTCGGACCCCATTCACGAATTTCCCATTGATCGAAAGTTTAACCACCCCGTCCACACAGACCACATCATAACTATTCCACTCCCCTTTTCCCTTGCATCGATTCTCAAGAGATTTGCTTCGACTACCTCTTGGATTGTCTGGGGTCGCCTTTAGCCCACCCGCACCGAAAAGCTCGCCATGAACATAAGCAATCGGTGGAGGCTGTTTTCCCTTCTTGGTATGTAATTTGACCCAGTCCAGTTCCAACATTTGGATTTCCAGGCCTTTGGGTAAACGATTTCCAAAAGGTATTGCGTCACTCCAGGCAAAAATTCCGGAATTGCCCCCCGGTTCCATGTGTCGCCATTCCACATGCAAAAGAAAATTCTCGTATTGCCTCTCACTACGCATGACACCAATCGGTTTACCCTTACAAATTAACATGCCATCCTTGACATACCATGTTTCTGGTGAAGTGTTTACATCAACCCACCCAGTCAGGTCCTTGCCATTGAATAAATCTACCCATTGGGGAATTCCCGTTCCCAAAAGTACAAAATTAGGTATTGTGATTAAGAAGAATAGAAAAATTTTACTGAGCAAAAAAAATAAGGTTCTTTCCATGGGAAATTATCTTATTTAATACTCTATTTGGTTGGCAAGACAGTACCTGCATTAAGCGTAAAAGCTTTATTAAAGGCCATAATTCATTTGCAAACTAAGCATTGAAAAAATTCAAGCTAAGCCAGCTTTAAATGAGGAAAAGAAACTTATTCGGATGACCTTGTGAGCTCGAACTTTTCTTTTCCATCCTTAACTACCCAGCCAAGTTCAAGAAGTTCGTTTCTCAATTGATCAGCCATTGCCCAATCTTTTGAAAGTTTGGCATTCCAACGCTTTTGAGCCAGATTTTCTATATCAGCAGGAATTTCCTCTATATCCACCTTCTTAGGCTCAACCACAAGGCCGAAGGCGTCACAGGTTGCCTGAAACCCTCTACAAACTTCACTCACTGCCTCTGGCCGGCCTTCATACTCACCTCTCTCATAAGCTTCGCTTAATTCCCTGACCAAACTGAAACACCTGCCAAGTGCTTCGGGTGTGCTTAAATCTGACAACAAGGCATCCTGAACAGGTTGAAAAGGGCCAAATTCAGTTTCCAAGTTATTTCCAGTTGTTGGAATGAAATTAAATTTGGTGGCGAAATCTCTCAATTTTGACATCGCTTTCCGGGATGCTTTCATCGAATCAAAAGTAAAGTTGAGGGGCTGACGATAACTTCCGGACAATAATACATATCTTACTTCCTGAGCGGAATAACCCTGTTCGAAAAGTTCTTCCAAGGTGTGCAAATTTCCCAGGGATTTGCTCATTTTCTTTCCCTCAACCATCAAGTGAGCAATATGAAACCAATGTCGGGCAAAGGTCTTACCGGTAGCACATTCGCTTTGTGCTATCTCGTTTTCGTGGTGAGGAAAAATCAAGTCGACCCCACCAGAATGGAGGTCGAACGAATCTCCGAGAACCTTCATGCTCATGGCACTACATTCGATATGCCAACCTGGACGGCCTTGCCCCCAGGGAGACTCCCAAAAATTTTCCCCATCTTCCGGTCGACGAACTTTCCATAGTACGAAATCTGCAGCTGTATCGCGTTCGTACTCATCCGCAGTTTCGCGGTCGGTTGCCGATGTGGTAATTTCACGGTCTGCCAATCGGGAAAGACGTCCATATTCGGGAAAGGCATCCACTTTGAAATAAACAGAACCATCGTTTGCTCGGTATGCATTACCTCCTTCAATCAATCTTTCAATTAAGGAAATTTGTTCGGGAATATGCTCAACGGCCGAAGGCTCAGCGTGAGGAGTAAGTAAATTGAGAAATTCACAGTCCTTTTGAAATCTAGCCGTCCATTTGTCTGTAAAATCTTTAAGCTTCACCCCTTGTTCCTGAGATTGGCGGATTGTCTTGTCATCAACATCAGTAAGGTTTCGAACATGCAAAGTTTTCTTACCTGAAGTTTCAAGCACCCTTCGGAAAACATCCTGCATCACAAAAGTTCTAAAGTTCCCAATATGTGCCGGACCGTAAACGGTGGGTCCACAAGCGTAAAAACGAACCGAATTTTCATCCATAGGAAAAACCTCCCGGACCTCCCGGGTCATGGTATCGTAAAGGTTCAGGGCCATTCGCCTACTCTTCGGAAATTGTGATTGGCTTGATATCCCACTTGGGGTTCTGTCCAAGAAAACGGCAGGGATTATTATGATAAATCTCCACCGCTTCCTGCAAACTGTGCCCCCTCCGGCGAAATTCCACGATTGATTCCTGTAAGGTAAAAGGATCACTTGGTCCCCAATCAGCCGATGAATTCACCAATAATCTCTCTGTCGAATATTTTTCTAAAATATCCACGGACCTCCGGGGGCTGCATTTGGTAACGGGGTAAAGAGTCATACCTGCCCAATAACCCGCATCCAAAACTGATTCTATGGTCTGCTCTTCCACATGATCGATCCAGATTTTGTCCGGATTCACATCCATATCTGCCAGTACCTCTAAAACCGTTTGAGTACCGTGTGCTTTGTCAGCCAAATGAGGGGTGTGAATCAAAACAAGTTGATCGTGCTTCATTGCCAGCTCAACATGAGCTTGGAGGGAGTCAATCTCGTTTTGCGTGGATTTATGCAGTCCAGTCTCACCGACTCCCAAACAAGTTGGTTTTTCCAAAAACTCAGGCATCTGGCGCAGAACCTCCTGGGTAAGCTCAGGATTTTCCGCTTCCTTCGGATTAACCGCCACCCAGCAGTAGTGCCGAATCCCAAATTCAGCGGCCCGGGTAGGCTCAAACTCGGAGATTTGCGCGAAATAATCAATGAAAGTTTCCGGGTGTCTTCGATCAAAACCCGCCCAAAACGCGGGTTCACACACCGCAACAACGCCAGACATCGCCATCCGCTCGTAATCCTGAGCTGTCCGGGCAATGGCATGATAATGTGGTTGAATGATTTGCATGTCAAAAAATTAGGAGGTTTTTGCAAAGTGTATGAGCAATTGCTCGGCACGATTTGACTTGGGATGTTCTCTTTCAGAAATCAAAGACATGGCTTCCAATAATGAATTTAGCTTGGATTCATCTTCCGCTTTTATTCCTGTTTTTTCAACAGAGCGGTCATAACGATCCAACATTGCCGCAACCTCAAGCAAATCTCTGCGGGCTTCCAAGTAATAGGTTTCAAGTGTTTTTTGGGGTGATAACATGACAGTTGGTTCAGATTATTCTTTCAGGTTAGTTAAATTTCAGGAAGGAATCAACGAGGAGTGGTGGTGAAGGATAGCTCCCGGTTGTTCATCAGTAAAAATAAAAGTAAATCTCGCTTTTTGTCGAATCAGATGACCGTTTTCCATGAAAAAAAATGTGTAAAGACCAGTCGAGGAACAACAGTTTTCACCCAGTTCCGAATTGGTAACGGTAGAAGAATCCAGTTCCACTCCCGCACCCTCAAGGGAAAAAAAACTTTTGAAATAACCATGTATTAGATCAGGCGTATCAAGTGGTTGCTCCTCGAAAGTGGCAAACAGAATTGCGTCTTGCGAATACAGACTTGTAAGCCGGCCTAAATCACCACCGTTCATCTCCGTAACCCAATTTTCCAATAGATTGTATTTCATAATTTTGGATTGAATGATAGCAGATAGGAAAAATTCCTCAACTTCAATTGGATTGAAGTGCAATGTTAAGCACCCAACTCCTTTTCCCAAAATTCCAACTTGAATCCCTGCAATGCAACTCCATCACCCACCAGAAAAGGTCTCTTTATCAAATTCCCCCTTTCCCTTAGCAGCGAGATTATTTCTTCCTGTGTAAGTGCAGGAATTTTGTCCTTCACGCCAGGTTCGCGGTAATCTTTACTTGAAGTATTGAATAGTTTCTTCACTTCGCCGTCGTGTGCCTTGAGCATTTGCAACAATTCTTTTCGGGAGGGAGTTTTTTCACGAATCGGTAATAATGTGTGTTCAATTCCTCTCTCTTTCAACCATCGAACCGCTTTTTTACAGCTTTCACATTTTTCATACTGATATACTTTCATGTTCGTTTATTTGAGAAAATTCATATAAGCACTAACAAACTAATTTTAGTTAATTAATCAAACCAAACAGAACATGCCCTATCCGCTTCCTAAGGTAAATCACCGGATCATTCCGTTGCTCACCACGCTCTTTTCTTTTTCCTGTGCACCACAAAAAACTGAAACATTAACCGATTTAAACTCTTCCCCTTCCTCTTCTATGCAAGTGATCACACACACCCTGAAAAATGGTTTAACTGTTTATCTTAGCCCCAACCACGAAACTCCTCGGTTTTACGCAGAAATTATTACGAGGGCGGGCAGCAAGCACGATCCAGATTCGAACACCGGACTGGCCCACTATCTGGAACACTTACTTTTCAAAGGAACCCAATCATTTGGCACCATCGATTTTGAAAAAGAGAAACCTCTGCTCGATCAAATATCCAGTCTATATGACCAGCGGTCCACCGAAAAAAATGAAACGAAGAGAGAAGAAATTTACCGAAAAATAAACGAGATTTCAATCCAGGCATCCACTTTTGCGGTTCCCAATGAAATGGACCGGGTGTACGGCAATATGGGCGGAAAGGGTATAAACGCACACACCTGGCACGAGGAAACGGTTTACAAAGTAGATTTACCGGCTAATCGATTACTCCATTGGGCAAAAATTGAAAGCGAGCGGTTCGCTAATCCAGTATTCAGGTTATTTCATACCGAACTTGAAACGGTGTACGAAGAAAAGAACCGTTCGATCGATAACAAAGACCGTCTTCTCAACCGGGAAGTCAATAATTTGCTTTTCAAAGTTCATCCCTATGGACAACAGCCCACACTCGGTTCAATTGAACACCTAAAAAATCCATCCATTAAAGCAATAGAGGAATTTTATGCCACTCACTATGTGCCTGAAAATATGGCGATTTGTATATCTGGTGACATTGATCCTGTGGAAACTATCAGAATTATTGAGGAACACTTCTCGTCATGGAAATCATCCGCCCCCCTGCGTCCCGAACCAAAATGGAAAGAAGAACCCCTTGCCGGTCGCGAGTTTGTACAGGTCCAATACCTTGGAGAAGAGCAACTTTTACTGGGTTTCCGGACGGCTCCAAGATACCATGCCGATTACCACGCACTTCGTCTGACAGATATGATTCTTGATAACTCGGTGGCCGGCTTGATCAACCTCGACCTGGTGGAAAAACAACTTGTTCGAACCGCTGGAAGTTATCCTCAAAACTACAACGATCATGGCGTTCATTTCTTTTACGGTATACCCAAGGAAGGACAAAGCTTGGATGAAGTGGAGAAACTGATACTCTCCCAGATTAACCGGGTCCGGGAGGGAGACTTTGAGGACTGGGTGATTCCAGCGGTAATAAATGATTTTAAAAAACAGCAGAAAGAGGACCGTGAGAAGAATGCCAAAAGAGTTGAATTGTTGAGAGACACTTTTCTTTCTTTTGTGGACTGGGAAACCACCAACCGGGAAATTCAGGAACTTGAAAAGTTATCGAAAGAGGACATTGTGCGGGTGGCCAAGCAATATTATGGCGATGATTATGTTGTGGGATTCCGAATTGATGAACAGCATAAACTGCCCAGTATCGAAAAACCTAAAATTGATCCTTTGGAAATTGATCCCGACCGGGAATCCAATTTCATGAGGGAAATCAATGGCATTCCCTTCGAGCCTTTTACTCCCAAGTTTATCGTGGAAGGAAAAGACTATGTCGTAAAAGAAATTTCTCCCGGTATAAAGCTTATTCATGTAAATAATCCCCTGAATGACCTGTTTACCCTTGAAATGAGAATGAAGATCGGCTCAAGGCATCAGTCCATGCTTCCGTATGCCAAAAGAATGCTCGACCGTTCGGGAGCAGGAGAAATCTCTTCCAAGGATCTCAAAATTGAATGGTACAAACTAGGCACCGATTTTGCATTTGCAGTTCGTGAGCGGATGAGTTCGCTCATGATGACAGGATTGGATGAAAACTTTGAAGCCTCGCTCACATTATCCCGTGATCTCATTGAAAAGCCCAATATTTCCAATGAGACCTGGGAGGAAACCAAAAACATTATTTTCTCTGAACGGGACGATGAACAAAAAGATTCCCGTGCGATCAGCAATGCACTGGCCCATTTTCATCGGTACGGTAAGCGTTCCCGTTATCTCGACCGGCCAAGTGATGACGACTTAAATGCGTCCTCCGTCGAAAGTTTGAGTTCCCTCCTCAAGAGTTCCCTGCAATCAGAAAGAACCATTATCTACTATGGTCCTCAGTCACCTGATGAAGTGATCGAATCAATCAGTCAGGGATTCATTGGAGATTCTGCCATTATCCAACCTGCTGAATTCAGTCCTCTTCGTTCTTTCAACGCCGAACAGAACCAGATCTACTTTTTCGAAAAAGAAATGGCCCAAGCTCAGGTAAGGCTTGAATTTTCCGTTGGGATGTACAACGAGGAAAAAGTTCCCGCCGCCCAATTATTTAATGAGTATTTTGGCGGAGGTATGGCAGGGTTGGTTTTCCAGGAACTTCGTGAAGCCCGTGCCCTTGCCTATTCTGCTTGGGCACATTTCTTTACTCCTTCCCATCCGGATGAAGAAAATATTCTTGTCGGCTCAATCGGTTGCCAGGCGGATAAAACGATTGAAGCGGTGAGCGCGTTCATGGATTTGCTTGAAAAAATGCCCATCAATCAAACAAGGTGGGATTCCGCTCACTCCTCGATTTTAAGTTCCTACCGAACTAACCCAATTCCCTATCGTGGCACCGGAGGGTTTGTGTATGATGTGGGTACGCTCGGACTGGCTAATGACCCACGGAAATCCCGTTTCGAACGAACCAGTAAAGCGGACATTACAACGCTGAGGGAGTTTTATGATAATTCAATTCGACCTCAGGCAAAATTGCTTTCAATTGTGGGAGACTCCTCTAAAATTGACCTCAATGAATTAGAAAAGATTGGACCAGTGGTTCAGATCGAGAGCGAACAACTTTTCAAACGCTAAACTTAACCTCCATGAGCCCCCCGGGTCGAAGAAAACCCTCCATCCAACGGTTTTTTCTCTGGTATTGAGAGAATGGAACGGAAGAAACCAAAAATCTTCTCACATTCCTTCTCCCGTTCGTTGGTATTTTTCAATCGCAGCACGACACGCTGCTCCTGCCCGGTCTGGAGCTCTGTTAGGGTACAATTACATGTGGCACGGCCATTACTGGAAGACATTTCCACCACATCCACGCGACCCATTGGGAGCAAAACAGATTCCTCGTTCTCCACCTCCATTCGAAGAGAAACCCGTCTTTCAGAAAAATTAAAGATTCGAGTATAATGTATGTTCGTACCTGGTTCATCTTCCACCATAGACTGCATCCCTGCGCGGAGTATTGTAAGAATTTCAATTGATCGATCCATTTGAGCCGTGCAATTGCGCCTGAATACGCGTAATGAGGCAACAGGAAATTAATTTGATTCGAAATAAAAAGCACCTTGGAAACAAAATTAGAAAAACCTGATCCCAATGATCCCCTTTATCAGGAATGCCTGAAAAAGGCGGAAGGGGAGGAACTGCGGGCATTCGCGATCTATCAACACAGGAAATCAAGCTCAAACCAACAACCAGGGGAAGACTTGGATCAAAGAGAAAAATGGCCGATGCTGGCCCCTCTTCTCATTCTTTACACCCTCGGAACAATCGGAGTACTTTTACTTGTGTTTGGTTTCCTCGGGAGCCGTTTAAATTGGTGGTGAATAAAAGTGAGGAATAAAAAGACCGTTCTATAATTTTATATTGGTTCAGGATTCTCTTAACCCAAATAAAGATCATTTCTCGGTTCTCAATACCGCTTAAAACTAAACTACATCCGATGGGTAGTTTGCCCTTTTAAATTACGGGATTTTAGTGTGCGTGGATATTCTTTTTAGCTCAACTGGATTCATCACAACATGTAAGCTTTTATAGCATACAATAGTAAAAAACAATCTCCCATTTTATTTCAGTTAGTCAGAAGTAAATGTAGGTATTTCAAGATAAAGTTCTAAATAATTGAAGAATAGCCAATTTGTAAGTTTTTTTAGCTTACGCATAACGAGGTAAATATAAAGTTATATATGTAAGGTTTTTCAACTTGCAAAAAATATATTTTTCTATCCTGATAGCGAAATGAATTTGTTTTCAGAGTACCTCAATTCACTGGTGCGTAACCACCCAGATAATATTTCACTTATTGCGCACAATGCCCGACTCAGTCGTCCATCACTTTATGACTTGATCAATGGAAAAAACCTGCCCAGAAATTCAACTCTGAATAATCTCTGCTCTGCCTTGTCATTATCGGAAAGCTCTGCTGAGAAACTTCGCAATTTAAACAAGTCGGAACGTCTTCGTACTTCCCGTAAGGAACAGGAAAACTATCTGAAACAAAAAAAAATCCTTATTTCTGAAGTAAGCACCATGTTGCTTGGAAAAGGTCATGAAATCTCCCGCCCCAAGGGAGTTGGAGAAGCGGATCTGGTTTTACGCCAAAATACTCATCGAATTCCGATTCTAATTTGCCCGACACTTTTAGATCATCCTACCATACTCGGCAACCTGTTGATCTCGATGTTTCACTTCTCCGCGGATAAAGGATATGTGTGCACCAATGAAATCAAATCATTGAACCGAAAAACGATCCAACTCTTCAGTTCTCACCGAATAACTATTCTTTCAGTTAAAGGAATACTTCGTGAATTTAAATCTTTTATTTAGAATATTTAAAACTAAACTTTTTACTTAAATTATTAATAAATAGATATTTATGACATATCAGAGGGTGAAGCCACTCCCCTACCCTATCGTTTAAATATTTCGAATTAATCAATAAATTAAATTTCGAATGCCGAATTCTATTTAGTGTGTGGAAAAAATTCCTCTTATCGATTATCGAACAAAACTGGGGTAATAATATTAAATTGTAATTTATTAATGACTACCCTGCTCGGCCACCCGGATGGTCTTGTCGATTGCTTCAGCAAGGAAGGCTTTGGGTTCCCGTGCCCGAAACTCGGGGTTGTATAACTCCAAGGAAATCGGCCCGCGGTAATTGATCTCTTTGAGAGTTTTAAGGCAGTCCACGAGCGGAAGCACGCCGTCCCCGGGAAGAACCCGGATTTTATCCTCATGACGATCGTGCGGTTTCACACCGGCCGGACAGTCTGAAAATTGAAATATGGTAATAAAATCACCCTGAAGATGGTGAAAGTTTTCGAGCTTCGAATTACCCAAAAACATATGAAAGGTATCGGGAATGACCTGTGCTTTTTCGTGGTCGGCACCAAACGCGACCTGAGTTGCCTCGGCAAGCGTGGAGAGAGGAGAAAAGAAATTGAGAAAAACCACTCCCGCTCCCCTCATTCCGTAATCCTCAATCGCCATGTCAAGAACCCGGCGATAGCACCACGATGCCATTGCGGGATCAAAAAAATCCTTATCCTTCATATTAGGGATCACCTGTACACATTGACTGCCGATTGCCGAAACCATGCGCAACCGGTTTCGGTGCTCCTCAATCCTCGCCTCAAATTTTTCCTTGCTTACATCAAGTGCATTCCAAAGTCCGATAACACTTGGGATGTATAGCCCCAAATCGGCCACTAGTTTTTTAATGTCTTTAAGGTCCCCACCTTCCCTCTCATATTGTTCAAGTTCACGATCCCAGGGTTCAACGCAGTCAAAACCGGCCTCAGCGGCTAGTCGTAGTTTCTCTTCAATTCCAATTCCCTTATCAAGCGTGGCGGTATCCAAACAAATTGGCCAAAAACTCCGCCCATTCTGCCAGGCAAGGTTGGCGGGTGTGGGATTATTTGTAAGAGGCTTCGATTTCTTGGCTGCTAACGGCAGAGCGACCGATGCTCCCATTGATGTGGTGATAAATGACCTGCGATTCATCTTTCTCCACCTAGATTGAGGTCGCCTATCTTTCAAGAAGAAAGAGCAGAAGCAATTTATTTAATCGGATAGGTAATGGGAAATGGATACTTTCGTTCTCTCGAATTGGGTCGATTTAAAATGAGAAAAAGAGTGAAGAAAAAACTTTTGAAGTTTTTGCGTAAATTTGAAAATAACCCCCGGAAGTTCCTCAATACCGGTATGATTAAAAGCCCCGCAACCATTATATAAGTCGAAGGTTCAGGTACCGCAGAAAAATTCAAATAAAAATCTCCGTCTGAATAACTTACACTCCAGTCACTGCCCCACATGTTTGAATAATAAGAAAGTTCGTCATCCCTTATGGTGAATAAATCATCTATTGTACCCGCACTCCAGTCTCCCCAAGTTATACCTGAACCACCTGAAGGTCCGTCCAAAAACTTGAAAGTCGAGCCCGATTGCGACCAAAGATTGGCATTGTCTGGAGCTCCAGCGGTTCCATTCGAGGAAACAATCGGAAGTACATTAATGGTGAAGGAGGAGCTTGAACTACCAAAGGACAAATTAGTGAAATTAAGGACATCGTAATCGGTTCCCGGGGAAGTTCCGTCAAAGTCCTTGATCTCCCAGTCAAAAACCCCTCCGTCCTCCAAGGTCAGGGTCGTGGCAGTGAACGAACCAATTGAAGCGGCTGCGTCATCCGATGTGCTTGCTGTGCCCCCGTCATTCAGTGAGACGGATTGGTTCAATGAAGATGCAGAGGTAAGAGATGATGCATGGCCAAGCCCCGGAGAAACAAAATCCACTTCTCCTGAACTATTTCCGATAACCACACTTAAAACTGTGCCATCACCTCCGATAACTGACTTATCAGAACCGCTCCCCGTGACCGCACCTGCTAAGCTTACTCCGTTTCCCACTTCAAGTTTTCCCTGCTTGATAATGTTGCTTCCGCTGTAGTTGCTACCAGCATTCGTTATTGAAACGATACCGGCTCCACTCTTGGTGATAGATTCACTTCCCGTGATTGCACCGCTAAAGTTTACTTTTCCACCGGATGCGGCCGCCAAAGTAACCGCGTTATTTAAGGCAATTGCTCCCGAAAATGTGCTGGTTCCACCCACATTATCTCCCAATTGAACCGTTCCTTTTCCAGTCAGGGAAAAGTTGTCAAATCTATGTTTCTCAGTTGAGGCACTGTTTTTCGCCTGAACCCGCAGAGTGATTGAGCTTCCGGTTCCGCTTAGACTATCAGACAGAGAAGTAGAACTGGATATGTCGTCGGTTTGGGTAATTTCGGTAACATAACCACCACTGTCTATGGATTGAAGAACTTGAAATGTGTCACTTCCTTCCATTCCTCCTTCCGTTTCCGCAACCAGTCCTATACTTAAACCAGTAAAACCGCTGATAGAAACCGAAGGAGACTGCCAGATTGTATCGGTTCCCACATCCCGGAATTCAAATTGACCGGACTCCACTCTGGCGTATTCATCACTGGCGTCCATTGAACCGCCTGAAACTGACCAGTCCACCCCAGTCGTGTTTACTCCTGCAACTCCGTATTCAAAACCCTTGGCATAGGAGGTGGTGGATGTTTTGGTATTGTAATTAGCGGTGGAATCTGAGCTTTGTCCGTCAAAATTTTCCGAGTAAATTGTGGTACTTGCCAAAAGGTCCAAGTTACGACTTAAGGTCGCTCCATCCGATAAGTAGAGGTTTCCGTTTCCAACATTGAAAGTCCCACTGTCAAACTGATTGTCATTACTCACGGTCAATGTCCCATTCTTTAATGTGGAAGCGGTGAGTTTAATATTATCAATTGTCTGGTGACGAGTCCCAGCGCTCGTTCTCGAGGTTACGCGAAGTGAAAAAGCACTGTCACTGGATCCACCCGAAAAACTGCTGCCATCTGAAAGGGATCGCGAAAGGCTCGCGGTTCCATAATCATCTGCTTGATAAAGAAGTTGTTCATAATTGCTGCCATCTGTAAAAGCACCGATGATAATGTATTCCGTACTGGATAAAGAACCATCCTCCGCATAATCCATTCCCAGATTCAGTCCGGAGAAATTAGCGATATCAGTACTCGGCGAGGTCCAACTTACGGCACCGTCTGTATCCTGAAACTCAAAGGCACCTCCGACAACTTTGCCGTAATCATCCGAACCGGAAAGGGTACCGTTCAGGTTACTGACTGACCAGTTTACCCCAGACACATCGGTTCCGTCTCCCGAAATCCCTTTCCCTTCCTGGCTTGAGAAATCTTCAGAATAAATGATGTATTGCCCATGCAAAGGAAAGAGAATGCTTATAAACGAGGCGAACAAAGATAACCCTGACCAAGATAAATTACTGAAGCAAAAAACTATTCTTACAAAAGAATTTTTTTGATTAATCATGGATTTACTTATTACTTTTTGATGATTTATGAATAATTTTTATAAAAAAACTATTTTAATGACTTTTTCTATTATCATAAAGCATGCCAAAGCGTACCTGTTGTTTAAAATTGAAAGAAATTATTCGAGAAATTAAAAGATTCCCTAAAGGCCCTAAATTCCTGAAAGATAAAGATCAGAATAGACAGGGAATTTTTGCTTGGTGTGTTATTTTTGCTCTTTTTGTGCAAAGAGTGAAAAATTCTGATTATGTAGAGTCAAATTGACTTTAACTTGGATCACCCATTAATGACTCCTGGCACTCTCGAATGTACTGCAGGTATACAACTCCGACTCTTCGCTATTCAGCACATCATACCCGTAAAAACGGATTAACTTGTAGCGATCCGTCGTCACACCTTTGTGGCGGCACACGCGATGTTCCCGAGGATATTCGTAAAAAGGTGATATAAAGCATCGCGCCAATCGTCCTGGGTCTGTCTTTTCAATAAGGTCACGAGACTTTTTCCCTGCATATCGGAAAGACTCCAACACATGAATCGCTTATCATAGCAACCGTGCTCACCGAGGTAGAAGCCTTGATCTGAGGAATACAATGGAGATGGTATATGCTCTCAAACCTTGTTTGTTGACGAACCCAGTCATCTTATATAAATGTAGTTGCCTTTAAAGTGGGTCGGTAGCTCAATCGGTAGAGCAGTGGCCTTTTAAGCCATTGGTTCCGGGTTCGAGTCCCGGCCGGCCTACCACTTTTGTTTTTTTGATTTTTCTAAAAAAAATCAGTGGGGTGTCGATTATAATAAAAGTATTTCTTAATTATGATTTCTCCTGTTAACAACGACCTGACGGGTTTGGTATTTGAATCAAACAATGACAAAATTGCTTTGGAGAATTCATTGGCCAAGTTATCTTCCGGCAACAAGCTTGTTCGCACCGGTGATGACACTGGTGCTTTCAGCCAGGCAAGCAAGTTGGGATCCAAGAATAAGAGGGATTTAGTCAGTCTTCAGAATCTGCAAAACCTGGTTTCCTACTCACAGACTCAGGATGGGGTTCTCCAACAAGTGGGTAAGATTATTGATCGGATGAATGAAATTACCGTTCGTGCGCTTGATGTGACCGCCACGGATGCAGACCGGGAAAACTACAATAAGGAATTTTTAGAACTTTCCAGTCAAATGGATCAGATGGCAGAGGAGAAATTTGAAGGGATTGTTCTTTTTGGCGCTGGAGGCTTTAGCAGTGAAAAAAAGGAATTTTTCGAGTCTTTAAAAAATAATTGGCTTAAAGCGGCTGAAGATTTAATCAACCAGCAATATGGCTGGGCTCCCAAGCCATCCGACACTTGGGATTTGATTGTAAATGAAAATGATACTGGTGGATACGCGGCTTTTGTCCGAACTAGCTGGTACACAAGCGGTCCAAACTTGGGTAAGGCTGATGTGGTCGAAATGCAATTCGATCTGCCTGACTTTACGGCTCCGCATACTCAACCTTCGTCCACTGCTGATGGTATTGTCGCACATGAAATGGTTCATTTAATGCAGGCGCAAAATTCTTACTTCGGGGATTTGACTGGAGATGGAAGTAGCCTTGCATCTTGGTTTAAAGAGGGATTGGCCGAGTTTATTCGTGGCGCTGATTCTAGAGTTTATTCCATTTTGGGTAATAATCCATCGGATGCCCAAATTGATAGTCTTCTTGGGGCAATTGGAACCGGAAATGAAAGCTGGTCAAGTAACGAGCAGTATGCCACTGGATATCTTGCTGCTCGCTTTCTTGATTATGAAATCAAGCAAGCCGGGCAGTCTACGGGAATTAAGCACATGACCAATTGGATGAAGACCCAATTTGACAACAGTCTTGGTTCAGCAAATAGCGGGATAAACCAATATGTGGCAACTTTTTTGAACGGACGCGGGTATATCACCAATGATAATAACGGCTTTCTAGACGCCTACAAGGGAACCGCAGGAAGAAACTACATTAAAGATGCCGGAAAATACGATTACGCGAATAATGTTCAGGATCAAACCAATACAGATACGGGTTCAATTAGGGGCAGTGACGCTGGAGGAAGTGGCGGGAACCTCAATGCCCAAGCGGTTATTCCGGATGCCACAGGTTCGCCTCAAAGTGTCTATGTTGCTGAAACAGAAGAAAATAGCCTCTCTGCTTCGATTGACGGGACCGGCGCAACCTACGACTTACAAAGCGTATATGCAGTGCAAGTGGGAGATACCACGACTTATAATCTTAATTCTATTTCAAGCGCCCGAGCCACGCTTACTCAATTAACAACGATGATGACAAACTTAGCTTCACAAAGATCATCCAATGGTGCAAATATGAGCCGTCTCGAAAAAGAAATTCAGAATTTAAACGGCAAGATAATGACGGGGGAAATGGCAGTAAGTCGAATACAGGATACTGATGTGGCCAAAGAAAGCACTCAATTCGCTTCCAACCAGGTACGAATGCAGGCGAGTATCGCTATTCTTGCTCAGGCAAAAGATTTAAATGTCGGCATTCGTGACTTGATTCGTGGAATTACGATCGGACAGAGCTAATTCTTTTCATTAATTGATCAGCTTACCCAACCCCTGGAAATCAATCTTTCCTGTCGGAAGGGTGGGCATCTCCCCAACCACATGAATTGTTTTAGGAATCCATAAATTCGGCAGACCGGATTCGCCCAGTTTTTTTCGAAGCAATAAAAAATCAATTTCCTGATCCGTCACAAGGACGAGTTGCTCACCCTTTACTTTATCCGGCCTGCCCATAATGACCGCAGCCATTTCCTCACCACCCTTATTCAAAACGATCTTCCGGACTGCATCCTCAATTGTTCCGTGGGGAACCATTTCACCACCAATTTTGGAGAACCTTGATAGTCGACCGTCAATAAATAAAAAGTTGTCCTTATCCAAATAACCAAGATCCCCGGTAATAAACCACTTATCATTTTCCAAAACCTCTTTGGTTTTTTCCTCGTCATTTAAATAACCCGAAAAAACATTAGGGCCACGAAAACAAAGCAGACCATTTTCTCCGGGTTTTAGATTCTTTTTCGTTTCAGGATGAATCGTTTTACATTCAATTTCCGTAAATAACCGGCCAACCGATCCTTTTCGCGATCCGGAACCAGGCAAATTAAAACTGACTCCCGGAGATGTTTCAGTCAGTCCATACCCTTCAAGATAAGAACAACAGGCAAATTCCTCCCATTTTTTCTTAAAGGAATCAGGGCTTTTCTCTGCACCTGCCACCACATATCGAAGGGACAAAAAATCATCCTTTTTTCCCTTGCTTAAAAATCCCCTTAGGAATGTGGGTGTGCCCAGTAAAAAAGTTACTTTTTCCTGTCGAATTGCATTCAATCCCGATTTGGTATCCAAAGGGGATGAAACCGCAACGATCGGTACATCATAAAGAAGGGGAAAGCAAGTGGCCACGGTAAAGCCAAAACTGTGAAAAAGGGGGAGGTTCGCCAATATTTTAGCGTCTTCACCAAAAAGATTGAGGCGATTAATCTGAAGACAATTGGAAAGGATATTTTGATGAGTGAGCACCACGCCCTTCGGTTCTCCAGAACTCCCGCTCGTAAACAAGAGCGTTGCTTCTTCTGAATTCTCGGTACGGGGAATTTTTAGTAGCATTTGTGACAGTCTCAACGGAAAGGTCAGCAGTAAAATCTCTGCAATCAGCCGATACGGATTCTTCGAGAGTGATTTTAACCAGGATGAAATTTCAAACACATCTTTCGTCCACGGAAATTCAGGGAATTTTTCCATCATTTTATGTGCCGTGATAATTGTTTCGATGCCCGCTTTTTTAATCAGTTTTTGAGCCACATCCGGACCCAAGGAAAAATTAAGATGAACCGGGATTCTACCGGCAAAAAAAATACCCATGGTGGCAATTGTTCCCGCCAATCCTGGAGGTAGAACGACCCCTACCCGCTTGGATGCAGGTAATTTCCTAATCTGACCGGACAGTTTGACCGATAAAACAAGAAGTTTTCTGCGTGTGCATCTGAAGGGTCCGGGTAATCCATAATCCACAATCGGCCACCGGACCGTACTTTTCTTCAAAGCACGAAAAAATGCGGAAGCCAAATGTTCTCCCTTCTTTTTCATTTTAGGAAAACTTCGGCAGTAAGGTTTGCCTTTGTGGTTGCCATAAAAACTTCGAAAAGGTTAGTTACTAGTCAATGAATAAAATCTCTACTATACACTGCTATAAAAGAGGCTGCCCTGTAAAGACCAACCGAATTTCTTAGCCCGGACTTCGGGCAAACCTATCTGTTCGGGACACGGGCCAATCATCGATTTATTATCTTCAAATTTTCTCCCTGAGAAACTGTAGCCTTCGAACTTTACCAACTTTATCCTTTAATAATTCCAACGTGAACGAATCAGAAAAAAATCATACGCTTATCTATGACACAACTCTTAGAGATGGCTCTCAGGCAGAGGGTGTTTCCTTTACAGTAACCGCCAAGCTGAGAGTGGCGGAGAAACTCGATCAATTCGGAATTGACTATATTGAGGGGGGCTGGCCGGGGAGCAACCCCAGAGATATGGCATTCTTTGAAAGAGCCCCTGAACTTGATCTTGCTCACTCCAAAATTGCCGCATTTGGGTCGACCCGGCGGGCATCCGCTGCGGTGGAAGAAGATCCGCAGATCAAACTTCTTCTTGATGCGAATACGCCAGTGGTTACCATTTTCGGAAAATCATGGCTTATGCATGTGACTGATGTGTTACGAACCACCCCGGAAGAAAACTTAGCTATGATTGAAGATTCGGTTCGCTACCTAAAGGAAAAAGGAAAAGAGGTGGTGTATGATGCCGAGCACTTTTTTGACGGATATCTGAGTAATCCGGATTATGCCCTTTCGACTCTGCAAGCCGCCGGGAAAGGGGGTGCTGATTTTTTGGTCCTCTGTGAAACCAACGGTGGGAAATTAGTGCCCGAAGTCAGGGAAATTACACAGACCGTTGTCGATAAATTCCCAGATTGCAGAGTAGGAATGCATTGTCACAATGATGCGGGTGTGGGAGTCGCAGTAAGCCTAACTGGAATTGAAGTGGGGGCAAAAATGGTGCAGGGAACCATGAACGGGTATGGTGAAAGAAACGGGAATGCAAACCTGACCACGATAATTCCCAATCTAGAACTAAAAATGGGCAGGAAAACCAATTGCGGTGGCAACCTTTCCAAACTTCGGGATTTATCCTTCTTTATTGATGACTCCACTAATCTGCGTCCGGATATTCGGGCACCGTTCGTGGGAGCCGCTTCCTTTGCTCATAAAGGTGGTGTGCATGCGGACGCCGCCTCCAAGTCAAACCGGAGTTACGAACACATCGACCCCGCACTGGTGGGAAATCGAACCCGGGTTTTAGTTTCAGACATGTCCGGTCGTAGCAGTATAATGATGAAGGCCAAAGAAATGGGGGTGGAAGTGGATGGCCGATCGCCGGAAATGAAATCCTTCCTTGAGGAATTAAAAAGGCTCGAGTTTCAAGGCTATGAATTTGAAGCAGCTGACGCTTCTTTTGACTTATTACTCCGTAAATTTTTGCGCGGGGAAGACCCGGCTTTTAAGGTAATTCGATATCATGTGGGAGTTTCAAGTGAGGAAAGTGCTGAAGAATCAAAATCGGAAGCAACCGTTAAGCTTAAGATTAAGAATGAAATTCGCCATACCGTGGCAGAAGGAAATGGTCCTGTGTCCGCCTTGGATCACGCTCTTCGAAAAGCCTTGGAAAAAGACTACCCCTTCATTCAGGAAGTGCGTTTGGTCGATTTCACAGTAAGAATTTTGGAAAGTAATCTGGGTACCGATGCCATTACACGGGTACATGTCGAGTCCACGGACGGTGAAAAAACATGGGGAACTGTGGGGGTAAGTGACAATGTGATCACCGCAAGCTGGGAGGCATTAGTGGATTCAGTTTCCCATAAAATTCAACTCGCATCCTGACCAAACTCATGGATGGTGACACGGGGTCCTGTAGGTTTCCATATTTCCGAATGGGTTGATTGAAAACAGACATTTGTGGGAATTCCCAAGTTTGCGGCAAGGTGGGACGGCCCAGAATCATTTCCCCAAAATTGAGCAATTCCCGATGTCAGCATATTTTTATATTCCTCCACTGTCGATGGACGGGCGGAGTGAATTCTTTCTGGAAAAACAAATTTTTGTGGTTGAAAAGAATGAAGAATACCCTGGTCCGCTTCCCCAAAACAAAAAGTTGCTTCATTCTGGCTACTTTTCCGCAACCAATCATCCGCCAAATTTTGGTAAAAAGAAAAAGGAATATTTTTAGTCACGGAACCGCTCCCCGGGTGAATCCAAATCATAGAATTCTCCTGCCACCGATCTCCCAACCAGGCTTTGGTGAAACATTTGTTGGGGAGTGAAGTTCCGACCATGTTAAACATGGAATCAATGACATGGGGTTTTGCATGGGGTCTTGATGACAAGGTGAAGACACGACTCGCTCCTCTTTCTTTTAATTCAGCTTCCCATGCCGCGTCCTTCCAAAATGTGAAAATATCTGAATCTTCAATTTGTTCCTCAATAGATTGCACACCAAGATCAAGATCGAGACATTGGAAATTATCATTATTCACAGGAGTTAAACAATAATAGGAGGGCTTGGTTAAAAGTGTAACTTCTCCATAATGCTTGCGCATGTAAGAAAGCAATGGGAGGGTAAGAATAAAATCACCCAGTCCACCTCCGCGCAGTAGAATGGCTCTTCCTCTTTTGTGGAGATTTGAAAAAATTGAAATCAAATCAATTGATTTTATTGAATTTTTTCTTCAATAAACGCACGAATTGCTTCCGGATTTGAATCAACCAAGTACTTCTCACTCTTCTTCTTTCTCAATTCTTCAAGTATCATAGAGGTTGGTCGGGGCAGGGAGGCTTTTTCATAAACGCCCGGGAATTTTGCGGGATGGGCCGTTGCAAGAACAAGGTACTTTTCCGATGGATTAAGATTCTTAAAAGCACAGGCGGTATGAGGATCAACTAAATAACCATAATCTTTCTGAACTTTTCCTATAATATCCGGGATTTCATGATCCGACACCGAGGAACTCGAAAAATCAGCCATGTCAAAATGATCAAATGTATATTGACCCGTGGAACTGAAAATCGACATGATCTCCCGGAGTTTTTCCGAGTCTCCCCCCAGCATGTAAAAAAGTAACCTTTCAAAATTGGACGCCACTTGAATGTCCATCGAGGGGGCAAGGCTGGGATGAAAACTCCCAAGGGAATATTCGCCGGATTTGAAAAGGCGATGGAGCACATCGTTTTGATTGGTGGCAACCCGGAAACCTTTAATGGGAAGGCCCATTTTCGTAAGTAGCCATCCGGCAAACACATTGCCAAAATTTCCAGTGGGAACAACGAAGGTAGTGTGTTTTCTATCGCCTTTCGCCATTTTCAACCATGCAAAAAGGTAATAGACGGATTGAGCTAGAATGCGGGCAAGATTAATTGAGTTTACTGCAGAAAGACCGACTCTTTCCTTAAATTCAAGATCGGAAAAAATTTCTTTTACCGCACGCTGGGCGTCGTCAAATGTGCCTTCAATTGCCAAAGGAAAAATATTATCCGCTTCCGTACTGGTCATTTGTCTTTCCTGAAGAGGAGAAACCTTGCCTTCCGGGAAAAGAATAAAAACTTTGACCCCTTTTTTTCCCAATAATCCGGAAATCGCCGCCGCTCCCGTATCTCCGGAAGTTGCTCCGATAACCGTTAAGTTTTTTCCATCTCTTCTGATTTGTTCCTCATATAAATTACCCAGTAACTGAAGGGCAAAATCCTTAAATGCTAATGTCGGCCCGTGAAAAAGCTCCAAAACTTTCAGATTTTCAGATAAAGAAACCAGGGGGGCAATTTCATCCCGGGAAAATCGGGAATAGGAATCCTTCACCACCCTTTCTAACACAACCTCTTCTATGTCAGTCGCAAACAGACGGAAAAAGGATAAACAAAGTTCTGAGTAACTCATCCCTTCCCAAAGGCTAAGGAAAGGGGTGATATCAGGAAATTCCTCAGGCAAATAAAGACCGCCATCAGGTGCGAGTCCCTGGGCAACCGCTCCGGTAAAAGAAACTGAATCCGCCTGTCCTCGGGTACTGACGAATTTCATTCGCAAAATGTCCTTACTTCCCTAATTCAAATGCCTGATGAGCCACTCTTGTGGCATCATCACCATCATCAGGATTGACCGCGACCGAAATTTTAATTTCAGAAGTGCTGATCATTAGCATGTTGATTCCCGAATTCGCTAAAGCTTCAAAAAATTTCGATGCCACACCAGAATGCGAACGCATTCCAACACCAACCACGGAAACTTTGGCAATATTTGTACTTTTTCCAAGTTTTCCACCCGCCTGTTCCATGAAGTGAGCTTTCAACGCTTTTTCCGCTCGAAATGCATCCTCGGATGGAACCGTGAAAGTTAGATTAGCCTTACCGTTTCGGGCCACATTCTGAACGATCATATCCACCACCACCCCTGATTCGGCCATGACTTTAAAAATTGCCGCGGCCGCACCGGGCCGATCGGGTAAATCAGAAATACTGAGCCGTACTTGATTTTTATCTATGGCTACACCGCTGACCAGCGTATCCTCGAGTGATTTTACTTTTTTCTTCACGATAGTTCCTGTTTTATTGGAAAAAGTCGAGCGGACTTCAAATGGAATGTTATGTTTCTGAGCAAATTCAACGGCACGGGTTTGCATTACCTTCGACCCACTACTCGCAAGCTCGAGCATTTCCTCATAGTTAATGGCAGGGATTTTACAGGCATTGGGGACGATTCGGGGATCCGCCGTGTAAACTCCTTCGACATCAGTGAAAATTTGGCAACTTTTCGCTCTCAACGCCCCAGCCAATGCAATGGCACTTAAATCTGAACCGCCGCGCCCAAATGTCGTGACATCTCCCAGGTCACTCACACCCTGAAACCCAGCAACCACCACCACTTTGCCTGCTCTTAGCTGTTTACGGATATCACCACATTTTACTTCACGAATTCGAGCTTTTGTGTGAATTCCCTCCGTGATGATTTCAGATTGCCATCCTGTCCGGGAAACCGCGGGTACTTTCAATGCATGCAAAGCCAGGCTCATGAGGGCAATCGTTTCCTGTTCGCCGCAAGTCATAAGAACATCCATCTCGCGCTCGCTTGGGTTTTTTAAAATAGCACTGGCCCTTTCAATTAATTGATTGGTGACCCCCGCCCTTGCCGACACCACCACCACCACCTTATTTCCCTCCGCCCAGGTCCTTTTGACTTTTTTGGCAACTTGTTTGATCCGGTCCACATCGGCTACTGAAGTGCCGCCAAATTTTTGCACGATAATATTCATTTGGTCTCAAATCCATTCGGATCAAACATACGGAACAAAACGGGCTTTTCTTTTACTCCCTCTAATTTTTCCAGAGAATCGATGGCCTGACCTATCGAATGCTCATTGGTTTGATGAGTGGTTAAAATAATCGAAGCTGAACTGGAGTTATCCCCCGGGGTCTGTGAAACCGTGGCCAAACTTACTTCATGCAAAGCTAAGCTCTCCGCCACTTTCGCAAGTTGACCAGGACGGTCATCCACAAGCAATCGCAGATAAAAGCGCCCGGCGATTTCACGGGAAGGTGCGGGTGCACATTCATCTGGAGTTACATGTAAAAGTTTGGGCGGAGAAGAAGCACCCAGCATCCCTTTTACTACATCCACAATGTCACTTATCACGGAACCGGCCGTTGGATCCTGCCCGGCTCCTCTGCCTGTTAACACCACTGTGCCCACCACTGTCCCGGTAAGACTGATTCCGTTAAATACTCCGTCGGTTTGAGCTATAATTTCATTGATTGGAACCAAAGCTGGGTATACACCGACCGAAACATAATTCTGATCAAAGCTGCGTCGAATCACCCCAATCAATTTAATTTTACATTCTAATTCACGGGCTGCAGATAAATCCTCATTCGAAATTCTTCGAATCCCTTCAACGGTGGCCTCTTTCAGGTCAACCCATATTCCATGGGCAAGGTATCCCAGTATGACCGCTTTATGAGCGGCATCAATGCCATCCAGATCCAAGGCTTCATCCGCTTCAACATAGCCCAGTTCTCGGGCATCCCCCAAAACTTCTTCAAATGAAGCCCCTTCATTTTCCATTCGGGTAAGAATATAATTCGAAGTACCGTTCATGATTCCATAAATTAACGGAAATTCATTCGCCACCAAGCTTTCACGAAGTACTTTTATTATTGGAATTCCACCGGCAACACTGGCCTCAAACGCGTAACGGACACCGGCTTTCTCCGCCGCCCGAAATAATTCGTCCCCATGTTCACAAATTAACGCTTTATTTGCCGTAATTACCGGCTTGCCATTTGCAAATGCACGAAGTGTTAACGCCTTCGCTTCTTCAATCCCCCCCATTAATTCACAGACAATATCCACATCGGGATCATTTACGATGTCAAGTGAATCGGTGGTCAAACAGGAGTGATCAATTTGTAACGATCTCTTTTTGGACAAATCACGAACTGAAGCACGGCTCGGAATAAGCCGGACTCCCAAAATTTTTTCCCAGGCATTTTCATTCTCCAACAGATGCTTCCATGTGCCCTGCCCCACCGTTCCAAATCCAAGAATACCGACATTTAATGTTTTAATTTCGTTCATAACATACTTGGTTTAGAAATTCATAATTTCAATTTTTTTTCTGAAAACGGTTTTCCGTGCCTGTTCGCAGTCGGATGATATTCGAACGGTGCCTCCACACAATCCATGACATGATAACACATGCCAGCACAACTTTTCCGCCGACACCCGAATCCTCTGCTGACCATGCAATGACAAAGGCGCACACCGGCAGACTGACTCCAAATCCGATCGAAGCAAGAGCCACATAACGGGTGGAAAAAAAGATGATTACCCAGGTGATCAGACCAAGAATAAGGCAGGCAGGCATAACCCCAAGCAGACCACCCATGGTGGTGGCCACTCCTTTACCACCCCGAAAACCGGTGAATAATGGATAGGTATGGCCGAGAACAGCACCCGGTAATCCCCACAATCCGAGAGTCAGATCTCCCGAAAACGAGACCCCGGGAAACAAAAACCATGTGGTTGCAAGTAAACCCTTGAGAAAATCGAGGAAAAAAACCAAATAACCGGGTGGTTTTCCAATGCTCCTGAGTACATTGGTTGCACCCGGATTCCCACTTCCCACCGCAAAAATGTCGACTCCATATTTTTTCGCAATTATTACCCCAAACGGAATCGATCCAAGAAGATATCCGACTAAGGCAACTCCAACGGTTTCTACGGAAAGCATAACAAGCAAAAAAAGGGGTTACCGGGAACTAGCTTTGTCTCGAAATTCGTGCCTCCCGGATATCGGGTTCCGCTTCAAGTAATCCAAGCACTGCTTGATCAGGTTCTTCATCCAATTCACAAATGGTAAGTGCAAGTTCACCACAATCTGCACGGCTGAGGGACATGTTTGCAATATTTACCCCGTGATCTCCAAGAATTTTTCCAAGTTTTCCCACGATACCCGGCTTATCCACATTGCGAACCACAAGGAGCAGATCGACTGGGCGTACTTCAATCGCATTACCGTCAACCTCCACTATTCGGGGATCATTGGCTTTACCAAGAAGAGTACCACTCACTGAATTTTCTCCTCCGTCACTGGCGGTCGTTTTTACTTCGACCAATTCATTATAATCAACAATAGAAGAAGATTTAGTCACTTCCACTTTAATGCCAAGGGACTTAATTTTATGGGGTGCGTTGACATCGTTCACTCCCTCGTCTCCCGCAATGCCGGCAAGCCAACCCTTCTGAACCGCCCGGGTGAGTGGAACGGCGTCAAAATCGACCATTCCACCCCAGAAGGTGATATGGATGGAGGAAATATTTTCGCGGGCGGATTGACGGGCAAAACTCCCGAGGCGATGGCAAAGATCAAGATAGGGCCGAAGTGTAATTAAATCCTTCGGATCAATGGAAGGCATATTAATTGCATTCCGAATCCGCCCACCTTGTAAGACTTCCGCAATCGCTTCCGCGATCTCAACTCCCACACTTTCCTGTGCTTCAGCGGTCGAAGCACCTAAATGAGGAGTCAAATTTAAATTTTCGATTCCCCGAAAAGGATGATCTTCAGGGAGTGGTTCCTGTTCGTAAACATCGATGCCGGCAGTGGCCACTTTTCCGCTCTTGAGGGCTTCGGCTAGAGCACTTTCCTTGATAATTCCTCCTCTTGCACAGTTAAATACCCGAACCCCGTCTTTCATTAAAGCAAATGCGGCTTCGTCAACCATATCTTGTGTGTCTTTGGTCAATGGCATGTGCACGGTAAGATAATCCGCCTGAGCAAATGCCTCTTCGAGCTCAACTTTTTCAACCTCGAGTTCCTTCGCACGCTCCTCGGTTAAATAGGGGTCATAGGCGATAACCTTCATTTCAAATGCTTTGGCTCTTTTCGCTACTTCAATTCCAATTCGGCCAAGGCCCAGGATTGCTAATGTTTTGAATCTTAATTCAGCTCCTTTTAATTGTTTTCTTTCCCATAGCCCTTCCTTCATGCTGGTTACTCCGCGGACTATTGGGCGGGTACCACATAGCATGTGGGAAAAGGTTAACTCTGCGGTTGCAATCGTATTTCCGCCCGGAGTGTTCATTACAATCACCCCCGCTTCTGTGGCCGCATCAATGTTGATGTTATCAACTCCCACGCCAGCCCTGCCCACCGCTTTCAAATTTGGTGCTCCCGCAATAACTTCTTCAGTTATCTGAGTGTCACTTCGAACAATTATAGCCGAAACATCCTTGGCTATTTCTAACAACTCTTCTGGGGATGATCCGTAGGCTTCAACTACTTCAAAATCATCTTGCTTTTGCAAAAACTCCACACCAAGGGGGGAGATACGGTCAGCCACGAGAATTTTCATCGTAAAATAGGAAAATGTACTATTATCCCTAACTCGGAAAAAAAGGCAATGAGGAAAGAAATTTCTTAATTTTTACTTTCCGATAGGATATTATATGGACATTATAGAAATTAATTATGTTTGAATCACTAACAGAAAAATTAAGCCATACTCTAAGAAATTTAAGAGGTGTTGGAAAATTAACCGAAGACAATATCAGCGACGCTCTGGGTGAAGTGAGAAAGGCGCTCCTTTCCGCTGATGTCCATTTTCGTACCGCTCGGGAGTTTGTAGAGGAGGTAAAGGATGCCTGCCTCGGTCAGGAAGTATTAAAGTCCGTTTCCCCTGGGCAGCAAGTGGTGAAAATCATCAACGATGAGCTTGTCAAGTTACTTGGTGAAGGTTCCACCCAATTAAAAGAGGATAAGCCTCTTCGGGTCATGATGGTGGGATTACACGGAGCTGGAAAAACCACGACCTCCGCAAAGTTGGCCAAAAGGTTGTCCAAAGATGGAAGAAAGCCAATGTTAGTGGCCTGTGATGTATACCGACCGGCAGCCATTGACCAGCTCGAGATTTTAGCACGAAATGAAAACTTTCCCTGCTATCTTGACCGGGCAAGTAAGGATGTGCCCTCAATTGCAAGAATGGGTTGGGAAGAATCTAAAAGGAATGGTTCAGATTTAATTATTTTTGATACTGCCGGGAGGTTGCAGATCGATGATGAGCTCGTTCAGGAGTTGGAAGACTTAAAGAATCAAATCAATCCACATGAAATTCTTCTGGTCGCGGATGCGGCTCTCGGACAGGAAGCGGTCAATGTGGCCAAAACTTTTCATGATCGGCTCAACCTCACTGGTATAGTACTGACTAAAATGGATGGAGATGCCAGGGGTGGTGCTGCCCTTTCCATGAAGAAGGTAACCGGGGCTCCTATCAAATTTATGGGAGTCGGGGAGAAAATCGATGAATTCGAAGTGTTTCATCCCGATCGATTGGCTTCCCGTATACTGGGAATGGGGGATGTGGTTTCCTTAGTCGAAAAAGCACAGGAGCACCTTGATGAAGAGGAATCAGTACGAATGGCGGAAAAGATGCTCAAGGCCGAGTTTGACTTTGAGGATTTTCTTTCGCAGATGAGGCAGATGAAAAAAATGGGTTCAATCGGTTCGATCGCAAAGATGATGCCAGGCATGAGTAATCTACAAGTCGGGGACAAAGAAGAAAAATCACTGGCCCGCCATGAAGCCATTATTTTATCCATGACCAAAGAAGAAAGGCGGGTGCCCAGAATCATTGCGGGGGCACGAAGAAAACGAATTGCAGACGGCTCGGGTGTGCAAATCCGCGATGTCAATCAGCTCATGAAGCAATTTTCTCAGATGCAGAAAATGATGAAAAAGATGAAAGGTGGAAAAATGAAAAAAATGATGAGTGCCCTTGGGGGGGGTGGCGGACTACCCGAAATGGGTGATATGGACCCCAAACAACTGGCTAAGCTAGCCAAACAATTCAAATAAAAAGGGAATCATTCGATCAGAATGATTCCCTTCATAAAATCAGTTTTTAACTAGACCAAATCGAATCGGTCAGCGTTCATAACCTTGGTCCATGCAGAGACAAAATCGGAAACAAATTTATTTTGGGAATCCGAACAGGCATAAACTTCGGCATATGCACGCAAGCGGGAATTGGAGCCAAAAGCAAGATCGGCACGGGTGGCAGTCCACTTTAATTCCCCAGTCTTGCGATCATGACCTTTAAATTCTTCGGCTTCCTCATCAACCGGAGACCATTGGGTACTCATATCGAGCAAGTTCACGAAAAAGTCATTGGACAGGGTTTCCAGTTTATCAGTGAAGACACCGTGCTTGGATTTTCCGTGATTCGCCCCGAGTACTCGAAGACCACCAGTCAATGCAGTCATCTCGGATCCGGTCAGACCGATCATTTGGGCACGATCTAAAAACAACGCTTCGGTGGCAACGCTGTAACGCTTTTTCAAATAATTGCGAAATCCATCAGCCACCGGTTCCATCACGCCAAATGAGTCGATGTCAGTTTGCTCTTGAGAGGCATCCATGCGACCAGGGGTGAATGGTACTGTGATTTCACTTCCCGCTTTCTTCGCAGCCGATTCAACCGCCACTCCTCCGGCAAGTACGATCAAATCCGCAATCGAAATGTATTGATCACCCTGATTAAATTCACCCTGTATAACTTCGAGTCTTTCAAGGACGCGTGAGAGTTGCATCGGTTGATTAACTTCCCAATCTTTTTGCGGGGCGAGACGAATACGGGCACCGTTTGCCCCTCCTCGCATATCGGTACCGCGGTAGGTCGATGCAGAGGCCCAGGCAGTGGAAATCAATTCGGAAACTGAAATACCGGATTCCAGGATCTTCGATTTTAAAGATTCAATGTCAGAATCGGAGACCAGTTCGTGATCAGGTGCAGGGATCGGGTCTTGCCAAATCAGTTCCTCATCAGGGACATCGGGACCGAGATACCTTGACTTGGGTCCCATATCACGATGGGTCAACTTATACCAAGCCCTCGCAAATGCATCAGCAAAATAATCTGGTTCAGCAAGAAATTTTCTGGATATTTTCTCGTAGGCTGGATCAGCTCTCAAGGCAATGTCCGAAGTCAACATCATGGGCTTGCGCATTTTTGAAGGGTCATGAGCGTCAGGAATAATTTCCGGAGCTTCATTTGCAATCCACTGCTTGGCGCCTGCCGGACTGGTGGTTAATTCCCACTCGTAAGCAAACAAATTTTCAAGATAATTCACTCCCCATTTGGTGGGAGTCTTCGACCAGGTAACTTCAAGCCCTGAAGTAATAGCGTCAGGACCGGCACCCGAGTTAAAGCTGCTCGTCCAACCAAATCCCTGCTCTTCAATCGGAGCACCCTCCGGTTCGGGACCGACATGCACGGCACTTCCAGCACCGTGAGTCTTTCCGAAGGCATGACCACCAGCGATCAAGGCAACTGTTTCCTCGTCGTTCATAGCCATGCGGCCAAAAGTCTCACGAATGTCACGGGCAGAGGCTTTGGCATCCGGCACCCCATTGGGTCCTTCGGGGTTGACATAAATCAAACCCATTTGCACAGCCGCGAGTGGATTTTCGAGCTCACGCTCACCAGAGTAACGATTATCTGCCAACCACGAATCCTCGACTCCCCAGTAAATATCATCTTCGGTTTCCCAAATATCGGGGCGTCCACCGCCGAATCCAAATGTCTTGAAACCCATCGAGTCAAGGGCGACATTACCGACCAGAATAAAAAGATCAGCCCAGGAAATCTTGTTCCCATATTTTTGTTTCACCGGCCAAAGTAATCTGCGAGCCTTGTCCAGGTTGCCGTTGTCCGGCCAACTATTTAAGGGAGCGAACCGCTGAGCACCCGTTCCTCCCCCGCCCCGTCCGTCAGCCGTTCGGTATGTACCAGCGGCATGCCAAGCCATGCGAACGAAGAATGGACCATAATGACCAAAATCAGCTGGCCACCAGTCCTGTGAATCAGTCATCAATTCATGTAAATCTTTTTTGAGGGCACCGTAATCCAATTTTTGGAATTCAGTCGCATAATCAAAATTGACTTCCATAGGGTTTGAACGGGCATCGTGTTGATGAAGAATATCTACCTTAAGTTGGTTGGGCCACCAGTCCTGCACTGAAGTTCCCTGCCCGGCAGCTTGATGAATCGGGCATTGTTCAGCCGTAGTAACCGGGGCTTCCTGTGCTTGATGATTAAATGGGCATCCGCCCGAGGATTGAGAATTATTTTTTTCAGTACTCATGGTTGAATAATGTTAGGACAGTTAGAATTTTATATTTATCTATTTTGAAAATGTAAATTTTACAAAAAGATTCTATAAAATCAGATTTTTTAAATTTATAGTCAACAGACTTTAACTCAAAATTTAACTAATGTGATATAAAATAATCGTTACCTAACAAATGTTAGGCTCTTCCCGAAAGCTATGTTCTCAGTGATTTAGAATTGAAAAAACTTGTGAAATTTTTTCCCGGCACTTTACGCCGGGCGTAGATTCAACGCCACTGTTTAAGTCTATTCCATTGGGCGAAGTTTCGACCAATGCTCTTTTCAGGTTTTCCGGTCCAATCCCACCGGCAAGAATCCAATTCTTACCGGGATGTTCTTTTTTCCATTCACAAAATCTTTTCCAGTCGGAAGTTTTTCCGGTGCCTCCATGTTTTTCCTCGTCATACGCATCGAGTAAGATGGTGTTCGCACACGGAAGTAATTTTGCGGGGAATCTTTGTTCAGCCGAGATTCGGGGTACCAGCCAAAGACGTTCAGGGCCAACTATATCTGACCATTCCTCGACTTTACATGTCTCAATATTAGATTGAAAATGCACCTGAAAGAAATCAAACCCACATGACTTGATCTCGTTCAAGAAAGAAGGGCTTGGGTTCACCATCACTGCAACGGATGAAAAGGTGACCGATTGCAGGCGACCTAAAATTGCACCGGCTTGGTATCGATCAATATACCGCGGAGACTTTTCGTACAAAATAAACCCCAAATGCGTTGCTCCAAAACTCGTCGCCATCTGTGCATCCATGTATGAAGTAATACCACAGATTTTTATCGTCAAAGATGACATAATCTTCAGTGATTTCCAATTTTTCGCACCAATGCCTCAACCATTGAATCAACGCTCGGATTTTCAATCTCCAGGCTGACCTCCAAGTCATTTTCACGAAGAGTTTTCGATGTTTCAGGTCCAAAACTACAAAGCATTGGCTTAGTCGCACCATTTGCCAATTTTAAGTCTTCCTCCTGCTCGACAAAGGACAATGCCGTTGAGGAACTTGTAAAAACAATGGCATCCGCACCATATTGACAGTATTGAGCAAGATCAGGAGCCTCCGTCACATTTGCAAAGTCCGTTTGGTAAATCGGTAAAGAATCTACAATTGCATGCCCAATCGACTCAAGTAACCCAACCAGTATTTCCCGATTGCGGTTACCAGTCACAACCAAAACATTTGCACTATCCAAAGAATTGGTTGCCACCAATGCTTGAGCAAGATCTTCCCCCGTCGAGCGGTTCGGAATCAACTCCACTTCAAGATTGAATTTTCTCACGACCTCCGCGGTGGCTTCTCCCACACAGGCAATCCGCATGGGGCCAAAACTTCTAATATCGCCAAAAGCCTTAAAAAAGACATTGAAAAACTCCCTGGCACCATTGGCACTGGTAAAAACTACCCACTCATAGGTCGCAATCCCGGCAAAAGTTTCTGCAACCAAATTTCTGTCCTCAGAAGGCAAAATTCTGATTAACGGAAGTTCCAAAACATCAGCACCTTTTTCTTCGAGCATAGCTTTTAGCCGGCTCGCTTGTTCCAATGGACGGGTAATTACGATCCGTTTCCCAAATAATTGTTTTCTCTCAAACCAATTTCCCTTGGTGCTTAATCCGATTGAATTTCCAATGAAGATAATGGCCGGTGCTTCCAAATCTGCACGCTCCGCATCATGAACCAGGTTACCCACCGTACTGATGACTTTTCTCTGAGCCGGTAAGGTTCCATGACTAACTATAGCAGCGGGCTTATCTTTGGGTAATCCTCCATCCATCAACTTTTGTGTAATTTCATTGATCGTCCCCATTCCCATATAAATGCAAAGCGTTCCCCCCACCTCGGCAAATTTTTTGAAGTTTACCCGTAGAGATTCCTTCTCCACATCCTCATGGCCGGTTAAAAATGAAATAGATGATCCGTATTCGCGATGCGAAAGAGTGATCCCTGCATAGGCAGCACAAGCAAGGGCGGCGGTTACACCAGGAACAATTTCATAGGAAATATTAGCCTCATCCAACACGATCATTTCCTCTGCACAACGACCAAATACAAAGGGATCGCCTCCTTTTAAACGGACTACTTTTTTCCCTTGCCGGGCTTTTTCAACAAGGATTTTCCCAATTTCCTCCTGAATCATGGTATGGCGGCCCGGTGCTTTTCCCACATCAATTTGTTCGCATTCCGGCTTTGCTCGCTTGCGGAGTTCAGCGTTGGCAAGGTGATCGAACACTAAGGCATCACAGTCCCGGATTAACTCATGTGCCCTGAGGGTAACAAGACCGACATCTCCCGGTCCAGCACCTACTAAAAATACCTTCCCTGAATTATTCTCTTTCAATTTACCCATGATAAAACTTTTCCCATTAGAATATCCACTGAATCATTTTCTATTTCAAGAATACGAATACCACAATTTTCATGAAAGAAATACAAAGTGTTATGGTTAACATGTACTCCAAGCGCAACCTGACAACCTCCTCCAAACTGCTCGAGGATCGATCGTTCAATACAAACTGCCTTACTCGTTTCAGCATGATTAAGAACCGAAAACTTTTCAGTCTCCTCCGACCGAGCCTGGATGGCAATTGCCGCCTGACCGGGAGCGGGAACCATTTCTTCCACTGATAATTTCTCAAATCGCAGCCCTGGAAAACTGGAAATACCCAAACGAGAAAGTCCCGCAGCGGCAAGGATTGTTCCGTCCGCTTCGTTATCCGCAGAGATTTTTCTCAGTCTGGTTTCGACATTTCCACGCAGTTCTTTCCAAAACACATCCGGGAATCGCCTTTTTAACTGTGCCCGCCTTCTTGGACTTCCGGAGGCGAGTGATTGCGGATCGTCGACCTGTTCGTTAATGACCAAAATATCTCGGGGATCTTCACGAATGGGAAAAGCAGGAAGAACTAAACCATCCGGGTTCTCAGTTGGTAAATCTTTGGCACTGTGCACAGCCAGATCCGCTTTTCCATTCAACAATGCAACTTCCAGTTCTTTAGTAAATAATCCCTTTCCCCCTTTTTCCTGCAAAGACCACTCCGCTTGCCGGTCTCCTGTGGTGGACATGGGCAAAAGTTCAACTTCATACCCCATCTTATCAACGACCAAATCAGCCACCCAATGAGCCTGCTTAAGCGCAAGGGGACTTTTTCTCGTCGCAATAACTAGTTTACCTTCAGAAACCGCCATATATTCGATTGGGCATTATATACCACGGGTATAGCGGATCATGCCACGGGCAGTCTCATCGAAATCTTTTAAGAATATGAAGCCTGTGCACCTTTAATATTTTTCTTAGGAATCCATGACATTAATTCACGCAAACGTTGCCCAGTATCTTCAATAGGATGTTTTTCTCCATCTTCTAAGAGTTGATTGTACTTCGGGAGGCCGTTTTGGTGCTCCTTCACCCATTCTTTGGCGAATTTTCCAGACTGAATCTCCTTAAGAATCGATTTCATTGATTTTTTAACATTCCCGTTAATGACACGGGGACCACGCGTCACATCACCATACTTGGCGGTTTCAGAAATTGAAAAACGCATACCTGCAATTCCAGACTCCACCATAAGATCGACAATAAGTTTAAGTTCATGCAAACATTCAAAATAGGCCATTTCCGGAGCATAACCCGCTTCCACGAGTGTCTCAAACCCAGCCTCCACCAATGCGGACGCTCCCCCACACAACACAGCCTGCTCGCCAAAAAGATCGGTTTCGGTTTCTTCCTTAAAGGTTGTTTCCAGTATACCGGCACGGGCCGCACCGATTCCAGCCGCCCAGCCAAGGGCAATTTGCTTGGAATCCCTTGCGGATCCCTTCAGTATGGCTATCAGAGCGGGCACACCTTTCTTTTCCTTGTATTGTGAACGTACAATATGACCCGGTCCTTTCGGAGCCACCATGATTACACTGACTCCTCTTGGTGGCTTAATCAAACCAAAATGAATCGCAAATCCATGGGTAAAAAGCAGAGTTTTTCCTTTGGAAAGGTTTGGCTTAATTTCTTTTTCATATACCTCAGCCTGCTTCATGTCTGGAACACCAATCATGATAACATCTGCACGCTGGGTCGCTTCCGAAACATCGACGACTTCAAACCCATGTTTTTTGGCCACTCGAATTGACTTACTTCCTTTATAGAGACCGATAATTACATTGAGACCGCTTTCCTTTAGGTTAAGTGCATGAGCATGTCCTTGTGATCCGTATCCTATAACGGCAAGCGTTTTCTTCTTAATGGCTGTAATTTTAGCCTCTTTTTGAGTGTATACTTTCGCGGGCATGGCCGATATTATTTATTGGTTAGTATTTAGTTATTGTGAATAAATCAAAAATTAGCTTTCGGTTCGTCCGCGCCTGAGTGAGACTGTACCAGTACGGGCGAGCTCGATTATACCAAAAGGTTCTATCAGTTCTAAAAAAGCAACGATTTTATTCTCGTTACCAGTGGCCTCCAGGACGAGGCTTTCCTTAGCTACATCAATAATCTTCCCCCGAAAAACATCGCAAATTTGAGTGACTTCAGAACGGTTTGAGGAATCGGCTTTAACTTTGACCATCACCAGCTCGCGGCCAACGGATTGCGATCCCATAAAATTTTGGATATCAATCACATCAATTAGTTTATCTAATTGCTTAATACATTGATCAAGTGCTTTTTCATCACCATTTAATGTCGCCGTGATTCTGGATCGTCCGTCTTCGTGAGTGGGGCCAACATTTAATGTGTCGATGTTAAATCCCCGACCACTAAATAATCCGGCAATTCTTGCAAGAACACCAAATTTGTTTTGAACCAGAACGGAGATAACGTGACGCATGGAGTAAAAGGGAATGGTGGACGACACAGGACTCGAACCTGTGACCTACTGGGTGTAAACCAGTTGCTCTAACCAACTGAGCTAGTCGTCCAAGGTTTAAAATTTAAAAGACTGACAATGGTAATGATTCACCTGCCTGTGGCAAGCGTGAATAATCCACTCACCCTACTTCTTCTGGACCCGAATTTTTTTGGGTCCAAGCACCGGCCTGAGTGGGGATGGAAATCTTTTACTCGTTTGAGCGGAATTCGATTGAGCAGAAGCCGAACCAGAAACCCTACCGGACGTAGTGGAGGAAACCATTTTCTTGGGGCCCAGCCAGTAACTTGGTCTACCGGCACCCGCATTTCCCTGCCCGGATGGAATTACCCCCCTCACATTTGAATTACCCAGTTTCTGTTCGGACGAGGACATTGGTAAACTTTCCGATCCGGCTTTTTGCACGGGAAAACCGGGTTCATTCGAGCGCCCTTTGCGAAATTGAAATCGATTGATGTCCTGCATCGACATATTGTTTACTTTACTCATCCAGTCATCAACCCGCTTGTCAAGTTGTGCGTAATATGCGTCGCGAAATTCAACCGAAGCAGCTGCCACACTTTTATTTTCGGAATTCGAACTGAATGCCCTTTTGGAATTTTCTGTGGCATAATTTTGATTATGGGGAAGTTCAACTTCCATAACGGATGTTTTAATTCGTTCAGAACCCAGTGTGTTTTTATTTTGCATGGGAAATCGCTTACCCCCAAAAGGAGAAAATCGACTGGGCCATTCATGGACAGAAAATCGTTGACTGGAGACGGAATTTATTCGACTGGTGGATAGTCTTTTGGATGACATCGCGTTGAGTTTTCCATCCAGCGAACGAACTCTTTTAGTAAAGTCGTTTGCCCGCTGCTGTGCATAGCCAATGCTTCCCGCACCGAAAAACAAAATGAAGGAAATGAGGGACAAATTGAATGAAGTTCTCGACATTTCAGGAGCAAGTATAAATAAAGTTAAACCATGATCTCAACAGTTCCTATTTATACTCAACTTTTTTTGTTATTCTGTAAATGAAGAATTATTTAAATTTGCTTAAGAGAGTGCTTGAAAATGGTGCATACCGCGATGATCGTACCGGAACGGGAACCTGGTCGGTTTTCGGAGAACAGGAAAGATTTCGCTTGGATGAGAGTTTTCCCTTGTTAACCACAAAAAAACTTCATCTTCGCTCAATTATTCATGAGCTGCTCTGGTTTCTTAAGGGCGATACCAATATTCAGTATCTGCAGGAAAATAAAGTTAAGATATGGGATGAATGGGCTGATGAAAATGGTGACTTAGGACCGGTTTATGGTGCCCAGTGGACAAAATGGAAACGACCCGACGGTATGCATATTAATCAAATTCAGGAGGTGGTTAACTCGATAAGAAATGATCCTGACAGTCGGAGACATATTGTATGTGCATGGAATCCCGGCGAATTACATCTCATGGCCCTGCCTCCCTGTCACGCACTCTTTCAGTTTTATGTATCAGATGGAAAACTGAGCTGTCAATTATACCAAAGAAGTGCCGATATTTTTTTAGGGGTGCCCTTCAATATCGCATCTTACAGCATTCTCACCCTGATGGTCGCAAAAATATGCAATCTCCAACCCCTAGAATTTATTCATACCTTTGGAGATCTTCATTTATACGCCAATCATAAGGAACAGGCGGAATTACAGTTGCAAAGAACTCCTCAAACGCTCCCCCGAATGCTTATTCATGGACAACAAAAAGAACTCTCCGATTTTAATTATGATGACTTTGAACTGGTTGATTATGAACCCCATCCAGCTATCAAGGCTCCAATTGCTGTCTAAAAATGGTTAAGATCAAGGCAATTGCAGCAGTTTCCCTCAATGGCGTAATCGGGAAAAACGGAGTACTTCCATGGCGTTTACCCGGCGAACTGAAATGGTTCAAAAAAATCACTTTGGGTCACATTATCGTGATGGGAAGAAAAACCTGGGAATCTCTTCCCGGTGCTCTTCCCGGCAGAGAAAATTGGGTGCTTTCCCGATCTGGTAATTCTTCTCAAAATCCGCCTTTTTTCACTTCGTTTGATCAAGTTGTAACACAAGCCCGGGGACGGACGGTCTTTCTCATCGGTGGAGGAGAGATTTACTCTGCATATCTGGCTGCTTGTGAAGAACTATATTTGACCGAGGTGCAACAAACGGTCGAGGGAGGCGATGCATTTTTCCCTCCTTATGAAGATGAATTCGAACGCATTGAGACCCTGGAAGAAAACAGTGAATTTATCGTGAGAAAGTGGAGAAGGAAAAAGTGAGCAGCAGATCGTTCTTCTTTTTAATAATAAGGCATTAGTAAAAAGTATACCACCGGACCAGTCACCGCCACATAGAGCCAAATCGGAAAAACACGCCTGGCAAGTTTACGGTGTTTATTAAATTGGTTCGTGAAACCGTATACAAAAGTAAGCAAAATAAAGGGTAAACTAACAGCAGCCAGAAAAATATGAGTGATGAGAATTATAAGATAAACAATTCTCATAAACCCCGCATTTTCTATTTCCTCAGGACTTACCATACCATCTTTATTTAAATCACCGAATAAAGTTTCATTACTGGTAAAATGGTAGGCGACATAGGAAAGAAGAAACAAAAGAGAACAGGACATGGCCGAATAAATCCATTTCTGATGGATACGCACATTTCCTTTTTTAATCGAAATAATCGCCATAACTAAGGAAATGGCGGCAATACAATTCAAGAAAGCATGAAGGGGGGGAAGAAAATGAAAACTCATTCCCTCGGGCAGTGGAATTTTAACCTGCCTCATTAATCCGACCAAGAACAAAACGGCAGCGGTAACAATCCAAACCAAAACAGTTAACTTTTTGGAAAGAGCCAAATTGGCATCACGTTTAAGGTAAATTTGCAAATCAGACATTTTGAAACAATACCTACGATCTTGTATCAAGATCGAAAGGAAGAAAAACCTCTTCAGAATTGCTCACTTTTACCTGAGCCCACAATCGAAAGAGTCCATTGGATGGGGGTGCAAAACCGAAGGACAGAGGACCGTTGAATGTCGGATTCAAAGAACTTGGTAATTCTGCTGATTCCGGGTGTAAATGAGCAAACCCGTCGAGATTTGGGTCGAATGCAACCATGTGCGCAAAAGCACCCATAACTGGATGAAGATCAATATCTTCGCCTATTTCATTCTTCGCGGTTAAAGTAAGTTGAATTTGATCACTGTACGAATCTGTTGAGTTCTTTTCTAATTTAAATTCTAAATTTCGATAAGAAAAACTAAGTTTTTCTTCCCGCTTTTTAAATGTACTCCTTTCCCCCGGCACCAAAAAGGAAGAGGAAAGCAGAACCCTCCGGGGGCTTTTGAGGGGAATAAAATCAAGATATACAGAGTATTTTCCGGAAAGTTTGGGCGTGAGTGAAAAATGCCATAAACCATCAAACAAAGAATCTGCGACAGGATGAATGTGATGATAATCACGCAGGGTTTCATCCACCACCAAAAGATGAATCTTTTGGGTATGACTTAGAGCAACATCTTCGGAAGTGAGGGGAGATCCGTCCGATTTCTCTATTTTAAATTCAAATTTGCATAAACCACCAATTACAGGTGTATCTAAAGCACGGAAATCTATATTCATCGGCCATTTTCGGATGGAAAGATCCACGAATCCGGTGTCGTCTGACCCGCAGTAATCAAGTTCGCCTTCTTCATTGTAGGTTTCCTCATGCAGAAAATCACAGGGAGTGACCGGGAGATTTCTTATGATAATATAGGTACACACAAACGGTAACCCCAACAACAGAGATAAGGTAATTCGGCTGGAAAAAAGCTTTCTTTTTCGCATCAGGTTTTGTCTCTTTATGCTCCGTCCTTCAGCCTGGAAAGAAAATCCTCCACTCTCCAACCCTTTCCGGGGACTTGGTACACAATTTGTCTTTTCGAATTGATGATCATTGTTCTCATGGTGTGATCCAAAGGCTGATCTTCAGTAACTTCACGAAAAATTCCAAATTGGCGAGTTAAATCATCAATAACCGGTTTCTTAGCGGTGCATACTTTGAAGTTATTTTCATTGAGATTGTATCCGCGGGCATAGGATTTAAGCACACCTGGGGAATCAAATATGGGGTCCAAAGTAATGGATAAAAAACGGATATGGGGAATATTAGTCTTTTCGGCAAGTTCTTGGAGCTTTTTCATTTTCATCGTAGCTGCCGGACACATCTCGGCGACTGAACATCTCGAAAAAATAAAATTTAAGACAGTAACAGAACCGTCAAAAAAATCAGTGGTTATAACCTCGCCGTCCTGATCGTATAGGGCAAAAGGGGGCAAATTATCTCCGATTGTGCGAACCACCGATTCTCCAAGGGAGAGCGTGTTTCTGCGTAGAATTCGATTTACATTTTTCACTCGAATTCTTTCCGCAGGATCGTCTGGCCAAACATTGTAAAGAAGGAATGTCTTACCGGCAGAAGAGGAAAATGACTCCTGAAGTTTTCCCACAAAGTATTCTTGATTATTGAGCAGGGCAAGATCGCCAGGTTGCACTTGGAGTGAAAGACGGTTGCCTGCTTTGACAGGAATCTTCTCCGCTAAATTTTGACTTCTCCCAAGCACTTCGACTTCGACGACACTTTCATTAAAATCAAACGCCAATGCTTTTCCACGAATGGTGTTTTCAGTTAACTGATTTTTAACAAAACGGCTTTCCTGATCTGAGCAACCAAAACAGATTATTGTGATCAACCAATAAATAAGCAGGTGTTGGTGGGTAAAGTAACATATCTTCATGTAATTCACTCAACCTATAATTCTTACTTCAGTAAGCAATTTTAAAGGTATTTTTTTCCTTTAGCGAGATGACCTCAAAAAAGGCAAAGAAGATATAAATCAGTTAATTGAACTACTTTATCAAACTTTTTTAATGATCAATATTTTAATTTTCGGTTAAACTCTCTGAATTACCGTATTAGAGAATCTAACGATCTAAAATTTATTAGTTATGACCTTGCTTGTCTCCCTTTAAAATATCATTTTAATGATAACTAATTTCATTCTATGAATAGTTACAAACAAATTACTGCCAAAACTGATTCGAGTCCTCTGCAAGGTACTTTCAGTGTATCCATGCATGGACTATTCGAATTAACCAAGCCACGATTAAGTTTGATGTCAGTATTTACCGCATCTCTTGGTTACCTTGTTCATTTCCCCCTGGTTCAGGATTTTTATATTTTCTTCTCTCTTACAATTGGTACTGCCTTCGCAGCGGGAGGTGCTGCTGCTCTTAATCAGTGGATGGAGAGGGACGAAGATTCCCTGATGCCCCGAACCGCCAAAAGACCTATTCCCGCAAAAATCATCGAGCCTGAGATAGCGCTTGTATTTGGAGTATGTCTTTCCTCGCTTGGACTTGCAATTTTATGGATTGGTACAAATCCATGGGCGTGCTCCCTCACTCTTCTTACACTGTTTGTTTATTTACTTTTATACACGCCACTTAAAAAAAGAACCCCATATGCCACCGAAGCGGGGGCAATTTCTGGGGCATTACCTCCCTTGATCGGATGGGTTGCGGCGTCGGGAGAACCCTCACTATATGGTTGGATTTTATTTGGCATACTTTTCGCCTGGCAACTCCCGCATTTTATGGCAATTGCCTGGAACTTCCGATCCGATTATCAACAAGGTGGCTTCAAGTTGCACAGCTTAGGCAAATCAGACGGTTTTCATTTGGCACGGAAAAGTCTCATTTATTCTTTCATTCTTTCGGGGTTAATCTTTTCTCCTTACTTCATTGAAACTGGTCAACCGGCGCCCGGTATCCTCTATCTTTTATCGGCTTGCTTTCTCACTCTTTATCTTATGATTCCTTCTCTCCAGTTTTTTACTTCCCCGAACCGCGACAAGCCCGCAAAGAAACTTTTTTTCGTAACTATCATATATCTGCCCCTACTTTTTGCCACTTTGGTAATTGATCGTTTTCTATAATTTAAATTATGAAAATCTTACTCCAAAAATTTAAAACATTTTCTCTTTTATCAGTTTCCACTCTTTTCATTTTCTTAAGTGGATGTTCACGAATTGACCATAAGCAGTCAGCACTTGACCCCAAGGGTTTGGTTTCTCAAAACCAGTACGATATCTTTATGTTATCCGTTTGGATTACCATCTTTCTTTTCTGTGCAGTGGGTGGGTGTCTTTTATTTGTGCTGTGGAAATATCGGGCAAAAACCAAGGAGGAAGCAATGGAAGTACCTCCCCAATCACATGGAAATTCCAAGGTTGAAGCTTTTCTGATTATTGCATCCACGCTCATTTTGGTTATTCTTGCGGTCCCCACCCTCCAAGGAGTGGTGCTCATGAATCGTGTGCCAAACCCTGATAATCCCGATGATTTGCTTACATTAACCAGAAATGGTCTTGACCGCAGTTCGGTGGATGAGGCCATAACTGTAAATGTGACCGGAAAACGATTCTTTTGGGTCTTTGAATATCCCCAATTTGGAATCGTCACTTCCAATGAATTAGTATTTCCAGCATCCAAAGCAGTAAGAGTTAATCTTAGAACCGAAGATGTCATTCACAGCTTTTGGCTTCCTAAACTCGCCGGGAAAATGGATCTAATGCCGGGTCAGGAAAACTTCTTATGGTTTATCGCAAACGAAAATGATATCCTCACACGATTCGATCCGGATGGAAATCAAGTCACTGTTTCTACCGATGAAGCGATGCCCCCAGTTTTTAATGGTCAAATGAGGGAGCGAATTTTTGCCAAACAAAAATTTACTGATGAATTTGAACCGGTTGGGGGTTTGTTCTATGGACAATGTGCCGAATATTGCGGAAACTCTCATGCCTACATGTCATTCAGGGCACTCGCTCAGACGGATGAGGATTTTGCTTCCTGGGTAAAACATTTCCAAAATTCTCAAAACCCAAATTTACAACCAAAAAATTACGATCCGGAAGAAGAATATGGAAAAGATGACTTGGTTAATTTTGCCGATCCGGAACTGGGTCAATCAATCACCCGCGAATTTCGCGCTGTCAGTAATGTTGATAAAGGCCAGGCACCGAATTTATCCAAAAAGTCATGGGAAAAAGCACATTCTGATGATTACGAAATGGGAAAACAACTTTTTTCCAGTCTCCAATGCGTCCAATGTCACGCAATTAATCGCACCGGGTTAGGTTCAAAAGGGCCAAATCTCACCCTATTTGGCATTCGTACTTCCCTGGCCGCCGGATGGATGAGAAACGATGAAGAAAATCTTTCCAAGTGGCTTCGTAATTCAAATGAAGTGAAATTCGGAAATTTGATGTGGAACGGTGAGGGAGTGGATGACAACCACCCTTTGCGTAAACTAGAAAATGATGATGTAAAGGTAAATCAGCTAGTTACCTACCTGCTCGGACTCAAATAATTGTAATATTACCCCATTTTTATCCCCAACTATTGAAATATTATGGCAACTGAATCAATAAAATATCTCTCCCCAGACGCGGAAACCAAAGTCAAAACAAAAGTATTTCCGAGGCCGGATCAACATGCCACGGGTATTGTGAATTGGTTAACTACGATTGATCACAAAAAAATTGGGGTAATGTACGGTATGGCAGCCCTGTTTTTTCTGTTACTCGGTGGCGTGGAAGCACTGCTGATCCGATCACAATTGTGGAGCCATAATATGGAGGTTCTCACTAACAGAGAATACAATCAAATGTTCACCATGCATGGCACCACAATGGTATTTCTTGTAATCATGCCTCTAAGTGCCGCCTTTTTTAATTTTATTATGCCCCTTCAAATTGGAGCCCGTGATGTGGCATTCCCGAGGATGAACACGCTCAGTTTGTGGTGTTTTATTGCAGGAGGAATAATACTCAATCTTAGCTGGTTTTTTACCGGTGGTTCCCCTGCAATCGGTTGGTTTGGATACGCACCCTTAACCGATACCCGATTTGCTGAAGTCCTTGGCGACATGGGGCCCGATTTTTGGATTTTCTCCCTTCAAATTCTCGGTCTTGCTTCGCTACTGGCCTCATTTAATTTCATCACCACGATTATCAACATGCGTGCACCGGGGATGACCATGATGAGACTTCCGGTTTTCACTTGGATGACATTAATTGTAAGTTTCCTCATCATTCTTGCTTTTCCCGCCATCACTATCGCCCTGGTTGAACTGATGTTCGACCGTACATACGGAACCAATTTTTATGATTTCTTAGAAGGTGGAAAACCCCACCTTTGGCAGCATCTTTTTTGGATTTTTGGACACCCTGAGGTGTACATTCTTATTCTACCTGCAATGGGAATTGTTTCAGAAATTATCCCGGTATTTTCCCGCAAACCGCTTTTCGGCTATGGTTTAATTGTTTTCTCAGGGGCAATTATCGGGTTTATGGGGTTTGCTGTGTGGAGTCATCACATGTTTACCACGGGGATGGGGATTGTTGCCACTTCCGCATTCTCAATCCTTACCATGCTGATCGCTATTCCAACCGGAGTTAAAATCTTCAACTGGATCGGCACGATGTGGGGTGGTCGCATCCGCTTTGAAACGCCAATGCTTTTTTCGCTCGGTTTCATTACCATGTTTATGGTCGGAGGGTTTACTGGAATCATGCATTCCTCCGTTCCAATCGATGCACAACATCAAGACTCTTATTTTGTGGTTGCCCATTTTCATTATGTCCTCATCGGAGGTGCCCTCTTTGGTTTATTCGCCGGCTTTTATTTCTGGCTTCCCAAACTTACGGGCAAAATGCTCAACGAGAAATTAGGTAAATTTGTTTTTACGCTTATGTTTATTGGCTTTAATCTCACTTTTTTCCCAATGCATTACCTTGGTATGATTGGACAGCCCCGTAGAACGCACAGTTACAACGAGGGGCACGGATTTGAGACCTGGAACCAAATTGCCACGATCGGTGCATTAATTCTTGGTGTGGGAATCGCAATTGGGGTGTATCAATTCTTTTCCGCATTCTTTAACAAAAAATTAAAACCCGCCGGGAAGAATCCATGGGATGCCCGAACACTTGAGTGGACTCTTTCCTCACCGGTAAAAGAATACAACTTCGCTCGCACACCAGTTATAAAAGCAAGGGATCAGGCATGGGAGAACAATTATGGTCCCGAAGAGAAGCACTCCGAAAAAGTACCGTTGGACGACCATGGTGTTCACATGCCCGATCGTTCATGGTGTCCACTTCTTGCCTCAGTTGGTTTATTTGTTTTTGTTTTAGGTATGCTATTCCGCCAAACAATTGAGATCTCCGGAAGTTTTCTTTTCACTCCCTATGAAGTTGCTATTGGAGGCTGTTCAGTATTTGTTTTAGGGGTTATTCTTTGGGCATTGGAAGGTCCCGCCGGGTATCATCTTTTTCCCAAAGAAAGTCAGGAATAAAATATAATTAAATTGCTTAGATTTTAAGATTATGAGTGAAGCAGCAGCCCATACAATTGACCATCACGAACCTGTGACCAGTACAGGTATTCCAAATAAAAAAGTTCTCATGTGGGCTTTCCTTGGTTCGGATTGCATGTTTTTCGGAACCCTAATTTCCACTCACCTAATTTACAGAAAAATATCCGCTACGGTGGGAGGTAATTTTCTCGATATAAGAGACATTTTCGACATAGAACTTACTTCGTTTAGTACCTTCATCCTCTTAGCCAGCTCCCTGTTTATGGCTTTAGGGGTTTCTGCTATCCACAAGGGAAACTTAAACAGTACAAGATGGATGCTATTTGGCACGATAGTATTCGGTGCAATTTTCCTGGCTTGTCAGGTATATGAGTTTACCCACTTCGTGCATGCTCCAGGCAATGAGCTTACCCTTTCCAGTTACCGGGGAGAACCCCATGTTTTTGGCTCCACTTTCTATGTGCTTACTGGTACGCACGGGACTCATGTCGCCATTGGGGTATTTTGGCTGATTGGATGGCTAATTTATTCTTTTACCGGAAAGATGGGCACAGAGCACGCAATTGATGTGGAAATTTGTGGATTGTACTGGCACTTTGTCGATGTCGTTTGGATTCTCATTTTTCCAGTAGTTTATTTAATGGAATACGCATTTTAAACCCTTACTAATCCTTCACAACAACATGAGCGGACACGCGGAAGACCCAGTTCAAGAAGAGAGCAAACGATTCTTCACTTTTTTTAACCTGTCAATGCTTTTGGTCGCCATCACCGGCATCGAAATCGTCATTATTTATGTAAGAGCATTTGAAGGTACGACTATATTTACAGTCTTGGCAGTTTGTTCTGTTATCAAATTTATCGGGGTAATGACCTGGTTTATGCATCTAAGATGGGACAAAATTCTAAACACCATTCTTTTTCTTATGGGGCTCGTCATCGCCGCATTCACTTTCTTCGCAGTCATTTACATGTCTGATGATACACCGGTGGTTAAAAAATTTGTAATCTCTCCCATTGAAAATGAATGGAAATCAGGAGTTAGTTATACAACTGGTGATTACATAATGCATGATGATGCCTTTTTTATTGCCAAAGAAAACCACACTTCAGGCGAAACTTTCGCACACAAGAATACCGTGGAAAAGGATGAAACAAAACTCTGGGAAGAAGTTGATGGGATTCCACATCAATTATCCTGGGAAGTCAGTACAGCCAATTTTATCGAAATCAACTCTCTAAAACCGGAAAATCCATTTTTTCATCAGTATTATCCTTCAGAAACTGAAAGTGTCATAGGATCTAAAATATCATTACTTGCTGAAAATGTTTCAGCGGAAGACTTTAGGATCAAGATTCGTTCCGAAGCCGCATTCGTAGAGGGTTTGAATCAATAAGCTTGTTCCCCTTCCTGGGTTCATCCTGAACTGATGAATTCCCCTGTTACACTAACTCATTGGCACACCGAACCAGCACTTATCGGTGGCTTGTTATTTGTTGCCTGGTGCTACTCATTAATTGTCGGGCCCTACAGAAAACAATTTTCTCCCAACCTCCCTTATTCGCAGAAGCACACTCTCTGGTTCAGTGCCGGATTACTAAGCTTTTACCTGGCGGTGGGATCTCCCCTGGATCCACTGGGTGAAAACTTTCTCTTCTTCGCACATATGATTCAGCATAATATACTCATGTATATCAGCCCCCTTTTCTTACTACTAGGATTACCGAGGGAGATCATTGATGGCTACCTAGAAAAAAAACCGATACTGGAAAGTTTCCTGAAATTCGTTTTTCATCCTATTATTGCCGGCTTACTTTTTACATTCGTATTTTCTTTCTGGCACTTTGCCGAATTTTATGAAGCTGCAATCCGGGACAAGTCTCTCCATATGGCAGAACATCTTTCGATGTTTTTTTCCTCGGTCGCAATGTGGTGGCCAATTTGCGGACCGTCCAAAAGAATTCCTCCATCTCGGTACGGGCCACAGATGTTGTACATTCTGGCAATCATGCTCGGACAGACTCCGATTTTCGCCGTTCTTACTTTTTCCAAAGATGTTTTGTATGACACTTACTTTTATGCGGAACGGGTAATGAATATAAGTCCACTTGAAGATCAGAAAACGGGAGGCGTTCTCATGAAACTGGCGAACATGTTTGTTTCAGTAAGTGTCCTTTCTTCCATTTTTTATCGCTGGTCGAAAGAGCAAAAATACTAAGTTTGTATCATTACAACCGGGAAACGAGCAATTCTCTCTCAAAAAGCATTTCCTTAGGTAAAGATTCTGCCAATTGCAAAAATAATTCTTCATGTCGCAAAGTTTGCATTCGCAGTTCTTCGGGTTCAATTTTCATCAATTGATTCCAATCTTCGTCACTAAATTCCAATCCCGACCAATCGAGATCCTCTTTGTAGGGAACCCACCCAAGCCGGCCTTCGTGTGCCCTACCCTGACCTGAAGATCTTTCCACGATCCAGCGGAGAACTCTCATATTGTCACGAAACCCGGGCCATAAAAAGCATCCCTGTGCATCTTTCCGAAACCAATTAACATGAAATATTCTCGGTTTATTTTTTAGCTTTTTTCCCATCTTCATCCAGTGCTTGAAATAGTCACCCATATTATAGCCACAAAAGGGTAGCATTGCCATGGGGTCCCTTCTTAAATTGCCCAATGCTCCCTCTGCCGCTGCCGTTGTCTCCGATGCCAGGGTCGCTCCTAAATAAACCCCGTGATTCCAATTGAAAGATTGATAAACCAGGGGAATATCAGACATCCGCCGACCGCCAAATATAAAGGCGGAGATTGGCACGCCGGCAGGATTCTCCCAATCCGGATCAATTGTCGGACACTGCGATGCAGGAGCCGTAAAACGTGCGTTGGGGTGAGCGGCTGGTGATTCCATCCCGGAATTCCATTCTCTGCCCTGCCAGTCAGTCAAACCCTTGGGCGGATTTTCAGTCAAGCCTTCCCACCAAACATCACCATCTTCGGTCAGAGCCACATTAGTAAACAAAGTATTCTCCTTCATCGATTCCATTGCATTGGGATTTGTTTCCCAAGATGTTCCCGGTGCAACTCCAAAAAAACCGGCTTCCGGATTAATTGCCCGAAGCATCCCGTCATCATCGGGTTTCAACCATGCAATATCATCACCAACCGTCGAAACCTTCCATCCTTTCATCGCTTCCGGCGCAATGAGCATGGCCATGTTGGTCTTTCCGCAGGCACTGGGAAATGCACCCGCTACATAGGTTTTTTGGCCTTCCGGGTTTTCGACACCTAAAATCAACATGTGTTCCGCCATCCATTCGTTGTCCCTAGCCATGCAGGAGGCAATTCGTAAGGCGAGGCATTTTTTTCCCAGTAATGCATTTCCACCGTAACCACTTCCATAGGAAACAATCGTTCTTTGCTCAGGAAAATGAACGATATGAGTATCTTCAGGGTTACAGGGCCAGGGAACATCTTCTGTTCCTGGCTTCAGTGGAAAGCCCACCGAATGCAGGCAGGGAACAAAGAAATCCTTCTCCCCGATTACATCCAAAACCTGGTTCCCCATACGGGTCATTATACGAAGGTTTAACACTACATAAGGCGAATCCGTAACCTGAACCCCGAATTGAGAGAGAGGCGAGCCAAGTGGGCCCATACAAAAAGGAATAACATACATTGTGCGTCCCTCCATTGCTCCTCGGAACAAACGCTTTAATTTGGATCTCATTTTTCTGGGTTCCTCCCAATTATTGGTGGCACCCGCATCGTCTTTTCCATAGCTGCAGATATAAGTTCGGCTTTCCACCCGGGCCACATCCCTTGGGTCTGATCGGACAAGGAAACTATTGGGTCGCTTTTCCTGATTCAATTGAATCATGGATCCCTGGCTTATCATCAAAGCACATAGCTCATCCCACTCTGAATCTGATCCGTCACACCAACGAACTTGTTCTGGATTACACATTTCAACCATTTTATCCAACCATTTGAGTAAAGCCTGGTTATTCGTCTTACTCCGGTCATAACTAATTTTTTTTGTTTCCATTTAATTTAGTCGGTAAGGGCGGGAGGAGTGATAGTCAAACTTTGACTAATTTTTTAATAAAGTTTCTTCTTTTTTACCAATTTTATAAATCAAGTTTGCCAATCCCATTTCGAAGTTATAACTCATTAATCTGCCAATGTATAATCATAGAAATCAAAGAGACGCCATACTTGCCTTGGAAGACGGAAGTGTTTTCAGGGGATTTTCTTTTGGTGCAACAAAAACGGTACAAGGTGAGGCTGTTTTTAACACTGCAATGACTGGTTACCAGGAAACGCTGACGGATCCTTCCTATTATGGTCAGATAGTAACTATGACCACCCCGCATATTGGTAATTACGGTGTGAATGCGGAGGATGAGGAGTCTGCAGGGCCAAAAGTCGCGGGGTTCGTGGTGCGCGAACTGAGCCCGGTGGTGAGTAATTGGAGGGCCACTGACTCTCTTGATGCATACCTGAAATCCAACGGAATCCCTGGGATTTCAGGGGTGGACACTCGTGCCATTACCAAAAGGATTCGGGTACACGGTGCCCTGAAGGCGTGTATAAGCACGGAGAATCTTAGTGACGAATCAGCTCTAGAGAAAGCACGGGAATGGACGGGTATTACAGGAAAGGATTTTGTCAAAGAGGTGACATGTAGAAAATCTTTCACCTGGGATCCATCTGGTGAAGATAGTAAGCCATTCACCGTGGTAGGAACCAACCTTGCCTCCACCTTTGAAAAGAACACGGCCCACCGCCTTGTCGCTTTCGATTATGGGGCAAAACGAGCAATTTATAAAAACCTTCGACGGTTTGGGTTCGAAGTTATTGTTTTACCGGCAGATGCCTCTGCAGAAGAGGCCATTTCGCATAAACCAGATGCCATTTTTCTTTCGAATGGACCAGGCGATCCTTCAGCACTCAAATATGCTCATAATTCAATTCAGTCTCTCCTTACTGAATATCCAATTTTTGGAATATGCTTGGGACACCAAATTCTAACCCATGCAATTGGCGCCAACACCTATAAATTGAAATTTGGACATCGAGGGGCAAACCAACCGGTTAAAAATGTGGAATCTCAAAAAGTGGCAATCACATCACAAAATCATGGATTTGCCGCTGACAAGGAAAAACTTGAAGAAATGGGTGCCATCGTCACAGAGTATAATTTAAACGACCAAACTGTATCTGGTATGAGGCTAAAGGACTTGCCTGTTTTCTCCGTTCAATATCACCCGGAAGCTTCTCCCGGCCCAAATGATGCAAATCATCTTTTTCGCGCATTTCATCACTTAGTGTCAGAAACCAAGAAGAACGCGATCTAACTGAATCCATTGGTAAGGAAAAGAGTAAACCCAAAATTGGATCGCTCTTATGCCCTTTCACTAAAAACGTGTGGTTCGGAACCGCTATTTCCATTGCCCCGCCTAGATGATCTGCGGATTATACATTAATGATGAAGTGTGGTTTCGTATATGATTTAATGCTTGAAAAGCATAAAACTGGCTTAGATCACCCTGAGCAGAGTCTAAGATCTTCCTTTATTTTTAAGAAATTTAAAGAATCCAATCTTTTAAAGGATGCCCAGAAAATACCCTTGCGGAATTGTAATATGAACGAGCTTTCCCTTGTTCATAAAATTGATTATTTGCAGTCATCCAGAAATGAAATTGAAAATGGGTATCAACATCTAAGCACCGGTGACACCTCTGTTTGTAAACAGAGCTGGGAAGTGGCATCGTTTGCAACCGGGGGTGTTCTTAATGCGGTGGAGAAGGTGGTTGCAGGCACACTCAACAATGCCTTCTGTATTACCCGTCCGCCCGGACATCATGCGAACAGCGAAAAAGGGATGGGGTTTTGTATTTTTAATCATGTGGCAATCGCGGCTCGATACGCACAAGCGAAACTGGGAATTGGAAAAATACTGATTGTAGATTGGGACGTTCACCACGGCAATGGAACTCAGGATATTTTTTATGATGACGATTCTGTCTTCTTTTTTAGCACACACCAGGCACCGTGGTATCCCGGTACTGGTAACCCTGAGGAAACAGGGAAAGGAAGAGGATTAGGGAGCAACTTAAACTTCCCGTTTTCTTCCGGTGCAGGGAGGAAAGAAATTTTGGATTATGCCTTTTTCTCAGAACTCACAAAAAAAATGACCCAATTTAAACCAGAACTCATCCTCATTTCTGCTGGATTTGATTCCCGAATTGATGATCCCCTGGGGCAATTTCGCTTAGAAGATCAGGATTTCTTTGCCCTTACAAAACTAATCCTTAATGTTGCCAACGATTATGCTGGTGGCCGGGTTGTGTCAGTATTGGAAGGAGGTTACAACTTGGATGGACTTGCTTCCGCGAGCGTTGCTCATTTCCAGGCTATGATGGAGGGGAACTGATAAATGATTGGCTTATTTAAAAAAATACTCCGGTTATTGGACATATTTAAAATTCTGGAGTATTGTAATTTTATTCAAAAATTTCAATCGCTCTTAAAACTGCACCTTCGTCAAATTTAAATGTTCTACCCGCAAAGGAAGGCATCAGCAGTCTAAATTCGAGAAGTTTTAAAAGTGCCTACACCCCGGCACTTTTTTTTGTGTTCATTTTCAGCACTTTAAAGAAATTGAAGGATTGGAAAGGTTGAAGATTAAAAAGCAAGAACATCGAATTTTTTGAATATAATTTCGATTCCCTTCAATCGACTTTCTTGACTAAAACTTATAATACAGGTAGCAAGAACGGATGTTACGCGGAATCTCACCATTACTCAGTCCTCAACTTTTGGAAACCCTCTATCGCATGGGGCACCATGATGAAATTATTTTCGGAGATGCCCATTTTCCTGGAGAAAGTTGTAATGACTTAATTATCCGGGCTGATGGCTTACGAATCGATGACCTGCTCGATGCCGTTCTGCCCCTGTTCGTACTCGATCATGTAATGAAGCAACCAGTGATGATGATGGGTCCCCTACCCGAGGATAAAGCCAACCCGAAAATTGCAGCGGATTATCAAAAAGTACACGATGGATATGATGAAATTGTAAAAAAACATTATCCAGACACAGCCCCGATTGCCCAGGTGGATAAATATGATTTTTATGACCAGACCCGCAAAGCGTTTGCGGTTGTAATGACCGGAGACACGCGAATTTACGCGAATTTAATTTTAGCCAAAGGCGTAACCACTTGGTAGGCAAATCAATGTTTAACAGACTTTATGCCCTTTGCTTAACCCCTCTCATTTCATTTTGGAGTGGATGTTTTGATGAAACTTTTGATCTAACGGAGGCTGCTGATCTAACCGACCCTCAGGAGTATAACTCGAACCAGATATTCTTTAAATACCCCAAAAACTGGGAGATTTCCGCAGATAGCAACACGACTGCATTTCATAACATCTACATGCAAACTCAGGGTGAAGCTATGGTTATTTACCAATCCTATCTATCAGATGTGGCAGAAAGTCTAACAACTTTTTCGAAAGATTTTTCTGAAAAAATGACACAAACTGAAATTCCTTTAGGAGAAATTTCGAAATCCGAATTAAAAGCGATTCCCAAGGTGGCAGGGTTCGAAGGTATCGAAGAGACATTTGATATTTCCATAATTGGCATCTCAGTTCCCCATAAACGTATTTTCCTATCCAAGAAGATAGCTGACCGACAGGTTTTCCTAATTTATCAGGCTGCTATTGAGGATCATCCCCAAACAGAATCAGGCTTTAATTTAATTAGGGATACCCTCAAAGAATCGTTGGGAAGTTAACTTTTACCCGCGGGATTTTCCTCCGGAAATATTTACGGTCGTGCCGTGCAAATAACTTGCCCGTTTAGATGCAAGAAACACGACCAAATCGGCCACTTCACTTAATTTACCGGAACGCCCCAAGGGAATAGAAGAGGTACTTCCGTACTTGGAACGCAATTCATCCACGGAAATCCCTCTCGTGTAGGCAAGTGATTGCTCGTAGGCTTCGCTTCGCATGCCCGTGGTCTCCATGATACCAGGAGCAACACCAATCACTCGTACACCCTTTGTGCCGAGCTCTTTGGCCCACGAACGGGTCACATTCTGATTGGCCGCTTTGGTCGCAGCATACACGCTTTGCCCTTCGCTTCCTTCAAGACCTGATTCAGAAGACATGTTGATTAGGACACCTCCATTCGCTTGTTTCAACATCACTCTGGCGGCAGCCTGGGCACACAGGAATTGGCCTTTCACATTGACCGCAAAAACCTTATCCCAAATATCCTCGGTCAATTCCTCTTTACCTGCCGGATCGACTAATAGGCGGGGAACATTAATTCCGGCGTTGTTCACCAAAGCATCGACGGAACCAAATGTATCCAAGGTAGACTGAATCATTTGGTCCACATCTGCTTTTTGAGTAACATCACAACGGGCAAATCGAGCTTCCCCTGGGCCCGCTTCTGATGCTTCGTCTGCTGCCTTCTGCCCGGCTTCTTCCGAGAAATCAGCAATCATTACTTTAGCACCCACTTCAATAAAACCCTTGGCAACCGCTAATCCGATACCTGCGGCACCTCCAGTTATAATAACTACTTTATCTGTAAGATCTGTCCAACTCATGATATTTTTAATTTTTTAAGTTTAAAGGATGAATTTCCCCACAACCTTCATAAAGAACTTCTTCAACTTCCCTCGACCATTGCTCACCATTTTGAGAAAGAATCTTAGCAGCCTCAGCTAGGGCACTTGATACTACACCTTTTGTTTGTTTGGAAGCATTTAAAAATGCTGATGCACTCACCTCTACATAAGGAAGGTCCGGTAGTTCTGTAAAAGCGAAAAAAGAACCAAAGGGTTGGGTACTTTCGACTTCATCCATCATTGTGGTTACATAATTTAAACCACAAATTCCTTTCACCATCCAATCGAAACTGACAGGTGACTTTGCCTGCACGACCATATCATCGGAATGCGGTTCGGAAGTGTTGGTTAAGAACCATGGTACATTGGAACCGCAAATCTGATGACGGGAAACATAATGCGCCTGTCTCGATAATATCGGAATCACTGCATTTCCATCAAGAAAGTTTACCGCTGCTGAACGAGCAAGTTGTAACTCCACCGACTGATATTCACGAATTGCATCATCACCATTGCCAGCAATAAAAACATCGGTAAAACTGGAGTCAGCGGAAAGTTCGAGCAGACCAAATTCTACAACCGACCTATTTGGAGTGAATACTTTACAACCGTTCGGTAAACTTTTTAAATAAGCATCTAGTCGCTCATTGGTTTCTTCAAAACCAAGTAGTGCAACCAAAGGGCTCTCTGCGAGGCCATTGTTTCGAACCGGATCATTGGGCCCAATGTTATGATGCATAGAATGAATTTGCGTTTCCGCTTCATCCTTTAAAGTATCAAATTTTTCACCTTGGCCAACAGGCATGTTAATTACAAGTTCAGGATCCGCCGCACCGGCATAAGAATTTAAATTTCCACCATTCTCGATAATTGCACAAGCTTGGTCATAACTTTCCTGTGATGCATAATTTGTCCAAATGATATTTGGTTTTCCAAATTCAGTTAGTTTAGAGATAATAGCTGGGTCATTACGGTCAATTAATTCGACCCGCGTGCCTCGTTTTCTCAAATCAAGAATTAAGGCATAATTATCCATTTCCTTAAGCTTAACCGGAGAACCTGTTACATAGACAACAATGGGTAACTCATCGTCGGGAACACTCGCAACGATAGTCAGATTAATCATGGCCATACGGGCCGTACCCGATAAATAAGCTAAAATTGAGCGCGGTGGAACACCATACACAAATTCGCCCTCTTCATTGAAAGTAAAAATATGCTTATTAGTTCCGAAATTACAGGCAAATGGTTCCGCGTGGGCAAGCGAGATTAAACTGGTATCACTCTTAGGTTGGACTTTGTTAAAAAGATTACCGAACCCCTGGGAACGAATAAAGGAAGGAGCGACTCCCGGCACGACATTAAACCTACGCAAACCGCCAAGATATTGATAAGAATATCCAAGAGCTGCCAACACCCCTTTTTCTTCAGGCTTAAAGGTCAATGGATCAATTGGCTGACTGGCATGTCCAGGCGTAATAACCACAATATCTCCAGGTTGAACCTCTGAACCTGCTGGGGACTGGAGAACAATTTGTAAAGTCTCATGTCCAAGGGCAACTTTTTCCACGCCGGAAGGAACCCGGGCATGAGAATCAAACTGACGTATCGCCTTGGCATCCGATGCACACCTGCAATTACCAAAACTGGCCAGCACAAAATCATTTTCCGTCGTCACGGCGGAGGGTAAATCAACAGACAACAGTTCTATTTTGTCCGGCCCGGTTAAGAAAACACCCTGATGAATCTCACCAGATTCCTTTAGTAATGTGTCCGTTCGTTCTTGTAATGAGTTATTCATGGTTACCTTTTTACTTACCCAATAGATGCGATAGGAAAAACAAAGCAATCCTTTATTCCATCCCCCGAAAGACTAGATCCAAAATGATATGTTGATCATATTCCTTCCCGATTTCGATGCACGAGTTCACCGGTTGTTGGATTCGATGACAACTGGTGACCAGGCAGTGGCATGATTCGCTCGTGGATTGCATCAATCATCCACGATGGTTGAGGGAAATAATCCTCTTCAACCTCGGCACAGGGGGTAATCCAGTTTCTTGAACCGACAACCACAGGAGGAGAGTCTAAATCATCAAAAGCAAGCTGGCTGAGATTCGAGGCAATATCCTGCATAACTGAACCACGGGCACAGGCGTCGGAGGATAAAAGAACTTTACCTGTCTTACGAACCGATTCTATTAAAGGTTCGTAATCCAATGGATTGATTGACCGGCAATCAAAAACATCACATGTGACACCATATTTTTGCTCGAGTATATCAGCGGCCTCCAAGGCACGATACATCGTGGCACCCACAGTGATAAGAGTAATATCCTTTCCTGTCCTTCTCTTCGCGGGCAGTCCAAACGGAATTTCATAATATTCAGCCGGTACTTCCTTTTCAAAAAGTTCCCCAATATCATAAAGTCTCTGGCTCTCAAAAAAGATTACGGGATCACTACCAGCTAAGGCCGTATTAAGCATTCCTTTTGCATCATATGGAGTGCAAGGAAATACAACTTGTAGGCCTGGAATATGATTTACAAGCGCACTCCAATCCTGGGAATGTTGAGCTCCATATTTGGAACCAACGGAAACCCGAAGTACAACAGGCATTTCAAGAATGCATGCGGACATACTTTGCCACTTGGCCAATTGATTAAAAATCTCATCTCCCGCCCGGCCCATAAAATCACAATACATCAACTCAATTAACGCGCGCCCCCCCTCCAATGCATAACCAACCGCACTACCCACAATGGCTGCCTCAGATATTGGGGAGTTAAAAAGACGATGATACGGAAGAGACTCAGTTAAACCACGGTAACAGGCAAAAGCCCCGCCCCAATCACGATTTTCCTCACCATAGGCAACCAATGTGGAATCATTTTGAAAACGGTGAAAGGCCGCCTCAAAGATGGCATCCCTGAATTGATAAACTTTATTTTTGGAAACGGGCTTACCGTCAATCACACCGGCTCTTGATTTCTTAGCCAATGCCTGAACCCTTGGATTATCTGCAGCCGCTAAGATCAACTCTGGTTCCCGTGTAGTGTCGTAGTTTTCAACTTTCCTTTTGGAGAACATTAAATTTCCAATTTTTTCCGAAGCGAGTCTTGGAGAAACCTCCAAGTCCGAAGCCAAACGACAGGCCTGTGTCATCGCTTTAGTGATATTCGCCTGCGTTTGTTCAATTGCTTCCTCCGTAAGCATACCGGCTTCTATCAGTTCTTTTGAGTATGCATTTATGGGATCCACAGCCTGCCATGCCTCAACCTCTTCCTTTAATCGATAAGAGGATGCATCCGAGGGGGAATGTCCGGAATAACGATAAGTAATGGTTTCAAGCAAAACCGGGCCATCTCCATTCTCAAGTAATGCTTTCTTACGCTTGATTGCATCAACCACAGCCAGTGGATTATACCCATCAACACGTTCTGCGTGCATCGATTGAGGATTCACACCGGCACCAACACGGGCAAGGTAATCAAAAGCCATGGTTTCCCCTGCTGTCTGTCCTCCCATGCCGTAGAAATTATTCATGAAATTAAAAATGATTGGTAGTCCGCCTTTCATTCCCGTTTCCCAGAGTTCATGGAACTGACGCATGGAAGCAAAATTCATTGCTTCCCAAGTTGGACCACAACCCATGGAAGCATCTCCAACATTCGAAATTACAATTCCATTCTTCCGATTTACTTTCTTAAACAATGCCGCACCCATAGCAATATCCGCAGAACCACCCACGATTGCATTATTGGGCAAAATTCCAAAAGGAGGAAAAAATGCATGCATTGATCCACCCAATCCCCGGTTAAACCCATTTTCACGGCCAAAGATTTCGGCTAAGGCACCATAAAGTAAAAAGTTTCGGGCCAAGTCCTTGACTGAATCTGAACCCTCTTTCTCAACCACCCGGTAGCAATCACCACCAAGAAAATTCTCCATAATTTCGATCAGGGAAGCATCATCCAACTTTCGAATCGCGGACATACCTTTAGCCAAAATCTCACCATGCGAACGGTGTGAACCTAGAATGTGATCATCAATACCAAGGAGAAAGGCTTGTCCGACCGATGATGCCTCCTGCCCGATTGACAGGTGAGCCGGTCCCTTGTGGTCATATTCGATCCCCTCGTAGGAACCCTGAGTTTTAATGGATTGAAGCATATTTTCGAATACGCGGATAAGAAGCATATCTTCATACATACCAACCAAAGCTTCAGCCCCGTAGGCTTCTTTCTCTTTGGCAATATCTTGCTTGTACTGATTGAGAGGAATCTCAGCAAACGGAATGGTTCCGGCTTTACGTTCTTCTGCAGGTTCTACTATTTGTGACTTAGGCATATCGAAGGGTGTTTAGTAATTAAAAAAAGGGTTAACGGACGGCCATGAAAACATCCTTCATAATTTCGGATGTAGTTGGATGTGGAAATACGATTTCTGCAATTTCCTCTTCCCTTAACTCGGTTTCCAGCATGGCAGTCGCTCCAAAAATCATTTCTGAACAGGCTCCCCCCACCATGTGAACGCCGAGTAAACGGTTCGTATCTGCATCAAGCACGACTTTACACATACCCTCTTCCCCGGGATTCTCTGCAATGTATCGAGCATTGATCGCCATAGGTATTTTTCCAGTCTTCACTTTGAAACCGCGATCGGTTGCTTCCTCCTTAGTCAATCCAACTACAGCGACCTCAGGGCTTGTGTAAACAACTGCAGGCATAGTGTCATGCCGCATGATATCTTTCTGACCAGTAATATTATGAACCACCACCTCAGCCATACGACTTGCGGCATGGGCGAGCCAGGCTTGTCCGGTTACATCACCGGCTGCCCAAACACCCGGTAAATTAGTAGCTCCACGCTGATCGACTTTCACACCGCCTCGTGGATCAAAATCCAAGCCAATATCTTCCAGTCCAAGATCCGAAACATTGGGGCGTCGACCGGTGGCAATAAGAACCAAGTCAGCGTTCATATCCTTGCCCTCTCCCTCCAGGTTATAACGAACGGACTTGCCCTCAAAACTTTCCACCTTCGCTCCAAGTACAAAGGTAACCCCTTTCTTTTCGAGTTCCTTCCGGAGAATAGCTGAAATTTCAGAATCTAAATTGGGACAAATTTCGGGCATGGCCTCCAATACGGTAACAGGAACTCCGACCGACGCATAAACGCAGGCAAATTCACATCCAATCACTCCTCCGCCCACAATAACCAAATTTTCAGGCAGAGTTTCGTTATTTAAAATACCGGTAGAGTCAACGATGTGTTCCGCCTCGATACCCGGTATTGGGGGAATGGTGGGAGAAGACCCAGTGCAAAGCAGAATATTTTCAGCCTCATGGGTTTCTCCGTTCACTGAAAAACCACCTTTGACTAGTGTAGCTTCTCCTTCAATAACTTCGACTTTATGCTTCTTCATCAACCCGGCAATTCCGTCTCTCATTCGATCCATAACCGAATTTTTATGAGCATGGGCTTTTCCAAAATCAAAACTTAAACTTCCTGCTTCGACTCCGAAAATAGATCCGTGCTTTGCGTGATGATAAGTTTTGGCGGCCTGCAAAAGAGTCTTCGACGGAACGCAACCCTCGTTCAGGCACACGCCTCCAAGCTTTTTCTTTTCAACCATGACCACTTTTAATCCGGCAGACGCGGCTTTTTTAGCGGCCACATACCCAGCGGGTCCGGCTCCAATTACGGCAAAATCATATTTCACAATTATTCTTCTCCTTCAATGTTTTGTGGGTTTTCACCCGGATGAGTTTCTAAATGGTTTACAAAAGTCTGTAAAAATCGGGCAGCAGGGGCACCGTCAATCGCTTGGTGATCTATGGTTAAACTAAGCGAAATCTGATCCACGAAGGAAATTTCTCCATCCTCCTGCCTTTGAGGCTTCACACTAATTCCACCCACTCCAAGAATTGCAATTTCAGGCGGATTAAGAACAGGGGTGAAATTTTCCACACCCAACATTCCCAGATTGGTCAGTGTAAAAGTTCCCCCGGAAAGATCGTCCGGTTGTATGGTACCGTCACGACAGGCGATTGCCTTTTTCTTAATTTCTGCTGACAGCATTTCCAAAGACATTGTGGAGGCACCCTCAACCACAGGAACCATTAATCCCCGTGGGGAATCCACGGCAATGCCAAGATTAACTTCATGAAAAACGGCCAGGCGATCGCCAAGAAAATGAGCATTCATTTCAGGATGTAGCTTGAGGGCGGATAAAATAGCCTTGGCCACGAGGTCGTTAATAGAGACCTTGGATTCTCCATCTGCCAATCGTTTTTTGCGATACTGCTGACAGGCAGTTGCATCAAACGATGAATGTAATGTTAATTGTGCTGTTCCTTGTAAAGATTGCATCATCTTATCCGCAATCAATTTTCGAATTCCCTTAACTGGAGTCACATCTGCACCATCAATTGCACCCGGTTCGCGCATGTCGGATGCCAAGGCCATTCCCGCTATCCCCGATCCATATTTCGGAGCTTCCAATCCATCCTGTGCACGCACGCGGGCCGCAGCAGATAAGCGAGGTGATCCAGAAAGAAATGCATCCACATCTCTTTCAATCACACGCCCACCAGGACCGGTTCCGACAAGAATTTCAGCATCCACTCCGGCATGCATTGCTTTCTTACGGGCACGGGGACTAATTCCGGCAGAAGGGGCACTAACCGAGCCCACGCTCGGGGCAATGGTTTCCTGTGGTTGTGCTGTTGTCTCAACAGCAGGAATATTTGTATCAGAGGTTGAAGCCGCAACCGGTTCAGGGGCGGATGTCCCTCCAGAATCTGCGGGTCGAAATTCATCAATATTCTCACCCTCTTCTCCAATGACTAATACATTGGCAAGAACAGGGACATCATCATCGGCCTCCCAAAAAAGTTCGAGTACGATTCCGGATGCGGTCGACTCAAGGTCAAAGCTTGCTTTGTCGGTCTCAATCACTGCAAGAACATCGCCCTCGGCAACAGTGTCGCCTGATTGAACCTTCCATTCGGTAAGGATGCAGCTTTCTACGGATTGTCCCTGTCGGGGCATAATTACTGGAGTTGCCATAATTTTCTATTTCTTGGTTATAAATTCAAACGACATGAACTTTGATTCCATGCTTGGGTAAATTTTTAATAAAGGAAGATGAGAGTTTTCGATCGCTCAATAAAATATCCACATTTTGCCAGTCCGAAACTCGGGCAAAAGACACTTTGTCCGCTTTACTGGAATCCGCCAGCAACACGACTTGGGAAGCCTGTTCCGCAACCAGTGCTTTGACATAGGCTTCATTTGGATCTGTCGTGGTCAGTCCATTCTTTAGGCAAAAACCCATCGTACCCATAAAAGCTTTATCCACCCGAACCTGACTGAGCACAGCCGAAGTCAGGGGACCTACCATAGTTTGACTAATTCTGCGAAGTTCGCCTCCGGTTAGAATTACCCGTGGGCCCGAATCTGCCAGTTCACCGGCAGCACGTAAGGAATTGGTAACCACTGTTAAATCTTTCCGATCCTTTAATAAACGGGCGAGGCATAAGGTTGTACTGCCTCCATCCAAATAAAGGGACTCTTCCTCACCGATTAATTTATAGGCTTCTGCTGCAATATCGCGTTTCTGCCTGGTAAATTGATTCGTCTTATCATCAAAAACAGCTTCCTCCAAACGGGTTTCCGTACTCACCGCACCACCGTGTACACGGCGCACTTTTCCTTCTTCCTCCAATACCTCTAAATCTCGCCTTATTGTAGCTACAGAAACTTTCAATTCCCTGCGTAAATCTTCCACACGGGCAATACCGCTTTCTCGAACGAGTAAACGAATATGCTCTCTTCTTTGAGGAGCTAAGGTTGGACAGGCTTCACGAATCATAATGATCGAATAAGATTGTTTTTGATCGTTTTTGAGAGAATTGCAACCTTAGAATCGAAAAATACAAAAGAAAAGGGAAGAAGGAAAAGGAGAAAGGATTAGCAAGAACCTAAGATCAATCCACGAATATCGTTTTGTTCAGTTTCGGAGATATCCCTCCAAATTTCATCCAATCCAATCTTTGGCGAACCCCATTTGTTTTCAACACAGGCACACTGTAAGGCCAATGCTGCCCCCTTTGCCAAAATCTTAGGTTCAACCCCGGCTCTGCATGCGAGTTTCATGGAACCTATTAAACGATCTTCCCATCCCAGTTTCCGGACCGGGTCCCGGGTCACCCGATCCACGGGATCTCTTAGGAATGGATTAACCATCCGGATTAAAGCATCATCCACATAATCACAAAATCCCACTTCGGAGAACAAAGGATCACTCACCTGGGAAAACTCTTTGCACAATCCGGCACCTGCTTCATCAATGAATGCACTTCTCACCATCTCCATCAAATCCTTCTGCTTACCGGCTTCGTGCATGTAAGCAATCCCCTGTTGCTTTGCAAGGTATCCCAAGAGTGCGTGTATTGCATTGTGACCCAAAAATTTACTTATGGCAAAGGGATCGAGGTCTTCCTTGGTATGAAATTTCTTGAGTCCGCGAATAAAACCATGGGGTTGTTTTTCTTCGATTAGAATCTGGTTAAAAGCTTCCACTAAAAAAGCTTTGGGGAATTCCTCCACTATCGGAATTAATTCTTCCGCATCGATCCGAATTGGATCGATCACCACCGAACACATTTTGGCAATCACGGTTTCAGAAAAAACAACTTTCTCTTCCGATAAATTTGGCAAATATTTTTGACACGCCATTCTCAATCGTGATGCCGCCCGCGAATCATTCTCAGCCGCATAAATTACTGCAGAGGGCAGTTCGTGTGATTCCATTTTAATTTTCAAACCCTCGCATATAATTTTCGCAACCGAATCTTCGCCTGCATCGTAAAGAGTGAAACTCGGTAATGCGGTACATATTTCCTGAGCTTCGGCAATTGCCCGGACGAGTTTTACACGGTCCTCTAGAACCATTGGATTATAAATTTCAACCCCCTCAATCTTGATTACCCTTACCCGATCAGATTCAGCAATATTGCAAAAATAAGTGCCTTTATGTTTCCTCACTTGCTCGACCGTTTTTGGATCAATTTCAGCCACCACCAACCGGCTGAAAAAGTGAGAGGAAGAAGCTTCAGGTAAAAACAGACCACCCTGAATCGCCCCAAAACCAAAGCCTACGAATGTAGACATCGCTTACTAAGCCGCCATCACCCTGGTCATTAAATCTACTGACCTCGGTTCGCACCCATCTCCGCATCAAGGGAATCCCTCAACCTGGTCATCTCCCCGGGGCGAAAAGCTTTCCCCAAAAGATGCGTAAAACTCGTTCTTGGCTGAGACATCGGGAAACTGGTTGTTTGCCCATTCACTGAGGTATCCCATTCCCGCATACCTTTGCAGGGTCGAATGTGCATGGAGGATCCACGAACCGCTGCAGGAAAACGGGTTGGTGAGGGGCCAGCTCCGGGGAAGTAAAATCATCGACAAACTTTTGCCCGGGACTGTTCATCTCGGTACCTCCGAGCAGAGGAAGGCCCAAGGTCCTGGGTCAACTGAATCGACCTGGTTTAAGTTTTCCAGTTTCTGATCGGTTTGACCCGGGAGTGTAATTGCGGTCGGGAATAATATTGAATGCGGCCACACCCGAAGAACGCCCAACCTCCACTAATTCTTCAATGGACTGCTCACCAACGGAACAACCATCCAACCAGGTAAATGTGGGAATTGCCCCGCACAATAAAACAAATTCATTCATTTCGGCCATCTTGGGGAAAGAACCCGAATCTGGTTTAACATATCCCACCCCGCCCTGCTTCATCGTTTTAGCACGGATTAAATCGGTGATCGGCCGGCCCTCGGGTAAATCTTTAATATCATCTTGAGATACCCCAAGTTTTTCGCTCCAAAATGTACGCAAATCCGATTCCTCCGGAAACATTGACGCGGCCTTTCTCGCGTAAGCCAGGCAGAGGTGGCGCTCGGTCGCGTTTCCATTTGGTGTTAAAGGAAGCACATCCTCATCATAATTCAAAACAAGGGGGGAGAGAAATTCATTCACTCTTGTAACCATCGCCTGGTTACGCTGTGCAGAAGTGGATCTCATCGTATCCAAAAAAGCCTGGGCTTCGGCTGGAATGGCGGTGGTGGTAAAACCGGTCCCCATATGATAACTGATACCGGGTTCGCCCGGGGAATTGATTTCACGGTCGGAAAATTCCGGTACAAATACCCGTGATTCAATACCCACACACCCCTTTAAATCGAGCAATCGACTGGCTTCCCAAAATTCTTCCAAGCCATCTAATACATCAAAATCAACGATCCCACCCATTTCCAAGCCCTCACGCTTGGCTTCAAGCACAAAACGGCTTGGGGAATACCCCTTGTAATTAAAGGAATAGAAAGTATGAGCATGCCCATTGACAAATGGTCGAACCGGAGGGAAATTCTCCGTTCCTGCCAATTCAGCCAGGGCCTGTTGACGCGTTGATAAATCGAAATTATTGAGGGAATCTTGTGTCATTAGTTAAAAGTGGGGAGAATGTCCGTAAAATTAGCTTTCATCATCGCCGATACCAAACTGATCGACCAAGGCAAGACATTCATCAAGCGAACGAAGACCGTCGGTGCAGGTTGGGTGAGACATGCATGCGGTGGCGGCACAGGTCCCGGTAAGCAGACATTTTTCCAGCGACCATTCCTCATGCACGCCGTAAAGAACCCCGGAGCAGAAGGCATCCCCGGCACCGGCGGCTCCCTTGATGTAACCCTTGGGTAGGGCCAATGAACCCTGTCTTAACTTTTCTCCTGAACTTTTCTGCCCGTAGGCACCCTCCGGAAAATGAATCGCAACCAAATCAGTTACACCGAGATCAAAAAGTTTACTGCTTGCCTCTTCAATTCCCTCCTCCATTAACCTTCCATCTTCCCGCACGGCCACGCCGGTCACTTTACTGGCTTCAATCTCATTAAGTATACAATAATCCACCTGTTTTAAGGCAGGACCGATGATTTTGAAAAATCGGTCACTGTCCTCACTGACCACATCTATACTCGTTTTCAATCCCGCCGCACGGGCCTTTGCCAACAACGCCGCTCCGACAGTGCCATGCTCCGAGTCATCCGCATCGATCGCAGTGAGAAGCAAAAGATACCCCAGATGAAAAATTTTCGCCGTACTTGTATTAAAATCAATGTCCTCGCCATTCCAAGTCGCATTGGCTCCCTGATTATGAAAAAAGGTTCGACGACCACCTTCAATCTCGGTCATTACATCGGTGTAGGACGTGGACGTGCCGGGTGAAACCGAAATAAAAGCCGGGTCAATATTGTGGGCGCGACAATCGTCAATTATGTATTCACCCAGTGCATCCTGTCCGACCAAGCCAGCTCCGACGAGCGGAAAGCTTGCTCCCAGTTTAGCTAAATCCAGAAGAACATTATAAGGCGATCCACCCGTCCCCTGAGACTGGCCATGTATATTCGCAAGTTGTTCGTGCTTGGGATAGACATCAATCATTTTGACTTGGTCTATTATCCAGTTTCCACCCGCAAGGAGGCCACTACGGTTATTGGGGATTTCTTGGTTCATCGTAATTTCAACAGATTAGGAGTTTAACAGAATGCGAAAAAATGGAATTTTTCTTTATGTGGCAAGGAAACAAAAACGAAAGCATAGAAATACTCCGTTCCTCTCAACAATAAAATTACTCAATCTGACCTTGGTATTAACGCGCTTCATGGGTCTGCTGGAAACTTACCGAATCCTTCATCGCACCTCAGGACTGAAGCTACCCTTGATGTGGGCAAAACTTTTTTACCTTGTTCCATACAAATACTTTCGATCTCTTAAATAGTAGAGTATGAGAAGAACCTGAACCGGGTTCACGAATGTGATTTAGTAAATGTTCAGCATGAAACCTTATTTCGCTGCCCGTACTTTTTTCTCGATCTTTTTTTCGATAGCATCGATTACCACATCCATCGCTTTGATCCGGGCATATCGTTTGCAGTTCCCTTCCACAATTGTCCACGGTGCATAATTGGAATGGGTGCGCAGGAACATTTCATCAGCCGCCTGCTGGTAAGAATCCCATTTCTCACGGTTGCGCCAGTCTTCATCGTGTAATTTCCATAATTTGGCAGGATTTCCCTTGCGGGCTTCAAACCGTCTTAACTGTTCATCCTTATCAATATGGACCCAAAACTTAACAATTACTGAATCAAAATGGTGAAAATTCTCCTCCATCTCGTTAATTTCACGATAAGCCTGCTTCCAATCATTTTCCTCGCAAAACCCCTCCACCCTTTCAACCAGCACGCGACCGTACCATGAACGGTCAAAGATGGTGAGATGACCTGCCTTGGGAAATTCCGTCCAAAACCGCCAGAGATAGTGGTGCACCTTCTCCACATCATTGGGAGCCGAAATAGGAATTACCTCGTACCCGCGAGGATCCATTTCTTCAGTCAGTCTGCGAATGTTACCGCCTTTACCGGCCGCATCCCAACCTTCATACACAATCACCATGGGAATACGCAACCGATAGAGCTCATTTTGCAACTCATGAATTCTTTTTTGCCGGGCACAGAGTTTTTCCTTATAGTCCTCTTTTCCTAAAGTCAGGGAAGTATCAACCCTGGCCAATGAGGGAGCGTCCTTAAATTTGGGCAACTCCGCAGCCGGACAATTTCTAATAAATTTTATTCCATTCTTTCTTTTTTCAACTTTGCTTTGAAGAAGGTTCACCAAGGTTTCCAAAATCTGAACGGTGGCCGGAAGGAATTTTGTGGTGTCAATTACCTGCCAATGAGCACCGTCGACCACATCGGTCTCCTCGAACATTTGTTTGCTCACTTTTTTATACTCGTCGTATTTATAATGTCTCGCCAACACCCCGTCATCCACACGCCAGGAAGTGTTCGGGTTTTCGCGTAAAGCCTGTAAGCGCAGAGCCTGTTCCTTCTTCGAAATATCGAGGAAGAACTTGAAGATAACTGTTCCACTGTCCCGCAATTGACGTTCAAAGGAACGAATATCCGCATAGGCTTTTTCCAAATCCGGTTCGCTTAAATTTCTATCCACCACCTCATCCAACAGGTTTCGATACCAGCTCCGGTCGAATATGGCCATTCGTTCCGCTGAAGGCGTTCTCCTCCAAAAACGCCAGAGGAAAGGTCTCAACTGCTCGTCCCGGTTAGGCGATGCAATACAGGTCACCTTAAACCCCCTCGGATCGAGTGGCTGAATCATGCGGTTAATCAGAAAACCCTTGCCTGCTGCACTCCAACCTTCCACGACAATTAAAACCGGAATCCCCAATTCCCGGCATTTTCTCTGCAAATATCCAAGCTCTTCGCCCAATTCCTCGACTTTACGCTTCAGCGCTTTCTTGGGCTTTTCCGTATCCTCCACTATTTTTAAGCTCATTGACTAACAGTTTTTTAGGCAGTTTTAATGAATATTTATCAATTGTTACAATTCTTCAAAAAGAATTAAGAGCAAACTGTCACTCCAATTCCGAAAAAAAAGCCTTGTCCAAAAATTTGGACAAGGCTTTTGAAAATTTGAAGAGAAAATACTTAGAAAGTAAGCAGTGCTTCCAAGTAAAACTCTTCCACATCATAGTCACTGGCAGCATCCACTTCGCTGTGGCTGTATTCCACATTGAAGAATAAATTCTGCGTAATCGTAAAGAGAAGAGCGAAAGTAAAGCGATCTGCTTCTTCATCGCTATTACCCACCTCCTCATCCTCATGGCTGTACTTGAAAGTGGCCGCAAACATTTCGTTAAACTGATAATTAGCAAGGAGAAGCATGCTCCAATAATCTTTTGGACCTTTGTCTGCGTTATCATATTCAAACGCTAAGGTAAGATCTCCAGGGTTATAGGCAATCCAAGCATTGAATTGAGACCAATCGTCCGTTGTATCAGCATCTTGATTTGCGTAACCTAACTGAGCTTCCAAGCCTGGAATAATCATGAATGAGGCAGCCAAATCAATCGCTATTTTGTCCGAGTTAAAGGTATCATCACTTACTCCACTGAAATAGTTGTCATGCAATCCAAGAGTGAGTCCGAATCGCCCGTTGTTAAAATTTGCTCTTACTCCATCAACATAATTTCTTCCCACACCCATCAAGTAGGCATTGCTAACAGAATAAAGACCGGGTGCTTCATCCGCTTCATATCCTAGCGCAGTTAATTGACGACCAAAAGAAATGTTAAAGTCACGGTTTATGTTGTATCGACCAAAGGCTTGTTCGAGCATTATATCATCTTTATTCAGTGCAATTTGCACCTCGGCAGTCACGGGAGAAAAATCAAAGAGAAAATCTATATCTGAAGCAGTAGTAAAGGATTCAGTTTGAGCACCATTTTCAATATCCTGATAATTAAAGATAAAATCCACATACCCACGCATGACCACACGGTTACCAAGGGCGATACCGGCGGCACCACTAGTGGTGTTTGCCCCCAAAGTCGTGCCTTGAGGGGCCGAGGTTTGCATGGTCATCATACCAGGCATTTGCGCTGAAAGAAAGGAACCTGTTAAAAGCAGTGAACAGAAGAAGACAGATTTTGTTTTCATTATTAGATTATGATAGGGCAAAATCTAAAAATCTAAAAAAGTATTACTTTCGTCAAGCCCGAATTCGTCCGAATATTTAAGGCTCAAACGGCAATCTCAATTACTTTCAGCCACCTTATTTTAGACTAAAACTCAAAAGCTATCGATATTGATACTATCGATTTAATCGGTTAACTTCCAATTCCCGAAGCCGTTTACGAAGTTCAGGACTAAGCATTTTGCGCTCCTCTTCCGTATCAATCGGACCATCAAAAATAACCTTTCCGTTTGAGTCAGTAGCTCGGAGAGATTTTTGCCCGTCTTTTTCCGTCCATTCCAGTGTTCCTTTCTCATCTGAAATCATAACCTGATTTTGGGAGGACTGATGAAAAAAAGAGTTGCCAACCTGTTTCTGGTGAAGGGGATCATCTTCCGAATCATCCTTAGGGTTAATCTGTTTGAAGCGGCCATGGTTCAAAATAAGATCCTGAAAGCTTGGATCGTTGGAAAAAAAACCATTTAAATCCAGGGGGTTGCGGTTAGAAAAGAGATCATTATTCAATGTTTTATTATGGTTTCTTGATTCATAAGGCTGTCTAATTTCTCCCAGTTTCAATTTGGTAATTTTTTTTACACCACGACGTAGGTAACTAAGCGTGACTTCTTCATGTGGCTTTTTGGAACGCACAAGATATTTAAGTTGGTCCTGATTAATTAAAATTTGTTCATCCAATTGAAGAAGGAGATCGAATTGCTGAATCCCAGATTTTTCGGCGGGACTGCCTTTTTCAACTTTTTGTACATTTAAATAAAGATTAACTGGCAGATTTAATTGATGGCTCAGATTGGGGTCCACTTGACTGGTGTAGACACCAAGATAAGCAATGAAAGGTTGATTTTTTTCAGAACCATGAACAATAGACACGAAACCGAGCACCGAAGAGAAAAGAAAAAATAAGCGGAATTTCATAAATTTAGGGGATGTAGGAGATATGAGAAGCGAATGTGTAGCCTGGAGGAAGATTAATACAATTCCAGATCGATCAGGTATACTTCCTGTCGGGGAGTGGAAGATAATACCCGTGTCGAAGTGGCAGGGTGAGTCCAAAGGGTTTCATCCACATAATGATATCGGTACTGGCGGGCAGGCAAACCGGATGCACGATCCACAATCCCCTCATCCACCCGGCGAATAAACTTTTCCTCCGTGCGTGGATCAAGCCAACCATCAATGGGAATACCGGAAAAATCTTCCAACTGGTCCGAGGTGGTACCATGCAAAGGACTCTCCTCATCTTCAACCATTTCATATGGTTGCTGAACAACAGTCCCGATTGAATCATTTACTAAATCCGTATTTGTTTGATCTGCGGATTCAAAAAAATTAAATAAGATGGCAATACAGGCAGCGAGACCGAACCCGAAAAATACCCGCAACAAAGAACCATACTGCAATGGAGAATCATTGGATTGGGTCTGCTCAGCCGGGGAGTGACGCATAGCAATCGTTCCGGTATCTCCAAGTGCTCGTTCAACACGCTGCGTAAATTCGCGGGTGGGTGGGCTAGGAGTCAAGGCAGCAAGTTCCTTTTCCAATTGTTCAAAATCACTCATTTTAGCTGGGATTTGCTCCTCTTTCCAATTCCTGCGGTACGGAATCTTTCAGTTTCTGCAAAGCATAACGATAGCGCGAGGCAACCGTGTTAAGCGAGAGATCGAGGGTGCGGGCAATCTCGTCAAAAGTCAGTTCACCCCATATTTTGAGGGTTAGTACTTCACTTTGTTCTTTGGGTAGTTTTTCAACTGCCCGTAAAAGTGCCTGGTTTCGCTCGTCTGTTTCCAAGTTTCTCTCGAAAGAGGAAGAAAAGGGTGAATCGAGATAAACCTTCTCTTCCCGAATCCTCCGTCGGTCAATACTGCGGGCCCAGTCAATTGCCAGTCTCCGAATTGCTCGATACACCAAACCAGGGGAAACTTCGCCCGTGTGCCCGTAAAGACGCCAAATTCGAACAAAAGCTTCCTGTACCAAATCCTCCGCATCGTCAGGAAAACGGGCCTGCTGCCGGGCGAACAAGATGAGTTTACCGCCATTCTTGGCAAACCAACTTTTCCATATGGGTTCAGGATTGTTCATTTTATAAAGTTAGCGAAACATAAACTATGTATTGTTTAATTTACTAACAATTTCTGTTTTCCTCAAACTTAAAGAAATGTATAGAATTTAGTATTTTTATACTCTTACTATCACATTCTGTCCACAAAGTTACCAACTAATGGGAATCTCACTTAATTTTAGAATAATTTTAAACAATTTTAAATTTTCATACAAATTGGCATCATTGATGCAAGTTACACGATAACAAGGGCAAGGTTATTCATAAGGATAACAATAAATAATGTGCGACTCTGGGCTGGGTCGCACATTTTTTTTTGGAAAATTCAGTCTTTCAATTGCTCAACGATAAGCGAGTAGTCTTGTCTTTGAAAACGCACTGAGTTATGGCATATCTTTCAACTGTTTAATTTTCCTATTTGAAACTTCAGCAAAACATAGAACTTGCCTACTGCACCAATGTTCACCGTGGGAACAGTTGGGAAGAAACATTTCATGCGTTGGAAAAGTATGTCCTTCAAGTAAGAGATACAGTCTGCCCATCCGGTCGGTTTGCAATTGGACTGCGGCTCGGAGTCCATGCAGCCAAGACACTTGCGGATCCAAAAACATTACTTTTATTTCAAAACTGGTTGGAAGAAAAAAATTGCTATGTGTTCACGATCAATGGATTTCCCTACGGTCAATTCCATGGCACAAGGGTCAAGGAACAGGTGTACCGGCCCGATTGGACTGATCCGGACCGTCTCTCCTACACTATTTTACTTTTTGAAATCCTTGCCCAGCTTTTGCAACCCGGAGAAGAAGGAAGTGTAAGTTCATTGCCTGGATCTTTTAAGGAATTTCATTCTCCCGGAAAAATTCCCGAATCCGTTTTCAAAAACATCAGTAAATGTGCCTTGGAAATTGAAAGAATCGGGCAGGCAAAAGATCTGGATCTCCATCTTGGCCTCGAACCTGAACCGCTGGGTTCCTTTGAGACAACCCCGGAAACCGTTGCTTTTTTTGATCAACTACAAGCCTACTCCCAAACTCCCCGTCTCAACGATTTAATCGGAGTAAATTACGATTGTTGCCACTTGGCAGTGGAATTTGAAAACGCCGGGGAAGGGCTTGATAAGCTGATGAATTCAGGGATTCGCCTTAGTAAGTTGCACTTAAGTTCCGCTCTGTGCACCAAACCCAGTCTGGAAAACCTCCGTTTACTCGATTCTTTTGTCGAAGAAGTATATCTCCACCAAGTAGTAATGGGGGAGAAAGGCCGGATTCTAGGTCGCTTCAAAGATTTAGATCTTGCTATTAATTATGCCCGTTCCGGAAAAAAAGAATGCGGAGATGAATGGCGAATCCACTTTCATGTGCCCCTGCATTCCTCCCCCACTCCACCACTCGGAGATACCAAGCAGCATGTACTCGACACCCTGGACTGGCTAGCCGTGAATCCGTCCGCCTGCAGTCATTTGGAAATGGAAACTTACACATGGGAGGTACTCCCGAAGGAACTCCAGTCAGCCGATGTGGTGGAACAGGTCGCGAAAGAGTACCAATGGACACTCCATGAATTGCACAAGAGAAAATTCGCTCGAGTTGAATCAGATCGAAAATGAGATCGTAAATGAGATCGTATCGGAAAAAACAATGATTACCTTCGTCCGCCAAGTTCTTACTCTGGCCCGAATTTCCAACCTGCCCACAGTCTGGACCAATGTGAGCGTCGCCTGGGCAGTTAATGCAACGGCAAGCGATTCATTCAAAATAATGCCCGAGTTTGGTGGACTTGGTTTTTTTGACTTTGAAATCTTCGTGTTTTTAATCACAGGAGCGAGCCTGGTTTACGCCGGTGGTTGCACGCTCAATGATGCCTTTGATCAAGAATTTGACCGGGTCCACAATCCAACCAGACCGCTTCCCCACGGTTCAATCTCACCTCAAACAGTCTGGATACTGGGTTTCTTTGAATTGCTTGTGGGGGCTATTCTTCTCATCAACCTGGCTGGATGTGAAAAAAATTGGGTAATTGCCCTGCTGATATCAGTAATTTTTTATGATTACATTCATAAAAAATGGATCGGTGGAATCGTCGTGATGGGAACTTGCCGGCTTTTTCTCTGGCTGACCGCTGCAAGTGCGGGTAACAACACCGAACTCGCCCCCCAAACCTGGATTTGGGGAATTGCCCTGACGGCTTACATAATCGGAATCAGTCTGTTTGCCCGTGGAGAATCCAAAAAAGAAGAATTTTCATCGCGCTATTCAATACTCCTTCTTTTTTCTTCACCACTCCTTGCCCTCGCTTTCTTGATTTACTGGAATCAACTCGATCCGATTCGGGTTTTTTTGTGCAATGCCACAGGACTCTTAATTGCGTGGATTGCCTTTAGTTCTATTATCCTAATGAAAGAAGAAAAAAAGGGGGCTATCGGATCCGGAGTCTCTCGCTTACTTGCTGGGATTTGTGCCCTGGACGCCACTGCAGTTTCCCTCTATGTTCCAATCCTCATCGCCCCTGTTCTCTGCTGTCTATCCATTGCAGTACTTTTACAAAAGAAGTTTGCGGCAACCTGACTACCGGAATAAATTATTCTCATGTCCAAATCCCACTCCTATATTCGAAAAAATATTCGCCTTGAATATTCACACAAGGTGTATTTCACGAAGGATTCATTCTCTCCGAAAAATGATACCCTGGCAGAAATTCTGCAACCCCACCGCGAAGGGCGAAGGACCAAAGCGGTTGTTTTTGTGGATGAGGGAATCATGGACGGGAATCCCAATTTGGTGGAACGCGTAACCAGTTACTTTCGCTCCCGGGATGATCGTCTCGATCTTGTCTGCCCGCCGGAATTTATCAGAGGGGGGGAACCCGCCAAGAATGACTGGTCGCTGGTGGAAAAGATTTGGGAACTCCTGAACCGGCATGCCATGTGCCGGCACTCCTATGTGATTGTGATTGGTGGCGGAGCAGCCCTTGATTTGGTCGGATTTGCTGCATCCACTGCCCATCGGGGACTCCGACTCGTTCGATTTCCCACCACCACTCTAAGCCAGGGAGACGGAGGTGTGGGAGTAAAGAATGGGGTTAATTACTTTGGCAAAAAAAATTGGGTGGGCACCTTCTCCGTACCGGATGCGGTGGTTAACGACTTCACCTTTCTTCGTGGTCTGCCCCAGTCCCAAAAAAGAGCGGGATATGTCGAAGCGATCAAGGTTGCGCTGATTAGGGATCGTTCCTTTTTCGAATTCATTGAGGAAAATGCTGAATCCCTTCGTATATTTCAAGATAATCTGCTCGAACAGGTGATCCGAAAAAGTGCCGCCCTGCACCTCGATCATATTGCCAGTTCCGGAGATCCTTTTGAGAAAGGTTCTGCCCGACCACTCGACTTCGGTCATTGGGTTGCCCATAAACTAGAACAATTATCTGATTTTCAAATTGGTCACGGCGAAGCGGTTGCGATTGGACTGGCGGTTGATTTAACCTATTCCTCCCGAGTTGGTCTGGTGAAGCCCAAAACAACCGAACGAATTTTATCACTTTTGGAAAAGCTCGGATTCCCCCTGTACCATGACTTGTTGAAGGAGGTGTCCGCATGCGGAATACAGGTCATTCTCGAAGGACTTGAGGAATTTCGTGAACATTTGGGAGGCGAACTGACCATCACTCTGATCCAGGGAATTGGAGAAGGCATTGAAGTGCATGCCATGGACCGTCAGTCAATCCTCCTCGCGGTTGATGATTTACACAGCAAACAGATCGCCCTGCGCAATGCCTGATGAATAGTGAGGGAAAGAACAAGTCCCGTGCGGCTGTTCTTAACCTGGTTGGGCTATGTGGCAGACATTTGGGTCCGCATACACCCAATCTTCTCGCCTTTGCACAGCAAACAAACGGTCACCAGATCATAGATCCGGTTCTACCTGCCCTGACCTGCTCGGCTCAATCCACCTACCTGACCGGTAAAACACCAAGCATTCACGGTATAGTGGGGAACGGCTGGTATGACCGTGATTTAAATGAACATCACTTTTGGAAGCAGTCCAATCGCCTAGTACAGCACAAAAAGGTCTGGGATTTTCTCGCCGAGAAAAACCCCGAATTTACATGTGCTAATTTATTTTGGTGGTACAATATGCATTCCACCGTGGATTATGCAGTTACTCCACGACCCCTTTACCGGGGGGATGGACTGAAAACTTTTGATGTCCATTCCCAACCCATGAATCTAAGGGAAAAAATAAAAGCGGATTTAGGTGAATTTCCTTTTCATGGCTTTTGGGGTCCCCGGGCAGGGATTGATTCCTCGAAATGGATTGCAGAGTCTGCAAAATGGACCGAGGAAAAGTTTTCACCCAATCTGTCTCTCGTTTACCTGCCCCACTTAGATTACGACTTCCAGCGTTTTGGTCCAATGGACCCGCAGGTTTTTCCTGCATTATCTGAAATCGACGAGGTGGTTGGAGATTTGATTTCATTTTATGAAGCGAGGGGAATTCGCCTTCTCATTCTTTCTGAATACGGAATCTCACCCGTAAGTAATGTGATTTATCCAAACCGCATTTTCCGCAGCGAAGGATGGCTCAGCATTAAGGATGAACTTGGCCTGGAATACTTGGATTGCGGTGGGTCCCGGGCATTCGCTATTACCGACCATCAAGTTGCTCATATCTATCTCAATGATCAATCCGACTCTTTTCGCAATAAGGTTCGTTCCCGATTGGAAAACATCGAAGGCATTGAAAGAGTACTGGATAATGAAGGTAAAAAAGAAGTCGGCCTGAATCATAGTCGGGCGGGTGACTTCGTCTTATTCTCCAAGGAGCATTCATGGTTCGCATACTACCACTGGGAGGACGATCAACTTGCGCCTGATTTTGCCCGTTGTGTGGATGTGCATCGAAAATATGGGTATGATCCAACCGAACTTTTTGTCGATCCATCCCTTTCCTTTCCTGTCCTTAAGATTGCCCGGAAACTAATCGGGAAAAAAATGGGTTTTCGCACCAGCATGGACCTGATTCCACTTGATGCAAACTTGGTCAAGGGAAGCCACGGAATCCGTCCACAAGACCATCAGGACTGGCCGGTCATTATGGGACACGGGATCCAATCCACCGGCTCAACTTTGGACCCGACTGAAGTGATGGATTGCATCCTGAATCTATTCGAAGATTAAAAAATATATCAGGGTTGCCAAAATTTTGTGAAAATAGGTTAATTTTGTGATTGCATCTAAAAAAGAAGCATTCAAACACAATTTATTGCCTGTATTTTCATACATTCCTTAATATTCATCAACCCGAACCAAGAATCCTACAGTGAGCCCTTCAGAAAAAGTTTCTAGCAGTGACGAAAAAATGGCCGAACAACTCGTACAGGCCTATCAAAAAATAAAATCTCAAGTTCATAATGTAATTGTGGGACAGGACGAAGTTCTTGATCAACTCCTTATTGCCATGCTTGCCCGTGGCCATTGTCTGCTTGAAGGGGTTCCCGGATTAGCCAAAACATTGATGATTCGCTCGCTCGCTCAGGCTATTGAACTAAGTTTCCGGAGAATTCAATTCACTCCTGATTTAATGCCCGCCGATATTACCGGAACGGATATTATACAGGAGGATAAAAATACAGGACATCGGGAGCTGGTTTTTGACAGGGGTCCCATCTTCAGTCAAATTGTGTTGGCGGACGAGATTAATCGAACACCACCCAAAACCCAGGCCGCCCTTCTCGAGGCGATGCAGGAACATGATGTAACGGTTGGCGGGAAAACCTACCATTTGGAGGAACCCTTTTTTGTTCTGGCCACTCAGAATCCGATTGAACAGGAAGGCACCTACCCACTGCCCGAAGCCCAGCGGGACCGTTTTCTTTTTCAAATTATAGTCGATTATCCAACCCGTGAGGAGGAAAGGAAAATTGTGGAACAAACCACCTCCACTTTTGAATCCAAGCTTGAACCTGTGATTGACGGACCCAGTTTAATGGAGTGCCAGGAAACCGTGCGTAAAGTACCGGTACCGGATCATGTGTATGATTTCGTGCTTGAACTGGTGCGTGGAGCTAGACCCAAGGAGGAAACTTCCGCAAACTGGGTGAAGGATTTAATTGACTGGGGACCCGGACCGCGTGCCTGCCAGCAACTTATTTTAGGCGCGAAGGTCAGAGCTTTGCTCAACGGGCGTTTTCACGCAAAGATCGAGGACGTGACTGCTTTAGCTCATCCGGTGTTACGACATCGAATTGTACCCACCTTTAATGCAGAAGCAGAGGGTATCACAGTGGACTCATTAATTGACCGGCTCATTGAAGAAGTACCGACAAAAAAAGAATCCGTTCTATAATTCCGCACTGCACTTTTAATTCACTTTAGATGGCCGGCTCATCCGACTTTCTTGATCCCCGGGATCTTTCCCTTCTCGCCAAGCACCAGGTGCTTGCCAAGCGGGTGGTGGAAGGATTCTGTTCAGGCCTTCACCGCTCGCCCCACAAGGGGTTCAGTGTGGAGTTCAAACAGCACCGGGCCTACACTCCTGGTGACGAAATTCGACGGTTAGACTGGAAGGTATTTGGAAAAACAGACCGTTTCTTCATCCGTGAATATGAAGAGGAAACCAATCTGAGGTGTACTATGTTACTCGATGCAAGCGGATCTATGGGATACAAGGGCGAAAGTGCAATCAGTCAAACCAAGCTGGACTATGCATCACGCATGGCCGCCTGCTTGGCTTATTTAATTCTCAGACAGACTGACAGTGTGGGCCTGACCGTATTTGATGAAAAAGTGCGCACCCAGTTGCCCGTTCGGGGCGGTCCTTCCCATGTGAAAAATATCATCGATATATTGGCCGAAACCAAAGTGGGCGGAGAAACGGATTTGGGCTCTGTTTTTCATGAACTCGCCCCGAAAATCAAAAGGCGGGGCCTGCTCCTTCTCTTTTCTGATTGTTTTGGCGACCTCGAATCAACTCTCAAAGGTCTCGCCCACTTTCGTCATGCCAAACACGATATCGTAATTTTTCAAATTTGGGATCGTGATGAACTTGATTTTCCTTTTCAAAACTGGACACGGTTTGAATGCATGGAAAAGCAGGGACTCAAACATACTGTGGATCCAAAACATCTTCGGGAGGCCTATTTAAAAAACCTCGAAGTTTTTCGTGATGGATTAACTAAAGGGTGTCACCGAAATCGAATCTCTTTGGTGCCCATGGTAACGGACCAGCCCTATGCCGATGGACTGGGAGCATTTCTTGCCGCACGCAATAAACTAAGAAGACCTGTCAGAATATGACCTTCCTGAATGGAATTCTCGCTTTGGGGGCGGTCGCCGCTCTGGTTCCCCTGATTATTCATTTATTTAATCGTAGCCGGTTTAAAATAGTCGCATGGGGTGCCATTCATTTACTCGAATCCGTGCTACGTAAAAACCGGAAACAGGTAGAACTTGAACAAATTATTCTGCTCATTATACGGTGTATTATTCCAATTCTTCTCGCCCTTGCACTTGCACGGATGGTGGTGACGGAATGGGGGCCATTTCTCAACCGCATTATCCTGCCTCTGGTCGCTCTGGGATTTTTAGTCATGGTTGCCCTTCTCCCTCGTGCGAGGGTATTGTGGGGCACACTGTGCGCTTGTGTATTGCTCTATATTTTGGGAGCCGAGACGGGTATTATTCCAAACCCCAATAGCCAAGACTCGGTGCGTGCCCTTTCCGGAGATGTTCCATCCTCCACCGTCATTTTATTGGACGACAGTTTTTCAATGAATGCAAAAGACGGCTTTGCCCAAGCCCGTACATTCTCCTCCTCACTTCTGAATGATCTCGGAAAAGGCTCGGAGGCATCGGTGATTAGAATGGGTGGTTCCCCTGCCCCGCTTTTCGCCAAACCCACTTCGGAAAACGACACCCTTGCACAAAGAACCAATTTATTGAAAGCTCAAGGCGACCGCATTCCGTTATTGGACTCCCTGGACGAAGCACTTGGGGCAATTCATTCGGGCAAAAATCCGAAAAAAGAAATCATCCTTCTTTCAGATTTCAGAAAATCAGATTGGGAAAACCTCGATCTTGCCGCACTGGCCTCGTTTAAAGAAAGAATGAAGGAAGAAACGATTCAGCCTGTCATGACCATTATCGATTTAGGGGAGGATAAAAATCAGAATGTTAGTGTTGAGGAAATCGAATTATCCGCGACAAGTGTGGGTATTGGACAGACAATTAAAATTCGGGCAAATCTAAGAAATTGGGGCGATAATGTTTATCAAGGAGATTTGGTAGCCCGATTATTTATTGACGGTGCCGACACCCATACTGATGAAGCTCTTTTGTCTCTCCCCGCAAAGGAAAGCACTCAGGTTTTATTCACTCACCATTTTAAAAAAGCTGGTTCCCATACTATTGGAATTGATCTATCCGTTGCCGACGATCTTCCTCAGGACAACCGTCGATCCGCTTCGATTAATGTAATTGATCGATTAGGTGTCCTGCTTGTGGATGGAGACCCATCCCAAGAATGGCTTCGTGGAGAAACTGATTTTATCAAACTTGCACTTACACCCTTTTTCGAAGCGGAAGAAAAAAAAGAGGTGGAAACGAAGGATTTAATTGAAGCTCAAGTTGTGTCAGCAACTAATTTTGATCCCGTTCAGAATTTAAAAGGGCAAAGCCTTGTGGTTCTGGCCAATGTATCCAAACTCTCGGAAGAAAGTACAAAAGCAATTGAAACATTTGTTACGGAAGGAGGGGGACTTTGGATTTGTGCGGGGGATCAAATGGATTTGGATTGGTATAATCAGGCACTTGGTCCAGCGGGAACGGGACTGCTTCCCATGACAATACTTTCAGACAAAAGAAAGAGCACCACTGAAAGCATTCGGACTCATATTGTCTCTTCTTTTTTCGAACACCCCGCCCTCTCTCTTTTTAATGATCCAAGAAATGGAAGCCTTGCCGATGCTGAGATTCACAACTGGATACAACTCGATGAAAGCCGGGCAAATCTTGAAAAAAATATTACCGTTCTTGCCCGATTGGAAACCGGAGATCCCCTGATCGTCGAAAAGAAAATAGGAGAAGGTGTCGTCCTCTTCCTGGGCACATCAATTGATACTGACTGGACAAACTTACCCGCCCGGAGTTGCTACCTTCCACTTGCCCAGCAGCTCGCATCCTATCTTGCTGATCAAGTCACACCTCCCCGCAACTTACTTTCCGGTTCTGCAATCACTCATTATCTTCCGGAAAATCAAGCGGGAGAAAACTTTCAACTCACCTTACCCAATGGTCAAATGCGAACTCTGACCGCGAATAAAAGGGGTAAAAAAGCATTGATTGAATTTACCAACACCCGCCTGCCGGGAATTTACAAACTAAAGTCGGGAAATAATGAAGTGGTTCATTTTGCGGTTGGGGCATCATCTTCCGAATCAAGACTCGAACGATTATCGAAAGAAGAAATTACGGAAAAGACAATCGGGCTGGCTGAAACGGTTGATATTATTGATGGAACCAATAACAACCCATTCGCAGCCTATCGAAAGCTTGACAGCGAGCGAAAATTTGGACGGGAAACATGGAAGATTTTACTGGGTGCCGTTCTTGGATTAATCCTTCTTGAAATTATTTTACAACGAAATTTTGGAAAGGTTGTATTTTGAACAGCCTGAATAATCAATGGGATCTGATCTGGACCGGGGATTGGGAATTATGGCAAGGCGTTCTGGTGGCTCTCGCATTTTCCCTGCTTGCATGGTTTTTATATCGGGGTGAACTTGTTCGCGGCACAACCAACAGACTCAGGTTTTTTCTTCCACTCCTGCGAATCCTTGCGATCTTTCTGATTGTCATTACCTTTGCCGGCCCTGCCCTGCGCACCACATGGGAAGACGGGGAAAGGGGTCGTATACTTGTCTTTTTGGATTCTTCAGAAAGTATGGCCCTGACTGATGAGCACATGCATGCGGGTCGAAAACTAGTACTCGCACGACAGCACGGCTTTCTCCCCAGAGATCAAAATCTCGCCGATTTCAGTCTTCATGAATCCTCCGTGCTTCTTCGAAAAACAAGTGATCAGATAATGGATCAGTTTTCTTCAGCAAAACAGGATTTTAAAAATCTCGGAAAAAGTGTTCGGAAAAAAATCGGGGACAGTAATGCCCTGCTGTCCAAAAAGAATCAATTTAAACCGGTCGTAAAAGAAAAAGAGGGCGTACTTTTGGAAGAAATTTGGGAGAATGTAAATGGAAGCGATTTTGCATCCATTTCCGGGAGTAAAAAATTTAAATCTCAAAGTCCTGACCAAACTTCCTATCTTCTTTCAGCAAGCAGCAAAGAGAGTACCGGGGATAACTATATCAGACGATTCCGCGGTTATTTACTGCCACCGGTTTCCGGAGACTATATATTTTGGATATATTCAGATGATTATTCGAGTCTTCGAATCAATTCGAATGGAATGAATCCTCAGGGTGCAAAAGAAATTCTCAAGGTCACCCAGGCGATGAGTAAATCATGGGACTCGAACCGAAAGAGCTCTAAAATAAAACTGACCGCTGGTCAAAAGTACCACTTTGAAGTTTTACACAAAGAGGGAAACGGAGCGGATTTTGTTGCTATTGGCTGGTCCCTGCCTGATGGGAAAATGGAACGGCCCATTCCCGGTATCCGTTTTTCTGCCCCATCCATTGAAAAAAACCCCTCTTTTTCAAATTGGATGAATGGAATGAAAAAAGAAATTGATACACTTTTGAACTCAATCAAAGATTCAAATTCCAATAATCCGGATCTTTGGAAAAAGCTGGCCGCTTGTTTACTTAAGTATTCAGACCAGTTAGGAGAGTCCTTCAATGCTTATGCTGAAGAAATCCTGACCAATGGAAATGAAAGTATACTGAGTGCCATGAATTCCTTTGAAGACTCCAACCGATGGGATCGAGCCACCCGAATTTTGACCAAGAAGAACAAGGGCTTGCTTGCTGATCTCTCTGACACCCACCTACTTGAAGTTCGCACTATTTCAGGAAATAACACCAGCTTGCTCTGGGAAAATGAATCATCCCCGAACCTTCCGACCTTTCAACTTGAACCGGTTGATTCAAGTACAGATCTGGCAACCGGAATTCGATCGACTATAAAAGTGGGGGGAAATCAGGCAAGCTCCCCAAAAAACTTACGGGCGGCCGCAGTTCTTTTTAGCGATGGCGGCCATAATCGCGGAGGATCTCCACTCGAAATTTCCAAATTACTCGCTGCTCGAAATCTTCCCATCCACACTGTGGGACTGGGAAGTAATCAAAGACCTCCGGATTTGGCTGTTCTTTCAGTCCAAAAACCACCGAGTGTTTTTAAAGAAGACCGAGTACGGGGAATCATTACACTGAAAGATGATTTAATTCCAGGAACACCCTTTCACTTGCTCATCAAAGATTCAGATGATTCGATTATTTGGGATCAAAACCTCAGCGGACTGGATCTCCGGAGAAGAGAAATTCAATTTGATTTTCCCGCCAAAGAATTGGTTGAGAAGAAACAAGCCTTAATAAGTGAAAGTGAAGAATTGATTTTTCATTCCATTCCCCTGCGGTTAAAAGTTGAAGTAGAACCGATTGAAGGGGAAAGTGAATTGGCCAACAATGCAATTGAGTTCTCGGTGGATGCGGTCACCAGGAAAAATCGCCTTCTTATTTTGGATGGCAGACCGCGCTGGGAAACCCGGTATCTAAAAAATTTATTTGAACGGGACGAAAGATGGGATGTTACCTGCGTATGGGGTGGAATTGGTTCAAAAAATGAACAATTACCAAGAGGAAAAGAAGGTGATGTTTTCCCCGATGAAAAAAATATTCTTTTTAGTTATGACCTGATAGTCTACGGGGAATTGAAAAGCGATGAACTCAAAACAAACGAACAGGAATGGATTCGTGAATTTGTTGGTCAACGGGGTGGCGGTCTGCTTTTCCTGGATGGACCAAGGCAAATGCTTCGAAAATATTCCAACACCAAGACGGAGCCCGTGCTTAGCTTACTGCCGGTTCAATGGAAAAAGAACAGTCCTCCAAGAGTGGCTCCAGGTACTTTTTATTTCAACGAGCAAACCAATAAGTTACCTGCTCTCATTTTGGAACCTGTCTCACAAAGAAACCTCGAATTATGGAAACATTTGCCCGTTCCTGCCTGGTCTGCACCGATTGAAAGCCTGCCCAATGCTGAAATTTTCCTGCAAGCCCAGATGGATGAGAGTGGGAAGAATTTGATTCCTCTGCTTGCCGGACATCGTTTTGGTGCCGGAAAAGCTTTGTATGCCGGGTTTGATGAAACCTGGAGATGGCGGTTTGAAGTGGGAGACAAATACCATCAAAGGTATTGGAATCAATTAATTTCATGGATCATGGAAAAACCATTTGTGGTGAGTGATTCCCGAATTTCACTTGATGTGGGAGGAAACACATTTTCTTCCGGAGAAAAAACGGTCATACGCGCTCGCCTGAGAGATGAAAATGGAAAACCTCCCAAAGAACCCTACCCTGAAGTCGACGCACTTCTATGGAAGGATACAAAAGTATTCGCCACCATTCCATTAAAAGCGGAGCCGGGTGGATTATTCCTTGGTGAAACACCACAACTTGGCCGGGGAAATTATCGTGTCTCTCTTCGTTCTCCGGAATTCCTAAACGAAACCGATTCTGATCTAGAAGCTACCTTTTTGGTAAATCCGATCACCAGCAGTGAAAAAAGTTATCTTACCTGCAATGTTGAACTCTTACAACAAATGGCTGATTTATCAGGAGGCAGATTTTTACCAGAAGAACAAGTCGGTCAACTTAATGAAATACTCAAACCAGTCAGCTCCGGAAGAATCATTACTTCCGAGCTTGTGCTTTGGCAAAGCTACTGGTGGTTTGTACCCATATTTATGCTTCTCGCAGTCGAATTGTTTCTCCGTAAGCGAGCGGGAATGCTTTAAATTGAACTAGTAGGAATTAATGAAATGAATGTAACGACAGATCCCCTCATTCTCAAAAAACTGGAAGCCTTTCGAGTCCGCCGCAGAAATTTAATTCTTCTGCGTGGGATTTGTACCGGATTTGTCACCCTGGTCCTTACTTTCTCCACTATCGCCCTGATTGATTTTGCCACTCAGGCAAGGATGCCGGACGAACTGCGTACAGGTTTATCTATTTTGGGCTATGCCATTGTAGTCTGGGCGGTGTGGAGAACCTCAGCCAGAATGCTGCTTCATTTACCAAGCCACCGGGAATTGGCCCGTTTGCTCGAGCAAATTAAGCCCGAAATGAAACAGGATATTCTTTCAGCTGTTGAACTTGGTTCACAGAGCGGTGAGGTCAATGACTCCTTAATCTTTCGTAAACTGGTACAGGAAAAAGTATCCGGACAAGTTCATAAATTGGATATTATTAGCCTGCTTCCATTTACCATGGTTAAAAGATGGATCCAGGCATCCCTTGTTCTCCTACTCTTTAGTTTTGGTCTATTTTCATACACCGATTTTGGCACGAAACTTCAAAGACTGATGGGACGCGCATTATTACCCGGAGCCAATATTGCCCCCGTCACCAATGTTGAAGTAACCCTCCTCATTCCAGATGACAATACCACCATTACTCCTAAAAATGAACCTCTGCGTTTCCTGGCCCAAGTAAATGGAAAAGAGGGGGATGAAACCTACGGATTAGTTGAACTTCAGATCAAGGAAAAGAAAGATTTTAACCGTGTTTCCATGTTCTCCCGAACTAAAGAACGATACGCATTGGATTACAATGTTGGAAGTAATCCCTTTAAATACCGGATTTGGGTCGATAGTTCACCCCGAACGGCATGGCGCACCATGGATGTTGCATCACGACCCTATATTATTGGTTTTACTAAAATCTATCATTATCCAAAATATACCGAACTCCCGGTCCAAGTTCTGGAAGAAGAAAAAGGACATCTTTCTGCCTGGGAGGATACCCGGGTGGAATTAAAACTTCACTTAAGCCAAGCGGTTGCATCGGGTTCCCTGTTTTTAGATTGGACAGGGGAAAAACCAGGCACTATGGCACTTGTTCCCAGTGAGGACGGCAAATCACTGGAAGGAAACATTATGCTCAAACAATCGGGTACCTATCGGGCACTGGATTTAATTGACCAAAAGATTGGATGGAAAGGAAAACCATCCCCACGCTATGAAATTAATGTAAAAGTGGACGTCGCCCCCTCTGTCTCGTGGTTGGCAAAACAGAATTATAATCTATTACTCGCTCCAGAGGACATCCTTAGCCTGGAAGGATGGGCAACGGATGATCTGGGTCTTAATCGAATCGAGTTTCATTATCGAAACAACACAGGGAAATGGAAAAAATTCTTACTGCCAGGGGACAGTAATGCCAGGGGAGAAACTAAATTTCCAATTAGTTTTGATATTGATCTGCTCTCTTTAAAACCAAAACCTGGAGACCAGGCACTAATCAAATTAGTCGCTTTTGACCTCAAAGGAAGTATGTCAGAAACCGACCCGATCAACCTTTCCTTTGTGTCCCGAAATTTTGACCTCAAACATCTCAATATTCTTAAACAGAAAAATCAGGTGATGGAAGCGTGGGAAGAAGTAGCTAATAAAAATCGGGATTCAGCCAAAGAATTTCAAAGGCTTACCAGGGGGAAAAATTATCAGGAAGGCGTACTTGGTGCAGATTTAGAAATCTTGGAAAAAATGAACGACGATCTCCAAGAGCTGGAACTCTTAGCTTATGGAAAAAACCTGCAAGTTTTAACATCAATGCCAAGAGGAACTGATGCTCAGGAAATTGCCATGCTCTCCCAAGCAATCGGCAAGCTCGGAAAGACCACCAGGTTGAAGAATCGAATCGTGATTAACAAACTTGAAAATATTCAAGGCGACCCCAAGGAAATCAAAAAATTAATGAGTAAATTGGGACAAGATTTACAAAAAAATGCAATCGGATTTAGCGGGAATTTACGAAATGTCGCCCGTTCCTTACAGGACCATCATTGCTTCACAGTCGCAACCTCCTATCTTGCCCAGCTCGCTAAACAGCAAAAAGAACTCAGTGAAATGGCAAAAGAAGATCATTCATCGGCTTTCTTGGGCAGAAGGCAGGAAATTGCATTGCACCAATGGGAAGCGATATCCAAGGTCTTTTCTTATGAAAGGCGAGGCATCCCCCCTGCCATAAGAAACTCCAGCCGCGAACAGGGAAGGTTATTAGATGCCATGGAAGATATTTCATCTAATAAAAATGCATTTTCTCAACAAGTTGAAAAATGGAGCAAGGTAGTGGATCAGCTTTACAAGGATACGGAAAGAAACCTTTCCAACCAAGTAAACCATAACTTTGGGCAGGATCGAAAAAACTTGTTTTTTAATTTACGGTACACTTGGGGAAACCTTAAAAAACTTGCCGAGGATTGGAAAATCCGCGAACAAAATCCCGAATTTGAGCCGTTATCCAAGGATGAATTTAATCTAGAAATTCTATTCAATATTGAAGCGCTCAGCATGCGCTCGGAAGTTGAACATTCAAGAAAAGATCCGAATTCAGGTTTTATTAAAGATTCCGGGCAAGCCTCCCGAGCACTGATCGAGTTGAAACAAAAGTTAAATAGTGCGGAAGCGGGAAAAAACGGGCAGGAGGATAACCTGTCCGAGCGTTGCCTCTTAATTTCAGATTCTTTTCGGGTGCTTGAAATGTATCAGCTTGTTCTTCAATCCGCCAAACAAGCCGTTTATTTCACCAATCTGGAAAAACGATCCACTCAGGGAGCAAAAGCAACCGGAGAAAGAGCGAGGCAGTGGGCAATGACCGCTTCTTTTTGGGAACCCTCAGCCAACTTTATTCTCGAAGCAAATCTGTCCAAGGAAGCTGTGAATATTCTTAGGTCGCTGAATGGAAAATCATTTGTAAAAGAAATCTCAAAAGAAATGAAAAATCGAGTGAGCCGCCCAGATAGTCAATTCTCGGCAATGGATCAACAGGGAGAGGAAATTATGGCTGAATTGGAGAAAGTGCTCCTGCTGCTTAAACCCGAGGCCGCCCAGGCGAGAAAGATTATTAATGAATTAGCACCCACATTGGCCGAACTTGCCCGGACATTGTCGAAAGAAACCAGAACCAGACAACAAGAAGCCGAGGAAATCAAAGCGAAAGAAAACCAAGTTCTGGCTGAAAACAGAAAAAATTCCGCGTCCTTACAAAATAAACAGCACGTACTTAATCAGGATATAGATATATTTACCACTGCATTAAGGCAGGAAGCAGGGGTCCAGAATTTGTTGGATAAAGAAGGAAGGGAAATTGCACGGGATGCGGATGATGCGGCAGCACTAGTACAAAACAGAAAAAAAACCGTGCAAAAAAGTTTATCGGATGCCCTGCAAGCCAATACGATTGAAGGACAAAAGGATGCACTCGAATCAACCATTAATAATCAAGCGGAATTGGCCCAGGCTCTCGATTTAATCGCTGAACATTTTGAAAAGGTTAAAGACAAAAAAGAAACTTCTGAAACGAGAGAGGAACTAAGAAAAATCGAGGAAGAACTAGGAATTAAAGAAGAAGTTGAAAAACAATTCGCCCAGGCGGAAAAATTGGGTGAACTCGCAAAACTACCTCCCGAGGCACTTCTTGCTGAACTTGAAAAGGAACTGAAAAAAAATCAACCCATGAAGGAGGAACTTTCGGATATTTCCCGAGAAACCATTGAAGAAGCAATTGAAGATCTGGAAGAAGCCAAAAAAGAAGAAATAGAATTGGCGAAAAAACTGGAGTCTAGCGATCCCATACTGGCAGAGAAAAAGAAAGAACTCGCCAAAAAATTGGAGCAGATTGCTAAAGAATCAGAAAATTTGGCTAAAAATCAAATCGAGCAAACAGAGGAAAGAAGCAAAGATCTACTCTCATCTGAAATGTCAGAGAAAATTAAAGATACTAAAGAAAATTTAGAAGAGGTGGCCGGAGAAACCAAGGATACTGCAAAACCAGCTAACACGGTCCAGGCACTGAAAAACGATGCGAAGGAATTGGCTCAGGTTTTAAACGAAGCAGAGGAAGTACTAAAGGACGCGAATTCAAAAATTAATAATATCGCCAATCTTCCACCTGAAGATGCGAAAAAACAGGCCGCCCAGGCAAAAGCAGAACTGGATGAAGCCCTTGAAACACTTGCCGAAAAAATGGCGAAGGAAAAAGAACTGAATCAAAAAGCTGATGGGGCCAGAAAAGAAGCCGCAGAAGCAAAAGCGGTTGCCCAAGAGGCTCAAAAAGAAATGGCATTCGAAAATAAAAATGCCATGCAAACAACGCAAGATGCCTCTCTCCAGCCTGAAAATGAAATTGCTCAAAAGGTGGCGCGCGACGCCCGACATCAAGCAGAGAAAGCCAAGGAAAATGCTGAGGAAAAAAACGCATTGGCTGAGAAAGCGATAGCCAAAGCCAAACAGATCAATGATGAGTTGGCTACGGCAAATCAGGAAACCGAAGCCCAGCGAGAGGAGACTGAAAAAAAACAAGATCTAGCAAATTTAACCGAAGAAAAAGCAAAGGAAGCAGAAAACCCGAACTCGTACAAAAAAGCCCAATCTATGGCCAAACAAGCAGCACAAAAAGGTGAGGAAGCGAGGAAAAGAGCAGAAGAGTTGGAAAAAAAAGCTTTAGATGTGGCAACGCAATTGGAAGAGTTGGAAAATTCAGGCAAGCCTGCACAAAATGAGATTGCCCAAGGGTTAGAGCAGCAAAAAGAGATCGCAGAACAAGTATTTGAATCAGCCGATGAATTAGCCCGCACCGCAAGACATGAAGACAGAATGGATAATGAACAAAACGCCAAGGAAATCGCGGAGATAGCCAAAAAATCACGCGAGGTGGCCGAAAAAGAAATTCCCAAAACAGCACAGGCTTTGCAAAATGAAGCTCTTTCAAATCAGCTCAGGGACCTGGCCGAAGAAGCGGGCGATTTAGCATCCCAAACTGATGATCGAAAACTAAGCGAACCACTAAGAGAGGCAGCAGAAGAAACTTTGACTTCTCTGGACGGAAATCAGGAACTGGATGAAATCAAGCAGGCTGCCCAAGAATTTGCACAGCAGACTCAAATAGCTGCGGAAGAATTTGCCAAAAAAGAAAAAGCATTGGCTCAGGATGAAAGACAAAAAGAACAGGAATCAAAGATAAAGGCAGAACAGGCCAAATTAGCGAACCAAGTGGCACAGGATGCAAAGAAAGAAGCACAGGCATTAAACAAGGAGGCTCAAGAATTTACACAGCTGGCTCAGGAGGCAAAGGGTAAATCTGACAAGGCTTCAGATAAGAGCAAGCCGGAGTCTTTGGAAGCTTCCGAACTCGCTCAGGCAAATGCAAATAAAGCAAGTTCCCAGGCACTCGAGGCTATGGAAGCCCAGAAGAGTCTTGCCAAGAAAGCCGATCAAGCCAACCAGGAAGCGAAAGAGGCCAAAAGTAAGGCGGACGAAGCTCAAAAAATCGCTAAAAATGCCGCACAACAGGCTAAAAATGCTGAACAGCTGGCAGACTCCGCACAAGAATTCTCTGATAGTTTGCCCGAAAGTCCGGTTTTTTCTGACCTTGTTGAGGATAATAACCCCCCGCTTTCCTCAGGTGAAGCTTTGGCTAATACTAGCGAACGGCTCGGGGAACAAATTGATGCTCTTTCCAGTTTAAGCACAGAAGAAAACGAAAACCAGCAAACCGTTCCGCAACCAAGCACATCCTCGATTGAGCCTGCACTGACTTCGGATAATGACTTGACTGCCGACACGCAGTTAAATCCTCCTTCTACTCAAACAGGTGATGAGAAAAGCGGTGAGACCACCACTATGCCGCAATCAGCTCTGTCCGAAAATTCTGCCAGCCAAAATGAATATTCTGAGGCGGTGCTGGATTCCCCTGAAGTAGGTGAAATTGCTTCCAGTAGTGAATTGGCTACCGACGCTCAGCTACCCTCTCCCTCCCCCTCTACCCAATTGGGTGATGAGAAAAGCGGTGCGACCTCCACTATGCCGCAATCAGCTCCGTCTGAAAGTTCTGCCAGCCAAAATGAATATTCTGAGGCGGTGCTGGATTCCCCTGAAGTCGCACAGGCTTTGGCTCAGACACTGGACTTTTTAGATCAGGCTTTGAATCCGAGCAGTAATCCTTTTTCAAACGAGAACATTAACGGGGAAGATGGTCAAACAGGAGAACAGAATACACCTGCCGAAATGGCAGGTAATGAACGCTCTGAAAACGGAGAACCCGGCAAACCCAAACCTGGGCAAGGACCAGGACATGGTACTGGGGGGCTCAATTCGGGTAATAATGCACTTTCCCATGCAAGTGCACAGGCGATGATCGACGCCGCAAGAGCATTGGCGGAAGCGTCTCAATCCCAGTCACAGGCAATGGCTCAGGCTCGATCTCCGATACAAAACGCATTTAATGGCACAAACTCACTGGAATCCAATGACCAATCCTACATGGAGGAACAAGCCCTTACCTTTCAGGAAATCCCCGAGTTAGATAAAGAAGAATTTGAAGAGTGGGGAAAATTGCCACCTAAATTGGCCAAGGATTTAATGGAGTCACGGAGGGAAAATGTATCCGGAGATTATCGTAATCGGGTGGAGGCTTATTTTCGGGCAATGGCAAGCAAGGCACGGAAAACAAAATGATGATGATCAATGAAAAAAATTTAATTCATAAAATGCGAACCTTATCCTATTTCCTTATCTCTGTTTTTTTCTTTCCCCTGGCATATTCCAAGGATTTGACGGTGGATGAAAATACAGTTTGGGAAAACCCGTTTAAAAAAGACAAAGTCGATCAGGCAATCGAAAAAGGTGTTCGCTTCATCCTCCAAAAACAACACGAGGACGGCTCGATTCATGATCGGGGAAAACAGACTGCCATGTCCGCGCTTTCCTTAATGGCAATGGCTTCAGTTGGTCATCAACCGATTCATCCAAATGAATTCGGACGAGCCATGAAGAACGCACTTAATTATATCCTTCGGGATGAAAATCAGGACGAACAAGGCTATTACGGAAACAAAAACGGAGGGCGAATGTACGGACACGGGATTGTCACGCTCACCTTGTCTGAAATGCTGGGAATGGGCATGGACGAAGAAACAGACAAAAAAATCCACGATCAATGCCAGAATGCAATTGATCTGATTCTCCGATCCCAGAAAGTGAAAAAAAGCACGGCTCAGCAGGGAGGATGGAGATACAGCCCGGACGCCAGGGATGCCGATTTGTCTGTCTCCGTCTGGCAGCTGATGGCGTTACGATCCGCTAAAAATTCAGGTCTCGATGTGCCCTCTTCTGCCATCTCCAATGCCATTTCCTATTTGGAACGATCTTACAAATCGAAACGGCTCGCGAATGGAAATCCTGCTGAAAAAAAATCCGGGTTCGCTTATCAGCCCGGTGGAGCGGCGGAGTACACCACCTCTGCAGCAGGACTTCTTGCAATGCAGGTTTGTGGAGAATATGAATCTCCTTTTGTTCATGGGGCAGCAGATTGGTTACTTGATCACAAACCTGAAAAAAGCAGGAAGTTTTTCTTCTATGGTACCTATTACTACGCCCAGGGTATGTACCAGCGAGGGGGAGATTATGCCAAACAGGCAAGAGAAATGGTGGAGAACATTCTCCTGGAATTACAACGGGAAAATGGTTCGTGGATTGGAAGTGGTTCAGAAGCCGGTGCCGGCGAGGTTTATTCGACCACGCTGGCCATTCTCGCTTTAGCAGTAAAATACCACTACTTACCAATTTACCAGAGGTAATGATTTACAATTTATAAACCTCGACCGCATTTTTTCCTTCTATCTTGCACTGTTCATCCGAAGATAAAGTTGAAATAAAATCACGGAAAATTTTTACCCAACTTTCGTACTCGACTGCAAGGCGCGCAACCGGCCAGTCTGAGCCGAACATCATTCTCCCCGCCCCAAAACATTCCAACGCGGTTTCCATATAGGGCAGCAATTCATCCACCGTCCAGTTTTGCCAATTCGCTTCAGTTGCCATTCCAGATAATTTACAGAATACATTCTCGCGTTTGGAAAGATCCTTCATCTGTTCTGACCAAGGCTGGAATATAGCATCCTTAATTCTTGGCTTCGCAACATGATCAAGAACGAAAATTATATCCGGATGCTGGTCCACAAATTCGATCGATGCCGAAAGTTGTCTTTCATAGATTAGAATATCGTAAACTAAATTTAATTCCTTCAACAACGAAACACCCCGATTAAAATCTGAACCCATAATAAAACGGTCGTTAGGTTCGTCCTGCACCACATGCCTGACTCCTTTAAGCCATCGATTTGAAGTGTATTGCTCCAAAATTGTGCCCACACTGGAATCAGCAAGAGGAAACCAGCCAACCACACCCATGATGAAGTCATGCTCTTCCGCATGAGACAAAAGTGCGTCTGTCTCCTTTAATGACTGGGACGCCTGAACGGAAACGACCCCATCTATCCCGACACCTTGAATTTGTTTCAACAACTCATCAGGTCCATAATTTTGTTTAAGAATTCCCATTTGTTCGTTCATCCACGAATATTCAACTGGGTCGTATTGCCAAAAGTGGTGGTGAGAATCAATTTTCATTTTATTTGGATTGGTTTGGATTTACCTTTCATTTCATACAGTATCTGATTCCAGCTTTTCTGTGCGAGTTTGGCCTTCATTTTTCGATACCCCACTCCATAGGCAAGGCTGGAGTTATTTTGTAAATTCTCCAACAAAACTGAGGCAAGTTTACTTTTTTCTTTTTCTAGAACTTCAGATGAAACTAAATTACAGAATCCTTCCACCACCGGCGGGGTCGAATCAATAAATCGTTCATTTAGCCAAACATGCGCAAATTCATGAGCTAAAACCGACTCACATTCAATGTAAGGCAATCCATAAAGGATATAAATCCGGTGATCAAATGTCGTGCCGGGATTTGACCCTCCTTTGACAATCTTATACTTGGTCAATGTGAGGCCACGCAGGTTGCCACGGGCATTAATTTTAAGCGCCTCCTGATTCAGCAATCCACGATCCACCAGGCGGATTGAAAGTTTTCCGACGGGTTTCGAAATACCAATACGCTTGAGCGTCTGCCAAACACGAATCTCCACCTCGTTCAAAATTTTAGCATCAAAAACACCGTCCCTCAGACAGGAAGCACAACTCATCCGACCATCCGAAAAAAACTGTTTGGGATGCGCATCCCTCTTTACAAAAATGCGTGAACAGGTTCCGCATAATCCGGTCATATTAAAATGCTTCACATGCACCATTCCCTTCCATCCGTCCCGACGGAATTGATCTCCGCCCTTGAAGCCAGAGCGGCAAACCATACACTGGAAGCAGGAGGTATGATATTTAATTCCTCCCGCATCCACAGTACGTGTACCAAGTGATTTTGAACACACCGGGCACCTAGGCACTTTCTTCCAGTTTCTAACATATTCCTGATCAGAAGGCACAAAACGGGACAGGGAAAAGTGATATTCCCTGCCTTTTATTCTTAGTCCGATCCGGTCACCAAGGACTTCAAAGAGCTCACCTTCAGACCTGCTTCCCGTTTTGGTAGTCCATGTTTTAGCCCAAAGCAGCGGGGTTGAAAGAAGAAAAAAAAGCAGTAATCTGGACCGGGATAAGCCCATCAAATGCTAGGAAGAAAGCAACTTTTCCCAATGTTGGATTCGTCCGCTAATCTCGGATGGGCCAGGCATGCCCGGACTTTCTCTTTTTGAAAACGCCCGGTTTAAATCAAAAACCTCTCTCCAATCCTCTCCCAATTCTTTGCAAATTTTTATTGCATCAGATTGTTCCAATTCTGGAAGGGGAACTTCATTCTTTTCCGACAATGCAACCAGTTCTCCAATATAATGATGAGCAGAACGAAAAGGCACACCGCGTTCAACCAGAAAATCAGCCAAATCAGTCGCCAAAAGAAGAGGGTCCGATGCTGCCAAACGACATTTTCCCTGATCAAATTCAGCCTCGGCTAACGATGCAGCAACTACTTCGAGACAAAGTTTCAACTGATCAAATGAATCAAAAACCGGCGGTTTATCTTCCTGAAGGTCCCGGTTGTAGGTAAGCGGAAGACCTTTAATCGCGACGCAAAGATTCTGAAGGTTGCCCACCACTCGTCCGGTTTTTCCACGAATCAATTCAAAGCAATCAGGATTCTTTTTCTGTGGCATCAGGGAGGAACCAGTTGTAAAAGAATCAGAAAGTTGAATGAATCCAAATTCGGATGAATTCCAAAGAATTATATCTTCCGACAAACGAGAAAGGTGAAGAGAGCAAGTAACACATGCCATGGAAAACTCCAAAAAAATGTCTCGGTCCGCAACCGCGTCCATTCCATTGGCGGTAATTCTGGGTTGTCCGTGTTCATCCACAAACCCCAGTGCCTGAGCTGTGAAAGCCCGGTCAAGCGGTAAGGTAGAACCCGCAATCGCACCCGAGCCCAAAGGGCAGACATTGGCATGATCCGCAACGGTGGAAAATCGTTCATGATCCCGCCCCATGGCTTCGATGTAGGCGAGCAGATGGTGCCCCACGGTGACAGGTTGAGCCCGTTGCAAATGGGTGTAGCCAGGTATAGGCAAATCCGCATATCGCTTGGCGAGTGAAAGAATTGTCGACATCGCTTTTTCCAGTACTGTGCTGACTTGCTGGCAGGCGTCCTTAAAAAACAGCCTCATGTCCGTGGCAACCTGATCATTTCGGCTTCTACCGGTGTGCAATTTATCGGCAGAGGTAGTCTTCGCACGTAGTGCCTGTTCCAAATTCATATGAACATCTTCGAGCTCAAGTTTCCAAGGGAAATCGGGCTTTTTTACTTCTTCAAATAATTCAAGTATCCCTTTTTCGATTTCTGTAAATTCTTCTTTGGTCAATAAACCGACATGTTCAAGCATGGATGCATGTCCCAGACTACCCTTCAGGTCATAAGCCGCCAGACGCATGTCAAAGGAAACGGATTCTCCGAAAACCTGCATCAGATCATTTGGCTTATTTGAGAATCTCCCTCCCCATGTTGCTTGTTTTTCGTCGTTTTCCATAGAATGGAATCTTCCAAACGAAAGGAATCCCCGCAACCTTAATCAATCAAAAACAGGAGAGCGGTTATGAAAATATTTTTTTAATTTTGGCTTTCGCGTGATCCCGGTTCAGTTTGGCGATGAAGTCAAGTGATATATCCTTCGGGCAAGCAGCGGAACATTCACCGTAGTTTCTGCAATTACCGAAACCGGATTCATCCATAGCCTTTACCATATTGAGAACCCGTGCATCTTTCTCCGCCTGTCCCTGAGGAAGCAAATTGAGGTGCCCCGCTTTGGCGGAGGTGAAAAGCATGGCCGAGGCATTTTTGCAGGATGCAACGCATGCCCCGCATCCGATGCAGGCGGCCGCATCCATGGCCTGATCGGAATCAACCTTGGGGATTGGGATGGCATTTCCGTCGGGAGCGCTTCCGGTACGGGCGGAAATAAATCCACCCGCCTGGATGATTTTATCGAAAGAAGAACGGTCAACTACTAGATCCCTCACCACAGGAAACGCTCTTGCCCGGAAAGGCTCAATTGTAATTGTGTCCCCACTCTTGAACTTGCGCATGTGCAATTGGCAGGTCGTGGTTGAATCTTCTGGACCATGTGCAAACCCGTTAATATTGAGAGAGCACATTCCGCATATACCCTCCCGGCAATCATGATCAAAAGCAATGGGTTCAATTTCCTGATCAAGGAGTTCTTCGTTTAGTTGATCCATCATCTCAAGGAATGAAGAATCCTCAGAAACCTCGTCTATTTGATAAGTTTCAAATTGGCCGGAATCCTCGGGGCCATTTTGTCGCCAAATTTTTAAGGTAAGGTTCATTATCAGAAATTTAAAATTTACTTATAACTTCGGACGGCGAGTTTGACATTCTCAAATTGTAAATCCTCCTTGTGACGGACGGGTGTTTTTCCACTCCCTTTGTACTCCCAAACTGCCGCGTGCGCAAAATTTTCGTCGTCCCGGGTGGCCTCTCCGTCCGCAGTCTGAAATTCTTCCCGAAAATGACCCCCACATGATTCCCTCCGCTCCAGAGCATCACGACAAAGCAATTCTCCGAAATCGAGAAAATCCCGTACTCGACCGGCTCGTTCCAATTCAACATTTAAACGATCACCTGAACCGGGAACCATCAGGTTTTTCTTAAAATCTTCTTTCAGGTCCTGAATGTCGCCAATGGCTTTTAAGAGTCCTTTTTCATTACGGGCCATTCCCGCGAATTCCCACATAATCTGACCTAATTCTTTGTGGTATGAACGGGAGGATCGTTTACCTTTAGTTGATGTGAGTTGATCAACTCCCTGCTTTACACGGTCGAGGGATTCTTTCACTTCTGGAGAGTCTGGGCTCAGTACACCGGCACCGGTACTGGCTAGATAATTCCCGATTGTGTACGGAATAACAAAATATCCATCACTCAATCCCTGCATTAGTGCACTGGCACCTAGGCGATTAGCTCCGTGGTCTGAAAAATTAGCTTCTCCCAGTGCAAAACACCCTGGTACTGTGGTCATCAAGTTGTAATCAACCCACAACCCACCCATGGTGTAGTGAATAGCTGGATAAATTCGCATGGGTCGTTTGTAAGCATTTTCACCTGTAATGCGCTCATACATTTGAAAAAGATTACCGTATCGTTCACGTATGGTAGATTCCCCCAGTCTCGAAATAGCGTCAGAAAAGTCCAAATAAACCCCGCGTCCACCCTGCCCCACTCCACGGCCATCATCACAGGCTTCTTTCGCCGAACGGCTGGAAATATCGCGGGGAGCCAAATTTCCAAAACTTGGATATTTTCTCTCCAGGTAGTAATCCCTCAGTTCCTCTGCAATATCATTAGGGTTTGTGGCACAGTTTTCCTTATCCATCGGCACCCAAACCCGTCCGTCATTACGAAGTGATTCGGACATCAGAGTTAATTTCGACTGGTGATCGCCGGCAACCGGAATACAGGTTGGATGAATCTGCGTGTAACATGGATTGGCGAAACCGGCACCGTGACGATAGGCACGGTAGGCAGCAGTCACATTACAACCCACGGCGTTGGTTGATAAATAATATGCATTGCCGTAACCTCCCGTGCAAAGTAAAACAGCATCAGCAGTCCAGGCCCGGTTTTCTCCGGTGGCAAGATTCCGTGTGATAATTCCTTTCGCATGTCCGTCTACAACCACCATATCCAGCATCTCATGCCGGGTATGCATCTTCACTTGCCCTGCAGCTATCTGTCGGCTCAGCGAACTGTAAGCACCGAGGAGCAATTGCTGCCCAGTCTGACCCCTGGCATAAAATGTTCGGCTTACCTGTGCCCCTCCAAAAGAACGATTGGCAAGAAGTCCTCCATATTCACGGGCAAACGGAACACCTTGAGCCACGCACTGATCAATAATGTTTACGCTGATCTGAGCTAACCGGTGAACATTTGCTTCACGGGATCGAAAATCTCCTCCCTTCACGGTATCGTAAAATAAACGGTGAATACTGTCCCCGTCATTCTGATAATTTTTGGCAGCGTTAATACCTCCCTGCGCCGCGATGGAGTGTGCACGCCGTGGCGTGTCTTGGTAACAGAAACAGTCAACATTATATCCAAGTTCGCCTAAAGTCGCGGCAGCGGCACCGCCAGCCAATCCCGAGCCTACCACGATAATTTTAAATTTTCGCTTGTTTGCAGGGTTAACCAATTTTGAAGAAAATCGGTGATTGTCCCATTTATCAGCAATAGGTCCTTCTGGAATTTTCGAATCAAGTTTCATTTTGTAGTAATTTCGTGAGATGGAGCAGTAGCCGCAACTTCGGATGTGAACGCGGAGGGATCATAAAATTCGAAAAATCCGTGCTTTTGCGCCACTACGCTGATAGGGACGATTGAAAAACCACCGAAAATTAGCCATGCATATCCTGCGGAAACAAAACTAAGCTTTTTCTGCCATGACTCCGAACGTAAACCCAGTGATTGAAAGACGCTTGAAAATCCGTGAGCCAAGTGACGGCAAAGCAAAAACATTGCAACCACATAAAATACAGAAATTGCCTCATGTTTAAAACCAGCGAGTATCATTGAATATGCATCGTGGATTTCGTCTTCCCCAGGCGACCCAACAGTAGTAGTCATTTCGGCATATTCAGGATAAACTGTCCTAATTGTAAAATGAAGCAGGTGGAAGACTACAAATGCTAATATTATTGTGCCTGTTAACCCCATCCTCAATGAAGACCAACCAGCACGCTTGGTTACCTCTACTTCGTTCTTATTTGGGCGAGCTCTACGGTTTTCAACAATCAGTGAGTAAGCCGTCCACGCATGGATAAGAACAGATGCCAGCAAAAATAATCGGGAACCCCACAAAATGAAAGCAGGGAGAGTCTGAAGGGAGTGAGCATAGGAATTAATTTGTGCCTGTCCCGCAAAGACTTGTAGGTTGCCAGCCATGTGAACAAATACAAATCCAACCAACACTAATCCGGTTAGTGCCATCAAATATTTTTTGCCAAGTGAAGAGGTAAACATAATAGTAATTTATGTTGGGATTATGAGAGGACAAATATTAAACGAAAACAAATTGTGTATGATAAGTGTGTTATGCAAATAATAGTAAAGTAATAAATCCTTGAACCGCAAGAATGTTTAAAAGAATTTAATCCTTGGTAATAAATCAACAACTTTTTAAAATCTTTGTTGCCAGAAATTAGGTCAGGGTTTCTTCTTAATATAAATATTAAAAATTCAATGAAATATATATTCATTACCGGTGGTGTTGTTTCTTCTCTAGGGAAGGGTTTGACCGCGGCATCCTTAGGGGCACTTTTAGAACAAAGGGGATTGACCACGAGAATTCAAAAGTTTGATCCCTACTTAAATGTTGATCCCGGAACCATGAGTCCATTTCAGCACGGTGAGGTCTATGTGCTCGACGATGGTGCGGAAACTGATCTCGATCTTGGGCATTACGAAAGATTTACATCCGGCAAACTTTCCCGATTCAATAATTTAACCAGCGGACAAATTTATGAATCGGTAATCAAGAAAGAGAGACGGGGTGATTATTTGGGGAAGACAGTTCAAGTTATCCCGCATGTCACAAATGAAATAAAGGATAGAATTTACGCGGCGGGTAAGGGTGTAAATGTTTTAATTACCGAAATTGGAGGGACAATTGGAGATATCGAGGGTCTTCCTTTTACCGAAGCAATGCGACAATTTGCATCTGAAGTGGGAAAAGCAAATGTTCTATTCCTTCATATGACTCTTCTTCCCTCCCTCAAAGCGGCCGGGGAGTTAAAAACCAAACCGACTCAGCAAAGCGTGGCCAAACTTCGGGAAATCGGAATACAACCAGACATTCTTGTTTGCCGGACCGAGCAGCCGATCACCAACGAAATTCGGGAAAAAATCAGTTTATTCTGTAGTGTTAAAAAAGACGCTGTAATCGAAGAACAGGATGTAAATCATTCGATTTATGAACTCCCTCACATGCTCAAAAAAGAGGGACTTGATGAATTAGTTATTTCAATCTTGGGACTGGATGCGCCTCCACCCAAACAGGATGACTGGGAAGAAGTCGTACACCGTCTGCTCAATCCCAAGCATAAAATTAAAATCGGGATGGTGGGGAAATACATGGATCTTCAAGATTCCTACCTGTCGGTTAATGAATCCATTGTTCATGGAGGAATCCGAAATGATTGTGAGGTGGAAGTTTCTTACATTGATGCCGAGGATATTGAAAAGAATGGCCCTGACGCTCTTTTATCAGATTTGGATGGTATTTTAGTTCCCGGAGGCTTTGGAGACCGTGGAACCGAAGGTAAAATTATCGCTTCTCAATACGCACGGGAAAATAATGTGCCCTATTTTGGACTGTGTCTGGGCATGCAGATTGCAGTGATCGATTTTGCCCGAAACCAAGTCGGGTTGACTGATGCAAATAGCACAGAGTTTAATTCCGATACTCCCCATCCCGTGATTGATATTATGGGTGATCAAAAGGAAATTGAGGATAAGGGAGCAACCATGAGATTGGGGGCCTGTCCATGTGCCCTAAAGAAAGACAGTTTAGCAGCCATTGCCTATGGAAAAGACGAAGTAAGCGAAAGGCATCGTCACCGATTCGAATTTAACAATCATTACCGCCAGCAACTTGAAGATGCAGGCCTGGTTATTTCTGGAATTAATCCAGATCGTGATCTCGTTGAAATTGTTGAAGTCAAAGGACACCCCTGGTTTCTGGGTGTTCAATTCCATCCAGAGTTTCAATCCAAACCTAACAACGCGCATCCACTCTTCGCTTCATTTATTGAAGCTGCTTTGGTCCGAAAACTTGATTCCTATAACCAACCCGCAGGCTTAGTTAATTAAATCGGATTTCTTGGCTCCCCCACCTCTTGGGAACGCAAAATTTTGGATGGTAAAGTTTCACCTTTGATCTTTTAATTTATGACAAATTAATAAGCACTTGGAAATGATTGATTCCCACACCCACCGATACCCACCGGAAATTTACTCGGACCCAGGGAAGTTTTCCCAAAGACAGGGTGAATCCCACTGGCTCGGGTTGGTTGAACCCTCTCAGGGGGTAAAGTTGCAGGGATGGGCATCGAGGGAGAAAATGATCACGGATATGGATTCTGCATCAGTAAAACAGGCTGTTCTGCTCGGTTGGTATTGGGAAAATCCAGATAGTTGCATTCAGCATAATGACTGGCATTACAAGTGGATCAAGGAGGACCCCGAAAGATTTTATGCGTTTGCATCCATTCATCCCGCTATGTCTCAACCCGTCGAGGAGTTAAGAAAAAGACTGGATCAGGGCTTTGTGGGGATGGGAGAATGCCATGCGGGGGTTCAAGGATTTACGATGCGCGATCCAATCTGGCTAAAATGCGTTGAATTTGCTTCTGAAAAAGGTTGGCCGATCAACTTTCATGTTACTGAACCAGTCGGACATGATTATCCGGGCCGCACACCCACTCCCCTAGAAGATTTTCTCTGGCTTGCCCGTGAATATCCAGAACTCAAAATTATTCTTTCCCATGCCGGTGGATTGTTTCCATTTTATGAATTGAATCCAAGGATTCAAGAAGAGCTCAAAAATGTTTACTATGATTTAGCTGCCTGCCCACTGCTCTATGATTCAGCCCTCTATCGAAAATTGATTGATGTCGTGGGATATAAAAAAATCCTTTGGGGTACGGATTATCCCCTACGCATTTACCCAAAAACTCAATCATCTCCTGACTTCTCGACTTTTCGTAATGAAATCCTTAGCGTTGCTAAGCTGAATGAAAACGAAAAGGACGCGATCTTTCACCAAAATATACTTTCTCTCCTTCCATGTTAATTGAACTGAACCAAGTCATACCCGAACCGATCCCAAAAGAGATGATCGAACGCTCTGAGGTTTGGGGAACTCAATTGAAAATCGAACCGCAAAGCATTTCCCTCATTTCCGCACATTCGGGCAAAGGAAAATCCACTCTTCTCCATCTTTTGTATGGACTGCGAAAAGACTATTCTGGGGAGGTGTTGATAGACGGGGAAAATATTCAAAAAAAAAATGCATCCGACTGGACCCTATTAAGAAAACAAAAAATATCCCTGCTCTTTCAGGAACTCAGACTCTTTTCCAAACTCAATGCTCAGGAAAATATTGAATTAATTCCCGAGGTTAACCCGCATGGGCCCAGTGAAATGGAAATGGCCAAGCAACTGGGCATGGCAGACTTTCTTAACCAACCGGTGCAAACCCTGTCTTTTGGTCAACGTCAGCGCATTGCCTTAATCAGAACTTTGTGCAAGCCCTTCAATTTACTTCTTTTGGACGAACCCTTCAGTCACCTTGATCAGGAAAATATCAATCTCGCCTCTTCCTTAATCAATGAAGTAGCCGAAGGTAATCAGGCCACCGTACTTATAACTTCCTTAGGAGAAGCACCTCCGCTTTCATTTGACCGTATCCTTTCCCTGTGAAGAATTCCTTTTCAAAATCTTCTCTGCAATCCAGTCTAAATGTGTCTGGGCCTAAACGAGAGCTTTGGATTGCTTACCTTGGATGCCTAATCGGGTCCACTCTGCTCATTCTCGGGGTTCAACTGTATCAGGATGCATCCTCATTTCTTGCTAAAAGCAATGGGCCCAAAAATTACTTCACCATGAACAAAAAGGTGGAAGGCGGCGCCTTAATCAACCTCGGCAAAAATGACCGCATATTTACCAGTGATGAATTAGAAAAAATCAAAACTCTCAATGGCGTAAATAAGGTTGGGGGATTTGTCCGTAATCAATTTCCGCTTACTCTCTATATTTGGCCGACCGGTACAGTCGGCCTGGGTGCAGCAGCCAAAACCGACCTATTTTTTGAATCCATACCCGATGAGTTTCTCGACTTCATCCCCCGGGATTGGCACTGGAGTGAAAACTCTGAAACCGTCCCCATCATGGTTCCCAAATTTTATCTCGATCTCTGGAATTTTGGTCTCGCTCCTTCACGAATTGAATACCCCTCACTTTCAACAAAAGCGGCTACCGGCATGCCCATCGAACTCTTTATCGGCCAGAAAAGGGAAGCCAAGTTAAATGGTCGTTTTGTGGCATTCAGCAAAAGAATTAACAGCGTACTAGTGCCCGAAAACTTTCTAGAATGGGCCAATAAAAAATTTGGTGGGCCCAAAGCGGATGACTATTTCTTCCTCTGGAAAAATGGTGCAATTGAAGGCCCCCCTGTTACCCGGTCCATCCTAGCCTCACTTCAGGATGAGCCTGACTTTAAAAACTGGGAAACTTCGCCAATTCACAGTCCGGCCAAGCGGATTCCTGCCTTACAAGCTCTTACTGAAAAAAAGAAGAAGAAGAAAACTGGACCCTCCCGAATCATTTTGGAAATCGAAGATAACCCGAGCTCATCACTTTTATCTTACATTCAGCAAAATGGGCTTGAGATTAACCGGGAATTTCCCGAGCAGGATATAATCAAAAAAGTAACATTGGTAATTTTCCTCGGAATTGCGACTATAGGAGCTCTTCTCTCTCTTCTTTCTATTGCCACCTTCGCAACAAGTTTTCGTCTGGTGGTGGCTCAGGCAAGCGAAGAGACACAAAACCTACTCCTTCTTGGCTTTTCCCACAATCAAGTAGCCAATGTAATCTTTACTCGCTTCCTAGCTCTCTTTCTTTTTATTCTGGGTGTTTCAGTTATAACAGGATACGGAATTAAATCTCTTTTACTCAGCCTTGCCAATAAAAACGGTATTGTATTAAACCCCGGACTATCATTTCAAACCATTGTCTGTATCTTGCTGTATGGACTAATCTATATTTTGATCAATCGGATCGTCATTAAAAACTCGGTCTACAAACTGCTTAATTAAACAAACACCAGCAAAATCAAGAAAATCTACAAAGTTTTATTCCCCTTCCACTTCGGGAATTTCTTCATCAAGCTCAGATTCAATTGATTTCATCTCCCCCCCTTTCATGCTTTCAAAATAGTCAACTCCTGCCTTAATCGATTCAAGGGGTATACGAATCTCGGTAGACACTCTTCCTCCCCCCAGACTTGCACTTCCAGTGACCGGAGGAATTTTTAACTCTTTCAAACCTTGAATGGCATCGCCCATAATATTAACTCCTCCCAAATTGACCATACTCATAACCATTTCGGCATATCCAGCTAAATTAAGACGCCAGCTCATAAACTGACCGGGCTCCAATGTCATCTCGGAGGCAAGGTTCCCCTCAACTGGTTTTTTATTTTTAAAAGAATTATAAAGTTCTTTTAAATCACGCTTTGATGAGGTCATGAAATAAAATCCGTCCCGAATCATATAGTAAGAAGTTGTATCAGTGTAGGAAGAAAGCAGAGTATCTAATTCACTATCGTCCGCATTCATTTTCATTCCAAAACGATACACCTTGGATCCGTCAATTTCGGAGTCTTCAGTCAAATTAATCTCATAATTTATATTAAAATCGTTTCCATGATCAATTATCGAAAACATGTCTTGTAATAAAACTACCCATTCGTTCATCACATTATTAATTTCTTCCTCACTTCCTTTCATTTCACCGACTTGAACAAAACTAATTGGAGCATTTCCCTTAGCAGAATTTCGGTAACTCGTCGCAATCTGCCCTCCATATAATTTCATACTGTTATCCATTAATGAAATAATTTTAGAAAAACTCTTTTTCCGCTCCTCATTGTTAATCCCCTCTTTAAACAAACTGAGCAAGTGATTAGAATAAACGGTCATACTTTCAGCGTTAAGAGAAATGAGCATATCCATCCATCCATCTCCTGAGATATATTTGGAAACTTCCATGGAATGATTTTCTGTCTTGGATGATAAAAGGGTAAACAACGCTGTTTCTGTCTTTGCTGAAAGTGTACTTCTAAAACCAATTTCGCTTTCTGAGAGCATGAGTTCTAATTTAGTTGCCTCTGTTGTGGCCAATTCATCAACTAACACCTCAACAATCTGACCTGCATCTACTTTTGAATCTGGTGGAAGGGTAGAAAATTCAATTGCTTCTACTGCAGACTTTTTCATTTTGGGCAAATTTTCCCAAAAAACATCCATAGAAATGACCATTTCAATATCTTCCTCAGGGCTTTCTTTCGCAAAGGATAATAAGGATGACCAATCTTCCACTTCCTTAAATAATTGGGGGTTCATCGTCGCCAATGTCCAGCCATCCACTTCCATTGTTTGCATATTCATATTCTCAGCCTGCTTAATAACCGGACTTTCGGGGGATAATTTCATGGCCAAAACAAAACTGGGCAGACCACCCAGCGAAAAATCGTCAAATACCAAAGCAGTAACCGGTGCCTCCTGATCCACCGAAGTGAGTGCGGGATCTCCTAGTGCCAAGCCCGCCATCGCAGGAAGCATAGCCACTTGAGGTCCGGGCTTGACCGCCTGAGCAACACTCACTGCTTTTTGGATAAGTTTTGGAAGTGCAATCGTTTTTATATAACCAATTGCTTTTGCATCGGTGCCTGAAAACTCCATTTCAGGCATAAGAGGCGGAAGCGGTTCGGTTACAGATTCATTAGCGGTTGAGGAATTATTTTTTTCACAGCCCAAAATAAGAATAAGAGCAGGGAGAAGCATCAGGAGGTGTATTTTTTTCATTGTATGATATAATTTAATAAGACCTTGTATATTACTGACTTTAGTAAAGTATTTCCATTACAATATTTTGGCTTGGTTATAAAATATCACTAGTTAATACCTAAAGCCTCGAAGCATGCTAAGCATCGGGGGAAAATGGTTAACGATTGCCTATGAAAACTGGCAGAAAAAGAATCACTTACCGGGACTGAGGTAAGGAATTGGTGCAGAACTTATCGAACCGAAGAACGGTTTCAGCTCACCTTCATCATCAATTCCTCATCCTTTACCGAAAAGGCGACCTCACTCCCCTCCTCCACTTCACCCGCCACCAGAGCTCGGGCAAGTTGAGTCTCGACCTGTTTTTGCAAAAACCTCTTCAGTGGGCGGGCTCCATAAGTCGGATCGTATCCTTTCTCCCCAATCCATTTTTTGGCGGATTCGGTAAATACGACCGAGACCTTTCGATCCTCGAGCCTTTTGTTCAGACTGGTCACTAAGAGATCAACAATCTCGGTAATTTCTTCAAGCGATAGTGGTTTAAAAAGAACGGTGTCATCAATTCGGTTGAGGAATTCGGGACGAAAGTGATCACGTAAATCTGCCATAACTGATTCTCTAGCGGATTCGGAGATTTCATTATCGATCAGGTTGTCCTGCAAGTAACGGCTACCCACATTTGAGGTCATAATGACCACCGCATTCTTGAAGTCCACCGTGCGACCCTGAGAATCCGTTAGACGACCATCGTCCATCAATTGAAGTAAAACATTAAATACATCGGGATGAGCTTTTTCGATCTCATCAAAAAGTATAACTGAATAGGGTTTGCGGCGCACCGCTTCGGTAAGTTGCCCCCCTTCCTCATATCCGACATAACCTGGAGGCGCACCGATCAAGCGGGCAACGGAGTGCTTCTCCATATACTCAGACATATCAATGCGCACAACATTGTTCTCACTGTCGAACAGACTCTCGGCCAGCGTCTTTGCCAGCTCGGTCTTTCCTACTCCGGTAGGCCCGAGAAAAAGAAAGGAACCAATTGGACGATTGGGATCCTTGATCCCAGCCCGGGCACGCATGATGGCTTCGGCAACCGAATCAACCGCTTCATCCTGTCCAATTACCCGCTCATGCAAGATACTCTGCAGGCGAAGGATTTTTTCCCGTTCCCCTTCGATTAATTTGGTCACCGGCACGCCGGTCCAGCGAGCAACGATATCCGCAATCTCTTCGGCTGTGACTTCCTCTTTAAGAATGGAATCGTCTTTCTTATCCACTTTTTCAAGGGCTTCCAACTCCGCTTCCAAGGTAGGAAGTTTTCCATGTTTAAGCTCAGCAACCAGATTCAAATCATAAGCCCGTTCAGCCCGCTCCATATCGGCCCGCATCGTTTCAATTTGCTCGCGCAATACGCGTACATCATCAATTCCCTTGCGCTCATTTTCCCATTTTCGCTTGATGGTCTCCATCTTATCCCGGGCATTCCCGAGCTCCTTGCTTAAGTTATCCAAACGATCCTGACTCGATTTATCTTTCTCCAGTTTAAGAGCAGTTTCCTCAATTTCGAGTTGCAGCACACGGCGGCTAATTTCATCGAGTTCGGCAGGCATACTGTCCAGTTCCGTGCGGATCATAGCACAGGCTTCATCAACCAAATCAATTGCTTTATCTGGAAGGAAGCGATCGGAAATATAGCGGTTGGAAAGAACCGCCGCATTAACTAACGCTTCATCCCGTATGTTAACCCCGTGGTGAATCTCAAAACGTTCGCGCAAACCACGCAGAATCGAAATGGTATCCTCCACATTGGGCTGGTCCACCAGCACGGTTTGAAATCGGCGCTCGAGCGCGGCATCCTTTTCAATATTCTGACGGTATTCATTAAGCGTGGTCGCTCCAATACAGTGGAGTTCTCCCCGGGCAAGCATAGGTTTTAGCATATTACCCGCATCAATGGCACCCTCGGCTTTTCCCGCACCCACAATGGTATGCATCTCGTCGATGAAAAGAACGATTCTGCCCTCCGCCTTGCTGACCTCATTAAGAACTGCCTTTAACCGCTCCTCGAATTCACCACGAAATTTGGCACCTGCTAAAAGAGATCCCATTTCCAAGGTAAAAATCGTCTTATCTTTTAGCCCTTCTGGAACATCGCCCCGCACGATTCGCTGGGCGAGACCCTCAACGATGGCTGTCTTTCCGACTCCGGGTTCACCAATCAACACCGGATTATTCTTGGTCTTTCGGGATAGAATACGAATAACCCGGCGAATTTCGGAATCGCGGCCGATCACCGGGTCCAACTTACCTGCTTTTGCCTGCTCAACCAAATCGATTCCGTATTTCTTCAGGGCACGAAATGAATTTTCCGGTGTCCGGGAAGTTACTTTTTGCCCCGCTCTCATTTTTTCTAGGAGTTCCCTGAGCTTTTTTTCCGTTAGGTTAAAATTCTTGAGGAATTGCTTGAAGGTGGCTGGCTTACCGACCGAGGCCAATCCAATCAGTAAGTGCTCAGTGCTGACATAGTCGTCCTGCATTTCCCTGGATATCTTCTGGGCCTTCTCGATTGCTTCGGTAAGAGCTGTGGATGCATAGGAACGGGAGGTGTTCACATCTCCTGCTATTTTGGCTAAATTATTGAGTTCGCGTTGCAGACCAAGTTGTACCGGTGCGGTACCAACGCCCGTCTCTTCAAGCAGGGCGGGAACAATTCCATTCTCCTGCGCCATCAAAGCGGAGAGAAGGTGCCATACTTCCACTTCCTGCTGACCATTTCGCTTCGCCACTTCCGCCATTTCTTTAATAGCGGAAATTCCAAGTTCAGTGAATTTTTCAGGATCTATATTCATAACAATGTTATTGCAAGTAGTGTTCCGATTCCTACAGACACTCCATTCTCCCGTCAAACCTGATCAACCGCCCTAATTTAGATCTCAAAACCGAATGATAAAGAGTGCCAAATTTTTATAAACTGCCACTAAATGAGCCACTTTGTCTCACTTAAATCAATTGAAATTAAGATGTTTATGCTACAATTTTGGTAATGAAAATTTCAGAACGGGCAAAATATATTGATATTGAATTAGCAAGACTCTACCCAAATCCACCGATCCCATTGGATCACCGTGATTCATTTACCTTATTGATTGCCGTTTTACTTTCTGCACAGTGCACAGACGCAAGGGTTAACCAAATTACTCCCGCACTTTTCAAACTTGCTTCAGACCCTTCCAGTATGCGGTCGCTCACGGTGGAACAAATTGATTCCATTGTGAGACCTTGTGGATTAGCCCCCAAAAAAGCCGAGGCAATTCGTGGTTTATCGGTAATTATTATGGAAAAACATAGGGGAAAAGTGCCAAGTACTTTTGAAGAATTGGAGGAACTTCCAGGAGTGGGGCACAAAACAGCTTCTGTTGTAATGGCACAGGCATTTGGGCATCCTTCCTTTCCGGTTGATACTCATATCCATCGGCTCGCACAAAGATGGAAACTTACCAGTGGCAAAAGCGTGACTCAAACAGAGAGAGATTTAAAAAGATTATTCCCCAAAGACAGATGGAATGAAATCCATCTGCAAATTATTTTCTATGGTAGAGAATATTGTCAGGCACGAAAATGCTTTGGTTTGGAGTGTCCAATTTGTAAGGCTCTTTTTCCAAAAAGAAAATCAAAAGTTAACACAAAGAAATCTTAACCTCCGTTGACAAAAACCTTGGGGCGGGCTTCCTTAAGCCGAGCAATGGAACTTTCGTCAAGTCCAGTTTCAAAAAGATAAATTTCACGAAGATTTTCCATCGAAATCAACTGGTCAACCAACTTCTCGTTTAATTCAATCCGTACGAGGTTTAGGTAGGAGAGATTTTCAAGACTTTTTAACTGAGCGATGCCCTCAACCGATATTCCTTTGTTTCCTTCAAGATACAATCGTTGCAGATTAATTAATTTTGATAAAGTAATCAGCCCTTGGTCGCTAATTTCAGCATGAGTTAAATCAAGGGATATAATTTCTCGGGACAAGGGAAGGAGTGCTTCGAGATCATCGTCATTCAGACCACGTTCCCTCTCAGGAGGGGAAAGAATTCTGAAACCCTCCCCTTTTTCCATCGGTAATATTATAATATCGGTTGAACGTAATCTTTGCCAGTCGTCTTCATTTAAAGTAATTTCAAGAGGATTACCGGGTACAGGTGCCGCAACCGGCACTTTGCCTGCTGCCTTGGTTTCGTTCTTTACCGACAGAATCCCAAATTTCTCTAATACAGGTCCAACCTTAGTGGGCATTGCGAAATAGAGGCCGACCACTAGCCCAACAGCAAGTATACAGGTTACACAGAAAACTATTAGAGTTGAAAAAATTCGTGAAAAAATTCCTTTTTGTTTAGTTACGACTACCGACTGTCCACGGTTCATCCTGACATTACCTGATTTTTTCCTAGACGATGATTTCGTTGTATTCGAGGTAACGGATGAGGAAGATTGTACTTTCTTTTGTGATTGCACCGGGGACACGGGTACAGCCACAGGTTGTGTTATGGTTTCTTGTATGGGCCCGAGTAGTTCTGCGAGGTTTTTCCACTCAGACTCCCCTTCATGAAGGCCGAAATCAGTGGCCAAGAGTTGACCGGACTGCAAATATTGCCTGGCCTGATCTACTGTGTAAGGACCAAATGTTTGACCATCCCTCGAAACAAAAACATTCATTCTGTAATTACTTCTGAGATGATTCGTTCGGAGGGGAGAATGTGTCTATCAATGAGGCAGGCACTCCCATTTTTAAAAAGATTGGGGCTACTCGATCCGGGGCGAAAATCAAGCCTGCAAATCCTACAATTACTGACAGGACAAAAAGAATAATGAATACAAGTGAAGTTGAATAAATTTTGGAAAGAATACCTGACCCTTTAACTACGATTACTGTTTGCTTGCTGTTTAGTCCCTTAATGTTATGAGAAGCTGATATGCGATCCTTAACCGCTTTCACCGGTGGTTTTTCTTTGGCCATTTTGGAAGGTAAAGGGGGTGGCGGTAATGGCAAAGAAGGAGGCGGAGTATAGTTTTGCTCAGGTTCCGGCTCGGGTTCAGTAAGAACTTGCTCTTGGTGGAAATAAGCTTCTTCGAGAGGAGGCGCGGGTTCAACAGGAGGAGGATTTACCTCCTCAACTGGAAAAGGTGACTCCGTGGAAGGAGGCTCGTCTGTGGGCAGAGGTATGCCTTGGCCAATATCAGTATCATTTGCTTCTGGGGAAGGGCTTTCTTCAAATTCTTCATCCTCTACATCCTCATCCACAAAAACATCTTCCCATTCCTTCAATTTTTCATAGTCCACCTCGTCGTCTTCAAACTGATCGTAGATCGAAGAATCTGAAGTGTCCTGATTTGAAAGGGTTAATAGTTTTCCCAAAGAATCCCAATTTTCCTCTCCGTCTGGTGTAGCCAGATCATTTTCATTTAACTCTCCACTCTCGATAAACTCGAGGATTTCCTCGCGAGAATGGGGTCCAAATGTTTGGTTATCTTTTTTGACAAGAATATTCACTGTTTGACACTATTGAATAGCATTAAACAGATAAAAATCCAAACAAAAGAAAAAGACTTTCCCTAAATTAATTATTCGACGATAAAATTGGTAACCAAGCTGAATTATATCTCAGCCGGCTTGGAACGAATCCAGTCTACCACAATCTCAATTTCTTCAATAGAAAGTTTCTCATCTCTGCCGAATGCCGGCATTCGATCATTCTTTTTGCCGTAAAATCTTTCGTGCTCTGGATTAACAATAAAGTCGACCATCCATTTTCGAGAACCATACCCGGTCAGATCCGGTGCAGAGCCTTCTCCCTCGGAATCAATATCATGGCAGTCTATACAAGCAAGATCATCATAATAAATATCCATTAAATTTTCTCTTCTCTCCTCGGACAAAGAGTCTTGATAAGGAAGTTCTGCAAGATCAGACAAAAGAAGAGCTACTTGGGGTAATAGTTTTTTTTCGTCTTCGTCGTATTTCTTTAACACTTTTTTAGCCATGGTTCCGTCTTTAAATGCAGTACCGCCGAAATACTCGGGAGATATATAATGCTCATAGTCCAACAGCTTAGTAAGCCATGTATTACTTGCAAATCCGGCAAGCTCAGGTGCGGAAGGATCATCTTCCACTGAATATCCCCTTCCATCATGACCGTTATATCGATGACAACTTGCGCAATGTGAGGCAAAAATTCGGCGGCCACGGTTTTGGTGATCCTCCCTCAGTAAAGTAACCGCTCCAGTGGGCGGAATCCCTTCTTCCTGAGCAATTTGAACTACTCGTTGAGCCTGCCAGTCCGCTTCTTTTACCGCCGCTCCGTGATTTAAGTTCGCCTGGTCCTCCGAAAAGGCAAGGAAAGTAAGTCCAGCTGCACCAGCTAACAGGCACCACCAAAATCCGATATTAAAATGATGCCCTTTTTTAGAGGCTCCGATAAAAGGCTGAAGAAAAATCAAAAGTCCCAAAGCAAGAGGGATGATAACCGCCCCCCAGAAAGCGGGAACATATTTTAAAAGTTGAAAAAGAAATAAAAAATACCACTCAGGGCGAGCAGGGAATTCGTTGGATGGATCAGCGGGTGGACCAAGCGGAGCTCCCTTAAAATAGAAGGTCAGAAAAACCACCGCCAGCATTACCGCTAGGCAGGCAACCCCATCCTTTAATATTTGGTCAGGCCAAAAGTATGAATCCCGCTTTGGGCGAGGTTCCTTGACATGAATACCGTGCTTTCGGAAAAGATAGATATGACCCACCACTAATCCAATCAATGCGGCGGGTAATATTCCTGCGTGAAGAGCGAAAAATCGGGTGATCGTTTGGTGACCGTATTCAACCCCGCCTACCACAATTTTCTGCAGCATTGGTCCCACCAAGGGTACTTCTGCGATCAAATTGGTCGCCACGGCAGTGGCCCAGAAACCTTTTTGATCCCAGGGTAGCAAATATCCGGTGAGTGAAAGAGCCAAGGTTACCCCCAATAAGGCAATACCAAACCAAAAATTCAGTTCTCTGGGTGCTTTGTAAGCTCCGTCAATCATTACCTGCATAAGGTGTAAAACAAGAAGCACAATCATGGCCTGTGCCATATAATGGTGGACGCCGCGGAGAAACCACCCACCCCACACCTGATATTGAATAAAGTAGACGCTCTCCCATGCGGTTTGAGCACTTGGGCTGTAGGACATCCAAAGAAGCGTGCCCGTTACCACCTGGGTAAAAAAAGCAAATGTTAAACAGCTTCCCCAGACATATCTCCATCTCGCACCACCGGGCACTTTCTCATACAATGCTTCTTTGACAAGTACGCGAATGCCAGAACGATCATCCAGCCAATCCAAAAACCTATTCATGAAAGGGGAATTTTTTCTACAATGTTGGGCCGAAACTGTTGAAAGCGAATCCAAACATCTCCATCCTCCACTTTAGTTTCCATTGTGTCCAAACCCCGGGGACTCGGACTATCCACATCAGTGACCGATCCATCCAAACCGAATGTGCTGTTATGACAAGGACAGAAATAATCATCTGATTTTGAACGATAATCCACCGCACACCCCAAATGTGGACATTTAAGATTGAATGCTTTCACCTCATTCCCTTTTCGGGAAAGATAAACAGCACCTGCTGGCACATTTTTATAAGTCGTCCAGGCATCCTTAACTTCACTTAGTATTACTTCAAATTTGGCCGGTTTTCCATCTTCAGAAAGGTTTCCCAAAGGAGCCACCTTTGTCCAAGGCACTTTTGCCTGATTCTCCGAACTTTTTTTGACTGGGTCTAAAATTGTGGTGATTCCAGAAGCGACAGGAAAAATTGCACAAGCTGCAGAAACTCCCAAGGTAGAGACCACAATAAACTTTCTCCGTGAATCCTCAGAACAACATTCCGCCTTATTCTCAGGTTCGTCGGGGATTGGCTTATTTGTTTTGTTCATTGGGAAAAAGACCCGTATGCAAGGTCTCCCGTATTAAGAAATTAAATATAGGAGGAAGATAAAATATCAGTTATTGGTGTATTCAGTATTGAAATTAAAAACAAATTTAATTTTCAGTGGTTAAAAATAAAGGCAGTTAAATATACGCCCCGAAGGAAGCTTACCGAAACATTAAAAGTTTTCTCATTCCGGGAAAGAGGGAAGTGGAGGAAGCCCTCCGTCCGATGATTCAGCACCTGGAAAGGGTGGTAAATCGGAACCTGCATCATCGGGAAAGCCAGGGAGAGGAGGAAGATCGTCTCCAGTTGAATCAGGCAGACCGGGAAGGGCGGGTAAATCGTCATTATTCATGGGAGAATCTGGAAAGGCAGGAAGATCATCGACTCCGGAATCAGGCAATCCAGGGAGTGGAGGTAAGTCATCGTTGCCAGATGGAGAATCAGGAAAGGCAGGGAGGCCATCCCCTGCGGCGTCAGGTAATCCGGGAAGCGCTGGCAAATCATCACTGCCAGATGGAGAATCCGGAAAGGCGGGAAGATCATCCCCTGCAGCTTCAGGTAATCCGGGAAGCGCTGGCAAATCATCACTGCCAGATGGAGAATCTGGAAAGGCGGGAAGATCATCCCCTGCAGCATCAGGTAATCCGGGGAGTGCAGGCAAATCATCGCTGCCAGATGGAGAATCTGGAAAAGAAGGTAGTTCATTGTTGGCCGGCTCGCTCAAAGAATTTACATCGAAACTCTCAGGTATTGTGGAATCTGGTAACGAAGAAGTGGCAGGCTCATTTCCAGGGAAAGAGGGAATAGTTTCCTGCTCTATCGGGGAAGGTAGCACAACGGAGGGCAAAATATCAGAATCAGTATCTTCAACACTTGGCGTAGATTTTTGAATTTCTGATATGTTTCTTTTTCTGGGTAAAACAGGCTGAACAGCGGTATTGATTGGTGAACCGTCCGAACGCCATGTGGCTTCCTTACCGTGCCTGGTACCATTTGTGTAAGCTCGGACATACATTTTCTGACCGTTCGGCCACCATCGGGTAACAGTGCCATGCCAGCGACCTTCGCTGTAATTCCTTTCATACATTTTCATGCCGTTTGAAAACCACCTCGCACTTAGTCCGTTCTTCTTTCCTTTTGCCCATGATTCATCCGAAGAAATGTAGTCTCCACCCGCACCTTGTTCGATTGTTAAAATGCGGCCTGAAAATGGACGATCGTTAAATTTTTGGTATAATAATCCGTATCTTGATTCAAAATAATTTTCATACTCTTGAGCAGTAACCTGGAACACATCATTGCTTACTCCAATTACGGGTGATTGATTTGAAACAGCAGGGACATTCTGCTGGTAACTGTTTTGGCAAGAGGCAAATAAAAGCAACAAGGCAAAGGAAGATAATAGCAACGAATATTTCATAATGCAAATCGTGTTCATTTTGCACTGAATGGCAAGTTTGAAGGTCAGGCATAGACAATGTTATTGTCAAAAGATAGTCTGTGTGTTTTAGAGTAATCTTATTAACTTAGCCTGACTCCTCCCTTAACATTGTACTATGAACATTGATAACCTGATCCTTATTATTCCCGCCTTTGGTATTGTGGCATTGGCATTTACTTGGTGGAAAACCAAACAAATAAACGCACAATCAGTTGGGACTCCGAGAATGGCAAAAATTGCTGCCAGTATTCAGGAAGGGGCAATGGCATTCTTAAAAGCTGAATATAAAATATTATTTATATTCGTTATCGCAGTTGCGGTTCTTTTGGGATGGAGCGGTTCGCAAAACCCAAATAGTCACGAATATGTTGCTGTATCCTTTATCGTTGGTGCATTGTGTTCAGCACTGGCCGGATACTTGGGGATGGTCGTCGCCACCAAGGCAAATGTAAGGACAACCAACGCGGCACGGGAAAGCCTCGGTAAAGCATTGGAAGTTGCATTTTCCGGAGGATCAGTCATGGGGCTCGGTGTCGTAGGGCTGGGAATACTTGGGCTGGGTGGATTATTTGCATATTTCGGTAATACATTCAACGCCTTTGAGGGTGGTGATTCTCTTGGTATGACCCTCTCTGTTTTGACCGGATTTTCATTCGGTGCATCCTCCATTGCATTATTTGCACGGGTAGGAGGAGGAATTTACACAAAAGCAGCGGATGTGGGTGCGGATTTGGTGGGGAAAGTGGAGGCAGGTATTCCTGAAGATCATCCCCTCAATCCCGCCACAATTGCGGATAATGTTGGAGACAATGTTGGAGATGTTGCCGGTATGGGCGCGGATCTTTTTGAATCCTATGTGGGATCCATTATCGGAACAATGATTTTAGGTGCTGCCATGGTAGCGGGCTCCGCTAATTTTCAGGATGACTTAAATGGACTGTCCCCTGTCTTCCTACCCCTCGTTCTGGGTGCAATTGGAATAGTCACATCTATTCTTGGGACGTTCCTGGTAAAAGTTAAAGATGGAGGGGATCCACATTCAGCACTTAATCGCGGAGAATTCGCATCATCAATTGCTATGATCGCGAGCTCTTATCTCGCCATTAATTTTTTCCTTCCACAGTCCTGGTCTTACGACGGTGGGGTTTTCACTTCAGATGGTGTATTTTATGCCATCATTATTGGACTCGTTGCCGGCTTGGCTATTGGTAAAATTACTGAACATTATACCGGGACAGGCACAAAACCTGTCAAATCGATTGTCGAACAGTCCATTACCGGTAGTGCCACCAATATTATTGGTGGTCTGGGAATTGGAATGATCTCAACGACTTTCCCCATCCTTATCCTTGCGGGAGCAGTTGTGGGTGCGTACGAACTGGCCGGACTTTACGGTATCGCCATTGCAGCGGTGGGCATGCTTTCCAACACCGGGATTCAATTAGCAGTCGATGCATATGGTCCTATCTCTGACAATGCGGGTGGAATCGCAGAAATGTCTGAACTTCCAAGCGAGGTTAGACAACGAACGGACAAGCTTGATGCGGTAGGGAATACAACCGCTGCAATTGGTAAAGGGTTTGCGATTGGTTCTGCAGCACTCACAGCACTTGCACTTTTTTCTGCATTCAAAGAAACCGCAGGCATCGACATCATTGATGTATCTACTCCTAAAGTAATGGCTGGCTTATTCATTGGTGCGATGCTTCCCTTTTTATTCAGTGCCTTGGCAATGGGTGCAGTGGGACGAGCGGCCATGGCAATGATTCAAGAAGTTCGCCGACAATTCAAAGAAATCCCTGCACTCAAGAAAGCTCTCGTAATTTTAGATAAAAATGATGGAAAACCATCTGATCATTGGACTGAAGAGGAGAGAGCACAATTTGAAGAGGCTATTGATTCAGCAGAATACGGAAAATGTGTCGAAATCTCGACTCAATCGGCAATTAAGGAAATGGTTGCTCCGGGCTTAGTTGCGATTCTCACACCGGTTGCAATTGGTTTTGGTGGGGGGCCCGTAATGCTCGGAGGTTTACTCGCGGGAGTGACCGCATCCGGGGTGCTAATGGCACTTTTTCAATCCAATGCAGGAGGTGCATGGGATAATGCAAAAAAGATGGTCGAAGAAGGTTACGAAATGGGAGGTGTGAAATATGGTAAAGGCTCCGATGTACATAAAGCAACGGTGGTCGGTGACACGGTTGGTGACCCACTGAAGGATACTTCCGGACCATCACTTAATATTTTACTCAAACTTATGTCCGTGGTGGCATTGGTTCTTGCCCCATTTATCAAGGTTTAATTAATTTCTCCCACAGCTTGGGCGAATTCGTGCCGTTCAGTTGAATTTCTCTTGAAATAAGCCGTGCCCGCCACAAAAATGTCAACTCCCGCATTCAAACAAGGCTGAATGTGCTCGGGTCCCACCCCACCATCGACTTGAATCATAAAATTACTTGATGTTTTCTCGCGGAGGTTGGAGAGAGTTTCGACCTTGTGGAGTACTTCATGAATAAAGCTCTGCCCACCAAAACCTGGATTTACGGTCATGAAAAGAACCAAATCAACTCCTTCTTCATTTATAATCTCTGTAATATCATCCACCGGAGTAGCTGGATTCAAGGCAATACCAACTTTTTTTTGAGCCGACTTAATCTGCTTAATTGTTTCAATATGATCGTAGGATGGCTCAATATGAACGGTAATTAAATCAGCACCTGCCTTACAAAATGAATCGATGTAAAGATGGGGATTATCCAACATTAAGTGAACATCAAAAAAAAGTTTCGAGCCTTCCCTCAAATCTGAAACTGTTTGCGGTCCAAAACTCAAGTTTGGTACAAAATGTCCGTCCATTATATCGAGATGAATCCACTTGCGACCGTCATTTTCGACTAGATCGAGGGCATTTTTTAAGTTGGCATGATTTCCAGCTAGGAGGGAGGGAGCTAATATTTTTTCCATAATTTATTACTTTTGTTTTACCAAAGATGGTTTTCAATAAATCCTGCAATATCTCGTCCCAAAGAATCTGATAAACTTACAATCGCCTGCCTGTCTGAGGGATTCGATATCGAACTGGAACGTAAAACAGAAGCATTTTGATATAAGACCTCTTTGTCAATAATCACTTCACCTTTCCGGTTGAAGAGAGAGATTTCTGCCTGAATGAGCAAATTAAATCCAGCGGCCAGAAGGGTGTCTTCAGGATTATAGATTTCGGGGTCTTGCCTGTAGTTATTTACTGTGACACTCATAATTAAATCACATTCCTTAACATCTGAGGTGATAACAAAGTGACCGCGCCTAATTATGTGTTCCCTTACCTTGCTGTTAAGAAAATGACCGAGTTGCGGGGCCAGCGACTGGTTGTGAATCGCTTGAATGTAAATGACCCGGTGATCCTGAAACCTTGAGTCGTTACTTTTATACCTACAACCGCTTACAAATAATAATGAGAAGATAAGAAAAAAGGGGTTATTCATTCCCTTTTCTCAGTTCAGCCACTTTTCTTTCAGCTTCCCTTGCCGCTTCGGATTCAGGCGCTGTGGTGATGGCTTCGTTGTAAAATTGAAGAGCCGGCCGGTTTCCAAGTTCTTTCCAATTAGTGAGGTAATATTTTCCGTATTTTTCAACATATTGACCTACTTCTAATTTACTGGCTGAAAGAATCTCTCTCATTTTTTTTCGACCCTCCTCGGCTAACTGCGTTCTTTCCTTTGACTCCAATAAACGTTTATTGTAGTCCGATAAAAGTTCATGTTTGCTTTGCTCAGGTGCTTTGGCAAAGAGGATCAAATAATCTTCATAAAAATTGAGTGCCTTTAAGGTAGAACCCTGGTCATAGGATGGTCCGGCAACCCGATTCTCAAATATTTGAGCCAAAATAAAATACGCTTCCTCGCAAAGATAATTATCGGGATATAAATTGGTCAGTCTTTCCAATGCATCTAACGCTTCGTCCACTTGGCCATCTTTTTGGGCAATTTCCGCTAATGCCATCAATGCTCTGGGGGCAAATCTTGGTCCACGGGCAAGACCCGCTATTTGGTTCAAGCGTAATCTGTCCTGACTACCGGAACGAAACCTGGGTAGGACTCCCCATTTGCGAGGTAGTTTTTCCCGTGCAAGCTTTTCAGCTATCCGCATTAAAGATTCTGCAACTCGCTCAAAATCATAGTCAGTATAGGCTTCAGCAATTAGACGAAGGTGCTCAAACGCTTTCTGCCAGTCTCCGTTTTTTTCCCGCAAACCAGCAGCCCGGAAAAGAGATTCAGGTCCAATCTGTATTTCTGAACTGTCCCGAATGATACGGAAATCACAACGTCTTTTTGCAAAATTTTCATATATTGAAAGCGCTTCCCTTGCATCGTCTTCGGATTCCGCTTTTTCTGCTGCAAAAAAGAACTCCCTGGCTTGTGAATCTTCAATCGGATCACGATTCTTTTTAAAAAAACCGGTTCCAGGAAACAGATATTCTTTGTCCACGCTTGAAGTGTTTCCTCTCATCGAACGACCGCCAGGAGAAACTGACCACAATGTACCAATTGAAAAAATAAGTGAGAAACTGATAATTATTTTAAATTTATTCATTAGATATTAATTTTAAAACCGAACAAGAACCGCAGACCATGTCAAGCCCGCACCAAAAGCTACAAGTAAACCTAACTGGCCATCCTTAAATATTAAATCCCTGCGGGCTTCATCTAAAGCTATTGGGATGGAAGCGGCTGAGGTATTTCCGTACCTGTCTAAATTACAGTAAAACTTGTGCAATGGAATATCCAAACGCTGGGATAAGCTTTCCACGATCCTTGCATTTGCCTGGTGTGGTATCACATGATCGACATCTTTTTCCGAAAATCCATGTTGAGCAAGGAGTTCACGAGCGGCTCGTTCCATCACTCGCACAGCTGATTTAAAAATTTCCCGTCCGTTCATTTTAAGAAAATGACCTCTTTCAGAGAGTGATTTCTCAGAAGCGGGAATTAAAGATCCGCCCGCTGGTTGATGAAGGAGCGTTGGGTTCGAACCATCTGCCCCACACTTAAATCCAATTATCCTCGGGCCCTTCCCGGAGTTGGAAATAATTGCAGCACCCGCTCCATCCCCAAAGAGCACGCAGGTGGTGCGGTCATCCCAATCCATTATACTGGATAGTTTTTCCGCCCCTACCACCAGTGCACATTTATATCGTTCACTTCTTAGCATACCATCCGCTATATCAAGTGCGTAAAGAAAACCAGAACATGCCGCTTCAATATCAAAACTCGCAACTTTGGGAATCCCTAGTTTGTGCTGGATTAAACAGGCGGTTGATGGGAAAGCCATATCCGGGGTAATTGTGGCAACTATGATTAAATCGACATCGCTGGCACTGAAACCGGAGTCCTTCAACGCACTCTGAGCAGCCTGTACTGCGAGATCGCTGGTGGATTCATTTTCTGCCGCTATTCTTCTTTCTTTAATCCCTGTTCGTGTTCTAATCCACTCATCGCTGGTTTCGACTTTTTCGCTTAACTTTAAATTATCAACCACCTGAGATGGCAGATATGAACCGACGCCTGAAATTACGCTCGTAAATTTAGATAAATTTTCCTCCATTCTAATCCCTGTTCAAAAGTGGTTCTGGTCGTAATATTTCATTGGCTTCATGAACATCATCCAGAACCTGAGTAATCATATCATGCTGCACCAAATCTAGTGCAATTTTTATGGCACCGCTCACATGGTTACGATTGGAAGAACCATGGGCTTTGATCACATTTTTGGTTAATCCCAGCAAGGGTGCCCCTCCAAATTGCTCCGGATTGATCCTCTGCTTTAAACTACGAAAGGCACCTTTAGATAAGAGGGCCCCAGTTTTGCGCAGGGCATTTCTTCTCAGTTCCTCATCTAGAAAACTCCCGATAAGTTTACTTAATGATTCACAGGCCTTAAGTACAATATTACCCACAAACCCATCACAAACAACGACATCCACGACATTTTCAAATATTTGAAAACCTTCAATTAGCCCAGCGTAATTGATGATACTTCCATCGATATCTTTAAGCATCTCGTGGGTCTCATGTATGACTTCATTCCCCTTTCCTTCTTCCGTACCGATCGTCAGAAGCCCCACTTTAGGTCGGACTAACCCGAGTGCAACCCTGGCATAGTTAGATCCCAATACCGCACTTTGGGCAATATGAAATGGCTTAGCGTGCGGGTTTGCACCTGCATCCAAGAGAGTAAAATATCTTTCCCTGCCCGGCCAAATGGTGCAAAGGGCTGGCCTTTCCACACCATCTAATGTTCGTAGCTTAATTGCACCACCGGCCATTAGACATCCAGTGTTTCCACAACTCAGTAATGCATCTGACTCTCCATCCTTGAGAGATTGAAGGGCCAAACTCATGGATGATTTCTTCTTTCCCTTGATTCCAGCAATAGGCTTCTCCTCCATGCCCACAACTTCCGGGGAGTGAACAAAATCTACCTTGGACCGGGATAGAATGGGGTGAGAGGAAATGATTGGCTCTATGATTTTATCCTCTCCAAAGACAACAAATTCAGTATTCCAAGGCGACCGGTCCACTGCCAAGGATACGCCTTCTAGGATCTCGGACGGTCCGAGATCGCTTCCCATTGCATCAATGGCGAGCCTTATTCGAGCCTCGGTCTTATCCATTGCCGAAGCAAAGAGAGATTTAAGCCTCTACATCGAGAACCTGCCTGCCGCGATATTGTCCGGTATCAGGATTTACGCGGTGAGGACGACTAAAGCTGCCGTCAGCTTCCTTGGTAAGTTGAGGCTCTTGAAAGCGGTTCGCACCGCGACGCTTTCTGCTGCGCTGTTTGGATTGTTTTCTTTTTGGTTGTCCCATAACTAAATAATTTATCTCATCCAAACACGAAACAGGAAATTGGTCAAGCTAAGGAAATTAACCAAGGGAGTAAAAATAGAAGACGAAAAGAAGCATCGACAAAGCGATTCGATACCAGACGAATATGCCCAATCCTCTTTTTGAAAGATATCCCACAAGCCACACGACTGAAACCGCGGCTGAAATCCCCGCCATAAGACAGCCCGCAAACACTGGGCCCAATTGAAGGTTTCTCTCCATGACTTCCCATTTTGTGAGGCATTTGTAAGCCGCCGCAGCAGTCAGAGTAATGAGACCGAGCAGAAAGCTGAATTCAGCTGCTTTGGCACGAGTCAGGCCTACAAGATAGCCTCCCACGATGGTCATCATTGACCTGCTGGTACCAGGCCACATCGCGAAGCATTGGAGGCAACCGACCAGAAGCGAAGACCGAATTGTCAGGTCGTCTAGCGATTTGCCCGAATCGACTGGCGAAAACTCATTTGCCTTTTTCCTTTTGCGCTCCACCCAATACATCAGGATTGCTCCGGCAAAAAGTGCAAAGGCTATCGGCATCGGACCAAAGAGAAAGCTTTCTATCGTATCATCCAAAAAAGGTCCCAGCAGGGCAGCCGGAAGAAAAGCGAAAAGAAGGTTGATCCCCAAACGCTTACCCTTTGGGTCCATACCGACAAACCCAAGCAGGATAGACCAAACGCGCTTTCTGTAGATAAGAGTGACTGCAAATATTGCTCCCGCTTGGATCACAATCAAATAGGCATCAAGAGCGCTATTTTCATCAATGAGGGAAAGCAAGTCGCTCCGTGACTCAGGGCTTAATTCGTGCAATTTCAGACTCTCCTTCTTCTTTTGCAAACCGGAAGAAAACTGTACCGTATCTGTCCGATCGTCCATTCGAACAAAGCTTCCGTGAAAGACCGTTCCGTCCGTTCGGTTCCAATCACGCGGGCTCCCAAGTTCAGTCATCCATTCCTTGGTAAGAACCAAGTGACCGGTCGAAGAAATTGGTAAAAACTCCGTTATTCCCTCCACAAGACCGTAAATAAAAGCGTCCGCGTATGTCATGGTGGAATTCGAATCAGCCGCAACACCCAAATTTTTTTCAAGCGGCTTGGCCTGCACTTTTACAAACAGATCAAATTGTGGAATCAAGGCACAAAAAAATAGAACTAGAAAAAAAAGTTGGCGAATACTCATTAAAATCTCTACAAACCTTGTTCCTTCAAAGTGCAAGGATAACTTTTTTTCACCACCAATAAAAGCACCACAAAAAAACCAATATGGATTCAATAAGGGAATTGATTTCTCTGTTACGGGAGAAAAAAAATTTAGACCCCGATCAAATCAGATTCGGTGTTGATCAGCTCGTCTCTGAGAAAGTTGAGTTTTCAGACAAAGAAACCTTTTTAACCTGTCTTACGATGAAGGGAGAATCCATCGAGGAAATCACTTCGTTCATTAGTTACTTTCGGGAGATTGCTCTCGATCCGGAGCTCGAAAGTGTTAGTGAAGATGCGGTCGATCTCTGTGGTACCGGCGGAGATAAAGCGGGGAGTTTCAATATTTCCACATTTGTTTCCTTTCTTGTTGCATCTTCCGGCATTCCCGTAATTAAACATGGAAATCGCTCTATCAGTTCGAAATGCGGAAGTGCGGACCTAATCGAAGCGATTGGAATTCCCCTGGAAGTGGATGGCCAACAAAGAAGGGAAGCAATCAAAGCCTTAAACTATTCTTTTTTATTTGCTCCCGCATTTCATCCTGCTTTCAAACACATTGCGCCCGTTCGCAAGGAACTTGCATCGAAAGGAATAATTTCAATTTTTAATATCCTGGGTCCAATGATTAATCCCGCTCGTCCGGGATATCAACTACTCGGTGTTTATTCGAAAGAGTTAGTCTCCAAAATTAGTGATTCTCTGCATTACTCAGGAACAAAGGGCGGGTTTGTGGTTCACTGTGCCATTGAAGGACATCCGTCAATCAAAGGAGTCGACGAATTAACCTCCTGCGGGAAAAATATCGTTCAAGGATTCGGGATGCATTCCGCATCAAACAAAATAGTGACCCCGGCAGAATTTGGCTTTCAATCTACACCCGTCGAAGATATTGCAGGCGGAAACATGGAACAGAATTTAGCTCTAATGAATCAACTTCTTGCTGATGAAGCCCCCGAAGGTCTGACACAAAGTGTTCTAATGAATGCGTCTCTGGCATTTTTTGCCACAGGAAGAACCAATGGCTTTGTTGAGGGTGTCGAACTTGCAAAAAAACTTCTAAAGGACGGTGTGGTTAAAAATTGGCTGAGCAAAATAACCCAGTTTTTTAGATAATTTATTATGAAATACTTCGGGACGGATGGAATTCGGGCGACTTTCGGCAGTACGTTTCTTACCGAAGACTTTGCATTTTCATTGGGAAAAGCACTTGCTTCTTTCATGGTTAAAAATCAGGTAAAAAATAAACTGGTATTAATCGCCCGAGACACAAGGCCCTCAGGGGAAATTCTTGTGGAAGCTCTTAATGGGGGCCTGGCATCCAAGGGATTTACGGGAGTTTCCGCGGGGGTTGTGCCCACACCGGCACTCGCGTTTGGGACGATTTATAAAAAGATGGCCATGGGTATTATGATCACCGCTTCGCACAACCCTGCTCAGGATAATGGGTTTAAAATATTTTCATCTCATGGATTGAAACTAAGCGACCCAGAGGAAGAAGAAATTGAAAAAATGATTAATCCTGACCGACAGGGAACTAAATTAACTACCCCGGAATCATTATGTTTAACCGATCCTTACCTTAAACATCTCGCTAAATATTTCCCTGATGATTTACTCAGAGGCAAGAAAATCGTGGTTGATTTGTCGAACGGTGCCACCAAGGAGACAACATCAAAACTACTCCAAACACTCGGTGCTGATGTATTTGTTTTCAATAACGGTAATGGCCAGATTAACGATAATGTAGGTTCCGAGCACCCCTCGATGATCGCTTCCAAAGTGACCGAGTTGAAAGCGGATTTTGGCATTGCCCATGACGGTGACGGCGACCGGGTAATTTTTTGTAATTCGTTCGGTGAAGTAATTCCGGGAGATAAGATTTTAGGTTTACTCGCCGTTCACGAACAGGAATACAAGCGTTTGCTCAATAATAATTTCGTCGCGACCATCCACAGTAATTCCGGACTCGACATGAGCTTAAAGCAACAAGGAATCGTATTGCATCGCGCTGATGTGGGGGACAGGAAAGTGGCAGAAATGATGCGAAATAAAAAATCTAATCTTGGAGGCGAATCTTCGGGTCACTTAATCGCCTCTGATTTTCTTCCAACCGGTGATGGACTTTTAACTGCTTTACTCGTGGCAAGAGCATCCTATGAGTCCGGTAAATCAATTGACTCCCTGAGCGATAAAATTACTCTTTGGCCCAGTGTGGAGGGTGCCTTCAGGGTGAACAAAAAAATACCGATCCAAGAGTGTGAGTCTTTAAGTTCAAATCTGTCTAAAGCGAAAGCTCGGCTTGGTAAGGATGGCAGAGTTTTGCTTCGATACTCAGGAACAGAACCAAAAATCAGACTTTTAGTGGAAGCCACCCAGCAGTCACGGGCAAAGGAGGAATTTGATTGTCTAGTTAAAACAATTGAAAAAACTTTGTAAATTTATAATACTATGACTGTACGATCAACATCTTCGTTTGCATCCTACCGATAGAGCACCATTCATGATTCAGGAGATTACCATTGCCCAATTAGACCCCCGACAGGTTAAACAACTTGATGCCGCCGACGCTGCGGCACAGACTAACCTAAGTTACACATTGGAGATTTATTCTTCTATTCTGAAACAGTCACAGGGGTGTCTCGAACTTCGTCAAAAACTAAGAGCCCTACAAATTAAGAGTACCCAAGGTTCCACCAAAGGACTAAATAACCTCCTTGGAAAAGTAACCGCTGTCCCCTTTATGTTTGGGAATAAAGGTGATAAAGATCCAGAAGGAAATTTGGTTAAAGCGGAGGCCCTTATTGAAAAAAATCCCGGGAATGTTATCGCACATGAAATGCTTGCGGATGCATCCAGTCATTTGGGAATGAAGGAAACCGTTGTTTTTGCTTATGAAACAATCCGTAAAATTAACCCCACCAACATCAAGAATTTGAAAGAACTGGGCAACGCCTATCTCGAGGTTGGCCGCACGGAAAAAGCAATAGAAACCGGCAATATGATTTTAAAAGTTAACCCCACGGACGGAGATGCTGTAGATCTTATGAAAAGAGCTTCGGTTGCCGTGGCAATGAATAAAGGCAAGTGGGAAGAATCAGAGGACTTCCGGACTCAGTTGAAAGATGAATCGGAGGCACAGGCTCTCGAACAGCAAGCAAAATCAGTTACCGATTCCAAGGGACTTGAAGAACTAATCAGGCAAACATACGAAAAAGTGGAACAGGAACCTGCTGACCTGAATAATTATCGGCAATTGAGCGAATACTATCACCGCTACGGCGATTTAGAAAATTCAATCGCATGGATTCAGGAAGCGAGAAAGCAGGAAGCTGGTCAGGGTGATGCCTCGCTTGAGGAAAAAGAACGACAACTCACATTGGAATACTATGACCATTCGATTGAGCAATGGGAACAATCTCATCTGGCCAATCCCGACGACGAAGAAACAAAAAACTCTTGGAAAAACGCAGTTGCTCAAAAAAAGCACTACGAAACAACCCAACTCGAATCATTGGTTCAAAGATATCCGAACGATTATGGATACAGATTTGAACTTGGGGTGAACTTGTTTGAAAATGCAGATTACGATAACTGTCTCTCGCATTTTCAACTCGCACAACGAAATGCCAAGGTCCGCCTGGATGCGATTCTTTATCTCGGGCGTGCTTACAGTCGAAAAAACTTTTATGACCTTGCTATCGAACAGTTCACTTTACTTAAAAATGAAATTCAAATTATGGATGAACGAAAAAAGGATGCGGTTTACGAACTTGGATGTTGTTTTGAATCTATGGGAGACCAGGACAAAGCTATCGAAGAATTCAAAGTAGTCTATTCCGCGGACATTTCATTTCGCGATGTGGCCGATAAAATCAATGCTTTCTACTCAAAAAGCGGTTAATTTGAAACTTGAATCAATGGCGGAGAGGGAGGGATTCGAACCCCCGGTACCTTGCGGCACACCCGATTTCGAGTCGGGCACATTCGACCACTCTGCCACCTCTCCGATATTCTCGTCTAACATTTTACAATGTGCTAATCCACATTTAAGTGGCAATCTAATTTGCGATTTAAATACTAACAAATAAAAATTTTACACGCTTGCCCGAAATGCCCTCCTTCGCTTGGATATCAAAACAATGAAATTTCTTGCTCAGTTCTCATACATCATATTGATCATTATTTTCTCTTCCTGCCAATCGACCAAAACTTCATCGATTGAATTTTCGGATGGTTCTTATAAAGGGGAGATTGACCAAAAAGGCAGAAAACATGGTAAAGGAACGTATGAATGGCATGATGGCTCTGTCTATGTGGGAGACTTCAAGCATGACTCAAGGCACGGCAATGGACGCTTTAATTGGAGCAATGGAGAATCATACAAGGGAGAATATTTGGAAGACGAAAGAACCGGTGAAGGTTCCTACCATTGGCCTGATGGTTCTTACTACGAAGGATCTTTTTTGAGAGGGAAACGACACGGTTCGGGTTCTTACTACTCGGTTAATGGAGCAGTTTACCAAGGAGAGTGGTTCGATGACTTACAGCATGGGCAAGGAAAACTTAATAACCCAAATCAGTCTGTGATTCGGGGGATTTGGAAAAATGGTAAGATCGTTACCCGTCCCGCCCAATTACCCAAACCTGCCAGCAAACCAATAATAGAAAAAATTGAAATCCCGGATCCGGTTGAAATATCAAGTAATTCTCGACAGGACGCCACCGAACAGCCAACTGATTTAGTTTCCATCCCTGCAAATGAAGATGAACCAGTTGATGAACCGAATACGATCAGTAAGCCTAATTTATTTTCCGAAAATCAGTCTCCCGAAAAAGCATTGCCTGAAGAGGGCACGCAACCAGAGGTGGTCATTACTGTGCCCGACACCATAGATACCGGCTCAAACCAAAAAAAATTAAACATTTGGACCGGAACGGTGGCGGATGCAGAGGAACAGTTTATCACCGAATTAATTCATGGCATTGACACTGTTATCGACGCAAATTCCAAACAACCTTTTTCCGGCAGAATGAAAATTCTAAATCAAAATGGCTCGCTAATGGGAGAAGTAAATCTCCTGGATGGTCAACTACACGGAGAAGAAACTTTCATGAGCGAAACCGGAGTGGTAACGGAAAGAAATATTTGGGAAAAAGGCATTAGAATTAAATAATTTAATTTTTTCTTAAAACTCCTACCTTCCTCCCCTTCCAGTTTAGAATTCCATTGACCACACATTTTGTGGTTTTGAAAGTTTTGCAATTGGGAATTTTATCGATTTCCATACTAGGATTTTTTGCAATTCCAAAATAAATAGTATTTTAAATTTTGGGTCTTAGAAGAAGTACATTCAAAAAACTCAGCTGTTATATCATGGGTTTTTATTTGATCACCTGTTTGTTATGACAAGCTTCTGTTGATAGAAATTACTAACGTTAAAAATTTAAATTTCCTAAATAGTTTTAGAACGATTAAATATATCATAATGGAAGCAAGCATATCAGAAAAAATTCAGCAACAGTCCGACTCGATGGTGAGTTTAAATTATGAACCTTCAGAGTTCCCCAGAGAACTTGCCAGACATTATATTTCAGCAAGCGAAAATGATATTTCTGAAATGCTCCACTTTATTGGACTCCAAAATATTCAGGAGTTATTTCACCATATCCCCGAGTCTCTGCACTTTGAGGAAGGAATCAATGTCCCCGATGAACTCAACTACGAGAAAACTGCAATTAAATTAGCCCACATTGCCGCGCGGACGAAATTAAAAACTTCGTTTATTGGTGATGGTTTACCGCATTGGAAAACCCATCCAATTGTCGATTTCGTATCTAAACTTCGTCCGCTCAGCACCTCGTATACCCCTTACCAACCTGAAAGAAGTCAAGGAACTCTGGTGACACACTGGATTTACCAGTGTGCCCTTTCCACGCTAACCGGTTTCGAAGCCATCAATACCTCATTGTACGATCGATCCGCAGCGATTTTCGAAGCGATTACCTGCGCCTGCCGAACCAACCCAAGAGGCGGCAAGATTCTACTCGCAAGCTCATTATTCGAATCCGATTTGGAAGTAGTTAAGACTTTGGCCAAAGAAACTGATTTAGAATTTTTACCAGTTCCTTTCAATCCACACAATGGACTTCTTGATCACGACTTCCTCCATAAAATTGATGAGGAAGAAATCAGAGAAATTTCAGCGTTTGTTTTCCCCCAAGTAAATTCCCTGGGACTATTAGAAGATGTCGATTTCCTCTGCGACTTTTCTCGATCACATGGGATCCGATCAATTGCCAGCATTGATCCGATGCTTTTAAGTGCAGGCGGATTAAAACCACCAACTGATTTCGGCGAGCACGGTGCGGAATTTCTAGTCGGTGAAGCGCAACATCTTGCGATTCCTCCAAATTTTGGTGGACCGGGTCTTGGTATTTTTGGATGCAGGCACAACGAAAAAAATAAAAAAGATCTTCGCTCCACTCCGGGAAGGTATGTGGGAAAAGCCAAAGATTTAAATGGTAGGGATTGCTTTGTGATGGTTCTCTCAACCAGGGAACAGCATATCAGAAAAGAAAAAGCCACTTCCAATGTTTGTTCGAATCAGGCCTTTCTTGCCACGCTTGCTGGTGCATCACTTTTGGCAAAAGGTGAGAGCGGTCTTACCCATTCGATCGAAGTGGCTAAAAATGCAAAGTCCAAAGTTCTTCATGTGACCGATAACCTTACCGGGATATCTCTCGCCTATCCCGAATCAGCGAGCCTAAATGAACTACTTTTAGAAATCGACCTTCCCGTTGTTGAACTACAAAGAAAAGCGGCACGGTGTAATCTTCATATCGGAGTCGATGTTTCTAATCGTATTTCCACCCAAGAATCACGGCATCTCCTGAAAATTTCTTTTTCCGACATTCACACCGAAAGTTCTGTTAATGAATTAATTGTATTCCTGCAAAACGAATTTCCCGAAAGTGAAAAAGGAGGCATTTCTCAAAACATTACTTCTGAAATTAAATCAAAATATCTTCGAGCGGACCCTCCCCGCATGCCAAGTTTTTCCTTCGATGAGCTTTCTGTTTACTATGAAAAACTGGCAGATTTAAATGTGAGTCCGGATGATGGTTGCTATCCCTTGGGTTCATGCACAATGAAATACAATCCTATGCTCAATGATTGGGCTGCATCTCTTCCAGGATTCTCACATTCGCACCCACAAGCACCCGAAGATGATGTTCAGGGACCATTGGAAATTATTTTTGAAATTCAAGAATGGTTTAAAGGAATTACCGGACTACCCGGTGTGACTACACAACCCGTCGCCGGCGCCCAGGGGGAACTTGTGGGACTAAAACTCTTTCAAGCATACCATCGATCACGAAACGACTTGAATCGAGATGTTGTATTCATTCCCCGTTCTGCTCATGGAACCAACTTTGCCACCGCAACTATGGCCGGATTCACCAACAAGGATGGTATTGTATACCTGCTTGCGGATCCAAACGGGACCATAGACATGGAAGATTTCAACAGTAAATTAAAAATCTATGGTAAAAGACTTTGTGGTGTCATGATTACCAATCCCAACACCTCAGGGATTTTCGAGGAACAGTTTCACCTCATTTCAAAAGCGGTTCACAGGGAAGGTGGCCTCGTCTATATGGATGGCGCGAATATGAATGCAATTGCCGGAAAAATTGACCTGGGAAAACTCGGTGTGGATGCAGTTCACAACAACCTCCACAAAACCTGGACTATTCCCCACGGAGGGGGGGGGCCGGGCGATGCCATCGTAGCGGTGTCAGAAAAATTGTTGGATTTTCTGCCGGGAAAACAGATCTATAAAAATTCAAAGGGGGAGTTTTTCTCCAAAAGTCCTGAAAAAAGTATTGGTTCGTTTCACAGAAATTGGGGGAATTTTGGACATAAAGTACGTGCCTTTTCCTACTTACTCAGGCTTGGAAATGAAGGTGTTCCACGTATGTCCTCCATTGCTGTCCTTTCCGCGCGCTACCTATTCGAGAAACTCAATAATTTATTTCCCACTTTACCCAGCCAGGCTGAGTCCGTTCCCCGGATGCATGAATTTATTCTAACATTGAGCGATGATGACTTTTCGAAACTCGAAGAAGTTGGAATTCCTAAAAGCCAGGCTATACCTCAGGTTGGAAAACTTTTCCTTGATTTTGGCTTCCATGCACCAACTGTTGCATTTCCGGAAATTTTTGGCCTAATGATAGAACCCACAGAAAGTTACACCAAGCACGAACTTGACCGTTTCGTCGACGCTGTCACCGCAATTAAAGAATTAATTTCGGAATGCCCGGAGGCAGTGAGAACGGCCCCTCATTTTACTCCAATCGATCGGGTCGATGAGGTTGGAGCGAATCGGAATTTGGTACTCTATGAAAAACTTGATCACCTGCCTTCCCTTCACTTAAATCGGGTTAAACCAAGTATTCTTAATAATCTGGAAATTTCTGAGATTAAAACGAAAATTTTAGAATGCATTCCCTAAAACGGATTGATTTGACTATAGACAATCAATTTACATTATTGAAGTGATGTCCGACGAGGAAGAAAAACCACTGGTTTCATTATTTGGTAAAATAACCGATTTAATTTTATCGGTCGTGTTCTTTTTATTTATGTGGCTGTCCGTACTCAAGCCCCATGTTCCATCTGAAGATCCAATGGTTGTGAACTACATTGCCGCGATGACAGCCTTTTGTATGACAGGTGTTTTTTGGTTAGCTGCTAATATGTTTCGCGTTACCCGCGTTGATTTCCAAAGAAGAAAGAAAAAAGGGCTGAATTCTTTTTAATCCAAGAATTCCTTGATCGAATTCGCTAGCTTGCCCCTGGGGCTTGCCATTATTCGATATCCGTCCCCATCAATCTCTTCGGAACAGATACAACCTTGTTCGCGAAGTTTAGAAATTAAATCGTACCGTTGGTGGGGAATTGAATAACTCTCCATTTCAAATTCCTGATTCAGTCTATCCTCAAGGGTGGAAAGCAATTGGTTCATTCCCTCTCCGCTTTTACAGCTGATAAAATGACAATCTGGTGTAATCAATTGTGCTTTTAGCCTGGTCATAATCTGATCACCATGATCGATTTTATTATAGACCGTAAGTATTTCTTTATTCGATGCACCAAGTTCTTTCAAAACATGGCTGGTGGTCTGAAGATGTTCTTCAAATTCAGGGCACGAAAAATCCACCACATTCAAGAGTAAATCTGCAACCAAAGCTTCTTCCAGAGTAGCTTTGAACGCATCGATCAGGCGGTGAGGCAGTTTACGAATAAATCCAACCGTATCAGTTACAACGATGGTTCTGCCTCCAGGAAGTTTAACTTTACGACTGGTTGGATCCAATGTGGCAAATAACTTATCCTCCGCAAAAACATTGGATCCAGAAATACGGTTAAGCAAAGTTGATTTTCCAGCGTTAGTGTATCCAACAATTGCAATAGTTGCTAATGGAATGCGCTGTCTTTTCTTTCGGCTGGTAGAACGACGACTTGAAACTTGCTTAATCTCCTTTTTAGTCGAGGAGATTTTATCTCGAAGCATTCGTTGATCCAATTCAATCTGTGCTTCTCCTTCGCCCCGTTGGGTTACCCCGCCTCCACGCTGTCTGTCCAAGTGAGTCCATGCACGGCGCAAACGGGGAAGAGAATATTCGAGACGTGCCAGCCTTACCTGTAATACTGCTTCTTTTGTACGAGCCCGATCCGCGAACACATCCAAAATAATTTCGTGGCGATCAATGACAAGAATCTTGGTCAATTCCTCCCAGTTTCTTTGTTGACCAGGAGTAATCTCATTATCAAAAATAATTACATCACAACCCAACTCCTTGACTTGGTCGTGAATTTGCTCGCATTTCCCTTTTCCTAAAATATGACCCGGGAAAGTTTTTCGTGTACGTACAATCAACTTGCCAACCACTGAGATTGATAGATTTCCCACAAGTTCACACAACTCTGAAAGCAAGGAATCGGCCCGGCTTTCTTCATCTTTCCTAGAAATAACCGATAGTAAAAATGCCCGTTCTACCTTTTTTGGCTTCTCTTTAACCTCAAACATGGTGGAGGAGAATCCGGTTGTATCCCAAAAAAGGGACCGAGCATACGCTCGGTCCCTTTTCTGTAGATTGATTCAAGGGAAATGAATTAGGAAACAGCTGCCTGGGCCGCCGCAAGCCTTGCGGTAGGCACACGGAATGGAGAACAACTTACATAATTCAGGCCTATCTTATGGCAAAATTCGACACTTTTCGGATCGCCTCCATGCTCTCCACAAATACCAAGTTTGATTCCTCTACGGGAAGCCTTACCCTTTTTGACCGCAATTTCCATCAGTTGACCCACTCCACTCTGATCAACACTGGCAAAAGGATTTGCATCTAAAATATCAATCTCTGCGTAATTAGGAAGGAAACTTCCAGAATCATCACGACTCATTCCCATCGTCGTTTGCGTAAGATCGTTAGTTCCAAAACTGAAGAATTGTGCCGTTTTGGCAATTTCATCCGCAACCAATGCAGCTCTCGGAATTTCAATCATCGTTCCCACAAGGTATTTAACTTTATCACCCTTTGCTGCAAACACCTTTTTAGCCGTCTCATGGATAACTTCCACCTGTAATTCAAGCTCTCGAGGGAATCCAACAAGCGGTACCATTAACTCAGGGCTTACATCAATTCCATCCTTTTGTGCAAGTAAAGCCGCTTCGAAAATTGCCTGTGCCTGCATCTCCGTTACTTCGGGGTAGGAAATCCCAAGGCGACAACCGCGGTGCCCGAGCATGGGATTAAATTCATGCAAATCTTCCACACGCTTTTTTATTGAAGAGAGAGTCACACCCAATTTCTTGGCCAAATCTCTTTGGGCAGCTTGATCGTGAGGAAGAAACTCATGTAAAGGAGGGTCAAGCAAACGTATTGTGGCAGGTTTACCTTCCAGTGCCTTAAAAATTCCCAGAAAATCTCGTCTTTGGTAAGGCAATAATTTCTTGAGTGCCTTACGACGGGTTTTCTCGTCATCCGCCAAAATCATTTGACGCATGGCATCAATTCGATTGCCCTCAAAAAACATGTGCTCGGTCCGGCATAGCCCGATCCCGGTAGCTCCAAATGCCACTGCATTTGCAACTTGTGAGGGGGAGTCGGCATTGGTGCGAACAGTCATTTTTGTAGCCTGCTCACACCATTTCATGATTTGCGCAAAATTTTGATAGGCCTTGCTTTTCTTCGGATCCAGTTTCTTCTCGATAAGAACCTGAATAATTTCTGAGGGAGCAGTTTTCAATTCACCTGAAAACACTTCACCTGTGGTACCGTTAATTGATAAATAATCGCCTTCCTTGAAAGTTTTACCATCAACTTTTACCGTTTTACTATGATAGTCCACATCCAGCTCAGCTGCTCCGCAGACACAGACTTTACCCATTTGGCGGGCGACCAAAGCTGCATGCGATGACACTCCCCCCCTTGCGGTTAAAATTCCTTCAGCCGCAATCATTCCTCGTAGATCTTCGGGAGAGGTTTCCTGGCGGACCAGGAGAACATTGCCTTTCTTAGCGGCTTCCACTGCACGTTCAGCATTCAAACAAATCTTTCCAGATGCAGCCCCAGGTCCAGCAGGAAGTCCTTTACACAGACGTTTCGCTGCTTTTTCTGCAGCCGCATCAAATACTGGGGCCAAAACCTGATCAAGTTGATCAGCGGGTACTCGAGTAATTGCGGTCTTCCAGTCAATAAGTCTCTCTTTCACCATCTCGGTCGCGATGCGAACCGCGGCAAGCCCGGTCCGTTTACCGTTTCGGGTTTGGAGCATGTACAATTTTTCATTCTCAATGGTGAACTCAAAATCCTGCATATCTTTAAAATGCTTCTCCAATTTTTTCTGGACCAGAACCAGCTCCTTAAAAGGCTTGGGAAGAACGCGTTTCAATTTGGCCACCGGTTGTGGTGTGCGAACACCTGCAACCACATCCTCACCCTGAGCATCCATAAGGAATTCTCCATAAAGAACTTTTTCACCCGAAGCAGGGTCGCGGGTGAAACCAACTCCGGATCCTGACTTCTTTCCGGTATTTCCAAAAACCATTGCCTGTACATTGACCGCCGTTCCCCACTCTGCAGGAATTCCGTATTTACGTCGGTATACAATCGCCCTGTCATTCATCCAGGAACTGAACACTGCACCCACAGACCCTTCCAGTTGTTGCCATGGACAGGTTGGAAAATCCATCCCCGATCTTTTCTTGACCAAATTTTTGAAACGCCCGACCAATTCCTCCATTTGAACGGCCGATATACGGGAATCATCAACTTCACCTTTATCTTTAGGGAAAATTTCTTTCTTAAAATCTTCAATAATCGCTTCAAAAGGATCATGATCTTCGCTTGGAAGCTTCTGCACTCCCATGACAACATCCCCGTACATTTGTATAAACCGACGATAGCAGTCCCAGGCAAAACGCGGATTTCCCGAAGCTTCGGCCAGTGCCTCAACAGTTTCGTCATTCAATCCCAAATTGAGAATTGTATCCATCATCCCGGGCATTGAATCTCTCGCCCCCGAACGCACTGAGAGGAGGAGAGGTTTCTTTAAGTCACCTAATTTTTGACCAAGTTGCTTCTCCATTAAGGAAACGGAGGTCTTTATTTGATCGTCCAGCACTTTCGGATACGTTTTTTTATTGTCGTAAAAATAAGTGCATACCTCAGTCGAAATTGTGAATCCCGGAGGAACCGGTAATCCGATTTTTGCCATTTCAGCAAGGTTTGCACCCTTACCACCTAAAAGTTCGCGTTGTTTTGCGTCGCCATCCGTCTTTTTACCAAAATCATAAACATACTTATGACTTTTAACTTTGGCAGCCTTAGCCTTCGTTGTGGAAGCTGATTTTGCGGATGATTTTGATTTTGCGGGTTTGGACTTCTTTTTTTGTGCCATTTGATTGAATTTTTGGTTAGCAACTGAGATGATTTATCGACTCAATGTCATAATGTGATTAAGGGCTTGGCGATAAAAATTTTGAATGAGTTTTATCTTATTTTTTACTGCCTTTGTCAATGTATGACTTCGGCTTTCCCATTCAACCTTTGGAAAACACTTGCTTTACAATGGACTACAAAAAAAATGGTGACATAATGAAGTGCCACTTTAATTAAACTTTAACCTGTATTCTTTATTCCAGTAATGAGTGATCATTCTAAAAAACCCAAAACCTTTGGAGAAAAATTTAAGGACGAAGGCATAACCGGTATTCTCAAAGGAAAAAAGACAGGTTCCCAAAATGATCCCAATGAAATGCACTTCCTTGAACATCTGGAAGAGCTAAGGTGGGTAATTTTCAAAGCATTCCTCGCCTTTATTTTAGGTTGCGTAGGTGTTGCGGTATTTATGCAGGACTCCGTCAAACTGTTGCAAATGCCATTGATTAGTGCGGTCGAAGATTTTGGTGTAATCGATATCGACCTGCAAAACCTTGGCCTCGAACAATATATCGAGCCTTTACAAAAGAAGGAGGTGGACCTTGGTATGCTTAGGAACGCACGGGAAAGCAGACTCATTGAATGGGGTATCACTGACCCACACCACCGAACTAGAATACTCGTCCATTTCTCAAACGGACAAAATCGAAACCTCCTTCAGGTGATTCGCTCGTATTCACCTATTTTTATCGCAATGAAAATATGCTTCCTCGGTGGAATTGGCATATCGCTTCCTTTAATTCTTTACTTTGTAGGGTCATTTGTTGTGCCCGGATTGACCAAGGATGAAAAGAAAGTTTTTTTACCCGGATGCATCGCAGCAACCATTCTTTTCATTGCCGGTGCGTCCATGACCTACTTTTTCATCCTTCCATATTCCTTGGCGTTTACTATCGAATTTTCTTTTAATGTGCTTGGTTTGGATGTGTATCGACCCGAGGCAGGAAACTATTACAGCACTATCATATGGATGACTTTTGCGGTCGGCATAGCATTTCAGTTTCCCCTTGTTCTTATCTTGCTGATTAAAATTGGGATTTTAAATGTAACAAAGTTACGCTCCAACCGTAGGCTGGTGCTGGTTATATTAATGGTATCGGCGGCTTTAATAACTCCGGGAGGAGACCCAGTCAGCCTTTGTATACTTACCATCCCACTTTATATTTTATATGAATTAGCTATTATTACAGGTTCAATTATTGAGATCAGGAAAAAAAAGAGGGAGTGGATTGAATGGGATGAAAGTATTCAGGGACCACGACCGGAAAAACCTTCTGCCCGGGAAAAAGGCATATGGATTGTCTACCTTTCAATTTTCTCAATTATTGGATTAATAAGCGCCTTTGCCTACAGTAACAGAACATTCATCGAACCGTGGATCGAATCCTTTCGTCAAATCGGAAACTTTGGTGAGCAGGAAAAACAGCAGGATCTCAAGCCTCCTCCCGTTAAAACATTAAAAGTACCCCCATCAAACAGTACGCAATCCGCTTTTAATCAAAAAGAATTCATTATCCAACTCTCCCCGGTTGAAATGAATTCTTCGGCTGAAAACAATCAATCTCTTCTTTATCGTGCTCGAATACTGGAAAGTGATTAAGTTTTTATATAATTTGATAAGTTGACTTTTAATTAAAATCTTCAATATTTACTACCATCTAAAATGGTTGAAAATAAAAGTAAAATATTAAAACTTGGAAAAATCCTTAAAAGTTTTCGGAAGAGCGCAGGATTGACCCAACCTCTACTCGCTTCAAAAAGTGGCGTTTCCACATCAATTGTCAATGATGTGGAAAACGGAATTCGTACTGCCGGGTGCAATACCTTAAACAAAATTGCTCTTGGACTTGAATTGAATGATGAAGACAGATTTCTTTTAATCCTCAAGGGTCTTGAGCTTTCCAAAAGAGATTTTGTAATACCAGACTTCACTGGCTATCCCCCGGAAATCATCAATTTCCTTGCCTACATTTTCTCTAAAAGCGGAATTACTCCCCAAAAGATCAAAAAAGTGGAATTAGGTGGTGGCCAAAAGGGTGGCATGCAGATCACCACTTTCGAAAATACAAAACTCAATGTCGAAATCAGACTCTCTCAACAGAAATAGTATAGCAGAAGGAAATGTCTAAGGTTCGATTAGACCGTTTTTTATGGGCAACCAGGCATTTTAAATCCCGATCCCTATCCACGGACGCGTGTAAACGAAATTGGATTACCGTTAATGACCAATGTGTAAAAGCTTCGAAAGAAGTGAAAGTTGGTGACTTAATTCAAGTCAAATTTCCTTCTCATCGTAAAACGGTAAAAGTAATTAACCTTCTCGATCAAAGGGTTGGAGCAAGCAAAGTAATGAATTTCATTCTGGATCTTACTCCGCCGGAAGAGCAGGAAAAGAAAGAACAGGATAATAAAAGGAGACGAAAAATTCTTCTTTCCTCTACAAATAAGGGGAGACCGTCCAAAAAACAAAGGAGGGACTTGGATGAGTTCCTCAAGACTTTTCTCGCAGAGGACTGACCTTCTTCGATTTTTTACTTTTCTTTCAACGCAGAATTTTTATTTGATGTAAGGATTAAGGATCGGTGAGAAAGTTGACCCCAGGAAATGAATAAACATCCCGATCCAAAAACCTGTTTTAATCCCACTGCCCTGCAATCATTATTCCACATTCCTGCAATCAAAATAAAGAGCAGAGCAAACTACTTTTTGAAGACATAAAATTCGCTCATAACCCCTACTGGAAACGAAGAATTTAGCTTTTATAACATTGTTACCAAATAAACTCAGAACTGGGTAGTTCGTGCTTTGCTTAAAAATGCATTGTAAAAATACTTGCAAGAAAGATTATGCATCGGCATTAAAAAGAGTGATGAACAAGATTATATTGCCTTTTACCGCAAGTCTACTCGCTTGCTTTTTCTCATCTTGCTTTCAATCAAGTCCATCAGGAATGGTACGACCCAGCAAGGAAAAGACCGTAATGCTCCAATGGCTCGATTTGGACGATGAGGGAATTGTGAGACTCACTGGAAACGATGGAAATCTTTCTGGATCAAGTAAACCTTTCTCAGGCGAGGCAATAGAAACCTTTGAACAAAGCCCCACAAAATCAGTTTCTCAATGGAGGAACGGTATTAAGCACGGCACCACCACAGAGTATTTTTACAACGGTCGGAAGAGAAGGGTCATTACATTCAAAAACGGTATCAAAAACGGTCTCGCAGAAGAATACAGAATTACCGGGGAATTACTGCGAAGAGAGACCTATCAAAACGGACAGCTCAACGGGGCGAAAAGCGAATGGCATCCTAATGGAGCCAAAATCCTAGAAGTCCAGATGAGAGATGGCCAACCCCACGGAGATGCTCTCGAATGGTATCCCGACGGTCTTGAAAAATCCTCCACCATTTATCGTCATGGATTGAGAGAAGGACCATCTTCAGAATGGTATCCAAACGGGCAGCGCAAGCTCGGTCTTTTCTACCAGAAGGATCAACAACATGGACAAAGAACAATTTGGTATGAAGACGGGCAGAAACGACTGACCGCACAGTTTGAAGAGGATCAGATGGAAGGAAACTCTCAGGGATGGTTCCCAGACGGACAACAGCAATTTGATTATAATTTCAGGAATAACCTCGAGCATGGAGTATGTACTGAGTGGGATTCCAACGGAAAGAAAATTTCGGAAATTCGATTTGTAGACGGAGTGGCGACACAAGATTTATTAACCGGTGAAAAAATTGTTAGTTCTGACAATGAAAATAGTTCTACATCTCCCCCGGATCCAAATGTATCAAAGGAAAATCCTGAACCCAAATTATCCACACCAGCAATTCCAAGTGAATTTTCAGCTCCTCCCCCTAGGCCAATGAAGAGTGATCCCGTTCCTGAATTAATTGATTCCCGCACAACTCCTGCTGATGAACTTGAAAGTGGTAAAACCAATATAATTTCCCCTCCTGCTCTTCCCACTTCGCTTCCATCGGAAAAAAACCTTGAAGATGAGGTTCTTATTCAACCTGAGATTTCTCCTGCTCCAGCATTGCCCGCTGTTCCTCCACCTCCACCCAATCCTCCTGTTCCGGCTTTCAATCCATTTGAGAATGAGCCTCCCGTGCCAAGCAGTGCAGAGACTTCCCCGACAGTTGAGTCATTCCCCACCCCTCCACCTCCTCCGCCACCCCCTTCTTTTAATCCCTTTGAAGACGAACCTTTACCGACTCCTCCCGTACCTTCCGAACAGGAATTGTTGGTTCCACCTCCACCTCCGCCGCCACCCGTAAGCGTGGATCCTTTTCAGTCCTCACCACCTGAAGCAGCAGGTTCAACTGAAAAGGCCCCCTTTGACCCCTTTGCTTCTGAAGATGCCGGTGTTGAACAAAATAAACCCGAGAATATTCCTCTTGGAGATGTTTTTGAAGTTCCGTCTGCAAACCCATCTGAAACTGAAAATGCATTTGACAGCCTTCCGCCGCCTCCTCCCCCTCCGCCGACATTTAACCCTTTTGACCTTCCTCCCCCACCCGGCGAATAAATATAATTACGATTGGACGGAGCTTGGGTAATAAAATTAAAGGATGGCAGCCCGGCAGGGATTCGAACCCCGACTGAGAGTACCAAAAACTCCTGTGCTACCATTACACCACCAGGCTACAAAATTTAAAATGTTCACAACTCAATTAAAGTCAAGATTCTTGCTCCAAAACAACTCATTCAATGTCCAGTAAATTCAAAAGAATTATCCTCAAAATAAGTGGCGAAATCCTCGGAAGCAGGACAGAAGGTGAGCCCATTCATGCAAAGTCATTGGAAAATATTTGCGCTGAAATCAAAGCGGTTTCCGATATGGGAGTGGAGGTAGGATTAGTGGTCGGTGGCGGAAATATTTTTCGCGGACTCCAAGGAAGCGACAAGGGAATTGATAGAACGACTGGTGATTCAATGGGAATGCTGGCCACAGTGATCAATGGACTTGCACTGATGGATAGACTTGAAAAGATGGGTTCGGTTGTTCGAGTTCAAAGTGCGATTCCGATGGATAAACTGGCCGAACCATATATACAAAGGCGGGCCATCCGACATTTGGAGAGAGGGCGAATTGTTATTTTTGTTTCCGGAACTGGAAATCCATACTTTTCCACAGACACAACCGCTGCACTGAGGGCAAGTGAAATTTCTGCTGAGATAATACTCAAGGCCACAAAAGTGGATGGCATTTACGATAAGGATCCCCATAAGCATGAAGACGCGGTCAAGTTTGATCATTTAAGTTACATGGACTGCTTGGAAAAGAGGCTTTCTGTTATGGACTCCACCGCTTTTTCACTCTGTATGGATAATGGCATGCCTATTCTTGTTTTCGACCTTCAGCAAAAGAATTCTATTCGTATGGCAGTTGCAGGAGAAAAAATTGGCACTGTTGTAAAATAATTCTTCCCATTACTATACCTCTTATTACCCAAACCACCCGCAAAATGGATACTTCTCAAATTTTCTCTAAAATGAATCAGGACACCGGCAAATCAATTGATCATGTCATGAACGAATTCAAAACTTTGCATACCGGCAAAGCAAACTCTTCTATGGTAGAAAATGTGTCAGTTGATGTATACGGCTCCGCAATGAAACTCCGCGATATTGCCGCAATCACCACTCCCGATGCCCGAACCATTCAAATTCAACCGTGGGACAAATCAAGCTGTGCCCCCATCGAAAAAGCTCTTCTTGAGGCAAAAATCGGGATCACTCCGCTCATCACTGGAGAAATTATTAGATTGCCCATTCCCGAGCTCAGCGGCGAACGGCGGGAAGAACTTTGTAAAATAGCCCAGGGATTCGCCGAGCAAAGCCGGGTGGGTGTCCGGGCATCCAGGAAAGAGGCAATGGACGCGCTTAAAATCGCACAGAAAGATGGATTGCCTGAGGATGATTTTAAAAGAGCAGAGAAAAATGTTCAAAAAAATACAGATGATGCCGTGGCCAAGATTAACGACGCTCTCGCAGAGAAAGAATCAGACCTCAGGCAGGTCTAGCTTCCCTCTTTCTCACAAGTCACATCATAGGCTTGCTTGGTAGGTGACGGAAAACTGTAAACGGTCTTGAAAAAAATAGTTGTCAAGCTTGGTACCGGTATACTCTCCGCCGGCAATGGGAACATTAGGACTGACCGAATGGAAGAATTGGCTCATAGCGTTGCAAGGCTTTCAGAGGAAGGTGTCGCAACAATAATTGTCAGTTCAGGGGCAGTCGGACTTGGAATGGGAAAATTGGGTATAGAAGAAAGACCCAAAGAACTTTCCCTGCTTCGGGCATGCGCATCGATTGGCCAGTGCCGATTGATGAACGCATGGAGTCAGTCACTGGAAAATGCTGGATTGATTACTTCCCAAGTCCTCCTTACCCGTGAGGACTTTAAGAGCAGAGAAAGATCCCGAAAGGTAGAAGAAACATTAAATACGCTGCTTAAAGAAAGAGTCGTGCCCATTGTAAACGAGAATGACTCGGTAAGTGATGAGGAAATTAAATTCGGAGACAATGATGTACTCTCCGCCCTTCTCGCATCGATTGGAAAAGCGGATTTTCTAATTATTCTCTCCACCGTGAAAGGTCTGATGACAAATCCGAATACCGGTACCTTAATTCCATTCGTTGCGGAAATAACCCCTGCCATTGAAGCAGTAGCCAAAGGCACACTAAGCCCGACGGCAGTGGGCGGAATGACAACCAAGATTGAAGCCGCAAAAATAGCCTGTCGTTCCGGTTGTGCCGTTTACATTGGCAGTGGTGAAACCCCATCTCAACTAAGCGACATTATTTACGGAAAAAAAGTCCCCGGAACCTTTTTTGCACCGGCCGGCCTGGAATTGTCGGAAAGAAAGAAATGGCTGGCATTTTTTCCCCCGCCCAAAGGATTTTTAACCATCGATCAGGGCGCGGAAAACGCGATCACAAATGAAGGCGGTAGCTTACTTGCAATCGGTATTTCCGATGTAAGTGGTCAATTTGAAAAATCAGATGTGGTTGAAATTAAAAATCGAAACGGGCAAATAATAGCCCGTGGTATTACCCGATTTAGCCGGGACGAATTACAAAATGTGCGCGGAATGCAAAATAAAGAAATTCTAAAACTTTTCCCGGGTAAAAACCGCCCCGAAGTGATTCACCGTGATCATTTAGCACCTTTACAAAACGAAAAAAGCTGAAAACGCTTGCCCGTTGATCACCTTTAAGAGAAAGGTATTCTCCGTGTACGATTACGAAGACGAGGATGAGGATATGTTCGGTACTCCAAAACCGAAAAAAAGTGAGGTGGGCATTGATTTTAAATCGGAGCTGAACTCGGATCAATTTCAGGCGGTCACCGCTCCATTCGGACCCGCCTTAGTTTTGGCCGGTGCCGGTTCCGGGAAAACCAGAACACTCACTTATCGGGTGGCTTATCTCCTTAGTCAAGGAGTGAGTCCCGAGGAAATCCTTCTTTTAACTTTTACGAATAAAGCATCCAAACAAATGCTCGGTCGGGTCGAGGAATTGACGGGAGTGAGTTCACATCGTTTTCTGGGAGGAACTTTTCATCATGTTGGCGGGCAAGTACTCCGCCTATTTGGGGACTCTATTGGACTTCCACGAAATTTCACTATCTTGGACGATGCAGATTCAGATGCACTTCTCTCCGAAGTAATCCGAGATTTGGATCCCGGCTTTTTCAAATCTAAAGAAAACCCAAAAGCCAAACCAATTAAGGGAATTATCAGTTTCTCCCGCAATGTTATGGTACCTGTTGAAGATGTAGCCAAGGGACGGTATCCATCGAACAGTGAACTACTTGCAAAAATCGATTCTTTCATGCGGGACTATCAGGATACTAAAATAAGGCGGGGATTAGCAGATTACGACGACCTGCTCGTATTATGGCTCCAAGTTTTGGAAACAAACAAGGAAGCCGCCCGGTACTATCAGGAACGGTTTTCTCATATTCTCGTGGATGAATATCAGGATGTAAATTCTCTACAGTCCAAAATTGTGGATAAAATTGCCGCCAACCATCAAATTATGGCCGTGGGAGACGATGCCCAGTGCATCTACACCTGGAGGGGTGCGGACATTGATCAAATTCTTGGATTTCCGGAAAGACACCCGGGAACGAAAATTTTTAAAATTGAAACGAATTATCGAAGTTCTCCTGAAATTCTCAAGTTTGCCAATGGCATATTAGAAAATCGCAAGACTAGTGAAAATTTTACCAAGACCCTCAAGCCTTCCCAACCCCACCAAGATCTTCCAGTTGTTGTCCCCACAATAGATGGTTACCAACAGTCAAATTTCGTTTTATCCAAAGTTGAACAGCTTGTCGATAACGGCATTTGCCTTCATGATATCGCAATTCTTTACCGGGCTCATTATCACGCAATGGAACTTCAAATAGAACTCTCCCGCAGAGATATTCCATTTGTCATCACCAGCGGATTAAAGTTTTTTGAACAAGCCCATGTCAAAGACTTGGTTGCCCAGTTGCGTTTTGTGGTGAATCCCAAGGATTCCACCGCATTTTATCGGTTTGCCTGCCTTCTACCCAAAGTGGGTGAAAAAACTGCCGCCAAGCTGCTTTCAATTGCAGAAAAAATAGTCGGTGAACAGGAAGTCAAAATTACTGCGGCACTGGCCCATCCTGATTTGGTTAAAAAAGTACCGGCGGACGCCAAGGAGGACTGGGTTGGGTTAGTAGAGACATTAAGAAGTGTGGAGGAATTAACCGGTACGGCAACACCTTCAAAAGTGGTCGATGAGGCGATTAACGGATGGTATCAGGAATATTTGCACGCAACTTATGAAAACTGGCCAAGAAGGGAGGAAGATTTGGAAAGCTTGGTTGATTTTGCTGGAAAGTACGATAATTTAGCCGAGATGCTCACTCAGTTAATCCTACTGAGTTCCGAATCTGGAGACCGGGTGGTTCGTCCGGGTGAAAGCTGCCTTCGCCTGTCCACGATCCACCAATCCAAAGGTCTCGAATTTCAACATGTTTTTATTATCGGGTTGGCGGACGGTTTGTTCCCCAATAAAAGAGCGATCGACGGAGAAGGAGATCTAGAGGAGGAAAGAAGGCTTTTTTATGTGGCATCCACCCGGGCTGAACGATCGCTCCACTTGGTTTTCCCCATGCTTTCAAGTCAGAACGGAACCCAAATCCGGCTTATGCAGAGTCGTTTTCTAAAAGAGCTTCCTCAAACGCGTTATGAATTATACAATGTTCACGCTCAAAATGCGTTTGGGCAACAGTCCGGATATGGAGGGAAATGGAGTCAGTACGGAGGCGGCGGTCGAAGAGGCGGAAGATTCGGAAGATCTTACTAAAAGCAAAGACTTTTTTCCATGGCCCGCCATGGAAGCAGGCTGCAATCATGCCTCTCGGGGAATCTGTAAATCGTGCTGTATACTATTAAGTCTCCGGGTAATGAAAATTTAATTCCATCTTCTATGAATTTGAATATATTTTGACACAAAAGAGATGAGTCCTGCAGACTATTACCCAGGGCTTGAGAGCACATTAATGAGGCACAGGCTTGAAAAAGTGCCGAACCCTGGCCCGAAAAACAAATCTCCTTAATAATTAAGTCAGGTGCCATTATTTCGACCCTGCAGGAATTACCTGTCTTCGAGCTCAACCAGCTACCGGAATGGCTAAATTTTTCTAAATTTCCCTTATAGGAAGGGGCACGTGCGTGTTCCTCCAAAATTTCACGGTGCAGGGGGTTTTCCAATTTATTAAAAACTGTTTTTCCACATCATCGACTCAACGGGCTGTGGAGTCCTTTGATTATATTTTGCGGATGTTTTACTCGCGTAGTCAATCTCCACTTCTCCATCAACTTTAAAATAAATCAATTGCCCGATTGGCATCCCTGCATAGACCCGGACGGGTTGGGAAACAGATATTTCGAGAGTCCAGTGGTTACAAAAACCAACATCGCCCTTTCCTGCCGTTGCATGTATGTCAATACCCAATCGGCCCACACTTGATTTACCTTCGAGGAAAGGAACATATTCACGAGTTTCAGTATACTCTTCTGTAGCCCCAAGGTAGGTTTTACCCGGTCGCAGTACAATACCATCTTTCGCAATTTCGAACCGCTCCACCTTGTTATGCTTCTTGGCATCAATTACATCGTCCACATAGCAGGCAAGATAACGGGAAAGGTGAACATCATAACTGTTGGTTCCCAGGCAATCGCGATCGTAGGGCTCAATCACAATGTCATTTTTTTTAATGGCGAGCAGGATTGAAGAGTCCGATAAAATCATAGAGTTTTTCTTTTTAAAATAAGAAAGGATGAATCGCAAAACATTTTGCTATGTTTAAATTTCTAAAAACTAAAAGCAATAACATGCCCTCCAGACAGACTAAAAAAAACTTAGAAACCTGTCTCTAAAAGTGCAGGTTTTCCTTGGAAGAAATTACATTCCTTTTTCCTATCCGCAAAAAGCAAAATTGATTTAAGCAAATGGACGGTAAACTCCAGGGGCTGGAACAGGATACTCTCCGTTTTCACCAGGAACCACTGGTGGGGTGGTATCCCATGTGTAATGATCGATTCCAGGCGCATACTCTCTTCCATTCTTTAACAAATCATCCGCTTCAATTTCCTTTCCGGAATAACAGGCTTCGCGACCCAATATAGCGGTAAAGGTACTCATCGCACCGTACTCGGCTTCATTGTAGTACTCTCCTTTGTGCAAAGCTTCAATTAAATCTTTTTGTTCCTGGTAATGTCCGCCTGGGGATCTACCTATACGAATGGGATCGGAATCAAAAGGCTCAATGAACTTGGCGACTGCACATGTACCTTTGGATCCATGCGCATACTCCGCAACATGAGACCATCCACCTTTCAAATGTCTGCCTTGACTGAACATCTTGGTACCGTCCGGAAAAGTGTATTCCACAAATGTATGATCAAAAATTTGAGAAAGTGACCGGTCTCCTCCCATTCTCATTTCACTTCCACCCATCCCGTTCGCCTTGATCGGATACATTCCCTTAATCCAGCAACCCACATCTAGGTTATGAATATGCTGTTCACAAATTTGATCCCCAGATGCCCAGGTGAAATGATACCAGTTATTAACCTGATATTCCATTTCCGTCATTCCCTCTTGTTTGGCGCGATGCCAAATTGAATTACCATTCCAATAAACACGAAGCATATTAATATCACCGATCACGCCATCCTGTAACTGCTTAACGCAACTCGTGAAACGTTCCTCATGACGGCGTTGAAGCCCGATCCCAACAGTTAGCCCCTTTTCTTTGGCTTTTTTAGCCGCCTCTAAAACACGACGAACTCCAGTCACATCACTTGCAACTGGTTTCTCCATAAAAACCTTTTTACCTTGATTAATCGCATATTCAAACTGCTGAGGTTTAAAGCCGGGCGGAGTGGCAATAACAACCATATCAACATCTTCATTGATTGCCTGCTTGTACCCATCAATACCGCCAAAAATTCTGCCCTCTACATCCACCCGGTCGTCACCGTATTTCTTTTTAAAAGCGGCAATTTTATTGGTGGCTTTTTCTGGAAATGCATCCGCGACCGCGACCAGTTTTGTGTTACAGCGAATATTCTTATCTTTTTCCAAATCCTTGGGTGCATCTAAAATTTGTCCGATAGCGCCCGTCCCGCGTCCACCTAAACCAATTGCTGCCACACGAATAGTGTCACTTTGCAACGCCTCACCTCGGGCAACATAAGGAAAAGAGGCTGCGGCACTGGCAAGAGCAGTTGAGCTGATAAATTTTCTGCGACTTACGGAATCTGTTTCTTTCATTTTAGATAATAGCTTGGTTAGGTAATTTTGAGAGGATTAATTTAAATTTCTAGTTTGGGGTAGCGATTGAGAAGGGCCTTTAATGTCACCAAGTGCCCATTGAATACCGTCCAAAAAGTGTTGCAATAGAAAAGGCGTCCACCAAGTCGCTTTGTTATGGCCAAAATTAGAGTAAAAAACTCGACCTTTTCCGTAAGACCGAACCCAGGAAACAGGATAATCATTCGTTTTGGAGTTTCCTTTTTTATCAGTTTTCAAAGAATCAAGACCTATTAGAATTCGAAGTTTGCTTCGATCATAGCTTTTATATTGGTAAATCTCGTCTGAAAACATAAATTCCTCCTCTTTAAATGCTTGATTTACCGGATGATTGACATCTTCGACAAAGAAAGGCCACTTCCCGCCTGCATTCCAAGGATGACCAGCAAAGCATCCACCTATCATATCAGTGTATTCCTGCCACTGTGACATTCCACCGTCAGACGCGGAATGAAAACCAATAAAACCCTTACCTTCCTTGATAAAATTTAAAATCGCTTCTCGCTGCGACTCTTCTGTAAAAGCCTTTTGTACATGTGTAGTATTATTGAAGATAATTGCATCATATTTTTCCAAGCCCGCCACTGTGAATTCACTGGTATCCAAGGTAAATGTAGGAGTGAACGCACCAGTTTTCTCTGCTAAAATCCGCAAGCCTTTCACACCGGTTGGAATAGAATTATGCTTGAATCCGCTTGGTTTTGAATAAACGAGTACCTTCCGGGTTTTTTGGGGTTGAACTGATGATTTCCGGGGTGCGGCATTCTCGATTTTAACTAGTTCATCATCCGGTTTTGCAAACAGACCATGAGAAAAAGAAAGGTGTAAGACGAAAATATAAAATACAAGTTTCACTATTAACTAAAGTAACAAAAGCCTATTCAATTATAATTATCAATCTAAGCAAGCAAGGACGGGTAAGATAAAAATAATAAAATTTCTAAGCACAGGATGGACATGTACCAAAAACCTCCATCACATGAGAAATTTTAACAAAGCCAAATGATTTGGCCGTTTCCTCCAACTCATCTCCCATGCAGAGATCAATTCGCTCCGCTCTTCCGCAACTTCGACAGGTTAAATGATGGTGATGATCGTGACCGTGACCCAAACAATACACCTTCGTGCCATTTTCACGAACTCCTCTTTGCACCGCGTTTATTTTCTCAAACTGTTCCAGGCAACGGTATGCGGTCACTAAATCGCAAGTTTCATCAGGTAGTTGAGCGTATGTTTCCTCTGCTGACATTGGGGACTCCGCGGAGGCCAGTACTTCCAAGATTGCTTTTCTTTGTTCAGTGACACGCAGTCCTTTTTCACGGAGAAGGGTTATCGTATTTTCTACCAACTGTACCATGAACCTAATAATTACACTTGGTCTTAATTGAGCAATACTGAAAGCACTCTTTATTATTTTTATGCTTTTTTTAACTTTTTTTATTGAATGGAATTACCGCACTAATTAGCAATACGATATGATTCGATTATCTATTCTTTGCCCATCCATTATCTGTCTTCTTACCACCTACTCATATTCCAAACCAACTGAAAGTCCGCTCGAGCATTATCAACCACACACTTTAAAATCAGATAATAACCAAGCATTTCATTACCGTACTGCTCCCCCGGTCAGTATTGAAAATGGTCAAAAATACCCCCTGCTGATCTTCTTTCACGGAGCCGGCGGTCGGGGAGAAGATAATAAACGACAACTGACCGATGCCGGAGGAATTGAAGCGTTTGAAAAACAGGGTGTTCGCCTTAAGAGAAAATCTCATATTTTTGCGGGACAGGTACCCAAAGGAGAGAGGTGGGTGAACACTGGTTGGAGCCTACTCGGTCACCGGATGCCCCCAATTTCTGATTCCATGAAAATGGCATTCCAGGCAATCGATGCTTACACGACTGATCCTAAAAATCAGGTCGATCTCAATCGTATCTATGCAATGGGACTGTCCATGGGAGGTTACGGTACATGGGACGCTATTCAGCGAAGACCGGATTTTTTTGCAGCGGCCGTGCCCATTTGCGGAGGGGGAGATAAAAAATTAGCAAAAAATATGGCTCATCTTCCCATTTGGGCTTGGCATGGTGAAAAGGATACGGTGATAAAACCAATTCGGTCCAGTGACATGATCGATGCGATCAAAAAAGCGGGCGGTTCGCCAAAATACTCGGAAATTAAAGGCCGTGGTCATAATTCATGGATAGATGTATGGAATTCCAATGATCTTTGGGATTGGCTTTTTTCACAAAGCAGATGACGAGATCTTATAATGTGGCCTTTGAATCAATCTGCTGTCGTTCCTAAAAGCTAAAGTAATCCAGTTTCCATTCATGAGAATGGCGGAAGATATTGAGTTGTTGTTATTTTGTTATAATCGGCTAATTTCCAACAAATTGTAACTTAGAGATTACAAATGAAAGTTTGCGTAATAATTCTCCTAATTGCGGGTTTAAGTTTTTTTGCACCTTTGATTAAGGCAGGCTCAAAAAACAAGCCTAATATCTTATTTTTCATGGCAGATGACATGGGTTTAGGTGATACCAGTGTGTACTTAAATATCAGCCTAACTAAAGGATCCAAACCGATTGAAAAAACGCTTTTAACCCCAAGCCTTGATAAGTTTGCCAAGCAGGCAGTGATTTTCACGGATGCCCATGCCCCGGCATCTATGTGTAGTTCCACTCGATATTCTCTCTTAACCGGGCGACTGGCTCATAGGTCCTACCTCAAAAAACAGGGATGGCTCCCTCATGGTCCAAACCGCCCCATGATTCAGCAGGCGCTGACCACTCTACCCGAAATGCTCCAACGAAACGGCTACTACACTGGAGCTATCGGAAAATACCATGTCGGTATGGATTTCGATGATGGCCATGGTCAGCCTGCAGATGAATTTGACTACAAAGATGTAGATTTCACAAAACCATTGATTGATGGTCCTACTCATCATGGATTCGATGAATTCTTTGGTGTCCCAGGAAATACTGAAGATTCTTTGGACACTGAACCAAGAATCTACATCCGTAACGACAAGTGGACTTTCACCGACCGATCAAAAATGCATTGGATGGGCATGAAACACAGAGCCGGCCAGATTCTCAGCGGACCGAATTGGGATTTGTCGCAACTTGGACCGGATTTCCTTAAAGAAGGGCTCCAATTCATTCAAGTAGCATCTCAGAAACAAAAGCCGTTCTTTCTGTACTATGTTCCCACCGCAAATCATTTCCAGAGAAACCAAAGCGGAGATTATGCAGTACCAAAATTTTTGGATGGAAAGCCTGTAAAGGGAGCGAGCCGGTATACGGATGGCACCAAAGGAACCGATCGAGAAGACATGATAATTGAAAATGATATAGCTTTTGGTGCATTGATTGAAAAACTCAAAACTACCGACGACCTACGAAATCCAGGTCATAAACTCATCGACAACACCTTAGTTATTTTTACCAGCGATAATGGTCCTAATGTAGGAGATAACGAAGGAACAAATCAGGAAAGTGGTGAGTTAAGGGGCAAAAAAGCGAAAATTTGGGAAGGGGGTCACCGCGTTCCTTTTATTCTCTCTTGGCATGGAGTTTTTGGAAAAGGAAGAACCAATTCAAATTTGTTTTCTCTCACCGACCTGTTTTCCACTTTCGCAAGAATCATCGGGGACAATCTGCATCCTACCGAAGCCCAAGATAGTCTGGACTCATTTGACTTTTGGAAAGATCCGGGACAAGTGGATAATAGGCCTCGTTATTTTTTTTGCCACCTTGGTCCCCCCTTTGAAAACGACGCAATTGCGATCAGGCAATCCTCTCACAAAGTAATCATTCGAGGTGGATTAGCCCAGCCCTGGACACCAAATGGATCAATGGGGTCGGCCCAGGAAATGGTAGCCTACGACTTAAAGAAAGATCCTTATGAAAAAAGTGATTTTTTTAACCTTTCGTCCTCGGCCGTTTCCCTCGCAGAAAATTTACTTCAAGTTCATAATCAGGGTTATTCCAGGGAACTCAATATTTCCCCAAGTTCGAACCTGATTATCGATGACGGTTGGAATAATTTAAGAAATGATATCACCGGATCTATAGGATTTGAATTTAAACTCGATGAAGACCAAGTTATTACTCATTTAGGAATGTGGGATGATCATGACCGTGAATTGCCTATCCGTTCGGCGCGGGGTATTCCCACCGATCAAGACTCGGACCATCCCAGCCGATCGGGAAAAAAACCAAGAACCTTAAAATCCAAGCACTCTATCTGCTTGTGGGAAATCCAAAATTCTGCCCCCAAAAAAATTATTGGGATTGAAATTGGACCGCACAATCAAGGAATATTAGAGGGGGAATTCAGGTACATTCTACTTGAACAGAGTGTAAACCTGCCAGCTGATACCCATTTTATGCTAACCATGTCCAGCACCGCTGGGGATGGTGATCATTTTCATGATGATACATCATTCGATGGACTTTCTCCAATTATTAACCCGTCGGTGACGATCCTAAAAAGCGTAATGTTTAGAAATATGAATATGAACCAACCTTTACAGATTCCATCCTTTGCGGATCTTCATCCCGATTACTCAGCCCATCGGTTTCCTGTCGGCCCAACATTAAAATTCAAATAAACCCAAACCCAAAATAATTATTATATATAGAATATAGTTGATATGTGATAATTTATCCTATTACTCTCACATTTATGAATGTTTTATCTGTTTCTAAACTTTGCTTCCTTTCTATTCTAGCGAGCCTTCAAGTCGTTGCATCCATCGAGCCTGTTCCTTTTCACAAAGTTGAAATGACAAGCGAATTTTGGAGACCACGCCTAATAACTCAACGAAAAGTACTGGTACCTTTTGCCTTTGAAAAAACTGAACCCGGAGTGGCTCATTTACAGGCAGCTGCGGATTATCTTAAAGGAAAAAAAGTGGACGATCACCGCCCACACCGGTTTATTGACTCCGATTTGTATAAGGTGATGGAAGGAGCTGCCTACTTAGCCCAATTACAGGATGACCCAGAACTTGAATCTCAATTCGATCGAATCGTGGAGGTCATTGCTGCCGCACAGGAACCGGACGGTTACCTCTACCCTTCCCATACCACAAAGGTGGGAAGCGACAAAAACATGATGGGAAACAAACCCTACACTTTTGTTGTGCATAGCCACGAGCTTTACAACATGGGGCATCTCTACGAAGCCGCTATCGCCTATTATCAGGCAACGGGTAAGGATAAACTTTTAAAAGTAGCCGAGAAGAATGCCATCCACGTAAACCGGGTATTTTTTGAAGGGGACCCCAAATACAATGATGGTGAACCGATCCGGCAGGCACCCGGACATCAGGAGATGGAATTGGCTTTAGTAAAATTATCGAATGTCACGGGTAAAAAACTTTACCTCGAAATGGCCGAAAAATTTCTCGAAATCCGTGGAAAAACTTATGTTCCTGATGGAGAAGGCGTGATGTCACCTACTTACGCCCAACAACATGCTCCGCTTGAAAAGCAAAGTGAAGCCGTCGGACACGCTGTTCGTGCTACATACCTGTACGCCGCGATGGCAGATATTGCCGCGTTAAAACAAAAAAACTCCTACACCGAAGCCCTGCATCGTATTTGGGCCGATATTACTGACACCCGCATGCACATAACCGGAGGTTTGGGTGCCGTTCATGGAATTGAAGGTTTCGGCCCGCAGTATCTTTTACCCAATGCAGATGCCTTTAACGAAACCTGCGCCGCGGTGGGAAATGTACTCTTTAACTTCAGAATGTTTTTAGTTCATCAGGACGCAAAATACCTCGATGTGGCTGAAGTATCCTTGCTTAACAATGTTTTGGCTGCGGTCAATTTGGAAGGGAATAAGTTCTTTTATGTAAATCCTTTGGAGGCGGACGGAAAGTATCCTTTCAATCATGGTACTGCCGGCCGTGCCCCTTGGTTTGGAACTGCATGTTGTCCAAGCAACATGGCTCGTCTCTTACCTCAGGTGCAGGGAATGACCTATGCCCACAACGAAGAAAATCTTTATTTGGCGATGTATGCAGACACCTCCACAAGTTTAAAGATCGCCGGGACAGATTTAGCTATCAATCAAACAACCGATTACCCAAATGATGGGAAAATTAAGATTTCTCTTAATCCAAAAAAACCATCTAGCTTTAAGGTTCATCTTCGAATTCCCACCTGGGCAGGTAATCAGTTTGTACCTGGGAAACTTTATAAATATCTAAATCAAAAAAAAGAAAGTTGGAGCCTCACAGTCAACGGATCCAAGACCCAGGCCAAAGTCGAGAAGGGATTTGCGATCATCGAACGGAAATGGAAAAAAGGAGATCAAATAATCCTCGATCTCCCCATGCCTTTACGAATTAATCAATGTGACAAACGGGTTGAGGAAAACCATGACCGTCTAGCATTCACACGGGGGCCTTTTGTTTTATGTGCTGAAGAAATTGATAATGGTGGTGCGACCCAGCGCTTTTTTCTTAATCAAGAAAAAATGGAAACGAAATATAATTTAAGCAAAGTAAAACTTACCAGCGGATCTTTTTCGCAAATCAAAACAATGGCTAATGCCGTTAATGAATCGGGAGGAGAGGAAGATAAAAGCCTATCCTTAATTCCCTATTATGCATGGAATAACCGTAAACCTGGATCCATGACCATTTGGTTCCCCACGACTTCAAAACTTGCCGTTTTTGATCCTCACAAACTTCCTAAGAAAAGTGTATTTTCTAATATCAAAGCTTCCCACACCTCCGACTTGGATACCGTAAGCGCAGTCGGAGATGGCAAGGAACCAAAGTGGTCGAGTGGAAAAAGTATACCTCGCTGGACCAGTCGGCCACAGCTTGGTAAAACCCAATGGATCGAAGGACACTTTTCAGAATCAAAAAAGGTTCGCGATATTGGTGTTTATTGGATGCAGGATCAGCAGGATGTAAAATTTCCCAAGGAATGGTCGCTCGAGATCAGAAGCAAAGGTCAGTGGAAACCTTTTGAATTATATGTTACGGATCGCTATGACAACCGGGCCAACCAATATAATGTCATTCACCCAGCTGCACCACTGACTTGTGATGCCATTCGGATTAACATGGTGCCTCAACCGGATGCCGCCGTGGGAATCCTCGAGGTGCAGGTCGCATTTGAAAAATAGGTTTATTTTTACTTTTAGGTATGATCTTTAGGTCACTCCAAGCCCGGCGCTTTTTTTTCTGTTTGGCTCTGCTTTCAGTATGCTCAAATGTATTCGCAAAAGAAAGTTCTCTCTGCGAAAAACTTGAGCAGTCTATTCAGGGAAGAAAGCACGGATTCCTAGCCGGTAACCTTGCCTATTACGTGGGTGGGTTCCATGCAAGTTGGGAATTAATAGAAGATGAAACCATTGGTCTTACCCACCCCTTTCACCATGATCTCCGAAGTCGTGGGGTTGGGTTGCTCAATAGTCAACTGTCCTGGAAGTGAACATACAGGCGTTGGAAATGACTACCGGGGCTGGGAATTCTACAAAGACACCCGTGTTCTGTACGGCAGTGTCATTATTGGGGACAAGGTATATAAACACCCCGCCCCCACTCGAATGAGTTGGCGACCGGATAAAATGATTTGTGAGTATGAAATAAATGGGGTCACCATTCGCGAGGAAAAGTTTATCAGTGCAAAAGACGCTGCTGCCTCAATCATCACATCCTCTGAACCAATTACCCTCAAATTTGAAGGGCACAGTTTTTATGTTCGTCACAGCGTTTCTTCGAATGCCTCTGCTCGATACGACTCATCTACAAATTCGATCCTCCTCCGCGAAGGGGGAACCGTTCGCTCCCTTCCCGACCCCGACCGACCTGAAAGAATTGGTCCCTGTGTTTATCAGGGGATGACCACTGCCCTCTCCTCCTCGAAGGACTTTTCTAAAACCCTGAAACTCGACCGGGATGACCGGGGCGTATGGAAATATTCTTTTGAAATTCCGTGCGACTCACAGGGAACTACTGTGTCCTGGTCCATGCACGACGATCAAAACATTGCCAAGAATACAGGTAGAGAAACCAGCCTCCTTGCACCGGCATTACTGAAAGAGAAAACTGTAGAGATGAATAATATTCTTGCTCAGGAAATCCCCCAGTTTCGCTGCAGTGATTCAAAATTTGAGGATATTTATTACTACCTTTGGTCTCTCCATATGATGTATTACATCAATGTACAAAAAGGGTGGGAAATGGAAAATCATACCCAGTCTGCGGTGAATAACTTCCTCGGTATTCACCGGTATGATGCCTGCTTTCAAATAAAGGTGGGGGCATGGGCTCGGGATAAGCCGAGGTTTGCCTACGGGAATGTGTTAACCTGGAAACACTTGGTAGAGAATGGCCGGTATCGGGAAACCAATGACGGTCATATTTTTCTCTCCGACAACAAGGGCGTTGGTTGGCACTCGGGTGCCTATGGTGGAGAATTAGCCGAACATGTCCTTGGGGCTTGGCAAATTTATCAACACACCGGCGATCGCGATTTTGTACGCAAGTGCTACCAGGGATATTTCCGCAAAGTTTTCTGGAAGAACTTGGTTGGATTTGCCATGAATGACGCAGAAGTGGGAAAAGTCCTCGAAAATATGGCGGTGATTTCTGGAAATAATTCAGATGTCGACCATTGGAAAAAGCGAATCAACCAAGACCCAAAACACCTTCGACTTATGTTTGATCAACGCTGGGAAGCGAATGGACATAAAGATTATTTCATGGGTGGAAGAGATGGCATGCTCATGACCACCGCTTTTTGGGCTATGCGTTCCAAGCACTTCCCCCGAGAATATGCGGAAAGATTGATTCACTCATGGGCCTTGAATAAAGAACGTGGATTCTTCGGTGAGTTCTTTCCCTTAGCGATGGCGAAAAAATCAATGAGTCTTTTCAACTCTGCGGACGATCAGTCCTTTGGCTATACCCCGGATACAGCCTACTTCACCTTAGATGGAATCTTTCGCCAGGGATTCCCCAAAATTGCTTCCGCACTGACTCTTAATCACTTGGAAAATTATAACTTTCATAAGGAATGGGCAATTCCAGTGGCCCCGGAGGCTTACCGCCGTGACCTTGCCTTGTTTGGCGACCAATATTCCAATTTTAATGCCGGTAAAATCCTTCTCTTTCTTGAAGGATTGGCTGGCTTATCCTATTCAATCCCAGACAATATATTTAAGGTTAAAGATTCCCTGCCCATCGGTTGGGACTGGATGGAATTCGATATTCCCATAGGTAATCAAGATGGTTGGACCCAAGTTCGATTCGAACGCAAAAAAGGTTTCCTGGGAGAGAAGAAAAAATCGATTACTGTTTCCAACTGCCCACTTCGGGTTCACTTTGAGCCTTGGCTGGATCAAAGTGAACTTTCCCGGGGTCCTCAATTGAACGGTGCCTCTTTTACCGAGCAAAATGCAACCCATGCTGACTACCTGTCCTTTCTCGCCGATGAAAAGTCTGCCAAAACCTCAATTACTCTTTCTTTCAAATGATCTTTCAAAAAATCCGTCATTTGTTCCTTTTTTTTATTCCGTTTATTTTTTCCCTGCATGCGGAGAAACCAAATATTATTTTTGTATTGGCGGATGATCTGGGCTGGGCCGAATTGGGTTGCTATGGCAACACTTTTAATGAAACCCCCTACCTGGATAAGCTAGCCAAGCAAGGAGTCCGCTTCACCCATGCCTATGCGGCGGCTCCTGTTTGTTCTCCTTACCGAGCCGCCCTGCTAACCGGTCAACACCCAGCCCGGGTGGGTATACTGGACTACCTCCGCCCAAATTCATCCAATGCTCTTCCGGTTAGCCAGCTAACCCTTCCCAAAATCCTAAAACGCAATGGGTATAAGACAGGAATGGTCGGCAAGTGGCACCTGACGGGATATAAATATCAGGACGCACAATTTGAGGTGCGACCCAGGGACCATGGATTCGACTGGAACATTGGAAGTGAAATTAAAGGCGTGGGGAATGGGGCCAATTTTTGGCCCTATGTATTTCGTACTCAACCCATCTCATGGATAGATCTTCCAACAAACAGAATGGGAAAAGAAGAATATTTAACCGACCGCTTGAACCTGGAAGCAGTTGACTTCATCGAGCGAAACAAAAAGGAACCCTTCTTTCTCTACCTCAGTCACTATGCACCTCATACAATTTTAAATGGTCGGCCCGACCTCGTAAACAAGTACCGTAAGAAACATAAGCCTGGAAAACCCAGCAGAAAAAACTGCTACCTCTGCGATGATAACGGTCTTTCGGGAGAAAACTGTGAATATTGGGCACAGGATCACAACCCACACCTGGCTGCGATGCTCGAAAGCATTGACGACGGGGTTGGACTCCTAATGAAAAAACTCGATTCTCTTGGCATTGCAGAAAACACCATTTTCATTTTTTCGAGTGACAATGGAGGAGAAACCAATGTCACATCCAATGCCCCTCTTCGTGGCGGCAAAAGCCAATTATATGAGGGTGGCATTCGGGTTCCGCTAATCGTTCGCTGGCCCGATGGAAATATCCCGCGAACCCAAACCTGTGCCCAACCGGTGGTTAATCATGACTTCTACCCCACCCTGCTTGAGGCAGCAGACATCGAACCCGATCCCAAGCAAAAACTGGATGGTGTATCCACTCTGGCCACTTGGAAAAATCCCTCTTCCGCTGTCTCGCGTAAATCCCTGCATTGGCACTACCCATTGGATCGGCCTCACTTTCTCGGCGGAATCTCAAGCGGTGCCATCCGCCATGGGAATTGGAAATTAATTGAATACTTTGATCCGAAAAAGTCTGAACAGTTTGAACTTTTTAATCTGAAAAATGATCCGTCCGAAAAAATAAATCTAACAGGATCCAAACCGGAAGTTGTTCAAAAACTTCACCATGACCTTCAGGTTTGGCGTGAAAAAATTGGTGCACAGATCCCGTCCCGACCTTTGCTTACTCAGACACGAAATCTCCTCTTCGGTGAACATTTCTCCGAAGGTCAGATCAGTAAGAACTGGTTTTTTCAAAAAGAATGGCAGGTGGAAGGTGGAGTTCTATTACGCAACCAAAATGGAGGTACAAATAAACGGATTTTTTACAAAGATCCAAATTTCCAGGATGCTTTGATACGATTTGATTTTCAATTTAATGGAGCCACAGATATTCGCTTAATCACGGGTTCAAATAGTAGTTACAAGACCGTACTCCATATTCAAAAAGACAATTTTTTTATTCAAACCGAACAGGACAAAAAAGGGACATGGTTTCCGACGAGACATGGCGAATGTGCTTTTGAGTTCAAAGAAGGCAAATGGTATACGATGACCATCGAATTTATCGATGATCATCTAGTTGCTCATCTCGACCACAAACACATGGTTTATGCAAAACACCCGATGATGAGAAATCTACGGACTGAACTTGCCTTTCAGGTCGATCAGGCAGGAGCTTCCTTTGATAACCTGCAGGTTTTTCAAGTTGGACAGCATCCTGAACAAAATAATAATCTTGATCTAATTCAAGAGAATGGGGTTCGTAATCGTAATTTGTTAAAACGCAGAAAGACCCTCGACGAGCAGTAAAGTATGAAAGTATATGTTCACAGAGATGATAAAAATTTCGGTCCCTACTCCGTTGCTCAGCTGAGGGAATACCTCAAGGCGAAAAACTTTACTGGGGATGATCTGGCCTGTTATGATGGAGCCAATTGGGTCAAGTTATCCTTGGTTCCCGGTATCTCTGAAAACCCCCTACCCGCCCGAAAAGAACCCGAGCAGAAGGATAAGAATCCGGAGCGCACCCCATCCGTAAAGGTGCGGGCAACGCTTGAACAAGAGACCGCCAAACCGGTTCCCAAAACCCGTAGAAAATTTTATGTTCTCAGCGGGGTGGCTTTAGTTTCAATTTCTTTGATCGGAGGTATTATCTACTTTTTTACAGGTGAAAAGACTGATTCAAGCACACAAACCACCGGTTCAAATAATGCAAGTGAAGCTATTTCGTTGAGTGAAGAAAAACCTTCTGGAACCACCTCATTTGATCCGCTCCCGGCCGCTCAAAAAATCGACGAACTCCTGAATGCTCACTTAAAAAGTGAGAACCTGAACCCCAATCCTCTTATCAGTGACGGTCTATTCCTCCGACGAATTTACCTCTCGATCATCGGCCGTATTCCCACGATTTTAGAAGCAAATAATTTCCTCAATTCCACCTCCAAAAACAAACATTCAGAACTGATTCAAAAATTACTTTCAAATGATGCGGGCTACACGGCTCATCACTATCAATTTTGGGCGGATCTGCTGCGGATTCCCACGAATGTTGATTATACTCTTTATTATCGGGAATGGATCAAAAGCCAGATAAGAAACAACACTCCTTACGATGACCTCGTACACCAACTGGTAAGCGGGCATGGACTGATTTTTGACAACCCTGCCGCCGCCTACTATCTGCGGGATGCAGGTATGGCTCTCGACAATATGTCCAATTCAGTCCGTATCTTCCTGGGTACCCGTTTGGAATGTGCTCAGTGCCACGACCACCCCTTCGACAAATGGACCCAAATGGACTATTTCAAAATGGCTGCTTATACCTATGATTTTGATGTTCGTATGGGGGTGGCCAAAAATTCAAACCGTCAGCGGGTCTATCAGGATTTTGGAAAAAGAAAGAATGCCGCTTATAAAAAGAGGCAGGGTTTGAAGACTTTCCCCATATTCATGATGAATCAAAAATCGACGAATGGCTTGGTCAGCCGTATGCACCGGGTTACCTAGAACGAAATAACCTCACCAAGGAACAATTCAGAGAAGCCGCAGTTCGGGCCATTGCGGCTCGAAAAAAAGTCGAAGATTTTGACAACCCGGTTTCTCAGTCTGTCAACATGCTTTACGGGCATATTTCTAATGTTCAGGTAAAGCACCATGACGACAAACCCCTCAAACTCCCTCACGATTACCAGTATGACAACGGTGCACCCGAGGAGATTGTTAAACCCGGCACCATGTTTGGACCGGAAATCCCTCACCTTGAAGATCAGACGGAACGAAAAAATGCCTATGCAAACTGGTTAACCTCTCCCGAAAATCCTCGCTTCACCCGAGTGATTGTTAATCGACTATGGAAACGAGCGTTTGGTCACGGAATCTTTGAACCTGTGGACAACTTGACGGATCGAACCGAAATCAACCAACCAGCATTACTCCATTTTCTTGAAAATTTAATGCAGGAACTTGATTACGACATCCGTGCTTTTCAAAATGTTCTCTTTCACACTGAACTTTTCCGCAGGGAAATGCACCTGGAAGATCATTCCCCGGGAATGAAATTTCATTTTGCCGGCCCGCTGTTAAAGCGAATGAGTGCCGAACAAATCTGGGATTCCATTACCACGCTCATTCTCCCTAATGTGGACACTTATGCCCCAAATAAGAAACGGACCCAGGAACGGATTGCCCGAACGAAAGCAATTTACCAGAGCCTTGAAGGCAGACCTATTGAAGAAGTCTTGCCCAGAATAAGGGAAGCCGGGGCACAACGACGTGAAATGCGGGCCGAACAGGTTGAATATGAGAAAAAAATCTCTTCCGCATATGCTCAATCCGATAATGAACTTGCCAGAAAATTGACGGATGAACTCAAAGTAAAAGTCCGTGCTATGGAAACCAAGAATCGCGAACTGGTCCTGGTTGACCTCAAGGACAACCAAGCAAACCCTGCGATAATGATGGGGAGCTCCATGATGGGGAGTTCAATGGACACAACTACAATGGAAACCAATGATCGAATATCTCAGGCACGACCCCGAAAAGCGCCGGGTAATCTGGATCCAAACGAACGCAGGCGGTGGGAGGACAGGGAGCGACTATCCCTGCGCCATTTTCGGGATGTGGTCCGACAAATGGCACGGGCGGTGGAATTGGAATCACCTGCCAAGCGTGGACATTTTTTACGGGACTTTGGCCAGTCAGACCGAGAAGTAATCGACAACTCTTCATCCCATGCATCCGTCCCACAGGCTTTATACTTGCTCAACAGCCCCCTGAATGTTGCCATTCAAAACTCAAACGCATTTCTTGGTGGGTTACTCGCTGCACTGCAAAAACCAGAGGATAAGATTGATCTCATTTACCGATCCATGCTTACAAGAAAACCCACGCAAATAGAAATGGAAAGGATTCTTGTCAGTTATCAAACCCACGGGGAAGAAACCATCGAAGACCTTGTCTGGGCTCTCCTGAATTCACGCCAATTTATATTTATCCAATGATTAAGACAGATTATAACCGCCGCCGTTTTCTCGAACTCGCTGCCGGAAGCTTTCTTGGGGTTTCCGCGAGCAATAGCTTTGGAGCCGCCGGGAAGGAAAGTGCCATTCCACAGCTCGCTGATCCTGCGAAGCAGCTCATTTATCTTTATATGGAAGGAGGCATGAGCCATCTTGACACCTTCGACCTCAAAACAGGTCATGAAAATCAGGGGTCAACCCAGCCGATCAATACCAATGTGGATGGCATCCGTGTCTCGAGTCATCTCCCCAACTTGGCCAGGCACGCCGACAAACTCTGCATCGTGAACTCACTCACTTCCACCGCGGGAGATCATGAAAAAGGAAATTATTTCATGCACACCAGCTACCAACAACGGGCAACTATTCGACACCCCGGTATTGGCTCCTGGTATCATAAACTTAAGGGCAAACTCAACCCTACCCTACCCGCATCGGTCTTTGTCGGGCGCGAAAGTCGTTTTCATGGAAGCGGGGGATTTTTTGAACCCGAATTCGAGCCGCTCGCCATTAATGAACCCCAGTCCGGGCTCAAATACGCACGGTCCTTGGTTGAGAAAAATCGCTTTGAGAGACGAATAAACCTCGCCAATGATATTGATGCAGAATTCCTCAAACGATATCATTCCAAACCAATTCGAGCTTACGGTCATATGTATGCGGATGCGGTCCGGTTAATGGACAGCCCGGACCTGGCCGCCTTTGATATTCATCGGGAGGATGAAAAAACGAAATCCCGTTATGGCAGCGAACCCTTCGGTCAGGGCTGCCTGCTTGCCCGTCGCTTAATCGAACGAAATGTTCGCTCGGTTGAAGTCAGTTTCGGGGGCTGGGATACCCACCAAAATAATTTCACCTCCCTGCCCGAGCTTTGCCATACTATGGATCAGGCTGTAGCCGCCCTCCTTGACGACTTAGAGCGAGTTGGCAAGCTAAACGACACGGTTGTGGTTTTAACCACCGAATTTGGCCGAACTCCGCAAATTAATCAGAATGTCGGCAGAGACCATTATCCGCAGGCATTCACCAGTGTTCTGGCTGGAGGAGGATTCAAGGGGGGATATATACACGGCAAAACTTCAGATGGTGCCGAAGAAGTGGTTGAGGGTTCAATGACCATTCCTGATTTTAATGCAACCATTGCCTATGCCCTGGGAATTCCTGTGGATTATGTTCTCTATAGTCCCACAGTGCGGCCCTTTACCGTGGCTCACAAAGGAAAACCCCAGCTTGGTCTCCTGTCTTAATAAAGAACATTACTCCACAGCTCACTTTTTGAAACTCCTGCTTCTTTGGTTTTTACCCAGTTGCAGTTGCCAGTGGGTATTAAAATAGCTAAAGCTCAGCTATTAAAATGGATATAATTGATACCAATAAAACTCGAATGGCTCGCCTGTCTGCTAGTAATGCCGAGCTTTTCGAACAAGTACAAGCCCTTGACTGGGATGAACTGACATCAGCCTTAGATGAGTGTGTTTTCAAGAAGGATCCATTGGGATTACCACACGAATACGGACCCGCTTCCTACTTTCCACGTGTTCCTGAGAACCCAGAGCAGGAAGCACTTTACGAACGGGCATTTAAACACGGTGAAGATTTGGTCCGTGCGGGAAAGACGGCAGCATTCACGGTTGCCGGAGGACAGGGTACCCGCCTGGGGTACGACGGACCGAAGGGAACCCTCCCGGTTAGTCCCATTAAAAATAAACCACTCTTCCAACTCTTCGCAGAACAAATTCGCGGGATCGCGGAGAAGTATGAAGTCATGATTCCTTGGTATATCATGTGCAGTCCTTTAAACCTGGAAGCAACGACCTCACATTTTGAAAAAAATAATTACTACGGGTTAGGAAAAGAAAATCTCAAATTTTTTGCTCAGGGAGTTATGCCTGCAACTGACTTCGACGGGAACCTGCTTCTCGCCTCTGCGGACAGCCTCGCCCTCTCACCCAACGGGCACGGCGGTTCACTTAAAGCTCTGATTGATTCCGGTTCAATTAATGAAATGGCACGGCGTGGTATTGAACATGTTTCCTATTTCCAGGTGGACAACCCCTTAGTCAGTGTAATCAATCCCCTCTTTATCGGACTGCACGATTTACAATCTTCCGATATGTCCAGCCGCTCTCTTACGAAGACAGGACCATTTGAAAAACTGGGTAACTTCGTTTCGACTGGAGACCGGATTTCAATCATTGAATATTCCGATTTGCCCGAGGAAAAAGCCCTTGAAAAAGAAGAGGATGGACGAATCAAATACCGGGCTGGAAGTCCGGCAATTCATGTTCTTCGGCGAGATTTTATCGAACAGTTTGCCAGTGGGGAAATTAAACTGCCCTACCATAGAGCAGAAAAAAAAGTCACACACTTAAACGAAAACGGAGATCTTGTAACTCCGGAAAAACCCAATGCCGTCAAATTTGAAACCTTTGTATTCGACGCCCTCCCCTTAGCCAAAAATCCGCTCATTTTAGAAGCGGATCGACTCGAAGAATTTTCCCCGGTTAAGAATAAAACAGGAATCGATTCGCTTGAAAGTTCGCGATCTGATCAAAGTAAGCGGGCCAGACGCTGGCTTGAAAAGGCCGGATACACGGTCAATGAAGAATCCACCGTTGAGATTAGTCCCCGTACCTTTCCTTCCGCACTCGATCTACAGGGTGCTGACCTGCAACACTACGACCTCGACTCGAATATCATTTACTTGGGTGACGAAAAACGAACAGATTAATAAAAATGGGGCACCCTACCAAAAGAAGGACAAGCTTGCCTGCAGATAATCGTCGTGCTTTACCTGTTCAAGAAAACTGCCGGATTTGGGACTCACCAAAAAATTACTCTCTAAAGTCCATTTCCAATTTTCATTAATACGTCGAGTTGACTCAAGAAACGCATTATTCATTCGTCCAGTTTGGTGGTCAATGATACTTCCAACCAGTAATTCAAATCCATTTTCATCATTCAACGCCACCCGGGAACCCAGAAAGGTGGCATTATCCAATCCGCTCCCAGCAAGCTCTTTGCGATCGTCATAAAGGTATTCATAAAGAAAGCCCACATCCATGCCTCTGTGAACATTGGCAAAAGTGTATTCAAAACCGGTTACTGTAGCCCAGTAGTTTCCATGCAGATCACTGTGCTTGGATAAGACTTCGGCTTTGAGCAGCCAGTCGCTAACCGTATACTGTATTTCTAGACTGGCCTGCCTGGCCAGACCATAAACCGGCTCAAGTGCGGTTCCATCTGCATTCTTATACAATCGTGGTTCCCGGTCAGTTCCCTCGAAATAGGATAAAGCCCAATCCAGTTCATCTATATAGTGGGACCAGCGAAAAGCGGCATCGAGATGATTATTGCCACTACCGCTGAGATAGCTTGCGGTTTCCATATTTACAACCGGACTGCCTCGAAACCGCCCGTCAATTCCCGAAAAAGTGCGTTCTCGGAAATAAGGAAGAAGAAATATTTCAAAATTTCCAAATTCATTTACATAAGCGATATTGATCATGGGTTGTCCCAATTTATCTTCCCCGTCAGGACTCTCCACGAGGTCAGTCTGATTAATCACATCAACCAAATGCTGGCTCTCAGTCACTCCCCAGAAAACCTTACTTATCCCAACCCGAAGCTCAATCAGCTCCCAACTACCGAGGAAACTTAGTTCGCGAATATCAACATGGCTACGCTCTTTATCTAGACTGCTGTAGCGCACAAAGGGTTCAAAAGTGAAAACCTTTCTGTCCTCATCCCATGCAATTACATATTCAGGTTGTAAGATAATTGATAGATCCACTCTATCACTGTTTTCATGTGCTCCCTTGTGAAAATAACCCCGGGTTTCAAAAGAGAGCTCACCGGAAAATTCCCCACAAACTGCGGTCGTTGCTAGCGACCAGCAAGCCAGGCACAGGATTACGATTTTTTGAAAGGCTAGCAATTTTATCGAGCCCTTTTCAGGGCATTCTGATCGAAATCCCGTTCGGTGAGATCCTGTTCGAATTTTATGTCACTCCAAATTAATTGAGTGCTCTTACCGGACTGATGATTAGTCATCTCCATCCGATTGGAGCGCCATTTTTTATTCGGATATTGCTTGTAATCATTAAAGGTCAGGGTTTTCAGTTTTTCTCCTTTTCGGTCATAAAACTCAATCTTACCAATTCGCCAACTCGCTCCATCGACCCATACGACTTGTTTGGTGTAGCCAGACTTGGGATCCACCGGTACCCGTTCAATCACATGACCCTCCGATCCCAGCACCGCTTCTTCACGAATGTATTCGTAGCTATACTTTTCCACTTCCTGACTTGATATGTCTTCATATGCAAATTCGCTGCCCATAAAAGGACCCGATTTGTTATTGGATGAAATGCGTTTCACCCGTTTCAAAGCAGGAAGAAAGAGCCATTGGTCATCCGGTTCAAGTGCGTGAGTGAAACTCAGGAATGCGGTTCCCTTCACATCACGGGGAGAACTGAAAATAGTCAGTGACTTATCACCATCTCCAGCGACTTCAAGAGATTTAATGGTCATACGTCGGGTGGACTCCTGTCCCTGCTTGTTTCGTAGAGTCATGGTCGCTTCGGAGACCTGATTAACAAAGCCCTCATCTTCCTGATCAATTTGTCGGGCCACCCATAGCCCTCTTTCCTTCTCCGGAACGGTCTCCTGTCCCAAAGCTCCGGTACCTGAAAAAGAAAAGACCACAAGGGCGAGGATAGTGTTTAACTGAAATAATTTCATTGCCTGTTCGATTTTGATTGTTTGTTCGAAATTGTTTTTTTACCCCCGCTAAAGCTTAACACGGCGGGAAGGAGGGTAAAGTCAATCAAAAGAGCCAGGGCAATCGTCAGGGCAGAAAGTGCACCCAAAATATAATTCATCTTAAATTCTGACAACATCAGCACGGCAAACCCGATTACTAAGATTACGCTGGTCACGACCAAGGCACCTCCGACATTCTCGAAAGCATATTGAACCGATTCATCCACCCCAAGTCCCTTCTCTCGTCTGGCTAAATTGAACTTGGTCAGAAAATGAACCGAATCATCCACCACTATCCCCAAAGTGACTGATCCCACGATCGCAATAGTAAACCCCGCCTCGCCCACAAATATTGACCATACGCCGTACCCCAGGATGATTGGGACCAGGTTAGGAATAAGAGAAAGAAGTCCGTATTTCACGCTACCCAAAGCCACGATCATAACCACGGTAATTAATCCAAAGGCCAGAAGTGTGCCTTTAAGCATGGCGACCACATTACGATGTGAAATATGACTGAACATAATAACCGGGGAACTTGCCAGTGTGTGCATACTTTCCGGACAATTCTCCTTCAGCCAATTCTCAGCCCTGGTCACTATTTCAATTATTTCCGAAGTGGTCACAAATCCAAGATTGGCCGTTAGCCTCGTGGAGGATTTATCAACATCGACCTGGTTATTTAAATCCAATCCATACGGCAAACTCATTTCATAGAGCAAAAGATATTGAGCGGCGAGATCACGGGCTTCCGGAAGTTTGTAATAAGATTCCTCATCCGCATGCATATTCTTATTCAGCCTTTTGAATACATCTGTGATACTGTTTACATGGGTGACCATACGCTCATTACGCAAGAAATTGGCAAATTCTTCCACTTTTTTCAGGAAAGCGGGGTCTGCGATCCCCTGCGACTCTCCCGAACTGAGATCAAAATTAATCTGATAAATCCCGGTTAGGTTTTTCATGGTGTAGTCCGAATCGATTCGGAAATTATTGTCCTCCGAGAAGTATCCTATAAACTCATCATTCAATTCAATCTTGGGAATCTGTAAGCCGATCAGGATAGTCGCGATCGAACTGATCATTGCAATTGATTTTCTTCGACCGGTTACCCATGAACCAACATGGGTGCCCCATGGGTTAGAAATTTTATTGGATTTCCTCACTTTCAGGGGGAGGAGCGTTATCATTGCCGGTAAAACGGTAATCGATAAAATAAAAGCCATGGCTACCCCCACCGAGGTTATGTTACCCAAATCATGAAAAGGGGGAGTGTCCGAAAAATTGAGGGATAAAAATCCCACAATTGTGGTGGCACTGGTAAGAAAAACCGGTTTCAGGTTTACCCGCAAACCCTCCACGACCGCATCACGCTTGGTATTTCCCTTCTGCAGAGCCACCAGAATGGATTTCAAAATATGAATCGAATCTGCAATCGCCAGGGTCATAATTACCACCGGAGCGATGGAAGAGGGTGGCGTGATTGGCGTTCCCATCCAACCCGCGAAACCCATACCGCCAATGATAGATAACAGCATTACAATAAAAGTGGCAAAGACCGCTGATATCGAACGAAGAAGAACAAACATTATTAAGATTATTACTCCATACATCGCAGGAGTCAGTGTGGTCATATCCTTCACGCCCGCTTCATTGAAAGCATTGTTCAACATCGTGTCTCCGGAAAGATGAACTTCATGTCCGGGGTACTTTTTCTTAAACTCATCCACAAGCTTACGGGCCTCCGCCACTGCCTCGGGAATTTCCATTGAATGCTTACCCGGGAAGGTCATAAGCACATTAACCGAGGTAACACTCGCATCCGCATTGATTGATAATCCCTTGAGCAAAGGTTCGTTTAATGCAATCTCCCTTAACTTTTCATAGGACACCTTATTTTCAAGATCCGATAATTCTTCCGGAGTAACCAGGTCCTTGACAATTAAATCATCCCCTTCCGCATAGGTGTGCTGAAAGTTGGTAATTGAATCTACCCTCCTTGAGTAAGGTAACTGCCATGCCTGTTCGGTTAAAAAATGAATGCCAGACAATGTATTCTTTTTAAACACGTTTCCATCCTTTGGGGTGATGACAAATAATGCAGAATCGTCTTTGCTGTATACATTTTGTAACTTTTCGAAGGCCAAGCGCTGGGGATTGTCCTCCCCAAAAAAATAACGGTAGTCACTGCTTATGGTTATAAACTGTCCGCCATAGCCAAGCCCCAAGGCTAAAAGAACTCCGCAGGTAATAAAAACAATTGGATATCGAGTTACCCATTCCGCCCACCGTTTAGAAAATGTCTCTTTTTTCATGCCTTTAAGACACAAGGCGGATAATCCTCCAGCGCAATTATAGTACCTGTCTTGTCAGAGAATTGCAGGGGATTGATGTATAGCGAACTCAGTTTTGCAGACATAGTGTTGATGAATTATAATATTTGTTTTTTAATTTCGACTCAACTTACGCGGATGTAGGGACGGGTCAAATTGAATAAACATCGTTCACGAAAGAATAACTTTTCCAACCCATTGAGTTGCCAGATTATCAAAATAATCTAATAAAATATTTATGTCTAAATTTTTCCTCACTTCTCTACTTTACCTACTCTATTCGAGCCTTAGCTTTGCCCAAAAGATTGAACCTACCTACGGTCAGGTCTCCTACGGGCCACATCAAGACATGACCCTGAACTTTTGGAAAGTTAAAGGCAAAAAACCGACTCCCCTCCTTGTCCATATCCATGGAGGAGGCTGGCTCGGTGGAAAGAAGCTCGAAACCGCTAATGCAAATGAGTTAAAAAGAGGATACAGCTTTGCTTCGATCGACTATCGCCTGGCTGGTGTGGAACTTCTTCCTGCTGCTGTGCACGATGCTGCCCGGGCTATTCAATTCCTCAGGACTAAGGCAAAAGAATGGAATTTTGATCCAAATCGCATTGCCGTAATTGGCGGTTCAGCTGGAGCGGCATCCAGCCTTTGGCTTGCCTATCATGATGATATGGCCAATCCGAAGAGCGAGGATCCGATCCTTCGCCAATCATCAAGGGTTTGCGGAGCTGTTGCGATGGGCGGGCAAACGACTCTCGATCCATTTCTTCTCGAAAAGAAAATTGGTCCCGCATGCATTCAGCATGGAATGATTTGGAAAACCGTGGGGGCTAAAAGTATTGAAGACCTCATGGAAAACTGGGGGCAATACAAAGCACTCTCTCTGGAATGCTCCCCCATTACCCATGTCTCCAAAGATGACCCTCCTGTCTTTTTAAATTATGGAAAGCCCGCTCCCATTCCTGTAATCAAAGGTGACGGTATACATCATGCCGGGATTTGGTCGCCTACTTAAAGAGAGATGCGAATCGGTCGGTATTGAATGCTATTTACAGGTAAAAGAGCATGAAGTACCAAAACTAACCAAAGACAATTTCCTTAAAAAGGTTTTTTTAATAGAATAAAATCAACTTTTCTGGTTTGAAACAGACGATTGAATATTTTAGTTATTTTGGTCTTTAAAATTCATCTCAAAACAAAACCAGATTAAGCTACCCATTTTGCCTTCTTTCAATGAGTACCAATTTGAAAGAATTCTGTACTTCCTTAGACTTGTGTTTACTTCCAACAACCATGAAACATATTCTCCCAACTTATTTAACATGCATCGCGTTAATCACATCTGGTCTTAGTTTGCGTGCAAAACCATCCGCTTCACATAGCTTAATAATTGACGATTCAACAGGTTTATCTGTTCCTCGCGGGTTCGAAGCTGATCTTGTTTATAAAGTTGATAAAGAAAAGTATGGTTCGTGGATTTCGATGTCATTCGATCCAAAAGGACGATTAGTTGTCTCAGATCAGTACAAAGCCGGCACTTTTCTCATCAATCTTCCTAAAGTTGGGCAAACCCTTTCAGAATCATCTATCACAAAACTCCCCCTTGAAAGTGGTCAATGGGGAATGCTCTTTGCTTTCGATCATTTGTACATGGTATCTCAAAGCAAAGTTGTACGTATACCAGTTTCGGAAAATGGCGACTTTGGGAAAGAGGAAAAATTGTTCCAACTTTATGGGGGTAGCGAACACGGTCCGCACTCTTTAATTGTTACCGAGGATGGAAAAGGACTTTATCTCATTGCGGGAAATTTTGCCCGAACTCCAAGTTTCGAAAAATCTAGAATCCGTACGAATTGGAAGGATGATGTTCTCCTGGAAAACTATGCCTATGGGCACAACGGAAGCGGTAAAGCACCAGGCGGATGGGTGCTCAAGTTTAAACCCGATGGATCAGAACGGGAAATGATCAATATGGGATACCGCAATCCATGCGATTTCGCACTGAACCGCGATGGTGAAATGTTTATTTACGATGCGGATATGGAATGGGATATGGGAACCCCCTGGTATCGTCCAACCCGTATTAATCACGGAGTTTCCGGTGGAGAAAGTGGATGGCGTGCCACCTCTAAAAAATGGCGAAAATACTTTCCGGACACCATTGGATCAGTACTTGATATCGGACCCGGCAGTCCAACGGGAGTAATCGCAGGCACCAATGCCCGGTTCCCTACTCATTACCGGGATGCTCTGTTTTTGTGCGACTGGACATTCGCTACGATCTATTCCCTCCACCTCACTCCCAAAGGTTCATCCTACACCGGAGAAACCCGGACTTTTGTCACAAATATCGACGGATCCCTTCCCCTAACCGATGTCGATATAAGCCCAGACGGGCATATGTATTTCTGTGTTGGAGGTAGAAAAGGACAATCTTACCTTTATCGAGTCCGCTATGTAGGAAAAGAATCCACTGCTCTCTCAAAACTGGACACCACAAGCGAACACGCACAAGCAAGAAAGACCCGCCACATGCTCGAATCCTTTCATGGTAAAGCTAATCCGCAAGCCATCGTAACCGCGTGGCCCTATCTTCAAAGTGAGGATTACCACCTACGCTATGCAGCTCGTATTGCGATCGAGTGGCAGGATCCCAAAAACTGGGCAGACCAAGCCTATAAAGAAAATAATGATCTATCTGCCATTCACGCACTTCTTGGTCTCGCCCGATGCGATCATTCCAACAGCATGGAACCAAGTGTTAACCGGTTGCTCAAAGTAAACTTTTCCAAATTAGATAAAACTGCCAAGCTTGCTCTGCTCCGTACTTATTCTGTAATTATGAGTCGCGCCGGTAAACCCAGCCAATCTCAAATGGATGCCATCGGGAAACAATTGGATCCCTATTACCCAAGCGAGAACGACAATTTAAATGAGGAACTCTGCCGTGTACTGTCTTTCCTCCAACACCCCACTGTAGTGAGAAAGACAATCGCCTTGTTGAAAACAACCAAGGCCCAGATCCCTGACTTCGATCCTGAAATAATGAAACGGGGAAACAATTACGGGAAAAGAATCCTAACTACCATGAATAAGGAAGTGTCTCCCAATATCCTCAACATTCACTACCTCTTCTGCCTGAAAGATGTGACCAAGGGATGGTCGATGGAAGAACGCAAATCTTACCTTGGAGAACTCAAGGAATTACTCTCCAAAAAAGGAGGGCATTACTTCTCGGGTTATCTCCAAAAGATACGCGAATCGGCCATCGCAAATGTTCCTGAAAAGGACAGGTTCGCCCTCAAATATTTAACCGGAGAAATCAAAGGTATTGACCTGGCAGCACTTCCTCGGGCTCAAGGCCCAGGGGTGGCATGGACTGTTGATTCTGCGTTAGAAACTTTAAACAAGGAACCCCTGGTAGGACGAAGTCATGCAAATGGTAAAAAAATGTTCTCTGCTGGTCTTTGTATTGCCTGCCACAGGTTCGGGGACGAAGGTGGTGGAGTAGGACCCGACCTGACTAACCTGGCAAAGCGGAGTGACTATAAATCTATGCTCGAATCAACCATTCACCCAAACATGGTGGTATCGAATCAGTTTGAACAGCATGAACTTACCATGAAAGATGGCTCTTTGGTTATAGGTAAAATCGTCTCGGAAGAAAAGGATCACTACTCACTTGTCCAATCCGGTCTCCAACCCATGACTTTCACCCAGGTTGAAATATCCAAAGTGGCATCGAAGAAAGGATCCAAAATTTCCATGATGCCCGGGGGCTTGATCAATTCCATGAATGCAGATGAATTAAAGGATTTGATCGCCTATTTTGTTTCCGCCGGTGATCCTAAACACAAGGTCTTTCGTTCAAGCAAAAAACTGGCCATTGAGCTTATTCGTGCGGTTTACGGGCAGGAAGGAAACCCGGAAAAACAAATGATGGTTCAATCGATTATTCAAAATAAAATTAATCAAAGAGAATATGAGTTTGTCATGAACAACCAAATTGCAGGAGCAGATCCAGCAAACGGTGTGGTCAAGGTTCTTGAGCTCAGTTATAAGCTCGACGGTAAAACCTTTTCTAAAAAGGTCCGGGAAAATCAGACCATATCTTTTTTGGACTAGATTTTTTTATTACATATAACTTAGATCGACAAGTTTCTGTGTTATCTCCTACTTCCATTCTTTCAAGATTTATTGTCCAAGAAAATTGATTTTAAGCTTTTAGGAACACACAAATTAAATAGTACTGAATTTATCATATATTACTTCCTGTTCTGCCATTATGAAGAAAACTAGTCTTATTCTCCTATGCATTATAATCCCATTTTCCCTATCATTTGGTGAATACAGGCTCCCGGCTTTGGAAAAACCTATTGAGGATCCCTCAACAGGCCTGTATGTCCCTCCAGGGTTTAAAGTCGATCTTATCTATGAAGTGGATATGAAAAAATTTGGATCATGGATTTCCATGGCCTTTGATAAAAAGGGTCGCTTAACCGTTTCAGACCAGCAAAAAGCAGGTACTTTCCTTGTGGAAATCCCCAAGCCAGGAGAAAAATTCGACGAAACCAAGATTAAGAAACTCAATGTTGAATCTTCCGTCTACGGTATGCTTTACGCCTTTGACCATCTCTACATGATGGGAAATCGTAAATTGACTCGGGCCAAGGTTTTACCAGACGGTAGCCTTGGAGCGGTAGAATTTCTTGCCGAAATGGCCGGTGGTGGCGAGCATGGCCCTCACTCTATAATTGTTTCTCCCGATGGGAAAAGTATCTATGTCATCGCAGGAAACGCAACCAGGCCACCAGAATTTCTCAATTCAAGAATCCCCACAAATTGGAAAGATGATGTGCTTTTACAAAATTATGCCTATGGACATATGTCTCAGGGTAAAGCGCCCGGTGGATGGGTTATGAAAATGAGCCCGGATGGCAAAAATCGGGAAATAATAACTATGGGGTATAGAAACCCATGCGATTTTGCATTAAACCGGGATGGTGAACTTTTTGTCTATGATGCCGATATGGAATGGGACATTGGTGCTCCTTGGTATCGACCAACACGTATTAATCATGGTATTTCTGGTGGAGATAGTGGATGGCGGGCAACCTCCAAAAAATGGCGTAAATACTTTCCCGATACGGTCGGTTCGGTGGTTGATATTGGCCCCGGATCCCCAACCGGTGTGATTGCAGGAACCAATGCAAATTTTCCCACCCATTATCGTGATGCCTTATTTATTTGTGATTGGACATTTGCCACCATGTATTCAGTCCACCTCAAGCCAAGCGGATCATCTTACATCGGAGAGAAAAGGGAATTTATTTCGAATAATAATGGTTCACTTGCACTGACAGATGTGGATATTGGCCCGGATGGGAATATGTATTTCTGTGTCGGTGGCCGTGGTGGGCAATCCCGCCTTTATCGAATTGCCTACACCGGAAACGCTCCCACCAAACTATCCAAATTGGATACGACTAGCGAACATGCCAAAGCCCGAAAAACGCGGAAAATGATTGAATCATTTCACGGACATGCCAACCCCAAGGCAGTGAAAGAAGTTTGGCCCCATCTGGGAAACAGGGATTATCATATTCGTTATGCTGCCCGGGTTGCTATGGAATGGCAGAATCCAAAAACATGGGCAAAGAAAGCATACTCTGAGAAAAATGATTTAGCTGCGATTCATGCATTACTCGGTTTGGCCCGTAGTGATCTCGCTGACAGTATGAAACCCAGTATCGAACGTCTGCTTAAGGTGGATTTCAACAAGTTGGATAAGTCTGGCAAGCTGGCACTTTTGAGGACCTATTCAGTAATTATGAGCCGTGGGGGAATGCCTACTGCCAACCATGTTAAAGCAGTTGGAGCTCAACTCGATTCCTTCTTTCCATCAAAAGATAACAACTTGAATGAAGAGCTTTGCCGAGTCTTGTGCTTCCTGGATCATCCATCCGTGGTGCGTAAAACAATTGCATTAATGAAAACAACCAAGGCCCAAATTCCTGATTTCAACTCAGAAATCATGAAACGTAATAAAAATTATGGAGGTAAAATTCTGAGTACTATGGGTGCAGATGTGACTCCCAATGTTCTTAATATACACCTGCTCTTTTGTCTTAAGGATGTACAGGCTGGATGGACCATGAAGGATCGAAAATCCTACCTTGGCGAATTGCAAAATCTTATGACAAAAAAGGGTGGAAACATGTTTACCGGTTACATTCAAAAAATCCGTGAATCAGCCATTGCATCCGTCCCAGAGAAAGATCGTATTTCCCTGCAGTATCTTATGGGGGAAGTAAAAAGCGTCGATCTAGCCAAACTCCCAAGAGCCCAAGGTCCTGGAGTTGCTTGGACAGTGGATTCCGCCCTTACAGTTCTTAATCAAGAGCCCCTAGCTGGGCAAAACTACCTAAATGGTAAGAAAATGTTTTCGGCAGGTCTCTGTGTGGCATGCCACCGTTTTGGCAGCGAAGGAGGAGGCGTGGGACCGGACCTGACGAATCTCGCCAAAAGGAGCGACTATAAATCCATCCTCGAATCAACCATTCATCCAAATATGGTGGTCTCCGAACAATTCGAGCAGCATGAACTAAAGATGAAGGATGGTTCCATAGTTTTAGGTCGAGTGGTCGCAGAGGAAAACGGAGAGTATTCACTTGTTCAATCTGGTCTTGAACCCCTCAAATTAACAAAGGTTAAAAAAGCAAAAGTTTCATCCAAGGAAGGTTCCAAATTATCGATGATGCCCGGCGGTCTAATTAATTCGATGAACGCGGAGGAACTTAAGGACCTGGTTGCTTATTTTGTCTCTGGAGGTGATCGAAAACATAAAGTTTTTCGCTCCTTAAAAAAGCTTCAAATCGAACTCATCAGTGCACTTTATGGAGAGGATGGAAATCCTAAACGCCAAATGGATGTCCGAAAAGTAATACAAAAACAACTTGACGGCATGCTCTACGATTTTGCGATGAGCAACAAACTGGCAGGGAAAGATCCCGCAGGTGGCGTGGTGAAAGTACTCAATTTAAAATATAAACTAAACGGTAAAACCTACACCAAAAAAATAAGGGAAAATGCTATGATTTCCTTTATTGAGTAAATTCGAGAATATAAATAAAAAACCCTTCACTTACTGAATGCCTGAAAACGAAAAGGAATGATTTTAAAATAAGTATTTATCTATTTTGGAATCAATCAAATTGGTTTCAAAAATCGTTGGTAAGCCACATTATCCGTTTCATCAAAATAATCATAACCTGTATTCACCAGGAAACTCCTGAACAATTCCATGCCCTGTTCTGGTACTTGCATACCGACAAGAACCCGGCCAAAAGCAGAGCCATGGTTTCGGTAGTGAAAGAGAGAAATATTCCAGATTGGGTCCATATGCATGAGAAATTCCAGGAGTGCACCCGGTCTTTCCGGGAATTGAAACCGGTACAATCTTTCATTTTCAACCACCGATGAACCCCGCCCTCCGACCATATGACGCACATGTAATTTTGCGGCATCATTATCACTCATGTCCTCCACCGCATAACCCCGGCTTTCGAGCCGTTTAATCAGTTCAGTACGGTTGGAGCCACCTTGCGGTAAGCCAACCCCCACAAAAACCTGGGCGTTTTTAACCTTGGCATATCGATAATTGAACTCGGTAACCATTAAGTTCCCTAATGATTTACAAAATTGAAGGAACGAACCTGGTGTTTCAGGAATTTCTACTGATAACAGCATTTCCCGGTTTGCCCCAATCTCGGTGCGTTCTGCGATATGCTGCAAACGGTCGAAGTTCATATTTGCACCACAGTTAACCACTACAAATCTTTTATTTTCTATCGTGTGCGACTGAAGATATTTTTTTAATCCGGCAACTCCCAGAGCCCCTGCGGGCTCCTGAATGGTTCGGTTCTCATCGTAAATATCTTTGATTGCGGCACAGATTTCATCTATTGAGACCGTGATTACCTCATCAACCTTCTCTTTGATTAATTCAAAAGGTAATTTTCCAACTTGTTTTACGGCAACTCCGTCTGCAAAAATTCCCACACTGTCCAAAATCACGCGTTTTCCCGCTTTCATTGCCGCAGATAAACAAGCAGACTCTTCAGATTCTATCCCGATCACCTTAATTTTTGGATGCAAACTCTTGATATAAGTTAGGATTCCTGCAAGAAGTCCCCCACCACCTACTGCCACAAATATCGCATCAATCGTGTCTCCTAATTGAGAAATAATTTCCTTGGCAATGGTACCCTGCCCGGCAATGACTTCCGCATCATCGAAAGGATGAATAAAGACATAGCCGTCTTGCTTCGCCAGCTTGTGGGAGAGCTTCAAGGCATCATCGTAACTATCTCCATGAAGAATGACCTCCGCTCCCTGAATCTTTACTGCATTTACTTTAATTTCCGGGGTTGTCACTGGCATAACGATGAGTGTTTTTATGCCGAGCTTTTTCGCCCCTAATGCGACTCCTTGTGCATGATTACCGGCCGATGCTGTGATCACTCCCTGCTTTTTTTGATTATCAGAAAGTAAATTCAGTTTGTGATAGGCCCCCCTTAATTTAAATGAAAATACAGGCTGTAAGTCTTCCCGCTTGAAATAGATTTCATTGGCTAAACGGGCGGACAGTCCGTCTGCCCGCTCGATCGGACTGCAGATGGCCAATTCATAAATATCTGACGATTCGATACCGTTGAGAATATGTCTCTTCAAGTCATTCATATGTAAGCCGATATGAGACTTATATTTTGTCTTTTACAATTTCGCATTGGCTTCACAATCGTTAATAAATGGCTGATTAAATTAGTATTCGCAACATCGAACACGATGATAAACCTTTGAAATTTATCGAATGAAAACTAATTTTCGTTTGCTATTATAGATTGAATTTTAACGAAGTACTTTACTAAAAGTTGAAGAAATCGAAGAAAAAGTTATTTTGCATCCTTAGCACAGCGAAACCCAGTATGGTTGGTGGGAGAAAGAGATTCGGAATGGTTTCGGGCGGCAGGTCGGTAACGTAAACAATAATCCCAGTGACAAAGAAATGACCCTCCTCTCGCAACATTTAGATTCATCAGTTCATTATGATCTTCCGTGGGTAACGGACAGGTTCCAGTACGACGAAATTGCTCAAGCTCAATTTGGGTAATGGGAGAAGCAGGCCCAGTGGGGTTGGGATGTGGATTCTCCATGAATTCACTGTAATAGGAAGGATGGAAAAAATCACTGCAAATTTCCCACACATTTCCTGCAATATCGTATAATCCATACCCATTGGGGGGGTAAGACCCGACTGGTGATGTCGAATGGAATCCGTCTTGTGCAGAATTTTCCGCAGGAAAAATACCTTGAAAACAATTCGCCATCCATCTTCCCTGGGGTCTCGGCTCATTACCCCAAGCATACATGGAATCCTTCAGGCCACCACGCGCCGCTAATTCCCATTCTGCCTCAGTAGGTAGACGTTTACCGGCCCATTTGGCATAAGCGTTCGCATCGTCTATGTTTACACAAACCACCGGATGATCCATACGGGCCTTAATTGATGAATTCCTGCCCTCCGGTCTTCTCCAGCAAGCCCCTTTTCGGTAAGACCACCAGGTCCATGGATCGTTGGTTGACCGTGGGTTAATATTCTCAAGTGGTGGAGCGAAAACAGTAGCACCCGGTAACAATTGTTCCTTGGGGGCAGCCGGGAACATCTCTTTACTAAGTGGCTTCTCGGCAAATGTGATGTATCCGGTAGCATCCACGAACTCTTTAAACTGGGCATTGGTGACCTCATATTTATCGATCCAAAAACTTGATACCTCCACTTCATGAACCGGTCCTTCCTCCGGGTATATCTCTCCGTTCCCAGCGGGTTTATTATTCCCCATCGAAAAGCTTTGTCCCTCAATCAATACCATTTCATTGAAAGAATTTATGCTTGTTTTAATCGCGGAAGATGTTTCCTGGTCCCGCGTGCAGGATACCCCAAAAAACGAACAGATAAAAATGCCAATTAGATTTGTTTTATAAAATTTTCCGGTTTGAAAATTCACCATATGATTAATTCTGCTCAGATTTTTAGAACTCTCAAACTCTAAACCGAATTTCAAGAAACTATCTCTTCACATAATTCGAAAAGTCAGATTTACTTATTGGAGATTGAGCTGCTCAAAAAAATCTTCTTTGTAATTACAAATCTGGATTTTTTCCTACCGTCTCACCAATCATTACAAAGTGAAACTCAGCTCTAAAATTTTACGAATAGATGAATGCGGTTTTGGGACTTCAAGACTACATACTCCCTTGATTTTGGGTATGCATTGGCAGATCACTTTGGAAAATCTTATAAATAATGCACCTAAATGGGCTTTTAAAAAATGACGGCCCAATATAAATATCTCCCCAGTTTTGTTTCTTTACTATCCCGCCCATCAATTCTGCCTCGATCTAAGATATATTCCATCGAGGGGGAATGACCGGAATGACCATTAAGTTCGTCTTAGCTTGATATACAGTAGGAGAAAAAAAATCAGGCTCACAGCAAGACCAATCAATGGAGTTTCAATACCGCTTACAAATCGCTCTTCCCAAACCATTTTCGTTTGCGTTCCAAGTTCCGGCATACCCTCAATAATAGGGATTTCAATTTCGCTTTCCACACTGGTCTGCCAAAAGGCAATCCGGCATCCGTCTTCGATCCACAAATAAAAAGACAATGCTGCAGGGATAAAGCAAAATAAAATAAGAACACTTTTCATTTTAAAGTTTAGATAATATTAAATGCAGGAGCAGAAATCTAAAATCTTCAATTTTAATTACTGCATCTGTACTCAGCAAAAAAATACTAATAACCATGCGTAAGTCATGAATAAAACAGATATTGTAATATAAACCACGGAAAAAAAACGCACTTATCCTAGAATAAGTGCGTTTTCCTTCACTCGATTGAAATCGAGTAAATTATTTAAAATATATTTATTCAATATTGGCTCCAACCACCGATGCCATTTGCATCATATTAATGGTTTCACCCTCTTTCAAATTTCTTAAATCGGTGACCTTTCCACTCTTGCTTGTGGTATTGGTATTCTTGAAAACAGTAAGAAGTTTTGCATCCGCAACAATGAACTTGCCTGCATTCTCTGGTTGTCCATTTTCTGTCTTTGTTTGAAGTTTGTTCGATTTTATGTAATCCCAAAGCTTTTGCGTGATTGCGGTGCGAGGAAGCTCGGAGGCTCCCAAGAATGAAGCCATATCGGCTTTTAATTTTACTGGTTTATTTAGTCCTTTAGGTTCTGCCATGTTAGATGTCTCTTTGTTTAAGTTTGATTGTGTTATTTAAAAACTAGAATGTACTGTAAGTGAATGATTGTGATTTGATTTAAAACAAAATCAAACAAATTTCGGGGATTGTGAACAAGTAGGGTAAATCTTGTACTACTACCTCGATCCTTGCTCCTGTAAATTTTAGAATAAATACAGCAATTTTAATAGAATGGATTATCCTCCAGGCTTGATCTTTATCTTTCGATACCAAACCGGTTGACCATGATATTGCAGTCCGAAATGTCCTGTTCGAGGCAGATTCTTTAATGCAGTTTTAAACTTATTTTTGGAACCGTCTGGGTTTTTGTTGGGTTCTGTCCAATCATCAATATTCAAATCGATTACTTTTTTCCCATTAACTTTTGCTTTTATACTGGATCCTTTGCATGTCAGCTCCATTGTATTCCACTCACCATCGGGTTTACCAGCGGCAACCATTGGTTCTTTGGCATCGTAAAGGGATCCGACAATGTGCTTTCCACTGTATAGCCCGGGAGAAGCAATCTGAATTTCAAATCCTCCCTGCACCGCGTTCTTAGGATCTGTGCGGAAAAACAAGCCACTGTTCGCTTTTTCCGAAGTCTTATATTCCAGGGAAATGGTAAAGTCGCTGAATGTACCCTTTGACCAAATTATCCCACCCGGCGTTTCAGAGGGAGTAAGAATCCCTTTTGTCAGAGTCCAATTTTTATTTAAACTAATCTGCTTGGGAGATAATAAATTGATTACTGTACCACCAAAGAGAAAGGAACCAATGGAACTTAATAATAGAATTGGGATGAGGAGTAATTTTTGTTTTTTCATAAGAATATCAATAAAAAGATAATTTAATTATGTGTCTACACACATTTAAAAAGTTCTTAGAAATTAAATTCTTCTCAGTGATTCGAATGCTGAATGATAAATTCAGTTAATTCCTTTGATTTAAAAAAATCGTCGCAGACTTGGTGTCCCTTTCCCGGCACGACCTTTACTTTAGCTTCTCCACCTAGCTTCGTATATCGATTGATCACAATCTCAGTATTCTCTTCAAGTGGAACGATCCGGTCGGAATCTCCATGCACCATAAACAAAGGCACTTTTGCTTGGGCTAACCCTTCCAGTTGATGGATCGGGTTATGAAGATCAACCGTTTTAAAAAAGGTATCTTGATTTATTTCAAAATCGGTTAAAGTGGAACTTAAATTTCGGGTCATCGGCCAACTCCTTAAATTCAAAACCGGGAAAATTCCTGCAAAGGCTTTTACCTTTGTTGGATTCTGGACCGCCCAACTTATCATCATAAGTCCGCCTCGGCTTTGCCCAAGCAATACGGGTTGTTTTGAATATCCACGATCGACCATTTCCTTATAAAACTTTGTAAAGCGGTCCACGCTTTTAGGAGACCCACGCACTTCTCCCTGGTCACAACCCGCAAAACTAATCCCCTTTTCAAGAAGTTTATCAATATACCAGCTGTGCGACGGATCGGGGTGAGCAGGTAAAGTGGGGGCATACCACACCCAGGGTTTATTTTGATTGCTAGAATTAGCATCCAGTACGAAACATTTTGAGGAACCAACCAAAAATTCCACTGGTTTGTATTCCAACCGGTGTGCCTGAGCAACGAAGGGCAAAAAAGAAAAAACGAGTAAGCAAATGAATTTCATTATTTTACACTCTTAGTTTTGAATCTTTTGATTCTTAAAGGTTTTCCAGTTTCCAGGCTCCCCCACTTCAACTCGATAACTACCCATCTCAAAAACTTTAGGACGGTATGTACCCGTTGTCACTCGCCGAGCATAAACCAATTCACCAGATAGTTCTTTCCGCACACGAACAATAAAACTCTTCTTCTTCATTTTGACGGGAGCCAGAAAACCAAGCGGTTTACGATTATATTGCTGGTCTACGGAAACCGTAACTGGCCAACCAGTATGCGTTTCATAACTGACAATATCTGAGGTCATATTCTCATAAATCGGCCAGCTTTCCATCGTAATTTCCTGCTCAATTTTATGGAATTTTACGATTCCATATCCGGATGCCGAATTGTTTAATTTTTCAAGCATTGTGGTGGGCTTACCTTTAATTTTTTCAGGATACTGTTTGTCGATTCGATTAGCCGCTGCCCAGACATTTATCTTGTTATGAAAGCCGTCCAAAAATTCGCCCGTATAGTTGGGTAAGCCAGGCCGCCGATTCTTCCCCGCTTCCTTCGGTGCCCACAAACGGGGATACCCGTTACAGATTCCGGCACCGGCAAAAGAAAACCCAGCATCATTCCATTCATCCACCCCATGATGAACCACGGTGGCAAGATGTTGGTCACCATGAATCATAACGGCATGCCCCTTTCTTGCCAGTTCGATTGCCCGATTACGGCCTGATTGCGGCCATCCATTGGCATCCAAATCCGCAATTAAAATATTACTGTCCTTTCCACCACCATGGTGTGTGGCTACCGCACAAAATGGAGACTGGGAAAGGATTGCCTTCATCGAAGCATCACGGAAGTCTCCCGCCCACTCTTCCAAAAACTTCTCCTGCCTGTCTCCCAACAAATGTAGACCTGGTTTGTCCAAAACCATCGGATCAAGATTCGGGTCGCGTACATGGTCAACTCGTCCCTTATTTGTTTTCTTATCTACAGCCTGAGCTGGACCGGACTTAAATTTACGATCTTCGAGCACAGCCATACTGATTCCTCCATAATTAAAATCGGTGTAATAAACTCCAATATTTTGAAGTACGGGAGTCGGATCATAGGGATCCGGCAAATTGGCAACTTGAGTGCGCTCAACCATTCGGACCCATTCCGGATGCATTTCATATCCACCATCACTTCCCCTGCTTCCACCTTCGGGCACGGGCCCTCCTCCCAATCCCCAAATATTTCCATGATATACATCATGGTCGTCCGGAATTACGATGGATGGTCGATCCCTCATTGCATCCCGGAAACTCCATCCGAATATCCAGTATTTTTGTAAGTAGTTAAGGGACGCACGGGGAACATCTGCCAATTTATATGCCCGCACGATCCCGTATCCTCCATTGCTTTCATAAAGTTGATCCCCGGCAAAAAATAAAATATCCGGGTTTTGAGCCAAAATATTTTGCTGTAAATATTGATTGGGAAATGCTCCGTCTTTCATACAGGACAAAGCTGCTAATTTGATAGTCTTTTTATTTTTCGGATCTTTTCGGATCGTTCCTTTCCATTCTCCCATTTCATTTCCATCTTTCAAAACCACTCTGAAAGGAACTGGCTGTTGTTCATTCCAGTTTTCCATTCGAAAATGAGCCGTACTTGCATATTCATGAATCGCAGAACTCTGTACCCTTTTCCACTTACCCTCTTTCAAAAGTTCGAGGTGTACTTTTTCTCTGTTCATTCTACCCATGGGGGAAACTTGTGCCGTCATTTTCATGACGCCTCGATGCAGGGTGTATTGAGTCCAAAGAATAGGTCCAAAAGTTTGATCCTGATTCTGCTTCACTTTATTTCCTGAAATTTGCCAATCCTGAAAACTTGCATCCGTTTGAAATTCCTGAATATCAGCAGGAATGGAAGCAGCGTGATTCTTCTGAGAGTAGTCGGCAAACAAGGCAAAGTTTCCAAGTAATCCTTTTTTCAAACGCATGGTTTTCTTTATAGACATGAATGCTTTACCGTTGGCCTCCATACTCGGGCTGCGAGCCTCTAAGGCATAATCACAATTATCACCCTTATGCTCTACCTTAAGAGTTAATCGAAGATCCTCCAAAGCTGACTTAGGTAAGGTGGTTTTACTTTCAATTCCCGGTCCAAAGAGTTTGCCCTCAGATGTTACACCAGCCATATAGCCTGAGCTTAAAAATAAATTCGACCGGTATTCTTCGGGCATCGTTCCGATAATTCCAAATTTAAACCCGGCCCGCTTAATTTTATTAGGATTTATTTTCTCAAAACTTACACGGACAGATTGAGAAAAACTACCTTCCTCGGATTTTAATTGATGGGTAAGCAGATGAATGTCGTGGGTTCTCCCACCCTTGCTAATCATCACTTCCATTCTCCCATTCTTTAATTGCCAATCCATCTGCGGGTTAGGCCAAAACTCCTTCCCTACAAATGGACGGACGATATCATTACGAAGTGAAGATTTGTAACTGGCCCCTATCAGCAAAGGAGCACTCATTTGCAAAATCAAAAAACAAGCAATCCAAGACATAAAGAGCCTTAGGGGCATTAAATTGAGAAACGAGTGATTAATTCCTTTTACCATAAGTACGAATATTCAATTCTAAATAATTTTAATACCAATCCCAAAAGACAAAGATTGGTAATTTTAAATCTATATCAAGTCTACTTGCTAAGACCTGAACCAATCAGTTTCGGTCGATCAGTGGTGACCGAGTAAATATCTCGCTTGGCCAGTCTTTTGGCCGTTACCACATCATTAATGGTCCACGCATGCCACTCAAATCCTGCACTTAAAACAGCTTTGGAAAACTCCGGTGGTATCGTATGCTGCGAATCCAGTCCATCCGCTTTACAATCTTGAAGAGTGAAGAGTACCTCTTCCAATGAAGGTTTCCAGGAGCCATTCTTTTTTTTGAAGGCAGAGAGCCAGTAAGCCTTGTAGTCAGGCATTGTTTCTTTAAATGCCTTTATTACTTCCTCATTAAAGCAAATCATCCGCACCTGATCCGTTTTAAGATCAGACTCCTGAATTTCTTTGACTAAATAAGGAATGATCTCAGGACCGCATTTTATCTCAATGAAGATATTCTTTCCATCCGGAACAGTGGCAAAGACTTCACTTAGGGTGGGCATAGGAGTACCCGCATATTTTTCATTTTTCCATGAACCAACATCGAGCGTCTTCAATTGCGCAAGAGTGGATTCCGCCACAACCAAATTTTGCTCGGACAATCTCTTGGTCGTTTTGTCATGAATGCATACAATCTGATTATCCTTAGTCAGAAGGAAGTCTCCCTCAATTGCATCTGCTCCCTTTTCCCACGCCAACTCAAAGGCAGGCAATGTATTTTCCGGAGCATCAAAAGAGGCGCCCCGATGAGCTACAATCAGAGGTTTACCTTCAACCATATGACCAGCAAATAAAGAAAGGATTAGAAAAATGCCCCTACCTAAATCCATTTCTATAAAGTATTAATAACCCTCAGGTCCTCGGACAGTGCTTCGAGGACAAAATGACCTTTTGTACCCCGCCCATTGACCACGACGAGCAGGTTCTGTTTTCCTGCTTTTTGGAAGTCAATGAAGAGGTCGGCTTGATCACCTTCTGCGGGAATCACCACTTCCTGATCTCCAAGAAACAGACTCAAATCAACTAAATTTCCTTTTAACCGAACCTTATGATTTCCTTTTTTAACCACATCAACTTGGGTGCGTAAAACTTGGTATTTATCTCCTCTCCGATTAAGAGCCACCGGTACTTCCTCAAACGGGATTCCTCCGCCAACCATGGCATAGAATGGTTTCCATTCATACCCGTCAAATTCCTGGGTAAACATTTTCGCACCATAATGATGGATGGTTCCTGGATTTGGAGAGTTAACAGGTAATACATCCCATTTGCGGGCAAAACGCTGGGTACTGGTTTTGTACTTTCCTTCTTTTCCAAGCTCCACCATGAATCGCACCAAATCAACAAACTCATCCTCCCGCAGTTGAGTGGTCAGCCCAACTGGCATCAGGGAAACTGGAGAAATAATTTGGCTACCAATATCGGCTTTTGCGACGCGGTTGTGCTTCCCGGTAAGATCGCGAATAACCACTTCCGTGTCTGTCTCACTTAGAATACCACCCGCATGGGAGTCCCCGTTTTTCAGGGTGATCAGGTTGGTGTGATAACCTTCCTTAATTTTCTTACTGGGTTCCAGGAGAGATTCGATCAGATAGTCAATTGGCGCGCTTGCACCAATCGAAACCAAATTCGGTCCGATCACACCACCCACTGCCCCAATCGCATGACAGGCAACACACTGCAAATTTTCACGTCGATACACGCTCTCTCCCTTCGCTGCATTTCCCTGCGAATTGACCCGCTCGATCATCGCAATCATTTCCTCTTTCGTAAGGCTCATCTTCATAGGCTTCAAACCTCCGGCATTTTGCAATGCTTTGATAAGAGCCTGCGGTCGTGTGGGCGCACTCTCCGCCAACTGCATTCCTTTTAATGCCACATCTTCGGGTAGTTCGCTATTCTCAAGTTCTTTTGTCAATGCCTGGGTAGCTCCTTTGTTGGAAATAAATGCAGCTATTAAATCATTGGGTTCCTTCCCTTCCGGGAGATTTCGCAATAGAGTTGCAGCCCGGCGGGCTGCCAATATTGGCTGAACCTTAATCTGCCCTTTAATCAATATTGATTTGAGGGGATAAGAAACCTTTGGGTTTTGAATTTGCTCATCAAAAAATTTGCGTGTCTTTTCTCCACCCATTGCGATTAAAGAATTAATTGCCGCATTCTTTCTCACCTGCTTGGAATCGGTTTGTTTCAAAATAGTTTCTAGATTTGTACGACCAGAATCGAGTTTCCATAAACCGGCCAATTCAACTGCCGTGCTCCACACCGTATCATTCTCGCTTTGCAAAAACTTCAACACTGCATCCAAACTTCCAGATGGATTAATCTTTCGAATCTTCTTGGCCGTAAGCATGGCATTTAAATAAGCATGCTGTTGGCTAACCGAGTTTGTTTTCTGAACGAGACTAAGCAATTTCTGCAGATGCGCCGGAGTACCTTTATTAGCAATCCAATTGGTAACTTCCCAAACTTTTTTATCTTCCTTAATCTTACCCTTTGAAATGGAGTCCAGGATTTGATCAGCACCCAGAGGTTCTCCGATTGCTGAAGACGCAAAGAGAAGTTGCGAAAGACTATCAAATGGATTCTCACCTTTCACTTTCATCTCATTCACCCAACGGTCACGATGCTCCCTGCATATGGACCACACCGCAAAATCAAGAAAGTCATCGACCTCCACTCCCTCTAATGCTCGCAAGGCAATGGCTACAGTTTTGGGGTCATCCAATTGAGCCAACAAACTTACCCCCCATAGACGAACATGAGGAGAGGGGTCCGAAACAGCTTCTTCCGCAATGGAGAGAATATTTTTGTATCTCTTATTGGATGCATCGTAGTAAATAGCACGCAGACCGGCTGCCCTTGCCTTATGTGATTTCGATTTCGTCAATTGTCTAGCCCACCCAATATCGAATCGATTTAAGGCCTGAGTGGCCCAGACTTTGCGTAATATATGAAGATCAGACATCGGGCGGACAAAAGAATTTAATGCTGAAAGCATCACATTTGGATCACGAGTTCGTAATTCAGCCGTGGCTAACTCCCTGACAATATTCTCTTCGGAAAAAAGCAATGCTTCTGCTAGAGCCTTGGAATTCATTCCGGAAGGCTTGGTAAAAGGTGCCGGGGGATTTTCCGGAAAACTGATCCGCCAGATCCGTCCATGCTTGTGATCACGCCTGGGGTCACGAAAATCCACTTCACCATGCTGGATAATAGGATTGTATAAATCGGCCACATAGATTGCTCCGTCCGGTCCCATTTTCACATCAATCGGTCGAAAAGCCCCATGCCTGGATGCAAGCAATTCCTTATATTCTCTCGATTCAAAAGCACTCCCCTTATCACTCAATCGAAAAGTTTTAATGCGATGACCACGAAAATCCGGCGATGCCAGTGCACCACGCCAATGCTCGGGAATATGACTTCCCGACAAGACTTCCAATCCGCACAACTTGGGTTGCCCCGGATTGAGTCCCTGCACTCTGCGAGAAGCACCGGGAGAAGCCACAAAAACAGATCGTGGATAAACAAAGTTGATTCCCTGACCGCCAGCGCCATCCGTCATGAAGCTTTGGCCCCATTCATCGAATGCATGCCCCCATGGGTTAACCAAACCCTTCATAAATACTTCCGACCGCTTGGTCTCTGGGCGATAATGCCACATTCCACCACCGAGTAGTCTGCGTATCCCATAAGGGGTATCGAGGTGGGTATGGATATAAATCGACTGATTGAGCCACATCATTCCTTCCGGTCCCCACCTGAAAGTATGAACAATATGGTGGGTATCCTCCGTGCCAAAGCCTGAAAGGATAACCTCTCGATGATCCGCTTTTCCATCGCCGTCTGTATCTTTTAAGAAAAGGACATCATTACTATTCGCCACATACGCTCCTCCATCTCCCGGAAGCACGCCGGTTGGAATATGCAGATCATCTGCAAAAACTGTATGCTTATCCGAAACTCCGTCCCCATTGGTATCTTCCAGTATAACCAACTGGTCGGACTCTTCCTGTCCGGGTTTAATATGAGGATAAAGCGGACTACCGACCACCCATAACCGGCCCATTGAATCCCAGTTCATATGAATCGGGTTACGCACCACCGGCTCACTGGCAAAAAGGTTTATCTTCGCCCCTTCCGGTAAAACAAATGAATCCAATTGTGCCTGAATCGAAGTATCAGGAATTTTGGTGAGGCCCCGTTGGCCAAAGGTAATAGTAAATAGGGTGAAAAAGAGGAAAAGTGAAAAGGTGGAAATTTTCATGAATTAAAATAGTGGTAGTTAGATTATCCTTGGGAACCTTTGAATAATTGACTTCGAATCGCTTCAATCTCTTTCTCCCGTTCTTCAATAATGGGATCAAATTGAGGAATTTCTTTCGCATTATTCCCCCTGTTCATGTTTTCTAAATAAGTACAGATAGGTCTCATTAGCTGGTCTCCATCGATGAAAAAATAAGCGATTTTTCTCGATGATGCCTTTCCTCAAATTTTCGGTCCGAGTATCTGACTGGATTGCTTCATACCCCAAGCCCAGAGCAAGTTGGGAAGCGAGCTCACGGTATCCATGCTTGGTGAAATGGAGCCCGTCATGAGTAAACGCTTTCGTGGAAGCTTCTTTTTCTAGTTTACCTCCCCCCATTGCCCCGAAAAGATCAACGAAATGAACATTCCCTTTTTTCGCAAAAGTTTGTAGAGCACCACGAATTCGGGCAAGTCTTCGATTATTTTCCAGATGGTCAGGCAGTGGACTCCCTAAGTTTTCGAACGGTGGTGGGGCGACTACAACGATTTCCCTTAAATCATCACCAGCCCCCTTTCTTATTTCCTCAAGCATTTGTCCATACCCTTCCAAAAAAACTGCTACGCTCTCATCCCAACTCCCTGCAGAACGCTTGCTCACCGTGGATTCGTCCGTCCATGCCCGACCACTTGACAAAGCGACTTCCGCACCATAGTTGAGCAAAACCACACTGGGTTTCCATTCGGCAATTATTTTCTTTAGCCTATCCCTCCCCTCTTTGGGTTTTCCAAAGTAAGAACGGGCATCATTGAAGACGGTATCTCCACTCCAACCGAGGTTTCGAAATTTTAGGCCACTCACCTTCGGTCCTGCCCCCAAAGTCAGAGCACTTTCGAGATATCCATTTAAGCGAGCCCGCTCGATTAATCCGCCACCCACAAGAGGCTACACGGTCTCCTGTATGCAAAAGAGGAGCAGAGACCTTACCATGATGATCTGCTTGAACAAAGGTGGAGGATAAAACAAAACTCAAAAACAGGGAGAATTGGAATGTGGGACTTTTCATAGACTGTATATGTATTCATTATTTCTTTTCTTACCAAAAAAGACAAAGTTCTTTTTAAAATCGAATTGAACCGGGACAACTCAAGAAAAACTCCTTTTGTACAAAATGCTGCATACGATTGTATAATCAAAAACTTTTGTTTAATTACCTTTAATGACCAAACAACTTTTAACACCCACCCAAATTGGGGATCTACCAATAAAGAACCGAGTTATCCTTGCACCGATGACACGAACACGAGCTACACCGGATGGTTGTCCAACAGAATTAATGGCAGAATATTACGGGCAGCGTGCATCAGCCGGTTTGGTCATTGCCGAAGCAACGGGGGTGGATTGTAGTGCAATTGCCTGGATGAATATGCCAGGCATTTATAATGATGAGCATGTCAAAGGCTGGAAAAAAACGACCGAGGCAGTACACCAAAAAGATGGTAAAATATTTTTGCAACTTTGGCATCCGGGCCGGGCCACACACAGTCTATTGATCAATGGCCAGCAACCTGTAGCCCCCTCCGCTATCCGCCTTGAAAATAATGAAACACACACTCCGGGTGGCAGCAAACCCTATGAAGTTCCCAGGGCCCTTGAGCTTGAAGAAATTCCGCAAATTATTGCGATGTTTACAAAAGGAGCAGAACTGGCAAAAGCTGCCGGTTTCGACGGTATCGAAATACACTCGGCCAACGGGTATATCCTCGATCAATTTCTACAGTCCAAAACAAATCATCGAACGGATGAATATGGCGGAAGTATGGAAAACCGTTATCGATTACTCAATGAAGTCGTTCAGGCAGTCGGAGAAGTTTTTCCCTTCAATCGAATAGGCGTCCGCCTGTCACCCAATGGAATATTTGATGATATGGGTTCCCCTGATTATCGTGAACAGTTCACTTACACAGCCAAACAACTCAATCAATATGGATTATCTTACTTACATGTTATGGATGGTCTTGCTTTTGGCTTTCATGAGCTTGGTGAACCCATGACACTCCAGGAATTTCGTGAGGTTTTTAAAGGACCGATTATGGGTAATTGTGGATACACCGAAGAGACTGCTGAAAAAGCCATATCCGAAGGTCACGCAGATATGATTGCCTTTGGACGTCCATTC
>JBJLCO010000013.1:0-48482 GCA_045567635.1 Opitutales bacterium | reverse complement strand
GTTCCATACTGCTTCGTATAGAGGAGCGTATATTAGTTGCTGGAAGATCCCAGGAACCTCCCCGATAAACGCGCCAAGTTCCAATATCTGAGTTTAATGGATCTGTAACCGGTTGAGGCGAATATGCACCGTCATATAAATCCCAAACTAACTCGGACACATTTCCATGCATATCATGAAACCCCCAGGAGTTGGGGGGAAAGGAACCGACTGCAACCGTCTGCTCGAATCCAGATTCCACTGAGTTGGCCTTGGACGCATTAATATCTGCTCCCCAGGAATACGCAGTTGTGGTGCCGGCACGACAAGCGTACTCCCATTCCGCTTCAGTGGGCAAAACATATTCCCAACCACCCGGTAATCCACCCGCTGCTTGCTCGGAATTGTTGAGGCGATTCAGGAAGGTCTGAATCTTGTTCCAGGATACATATTCCACCGGTAGATTCGGGCTTCCTGTCCATTGACTCGGCGAGGCATTAATGCCATCCGTATTGCCTGTCATCACGGCCTCGTATTGCTCCTGCGTGACTTCATACTTACCGAGATAAAAACCATTGGAAAGTGTAACCATGTGCTCGGTTTCATCGGTCCCACGGAAAGGTTCCGTGACTGGACTGCCCATGGTAAAAGTGCCCGGTTCCACCCAAATCATTTCAAGATTCATTGCCGAGGGAACGAAGTGGTTAGGCATGAAATCATTGGCACCCGTTTCGTTTCCTTCCATCCCCGGAATACCAGTCGGTTGATTACCATAAGTCGCTTTGACCATGATTCGTCCGCGATCAGTAAAATTTTGATCCCAATCAATCGAAGCATCCCAGGTAGCGTTAAGGTCCATTCCTGCACTGACCCCTATTCCCGATGCCCCATTCACTGCCGTGCAAAGAACGGGAAAACTGTCGCCTCCATCCGGGCTGAAGAAGAATTCCACATACATCGGGAGGTCCCCGTCCAAATCATAGTGAATATCCACCAACTTGGTAAGATTACCATCCAGATCCACCCGTTGATGATAAGAAATATTAGTTACTTGCGGAGGTGCTGCCGATAAAGTGAAAAGTGCAACTGCAATGGATGCGAAGATAATGCTCCGGGATTTTTTCATAAGGGATGTGGGTAAACTATGAGATGCAGGGTGGATGATCTATGTTCACTATCATTGAACAGCTTCAGGATAGGCAAACCTTTTTTGGGATTTTATAACACTGAAATTGGAATTCATCCGCTACCCGGGAACAATCAATTTGGACCTCTGGTTCGGCCCGCACTCAAGGCTCAAAGATTTTCCTTCTGCAGGAGGGACAGGATTGCTTGGGGGATAATTTGTGCCTTTGAAATGATCGATGCCACGGATTGATATCTCAGCTTGGCTTTGGCGTATTTAACCGACTCTGCGGCAACATCAAGATCCATGATCCGGCTCGCCGCTTCCTCGCTTGATACAATTCTTTCCTGATTTTCGGAAATTTCCGTGTTTAAACGCTGGGCATTCGCACTCGCCTGTGAAATTGCATGCATTAAACAACCCTGTGCCTTTTTAATCTCTTCAAGCACATCCCGGGCACTACTCACACTCGAAATACTCGAATTAAACAGGGCCGGCAGTGCAACCGGGCTCAGATCAACCTCGGTGCCATGCCCGTCTGACATCAAAGACTGGATTTCATTCCGGCTCTCGGGAGTCACTTCAATCTCATATTCCCACTCCGTGACCTGTGGGGATAAATCCGTCTTGGACATCGATGCCCCCCCCTCATTGATTACCACCCGTAGAATCGTCGAATCCGTAGTATAGGGATTACCGTTTACATCGGTTCCATTGGGCCCGTACTTAAAAACTGACCTCGTACCTGCCTGGTCTCCCGGAGATGCGTTTGTTCCTTCGGAACCTGCCCACCCCTGTGCGGCCAGATAAGCCTGTTGCTGCGGCCCATAACCGTCATAATTTCCGTTGAGGATTGGTACACCGTCCCTTGTGCCCGAGGGCTGATCGGTGAACGGCTCTCCAAAATCGTACTCGCCATTACCCTCACCCGTGTCCCCGGTCCCGGCCAACCCGTCCTCCCCAAGATCCTGAAAAGGTTCGGGGGTGTAATTATCCCCAAAATATTCCGAAATATTCGCGGTGTTTCCCGAGTTCACTCCTCCAACATAACTTGGAAAAAACGAAGCTCCACTGACCCGTTCGTGAATCAGGACATCTCCGTGATAGACCCTGAAAAGATCCGGAATCAACGAAGAAAACTGGTCAATCTTGGCGACCCCTGCCCCGGTGAGTGTGTCAATCTCATAGACCTTTTGTTCATGGGTCCCCGATTCACTGTCCGTAACCTTCAGCGAGGTGGTCCCGCAATCATTGGTAATATCAAAAAGAGAAACCCCGTTAAAATCTTTCCGGAATAAATTCTGATATTCCTTGGTCAACTCCTGCATTTCCTTGTTGTAATTTTCCCGGTCCACTGAATTGACCGTTGAATCCATCGCCATTGTCGTCAACTGAGACATTCTGTCCAGAAGCTTCATCCCCACCGAGGCAAGTTTGGCCTGTGATTGGGAATAGGAAAGCGCATTGCCGAGGTTTTGCATCGCCAAATGATGCCTCTGATTCGCGGAATCCAGTTTGGCGTGCACGGAAAACCCGCCCAGGTCTGTCATCGGACTGACAATCCGCTTGCCACTGGAAAGACGCTTGGTTCGATAAATCAGATCAGACGAACAGGTCCCGATTTGCTGGGCAAGCACAGTGGACTCCACATTCGTGAAACTCATTGCACTGCCCTTCCTGCCCAAGATGACCGGACATTTCTAACTACTATAAACGAAAAATACACTACATACACATATACTAATAAACCTATTCAATTTTCCATTATCGACCGGACCCGTAATTTCTTTAAATTAAATAGTAAAATTAAGATAAAAATTCTTTACTTTTATACTTTCAGGTCGTTGAGTGGTAATTGAACAATATAATAAATAAATGTGTTATACCATGAATTCTAAAGTTCTTTATTCTCTTTTTCTATTTCCCATATTGACCCTTTCGGTTGCCTCAGGGGCCAACCGTGTGGTGCAGGTGGGAGATGCCATTCAGACCTCTGTGGGGGCATCCTCTTCCGGGGATGTTGTAATCGTGCGCGGGGGAACCTTTCCCGAACAGAGCGTCACCATCACAAAACCCATTCGGCTGGTCCGGGAAAAAGGATCAACTGTCACCATTGGGGGAACCATTACTCTCAGCGGAGTGAATGGGGACATCGTTCTGCGTGATTTTGCCGTAAATCTCAACGGAAACGGCAAGCTGATCATCCAGAAAACTGCTCCAAAGTCGGCCTCGAAGACCTGACCCAGCTTCCTCAGGGCGTGGAGATTTCCAATTCCACCGTGGTCATGCGCAGTTGCCAATTGGCTAACCTGACCATTTCCGGAAATTCCGATGTCCAGGTAATTGACAGCACCCTGGCCAACCTCACCACCACCGGTTCCAAGGTCCAGGCAGTAAACAGTACCATGCAGGCCCTCTCCGCCACCGATTCCAACCTCACTCTTTCCGCCGGTTCCACCCACACTACCGGATCCATTACCCGCGGACAGACGCTCTACCACGGAGCCACCGCCAGTGGAAATGTGTCCATCAACGCCTCCGACTGGCGGGCCCACGGCACCACATTCAAAGGTACCCTGACCAGCACCAATGCCCACAGTAAACTGCTCCGTTCAGTTGTCGAAAAATCCTTTTCCCATAACGGCACCACCAAGGATTGCGTGGTCTTTCAGTCCACGGTGGGACGAATTTCCGGGGATGTATTGTACTCCGACGCCAACCGTACTTGGGTGACCTATTCCGATCTGCACCATGCCGAACAGATAGGTGGAAACCGAAGCTCATTTTATTAAAAACCGATTTTTGACCGATAAAGATAAAAATAAACCACCCCTCAATCTTGCAGGTTCGAATTGTGAATATTATATAAATAACAACTATTTTTGGAAAAATGGTTCAGCTCCTTTTACCTCTCAATATGGACCTGTCCCAAATAACCAATGGAGACTCATTAAAACTTTTGGCGGAGGAATAGTGACAAAAGTTACGAACCAGATTCACATTGGTGGCGGTCAATGGGATAGCGATAGATCTACTAGTTGTAAGGTCTCATTTTTTTACTCAGATGGAACCAAAAGCGATGTGCAGAAATCTAGAACGAACTCACGTGGAAGTAATGGCGGAGGTTGGAGTGGGCAAACATACAATAACCCTAACCCCGCTAAACCTGTTCATAAAATTGAAATCCATTTACACTCTCAAGATAATGGTCATGAAAGAGATACAAGAATTTATCTAGCAGGAGGAGGTGTGGTTGGATCTACATTGATGGGTGATGTTGTAATTTTTAGTTCCAAAAGAGTGTCTTTTCACAATAATCTTTTTAGAAGACCCGATGAAAATGCCCATTGCATTTATCTTCGCGATACTCCAGCAGATGGACTCACCCTTCACGGCAATGCCTTCTGGCGGGACTCTGGCACTTGGAGAGTACATGCAGTCAATGCCCCAGCCGGGGGGGAATGTTCGCACAATTTCTTTCACTCCGCCAATACCGGGCATACAGTGATCGGGGGGATTGCCCACTTTGACAATGTGTTGGGAGGCGATCCGAAATTCAATACTTCCACCTGGGCACTGGGTGCCGGTTCCGTTCTCCTGAACAAGGGTCCCGAAGAACCGCAGTTCAATGATCATGACGGTTCCCGAAATGACATTGGAAATCGAGGTGGTCATGCCTACGACCCCACCGGGACCTCTTCGGTCAATCCGGTGGTTCTCTCCGGCACCCAGAATATCATCCGTATGAATGTGGGGGCCACCACCCCGATCCAAATCAAGGCACGGGCCGCCGTCGCCACCCCTGCCAATTAATCACCCGAAAAGTTTTAGACTGTAACCCGATCCCGTCATGAATCGAAAAATTATCCAATCTCTGCTTTTACCCCTCTGCCTTGCCGGCTTGCCAGCCAGCGGTGCCAACCATGTCGTCCAGGTGGGCGAAAAAATTCAGGACGCCATTAATGCCGCTGCTTCCGGGGATGTCGTGATCGTGCGGGACGGTCTCCATATTGATCAGGGTGTCATGGTGATTGATAAACCAATCCGTTTGGTACGGGAAAAAGGGGCCACGGTCACAATCCGCGGGACCAGTCTCACTTTTCGTGACTTGAATAACAGCACCGTTCTGCGTGACTTTCGGATCGAAAATCCCCTTACCATTGTAAACTGTAAACAGTTCGGCATTGAGGATGTGGATCTTTCTGTGGATTCCAATCCGAGGTATGGAAATGTCGCAATTATCAATTCGAATGTGATCATTCGCAGTTCAAAGATTAGGCATTTTGATCCAAGCAACACGACCGATTCCACCATTGAAATCATTGACTCTCAAATCACCTATGACATATCAGGAGACCGCAATAACTTGCAGGTGGTCAACTCCACTTTTCGTCATTCCGAACAAACGGATTCAAATTCAACATTTGTAAAATCAACTTCTACGGCAGTGGGAAACTTCACCCGTGGCAGTTTTGTTTCCCACGGATCCACTTTTGGCGGAGTGGTTACCTTCACCTCCTGTGACTGGTCCAGTCATGGCACGACCTTCCGATCCAACCTGAACAGTAATAATTCCCATACCAAACTTCTTCGCTCTCATGTTCTAGGCACCCTGACTCACCAGCATAAGATGGCAGGAACAAGCCCGGATTATGCTCTTGATTGTGTCGTTTTCCAGTCCTCGGTAAACGCCCTGAGTTCACTCGCCAAACGCACTTGGGTAACCTACTCAAGCATCGGCCAAGCCACCATCGGTGCATATACTGAGGAGGCCTATTTTACCGGAAATACCCTTAGTACTTCAGGAATAACGGTGAATTCAACTTCTTTAGATCTCATGATTAATAACAACGGGCGAACCCTCCCCACTATTCTCACTGGAGGAGACCCGGCACGTCAGGTCAAAACGACAAAATCAACCCACGGAACAGGCTACCATGTTTTCAAAGATTTCACTTTTGCTCCCGGTACATTTCTTCCTACAGTCCGCAATCAAATCTATAACGAACATTCAGGGGCTGTATACGAAACGGACTGTTATATGCGATTTTTCTACGCGGATGGTACCGAAGCTGATAGTAATACAAATACCCAAACTGTTCCAACCTGGGTATCTAAGACTTATAACAACCCTCAACCTGCCAAGGAGGTTACTCGAATGAAGGTGTACCTTAGGCAACGTGATAACCACGATAGTACCGAAGCTTATGAGCGGGATACTTTCGGAGTAGGCAGACCTTTGATCACCGTGACTCTTGCAAAGAAGGTGGAAATCTTCAATAATTCCTTTCTGAGGGTGGTAATTGCGGGTAATTTCGGTGGAACTTCGGAGATCAGGGGAAATCTGTTTTGGAATACGGACAATTCATGGCCTTCCTATGCCATCTCCGCCCCCGCACCGGGAATCAGTCAGGATAATTATTTTCAGTCCTCCTCAAGGACTGCGACGGGCGGTATTAATAATGACTTTAACATTGTTGGGGGAGATCCCGGATTTGTCGATGCAACTGCCGGAAATTACGCCCTCAATTCCAATTCAATCTTGAAAGATAAAGGTCCTGCTGATCCTCAGTTTAACGATCATGATGGTTCGCGAAATGATATCGGACAGTATGGCGGGCATGCGTATGATGTGAACGGTACAACCAGTGTGAATCCGGTGGTGCTGTCGGGCACCCAGAATATTTTTCGTATGCGGGTGGGGGAAACCACGCCCATACAGATTAAGGCCCGGGCCGCCGTCGCCACTCCCGCACAATAAGAAAGGTAATTTTCTGGCTGGTATTTTTATTGTGATCCATCTGAGCATTCAATGACCGGACGACTGAAAGCAGGATTCCCCCGACCGTTCAGGTTGCTTATATGGATGGTTTTCTTTTCCCTGCCCGCTTATTTTCTCCCTGCCCAGGAAGCGGATGACGGAAGTCAGCCCCAGCGCTCGCGTTTACGGATTGGCAGTGGATTACAGGGGGGTGATTTGGTGGCACTGAGCCTGATCCAGCCGGATGAAAATAAAGTCGAATTAACCGTTGCCCCGGGAGAATCAGTGGATGCCCTGCGCAATCGGTTGGTAGCCGCAATTAATGCCACGGCACAAACCTCCGCACTGGTTAGTGCTGTAAACGGGGGAAGCGGAGAGATTTTACTTACCGGCAAAACCGCAGGACAAACCATTGCGGTTTACTTTGACACCGGAGGAGCGGATGTGCTGACGCAGGAATTGATCCACCGGGCCGTTCCCGCCAATGAAAATATGATCCCCGGATATGTCCCGGAGGGCGGATACAGCAATGCCAATTTTGCGGTCAATGTGGTCCATCAGGCAGAATGGTTCCGCAACACCGACCCGGGAACGGGTGCGGGAACTTCCCTGAGTGCAGCTGACGGGAATTACAGTTCAGAAATCGAGGATTCCCTCCCCCTCTCCCTTGATGCGAGCGGATGGCCCGCCGGTACCCACCGAGTGGGAATACGGTTTTCCGATGAGTTTGGGGACTGGTCCCCCGTTCGCTGGTTTACCGTTCTGGTGGTGGATCCCTCCACCGTGCAGGAGGACCCCGCCACCCGACCGGAGGTGACCGATATAAAGTTTAATCCCGGATACTCCCCGGGCAGTGCGTATCTTGTTGAGGTAAACGGGACGGAGTACCGTTATGTCATCCAGACCGGGGACAGTGTGAGCATGGTTCGCGATGCCATACACCAGCTCATTCTTGCGGATTCATTATTGACTTCCGAAAAAATCGGGACCGATTCTTTGCGCCTGACCGGAAAAACGAGCCGGGAAATTGGACCGAAATTAAAACTGGAGGGGGATGCAGTCGGAACCCTTACCGAGGGACAGAGTTCCCGGGAATCTTTCCCCCGGGGAAAAGTTCCGCCCGTCATCCGAAAAATGGGAGGGGCGGAATATTTTATCGGTACTGACCCGGGTGAAGGAAGTGCCAATCCGGTCAACCCGGAGGACTTGGTCTGGGATGAGGAGAGTGAAGGATTCAATCTGCCCGGTCTCGATCCAAGCAGTTGGACCGAGGACCGGAGAATCGGAGTGCGTTTCAAGGATGATCTCGGACGATGGGGCCCCGTGCTTTGGCAGGAAATTACCGTATTTGATCCCAATTCCGTGCAACCGGATGATGCTTCCACTGCTCAGGTTGATCAGATCACAATTCCCCCCGGTTTCCAACCCGGTGACTGGTTTCGCGTCACTCTTGATGGTACGCCCTATGAATTTAACGCCACCACTACCGATCTCAATACCACCCGGGACGGATTAATTGCCTCACTTTCCGGAAACCCCAAGGTGGATGTGTCCACCCTGCCCGGCGGCACGATTGTACTCACCGGTAAGACGCCGGGAGATTCCTACACTGTGGGCGTGGATTCCAATGCATCTGTCAGCCCGACAAAAAACACCCAACCCGGAAGACCGGCATTTCCCACCTCGACCGTTCCTCCGGCCACGCGTTCAATTGGCGGGGCGGAATACTATGTCAACGACCCGAATGGAACGGTTTTAATCTCCCCGGAAGACCTGGCCTATGACGGGGAACACGAGGGCATTACTCCGCTCGAAATCAATGCCTCCGGACTGACGGGCGGAGAACACCGGATCGGTCTGCGTTTCAAGGATGATCTCGACCGTTGGAGCCCGTATCAATTTATCGATCTGACCGTGTTCGATCCCGGCACGGTGAATGCCGAGGAGGAAAACCGCGATCAGGTGACCGAACTGACGGTCGGATATGACTTCATGGAGGGAGATGATTTGAACTGCACACTCAACGGAATAGCGGTAAACTGCAAGTTCCAGCCCGGGGAGACTATCGACACTTTTTGTCAGCGTGTTTGCAGCGAAATTAATGCGGCCTGTTCGAGCTTTTGCACCGCCACTTATTTGGGAAATGGAAAATGCCAATTTGTCTGCACCAGCGGGCCATGCGAGATCACCTGTGACGGGACCGGTACAACCACTTTAAATCAGTTATCCACTTATCGTCCATCCTTCCCGATCGCGGTCACCCCGCCCGAAACCCGTAAAATTGTCGGGGCGGAATATTATTTAAATGACAATAACGCTACCCAGTCCCTCTCCCCCGAGGATCTTTCGTTTGATTCCGAACACGAGGGAATCCTTCCCCTGGAAATCAACGCATCCGCACTGCCCGGGGGGGAACACCGGATTGGCCTTCGCTTCAAGGATGACCAGGACCGCTGGAGCCCGCACTCCTTTATCGATCTGACTGTGTTTAATCCCGATGATGTGGTCGCACAGGAACCCGCCCTTCCCCAGGTGGATACCCTCACCCTTCAACCCGGCTTCCAGCCCGGTGACCACTTTACGGTCACGGTGGACGGAACTCCTTATGAATACAATGCCACCAGTCCCGACCTGAACGGCACGCGGGACGGATTGATCGCTCTGCTTGCCTCCGATCCAACAGTCAGTGCAAGCCCGCATAGCTCGACGGACGGCGGGATTGTATTGACCGGAAAAACACCCGGGCAATCCTACCTCGTCAATATCGAGGGAAACTCAACTGCCTCGCCCCAGTCCTCCAAACAACCGGGACAGGGGATTTTCCCTCAGGGAGTCCAACCCCCAGCCGTTCGGGAAATTCGTGGAGCCGAGTACTTCGTGGGCACTGATCCGGGACCGGGAAATGGAACACCGGTGAGTGCGGAGGATCTTGCCTATGACGGCGAAACTGAGGGTATCCAGTCGATCTACCTTCCTCCCGCCGCCTGGTCCGCCGGAAACACCCGGGTGGGCACACGCGTACGCGATGACCAGGGGAGGTGGAGTCCGGTGGTGTATCGTGAAATCACCGTCTTTGATCCGACCACAGTCAATCCGGAGGAGGAAAGCCTGCCCCAGAAGGACATCCTGACCTGGGGCGTGATTCCCAACGCCGGAGATTCCCATGAACTGCAACTGGGAAATTCGACCATCACTTATGAGGCTAATGGGGATGAAAATGCCAGCAGCCTGCGGGAATGGTTTTATCAGACATTGGAGGGAAATTCCACCCTCACTCAACATTACCGCTTTTTCCGTGAGAGCAACCAAAGCATCGTGATTGAGGGAAAAACCGATGGATATTCCTACTGGGTATACCTGGACGGAAATGGGACGGAAAAGGGAACCGTTTCCCGCCAGCAGGATCCCCGCTATGCCATGGTGAATGGTACGGGGTCCCCTTCCCCAATCCGACTGACCGAGGCGGAGTACTTCATTGACACTGATCCCGGGGTGGGAAATGGAATTCCGATGGCTGCGGAAAACTTACCCTGGGACGAGACCACGCTGGCCCTTGCCAATGTGTCAACACTTGGTCTTCCTTACGGCGAGCATACCCTTGGAGTGCGTTTCAAAAATTCCCTGGGGAACTGGAGTCCCACCCGACTGCTCCATTTTGGACTGGATTCCCTGGAAGAAGGATTGACCGGGCATTGGATGCTGGATGACAACAGCACCACGGCTTCGGATTCCAGCGGTCTTGACCGGCACGGTACCCTTACCGCAATGGAATCGACCCCCTGGGAAATGGGAAAAATGGGATTGGCATTGCGAATGGAAAATTCTGACGGACGGATTGACCTGACTGCTCATCTGAATGAATTTAAAAACTTGAATGAAGGTACCGTTTCCCTTTGGTTCCGTACTCCCCAGACCACGCAAACGGGCACGCTTTGGAGTGCAAGTGGAAATTCGGGTGCCTCCCCGTTCCGTGTCTCCACCGGGAACGGGAAACTGGGAGTATACGATGTAAACGGAACCGCCCTGGTGGAACATTCGGTTTCCTATGGTGATAATGCCTGGCATCTTCTCACTTACACCTCCTCCGCATCCGGATCCACTCTTTATTTAAACGATCAGAAAGTGGCATCCGGTAATTCATTCTTCCTGGCTGCAGTTGCCGGAATGGAGGGCATTTCCATCGGTGCCAATCCGGATGGCTCCCTGCCATTCACCGGGTTACTCGATGATGTGCGGCTCTATTCAAGAAAACTCAATGACAGCGAAGCTGGACTGCTCTATTCCCAGGCAAATCTTGATACTGACGGGGATGGATTACCTGACGGAATGGAAGCCCTGCTCGGGGGTGACCCGGCACTGGCTGATACCGATGGGGATGGCTTGCTTGATGGTGCAGAGTACTACACTCACAACACACGGGTTGACCGCAGTGATTCGGATGGAGATGGATTGTCCGACCAGAATGAAACAATTGGGTACCCCCATCCGGGCAGTGGAAAAACTTTCACCAGTAATCCACTGGTCAAGGATACCGATGGAGACACATTTTCTGACTACATTGAAGTTTTGGCCGGAAAAGACCCCAATAATCCGAACGAATTCCCCAACCTTGCTCCGACTGTCATTTCCCTTTCCCCCCATTCAGTGTATGAAAACCGTGAGGCAAACACCACAGTTGGAATTCTTCAGGTAACCGATCCAAACCCCGGGGATACCCACACATTGGAACTCATAAGTGGAGCACTTGACTCGTTTTTACTGAGCGGGAAGGAATTAAAAACCAGTAAACCATTGGACCATGAAACCACGCCCCAGCTCACCCTGCTTGTTCGGGCAACGGATCAGGACGGAGATTCCGTGGAAAAAAGCGTCCTTGTGGAGGTTATGGACTACATCAATGACCGGGACGAGGACGGACTGACCAATGCGGAAGAGACCGCACTTGGCACGGATCCGGACCTTGAGGATACGGACGGTGATAATTACAACGATCAAAATGAAACCCTTTCCGGCACCGATCCACTTGATCCGAATGACTGGCCCGGCAAACCTAACACTCCTCCGCACGGGCTTACTTTCACTCCCCTGTATCCGGTGGAAAACATTTCCACCCCGGTACCGGCGGGCAGTCTGACAGCCGAGGATATCGACAAAAGAGACACTCACACCTACCAGCTTATTTCGGGACCGGGGGACGATCATAATTCCTTCTTCACTCTTTCCGGTAGTGGAACTCTTCTCACGGCCGGACCATTGGACTATGAACTCACGCCCGATCACAACTATTCCATAAGGGTGGAAGTCACCGACAACCGGGGGGGAACTTTTTCTAGACCTATCAAGGTGCCCGTTGCTGATGACCTGCAGGACCGGGATGAGGACGGACTCGATAACGGGCAGGAAGCTTCATTGGGTACTGATCCGGATAACGCCGATACCGATGGGGACGGATACCAGGACAAAGTTGAAACGGATGCGGGTACCGATCCGCTCGATCCGAATGAATGGCCAAACAAACCGAATTCCCTGCCCACCGATATCCTGCTCACCGCCCTATTCCCCCGCGAGAATCTTCCCGCCGGTCAGCTTGCCGCGGAACTTCAGGCAGTGGATCCGGACAAAAATGATTTTCATTCCTTCCGACTGGTCGAGGGAACCGGGGATGAACATAACTCATTTTTTACCATGCAGACCCAAAACGGAAACCTACTTTCCGCCTCCCCTCTTGATTATGAGCTTACCCCCGACCACAATTATTCAATCCGTGTGGAAGTCACCGACAACCGGGGTGGAAAATTTGTCAAGGCACTCAAAATCCCCGTTGTGGATGACGATGCAGAAGACACCGATCAGGATGGCCTGACTCAAAAGCAGGAAAGCGATCTGGGCTTAAATGATAATGATCCGGACTTTGACAAGGACGGGCATTCAGACGGCTCTGAAATCTCAAACGGTACAGATCCCAAAGACCCCTTTGATCCACGTCCGCCCAATAACAATCCCAACGACCTGACCCTCGCTCCGGCAAGCATAATGGAAAACCGTCCCGCCGGGACGGTTGTGGGGAAATTTAATACCTATGATCCGGATCCCTGGGAAACCGTGTTCGTTTACTCCCTGGTGGATGGAAATGGATCCACCGACAACGGCCTCTTCCAAATCGATGCAAATGGTTCCCTTCAAACCGCACAGGTCCTTAACTTTGAGGCTGGTCAAACCCGATCAATCCGTGCACGCACCACTGATGAGGCGGGTGGGTATTTCGATAAGATATTTAGTATTCAAGTCCTGGATGATTCCAATGAGGATACCGATCAGGATGGACTCAGTGAACTGGAGGAGGATCTGCTCGGTACAAGCGATCAAAATCCGGACACCGATGGGGACGGGCATGATGACCAAAAGGAAGTTGACCGGGGCACGGACCCCCTTAACCCCAATGACTTCCCCATTGACAATCATGCACCCACCGGCATCTCTCTCAGTCCAAATAGTGTGATTGAAAGTGCCGCGTTTGGATCACTCGTGGGTACTCTCAGTGCACAGGATCAGGATACCGGAGATACCCATCAATTCTCCATGGTCAATGGAAACGGGAGTCAGGACAATTTATCCTTCTCGATTACGGGCAACCAGTTGAAGAGTCGGGACAATTTTGATTTTGAAAAAAAATCGCTCTACAAAATCCGGGTGATGGCGAAGGATGCGGGTGGTTTGTCGGTTGAAAAGGAACTGGAAGTCACCATTCTTGATGATGTAAAGGAGGACGGGGATGGGGACGGACTGGACCAGGAAACTGAAAATAATCTCGGAACCAATGACCTTGATCCCGACTCGGACGATGACGGATCGAGTGACGGATACGAGGTCAGTCAGGGAACGGATCCCCTCGACCCCATGGATTCTCCCTCCGCACAGATGGGATTTGCATGGGCAAGAAAAGGAGGAATGCAAGCATTTGACTCCGCCAACTCGATCGTGACCGATGAGGAGGGCAATAGTTATGTGACCGGTGCATTTACCGGTAATGTTGAATTTGAAGGGGGTGCCAATCTGAAATCCCAAGGGGGAAGTGATGTGTTTGTGGCCAAGTTTGACACAAACGGAATCATTAAATGGGCCCTCGGTTTCAGGGGACAGCAAAATGACCGCGGACTTGCGATCGCACTGGATCAAGAGAAAAATATTTTGGTATCCGGAACGTACGGAGGAGCGGGGAAAAAATCCCCTTTTACCCATAATTTGGCGGTGGGCGGCATCAGGCTTCCGGAAGGCTCCCATCATGGCAACGCATTCCTTGCCAAGCTTGACCCAGCGGGCAGGCCCCTCTGGGCAAAAGGATTGCCCAGTGAGGAGGGCGGATCCAGCACCGCCCCTGCCCTTTCCACTGGTCCAAATAATGAAATTTTTGTCGGGGGATATTTTAATGCACTTATGAAAGGTAACAATGGTGCGTATGATTATCTAAGGGGAAGTAAGAAAGACGGATTTGTCGGAAAGTTTCTTCCGGACGGAACGCAGTCATGGATTAAGACATTCGAGGGTAATGAAAATGATAATGTCGGGGCAATGCAGGCTTCACCGGACGGATCAGTGTGGACCGCAGTTGAAATAGGGGCTGAATACAAGAACCCTGTAGAGTTGGCCGGGCAGAAAATTAATGAAAACGGGAAAAGCCTTCAGTTGTTGGTCAAACTTGACGGGCAGGGAAATGTCCAAACGCACGCAGTCGTCTCCAGAGGTGGCGACATGTCGTTGTCCAGCCTAATCAAAGTGCCAGGCGGACTGGTTGGAGTGGGTAAAACCAGTGCAGTGGAAAATGTTGGTGGAAACTCTTTGGGATCCGGGGAGTTTATTTCAAAATTTGATGATTCCGGAAAAGTTGTGTTCGCAAAGAATTCAAGTGCGGGCAGTTCCATTGCCCCTCTGCCCGGAGGAGAACTTGTGGCAATCGGTTCAATGGTTGAGAAATTTTCCGCGGAAGGTTCCTCCCTGTGGCGTTACCCACGGGAAGGATTCGGGGTATCAACCGACTTGGAGGGCAGTATCTATGTGTGCGGTGAATTTGAGGGAACCTCGGTGTTTTCTCCCCACATTAAAAAGAGCCGTGGAAATATGGATGCCTATGTGGCCAAGTTCGGCTCGTTCGTCCCCAATGCTGCCCCATCCGGAATCAATTTATCCACCACCGGACTGGGCGAGGAACTTCTTCCCTCCGCCGTTTCTATTTCCCTTTCAGCGGTGGACAATGACTTTGGAGATGTGCACAGTTTTTCCCTGATTGATGAAGAGGGAAATCCGGACAACTCAATGTTCCAGATTGTTGAGCGCAATAAACTGCTTCCCACTGGACCCCTCGATTTCGAAACCAAAGAGAAGTACTCCATACGCATTCAGGTACATGATGGAAAAGGTGGATTACATGCCCAAAGTTTTGAACTCTCCGTTCAGGACGACGACCTTGAGGACAAGGATGGGGACGGACTGAACGAAAAGACGGAGGACGAATACGGACTTTCCGACCTTGTGGCTGACTTTGACGGCGATGGATACAATGATTTGGTAGAAATCCAGTCCGGGAGTGATCCTCTTCTTTCCACCAGTGTGCCCCCACCGCCCAATGAAGCTCCAACAGGCATCCGGCTCCCCTCCCCCGACATTCGTGAAAATATGCCAATTGGAACACCGGTCAGCCTGCTTCAGGCGATCGATTCAAACCCGGGAGACAGTCACACTTTTATACTCAAGGGAAATACAAATGAATTCTTCGAAATCAAGGGAGACACACTCTACACACGTAAAGTTTTAGACTTCGAAAATAAAAATTCTTACCTCATTCAAATAATCGTTGAAGATGCGAGTGGGGCAAGCAAATCTGTACCTATTCAAATTTCAGTTAGCGATGTGGTCGAAAAAGCCGCCCCGACCGACCTTTTACTTAGTCCCGCCCGTATTGAGGAAAACAAACCTGTGGGCACAGTTATGGGACAGGTTCAGGTAATCGATCCAAACCCGGGTGATGCCCACACACTTGAATTGGTCAGGGGCAATGAATTTTTTGAACTGCTTAAAGACGGAAGACTCAACACCCGGGCCTCCTTTGACCATGAATTCACCAAGCAAATTCCTATCGAAATCTTAGCCACAGATCCGGGAGGATTATCGATCAAAAAATCATTCACCATACTGATTGATGATGTGTTTGAGAATCTTCCCGTGGAAGACCTTCTTCTCAGTTCCAATCGAATCCAAGAAAATAAGCCAGGCGGAACGGTCGTGGGTTATTTAAGTGCTGTTGACCAAAATACCGAAGACGGCCACTTCTATCTGCTCGAAAAAGGCGGTGACCGATTTTCCTTAAGTGAGGATGGAAAGTTAGCATCACTCGCACCTTTCGATTACGAGACCAACCCGGAACATGAAATTATCGCCCGGGTAAGCGATGCCAGCGGATCGGTCTTTCGGAAAAAGTTTACCATTGAAGTGGTCGATGTGTTCGAAAACACCAAGCCAAGTGCACCCAAATTAAACCCAAGCACGATTGATCACGGGGTACCGGCAGGTGTAAAGGTAGGCCGGTTAAGTGCCGTGGATGTGGACCCCAAACAAACACTCTCTTACCAATTAATTCAAGGAGTGGGAGACGCGGACAATACAAAATTCAGAATTGGCGGCCAATCGGTCTTCACGAATGAAATGAGTAACTTTTTCTCGCAGGCCAAATATTCAATTCGTGTCCGGGTGACGGATTCCATGGAAGCCTACAATGAATCAAGCTTCATCATTAATGTGAAAAGACCCACCGAAGCTGATCTGTTTGGCTCACTGATCGGAACACCTTCCCCTTGGCCCTCTGATTTTGTGGACTCGGATGGTGACAAAATTGACGACCGATGGCAACCGGGTCCCTTCCAGCCATCCGAGCAACCACCCGATTTCTATGCATTCCTAACCATTATCTATGGTGGAAAAGAAACCTATGAGACGACGCGTCGCGTCGTGCGCGGAAATTCTTATCCCTTGCGCACCCCGGTATTTGAACGGGGATGGAAATTCAGACGATGGGAGGGAATGGGCGTTAAAAAGCCGAGGAGAAAATTCACTTCCGTACGGGTGTCTTCCGATCAGACAGTCACCGCAATCTATGCACGTTCATTACGCGGTAAATATGTCAATGGGTATGTGGTCGGAGCGAAGGTCTTTTTTGATTCAATTATTAACGGAGGAATGAATGGGGTTCACGACGCCAATGAGCCATTTGCCATCACCGGAGCAAGTGGAGACTTCGACCTCGATATAACCGATGAACAGTTCGCTTATTTGGATGTGGATGGAAGCGGCGAACTCGAGGATGATGAGGGCCAGATTGTCTGCCTCGGTGGAACGGATGTGTCTTCCGGTTTACCTGTGACCACTTCTTATAAAGCCCCCGCTTCCTCCACGGTGGTTACACCCCTTACCACTATCGTGTCTGAATTAATTGAAAAAGGAGAAAGCAAGAGCAATGCAGAAAACATGGTTAAATCCTCTCTTTCAGTGAATCAATCCGTGGACCTGCTTCATTTTGACTCGGTCACGGAAGCGGCGAATGGAAATGATCTGGCACAAAGTGCCTTGGCGGCAAGCACCCAGGTCGCAAACACAATCTCCCTGGCAAGTTCGTTCCTTGATGCATCCGCCGGACAGGGATTGGATCAGAAAACATCCGCAAATATTGTTTCGTCCAGCCTTTCCCAGCTCATTCAAAATAACGAAAACCCACTGGTTAATCTGGGCGATGCGGGGACTATGGAAAAAGTCCTTGCCGACGCGGTTAACCAATCAGGCGGCACATTATCCGGAGATGAAAGCAAGGTCGCCTCTTCCCTCATTACCTCCGTCAACCAGATTGTTCAGGACAGGGAATCCACGAGCACGGATTCGGCAACCTTTAAGAAAAGAGCCGCAGAAACACAGATTGGTTCCGCCGGCATTGTCGAACCCACCCTGCGAAAACTTGCCGGAAAAATTATTTCGCCTTCGGAAGCACTGTCACAGGCCAATCCAGAGATCGTTCAAAAAACCATCGCGTTGGCACTGGCCAACAATTCCTTTGCCCCCCAAATTATTCAAAATTTCATCCCCTACAAACTGGGTGATTCGAACTCTCTTTTGGTTGGTCGTCTTGTGCCCACCGATGCGGACGGCGACTCTTCTTTCTCCTTTCAAATCGTGGAGGGAAATCTTGATCTCGATGGCGATGGTTACCAAATTTTCAATCTCAATCCCGAAACTGGCGAACTCCAAATTGCTGATCTGGAGGATGCGGAAATGATGAAAAAAGAAATTGCCACCCTTTCCGTCGAAATTACGGACCCGGGAGGACTTTCCGAAGAAACCACGGTCTATGTCAATTTTTCTGGTCAGTCCATCCTGCACACAATTTCGGAAAATGTGGGGAACGGATGGTTTCAGTCAGAATGGTTGGGTTCTTTCTATGGGAATTCCTCCTCCAACTGGATTTTCCATCGACAACTTGGCTGGGTTTATGCTGCCTACGCCCAGTCGCAGAGTGCCTGGCTGTTTTCCGAAAACCTCGGATGGCTTTGGACAAGCAGACAACTGCAAGCAAACCAATGGGGGCATTTTGTTTATTCACCACAAAAAAATTCTTGGTTGCTGGTCAAGGATTGGAATAATTTCACTTTCTTTATGGATTATTCCTCGGGAAATTGGATCACCGCCAATAATACCCTATTGGGAACCTGGTACGATCACCCCGTTCTTGGACTCTTATTTGCCAATGACCATGCCCAGGAAAATGGGATGCATGGAGAAAGCTGGGCCCATCCGGAACTTGGGCTGATCTTGTCAAACTCCAAGCTCGAGAAAGACAGTGACCTCCATCCTTTTAAAATTATTGCCACCAACGAATGGGTGATACTGGGCTCCGGCAAAACCGGTGAATGCATAATTTACAGCCAGGCGAACCCACTCAATCTTCCTCCGGGCGAAGTCTGGGGAATCCTTCAAAAGGCGATGGGGAATAATTTGAGCAATGAGCAAAAAATACAGTCTCTTAATCTTCATGGTTGGATATCCCAAGAAACCAAAAAATATCTTACCGCCAGGTTGGTTTTCAATTTACCGATTTAACAATACTCGGATCCTTTAATTCCATGCATTATAATTTACTGCTTACCATTTTCATATTTTTTTCCAATTTTCATTTCCTTCAGGGAGTAGAAGAATTCGAAACAGCTCAGAATCAACTCGGTCCCAAAGATCGAAATTTGCAGTATGATGTTAAATCTCTGAAAGTGGAACTGCTTGAAATTCAGCTCAGACTCAAGCAGTTGAATTCTCAAAGGCAAAAGTCTCCTCAAGAGCCTGTGAGCAGTGAAAAAAGAGAGGTCTTTGAGGAAAACCGATCGGAAATCACTCCCAAGGCAGATCCGGTTCAAACTCCTCACGCTTACCGTCCTTTCACCGTCACCGCTGCAAAAGAAGAGAAAGACTTTTATATGGACCTGAGCGTGGGATTGGATTTTCCCGGCAATCAGGAATATTTAGCCGGAATTGGAAATACCGAAATAAGTCTTGAAAATGGCTTCTCCAGCAAAATTGGATTCGGAAAATATTTTGGTAACTTTCTTGTGGGTTCATCCATTGGCTATCGGGTGAGCGATACTGATACACTCACCGCCCCTTTTTTAGGGGAACTGAAAGCGGATGGGAAGTCTAAGGTGTTCACTCATTCATTCTCTCTCGGGTATGATATTTTCCTCAGTGATAGAATGTCTTTTTCCCTTTTACAATCGCTGGGTTGGAGCCACGCCGATCTTTCTTTAACAGCCGATTATATTGGCGAATTAGAAGCAAACGGATATGTTCTCTCTTTTGGAATCGGTTTTGACTGGAAGTTCTTTTTTACGGAGTATTTTACTATGTCGTTGGGGTATGAATTCGCAGGGCAAGGGAAAAACTATCCCTTCGGTTCCTCTTATTATCATAACATAAATTCTGGCATTGGATTTCATTTCTGATCACAAAGCAGATATTTTTCAGCTTAGATACCAATCTAATAAATATTTCATCGAGCAGAAATAATTAAAAGATAATGTATCTTTTTCTTATCGATTCTGCTTGATTAAGAGAGGTAATTTAATTGATTAATTCGTTTTTTCACTCAACAACCAACCACCCGGGTACTGAGTAATCATAATATCGTAATGGACCGTGACTCGTATCCAAATACAACCACCCTGAAGCAGTGTTTCGAAAAATGTATGGAAATAGGCTTGGATTCGTCCATAACCAACCGAGTGAGTCACGATATAACCAGGTGCCCGTGGTGTTGGATTCCGATACATAAACCCAGCCGAGACTGCCATGGTATACCCAGGGGTAAGACTGGGCAAAGTAATACCCAAACCAGCCCGCCTGTTTCCATCCGGCGGAAACCGAAATTCCATCCGATAAAAGAACCACTGATTCCGGGCTCGGGTTGGCCGGGTCATCCGATTCATCGTTAAGAAGGGAGATCGAGAAGTTCCCGTCCAGGGAAGCATTCTGACCGTCCATTACCCGAACCGTGATTGAAAAGCTGGATGCATTTGATTCATAATCAAAAACCGTGGCGGTTCGGAGTGTGCCATTCGAATCCATACTGAAAAGATTATTATCCGAACCACTCCCTGAAATAAGCGAGTAGGAATGAGTGTCATTCAAATCCGCATCCACTGTGCTGAATATGCCCACTATTGTTCCCGCTTCCTGCTCCTCTTTGAATGAAGAATGAGATAATGATATCGATGATGGAACATCATTGAATGGGATTACCGACAAGTTGATACCCACTAAGTCAGTCAAAGATCCGTCACTTACCTGAACGGTCAGACTGTCATTCCCCGAATAATTTGCCACCGGAGAATAACTGAGCACCCCCGTACCCGAATTAATCGATGACGTTCCATTGAAGGCCGCACTTGATAGAGTCCAGGAAAGACTGTCTCCGTCGGCATCGCTCGCATTCAAATCGTACGCGAATGTGCCGTCCTCCGTGAGCGAGAGATTCAGGGTGGCATTCGCTTCTGAAATGACCGGGGCATCATTCACAGCGGTAATCGTCAGATTGATCACCAGGCTGTCCGTGAGTGTTCCGTCGCTTACTAGAACGGTCAGACTGTCATTCCCCGAATAATTTGTTGCCGGAGAATAACTAAGCACCCCCGTGCCCGAATTAATCGAAGCCGTTCCATTTGAAGCCCCACTTGATAGGGTCCAGGAAAGAGTGTCTCCATCCGAGTCACTCGCATTCAAATCGTACGCGAATGTGCCGTCCTCCGGGAGCGAGAGGTTCAGGGTGGCATTCGCTTCTGAAATGACCGGGGCATCATTCACCGCGGTGATCGTCAGATTGATCACCAGACTGTCCGTGAGTGATCCGTCGCTCACCTGAACCGTCAGACTGTCATTTCCTGAATAATTTGTTCCCGGAGAATAACTGAGCACTCCCGTCCCCGAGTTTATTGAAGCTGTTCCATTTGAGGCCGCACTTGATAGAGTCCAGGAAAGACTGTCTCCGTCCGCATCGCTCGCATTCAGGTCATAGGAAAGTGAACCGGTCTGCGACAGAGAAAAGCTCAGCGCATTTTCTCCCCCTGCAATGACCGGGGACTGGTTGGCAATAGTAAGACTTTGCTTCATTCCCGAGTGGGCGGTGCAGAAATACAACAACTGTCCACTAAATCCCACGGGGATGGTAAGAATAATCCTGCCTCCATTATTCGATGAGGTCAAAGGACCACCACTGACCAGACTTGAAGCAGTATCTCCATAGGATTCCCCAATCATAAACGGGTGGGACGAGGAGATATTAGAAGCCACAAAATGGTAAACCGCTCCTTTTTGGAAAGAATAAGTTGAAAAATTAACCGCACTTCCCGCCGAGTTCGTGATTGTATAATATGGACTGGAAAATTGCCCGCCACTCACCGTAAAGGTTTCCAATGCGTCCACCCCGTCCGTAACCGTAACCTGTATTTCCTGTGTAACCGTGTCCGTGGAGTCAGAAACCGAAACAGTAACTTTGTATACTCCATCACCATCCGCGTCTGAAGGTATTTCAAAATCCGGTGAATTGATAAAGGTAAGAACACCCGTCCCGGAATCAATCTGGAATTTTGCCTGATCCGCACCACCGGAAATGGAGTATGAAAGACTGTCTCCATCCGAATCGGTTGAGTTGATATCAATCACGGCGGTTTGATTTTCAGAGACACTCACACTGGAATTCGTGGAAAAAACGGGGGATACATTGGAGGAATACTCATAGGCTCCCATATCCGGGTTGGCGTCACGGATCCGCCCGTTCAAGTCAACACTGGAATAATTCGCAACCGAACTCGAACCCTGATTGATTGCCGGACTACTGGATTGAAGAGTAAGATTGTCATCTAATGTCCCTTTTACATTACTGGCACCATTGGCATCCACGAACAACGGATCACTGTTTACATTGTTAGAGCCTGAAATGGTTCCACTTGATTCACCCGGGTTAAATAGACTGTAATTAGCCGAAACCGATCCCGTGTTAACATAAACATCATTGGCGGTGGAGGCCGAGTTCCCCCAAATCACACAGTTGTCCAGGCTAATGTTATCGGGGTTAAAAAGTATGGTTATCCCACCAAGCGTGCCCGCTTCGTTCCCAGTCAAGGAACAATTGACAAACCGACTCTGGCCTTTGGGTCGTAACACCCCGTTTCTACCCAGCGATTTATTCCCGGAAAACACACAATTTACAAAAGTGGAACTGCTCGCCCCGGTACTTAAATAAATTGCCCCGCCACTTGAACTGGTACTCGAATTGGCCTCGTTACCTAAAAAGTGAACTCCGGAAAGAACAATCGAACTGCCCTCCGATGAAAATGCACCTCCCAGATTGGAATAATTCCCCAGAAAAGTCGCCTCCGAGAGAGTAAAGTTATTCGCTTTATTATAAACCGCTCCTCCCCACCCTGCGGAGGAGTTGTAATTGAAGATATTATTCACAATTGTCGGATTTGCTGAGGAATCAATATTGATTGCCCCCCCCGATTGACCGGCACTATTCCGTGAAAAAGTGTTTCCGCTGATATTGGGACTGGAAGTGCCTGCGATATGAATAGCCCCGCCGTCAAAGGATCCGGTCTGGTTAAGCGAAAAAAGGGTTCCCTGAATCACCGGAGATGAATTCGTCATCGTAATTGCCCCCCCGTAGCTTTGCTGGGAAATATTCCCGATAAATTCGGATCCGCTAATCTCAAGGGAGGAATTAGTTAAACTCAAAGCCCCCCCTCCATTTGCATTCGTGTTACTGTTTTGTGAAAAATTCGAGTCCACAATCGATCCGCTTGCATTTTCTGCCATGATCGCACCCCCCTGAAAAACCGCCGAGTTGGAGGAAAAGGAACAGGTTCGGATTGATGCGTTTGAATTGTTCAGATAAATCGCCCCCGCTCCGTTCGTGGTTAGGTTTTGATTACTATTAAAAATAGATTGATTCAGTTGAGCAGGCAGATTTTTCAATACAAGTGCACCGCCTTCATAAGCCGATTTGTTCTGGGAGTATACACAGTTACTTTCGTTGAATGATCCGTTCTCCACATACACCGCCCCGCCACTGCTTCCGCTTGAGGTGTTTGAAGTAAAGGCCGATCCGGAAAGAGTGACATTGCAATCAATTAATCTGATCGCCCCCCCCCTGAAAGCCGCGGTGTTTTGAGAATAAGTCCCGTTTACATCAGAAAAAGATCCGTTCTCGATGTAAAACCCACCCCCACTATTGTTGGAGGATGCATTCGAGGTCAGATTTACTCCCGTCGCCGTGACGTTACAATCCGTGGCACGGACAGCTCCACCTCGAAATACCGATTGATTACCCTGAAAAGAAGTGCTGAAAAAAGTAAGGGTGGCATTTTCCGCGTTAATCCCTCCTCCTTTGGATGGGGTCAGGTTATTCGAGAATGTACTGTTTTCATCTGAAAAAGTACCCTTGACTATTTGCAAAGCACCACCCCCGTTATTGGTTGTGTTTTGATTGGCACTGAATGTACATCCGGACATGTTCAAGTCGGAATACTGACTGAGTATCGCCCCCCCTTCCAACTCGGAAGAATTATTGGAGAATTCGCTCTTATTCAATACCAGAAATGAATTATTCAGGTCGATCGCCCCACCCTTGGTCGCGTACTGACCGGTAAAAATACAGTCCGAAATCGTCGCGTTTACTTCATTCAGGTAAATTGCGCCCCCGCTTTGAAAGGAATAATTATTGATAAATTTACAATTCGTAACCGTGATTTCGGCACTGTCCGCGTGTAATCCCGCCCCGATCCCACGGTCATCATTGGTGAAATTTTGGCTCGCATTGCCGTCCCGGATCGTAAATCCGTCCAGGGTTGACTGATGCGAAGCCACCACCACATGGTAGGAATTATCACTTCCATTTCCAGTGACGCCGATATCCCCCGATAAAATCGTTACATTATTCGTGGCGTTCCTTTCCGCCCTCGCACTTTCGACGCCGGAAAAGCCCCCATATAACGGGATAGCGGGGGGCAGAATAAAACTGTCCGCTTTTGTGAGCCCCGGGAAATAGGTGCCCTGGGCCACCCAGACTTCGGTATACTGGCTTTGGCTAACGAGAGCGGAAGCGAGATCGGTGTGGGCATCCTGCCAGCTCGTTCCGTCCCCCCGTCCACTGGCATTCTGATTCACATAGAGTATGGATGAACGATTTGCCTGAAATTGCTTGCCCAACAAATTTCCAGAAACGGAGCTCACGGAGAGACTGGCCGGGGAAAAGGTGTATCCCGACAAAACAGGAGTTATTGATCCGTTCCAACCGGCGGGAAGAAGGGCCCGGAATGTTCCGTTTTCGTCGGTTTGAATACTGGCTTCACCGGTGGAAAATTGTAGGCTCACCGCTTTCATTCCCATTCCCAGAGCGTTTTGCACTGTTCCGGAAATAAGAAAGTTTGATTCGAGGGAAGTACCCCGATCAATTTCAGAAATTTGCAGACTGGTGGAATTCATTCCGGAGGCCGATAAAACAAGAGTAGCGGTTCCATTCGAGGAATCCGAATCAGCCTGAGCGGAAATTTGCACGGGGTGCGGTAAGTTCCAGTTTCCCGAATCAAAGTTCAGAACGGTCGGTCCACTTATCTGAAGGTCGCTGTCACCGGAAATTGTCAGACTTACAGAAACATTACTGCTGGGCTCCACAGTTAACCGGACCGTGAACGAGGTCGAATTCCCCTCATTCACACTATAATTGAAAGCGGTCGGCAAAATTGATTGAACCACCGATTTTCTAAAGTTCGAAACATAAGGTGCGGTGGAGGAAAGCACTTTGGTATTGTCTTCTGAATTCGTGTTTCCAGTGGCCGTGGAAAGGTAAGTCACATTGGGATTGGAAAAATAAGGGATCGTGGTGGGATAGCTGGAAACGGGTTTGGTGTCGTAGGACATCACCGTGGCGTATCCCTGCCCGTTTTCGATCCACCGTTTCCCATAGGAGAATTGATAAAAATTATAGTCGGACACATTGGCATCCGCATCTTCCCGGTTGTGCAGGCATCCCATATTGTGACCAATTTCATGAGCCAAAGTGTAGGTGGGGGCCCCCAACTGATCCCAAACATTTACATTAAATCCTGAAGAGGCAAAGGACAGGCTGGGATAAGACATTGTACTGGCGAGCCCTCCCGAGTCACTCTCGGAGGTAATCAGTGAGACCAAGTCGGCGCCGTAGGTGTCCCGGAGGGTATGAACATTATCCATATAACCATCCGATGCATTTTCTAAGCGGTCCAATTCAATATCCAAGGTACCCGTTGGCGTGTAACTCACCTCCTCCATATGAACGAGCCGGATTTGCACCGGTGCCTCACTGTTTCGAAAACATAGATTCGCATCCGCCACCGCTCCCTGTATCAACGCTTCGATGGCAACCTGACCTCCCGCTGCTGACTTGACCACGGTGGGATACACCACCAGTAAATCAATCAGATTGGCGTCTCCATTGTGCCAGGAAAGTCTGGGTTGCGCTCCTCTCCTCGGATCTCTCGGCAAGTGATTCTGTACCCGGCACCCGCCACAGCGTTTGTGCGATTTTCTTCCATTCTTGAATTCAATCTCCCCCTTTTCTCCTCGGAAGGAAACAAAATTGCCATCACTCATTAAAATCGAGCCGTTGTAATAATTACCGACTTTTACCAAGGATAAAAAACCCGGAGTTCCTCCTTGAACTTCTCCGACCCATGAAAAAGAACCGTTACCCAAATCCGAGGAACTGTGCTTGGTGGAAAACACGCGATCCATACCCGGAATTTCAATCGAAATTTGAGGAGTGGCAAGATTGGCATTCACAGGCAAAATAGTATCCGCACACAACTCGGATACGCCCAAACCTGCGAACAAGAAAAAACTCAATGAGGGGAAAAACTTAAACTTCATTGTAAAAAATGATTTACTTTCAAATTATGGGCAGAAATGATTGGGGTTACATTCCATCTTTCAGAATTAATCAGTCCGTTAAAGAATAATTTTCATTTAAAATGACTTACGAATCCAATATCTCAATTCCTCAGATAGGAGATTTCCTTGAACAAAGTAAGGGATGGTTGCGCATGAGATTCCCCACTGAACTGGATTTAAATCATAATCCGCAATCCGCTTTTTTGAATCTAATCAAACAAATCGGTACTCCTGTCTCACAGGACGACCGGGGAGCACTTATTCTCAGCGTTAAAAATAAATCTTTGGGGGCGGAGGATAAGAGAACCCGCGGACCAAATACAAATCGCAAGCTCAGTTTTCACACCGACCGCTGTGATGTCATTGCTTTTCTTTGCCTTCAACCTGCCATGTCCGGCGGGGAGAATCAAATTGTGAATAGTGAGGAGGTCGAGAAAACGATTAAAAACGAAAGACCCGATCTGCATGCTATTCTCTGTCAAAAATTCCCCTACAAGACCCATAATATTGACCCGAAAAACCCTCTCTCTTTTTGCGAACAGCCAATTTTTTCTTGGACGGAAAGTCATTTTGCCTGCTCCTATCTCCGCGTGCTGATCGACCGCGCTGACCACGATCCCCAATGTCCTGATTTGTCTCCAATCCAAAAATGTGCCCTCGACTTTTTGGATGAGGTGTGTGCCCGGAAGGAATTACATACCTGCTTCACCTTACAGTCCGGGGATATGCTTTTTCTCAATAATTGGACCACGCTTCATCGTCGTACCGCATTTGAGGATTTTGAAGATCCCGGTCGGAAAAGGCATCTTTTACGGGGCTGGCTCTCCATGCCCAATAGCAGACCAATCGATCAATCTTTCCTCCCTAATTTTGGTGCGGTGGAAGCCGGAGCGGTTCGGGGCGGTATAAAGGCAGTAATTTAAATTCGCTTGCTAAAAATTTTAATCAGTAAGCATTATATTAGATTAGTTATAAAATTCCTAAATAAACATCTAGATTCATGAAATTCATCTTTTTTTTCACGATAATTTATTTTTCTTACCACCCACCCTTTCTTTCCGCCTGCCCTCCCGATCAAAAAAAGAGTAATTCTAATGCTATCGAAGAAATAAATCTTTTGCTTGATGAAAAAAAACAAAATATCCAGTCCGCCGCCCCCTCGAAGCCAAGCCCCTGGTCTACTGATAAGCGTTCCCATATTTTAGTACTGGGTGGCGGATACTCCCCATCCGGTAACCAGGTATCATTGGAGAGTAATGTGAAATATTTTCGCAAAATCAGGAGTAAAATTGGATTGGGTGAAGCTTCAATGCATACCTATTTCGCAGACGGGAAGGAAAAGGGAAGAGATTTGCAATTTTATGACCCCGATTTCGCAGTGCCCCAAGTAAATCTAATTTTGGCGGAACTTTTCGGAAAAACAAAAGGAATTTCGAACCAATACAGGTCCAATAAGCTACTCCCGGATGGAACCGCGTCCATCCCCAATTTGGACAAATGGTTAAGTCAAAGAAAAAAATCTGATTTGATTCAAAAAAACATCATTTACTTTACTGGACACGGAGGGAAGGGAGATTCTAAAAACCCTCACAACACCACCGCCTATTTGTGGTCCAATAGCAGACTTAAAGTAAATGAGTTGGTCAAAAAACTGGACGAGCTCCCCCTTAAACAATCCACTATTTTGGTAATGGTGCAGTGTTACAGCGGGGGATTTGCCAATATACTTTTTCAGGATGGTGACCCGAAAAAGGGTGTTTCAAAACATGCACGGGCGGGATTCTTTTCCACGGTGCAGAACCGGGTTGCAGCAGGTTGTACTCCTGATATCCGCGAAGAGAATTATCAGGAATACAGCACCTCATTTTGGGAAGCACTAAGTGGGCAAACAAGAACAGGTTCCACAATTATCAAGCCCGATTACAATGCAGACGGAAAAACATCACTGATTGAAGCTCATTCCTATGTTAGTATCCATTCAAACACGATTGATATTCCGATCAAAACTTCCGATATTCTTCTGAGGAAATATCTGCCCGATGAATTCAAAAAGAAAGAACCCGGAAAAAAAGTATCTGATTTAATCGAAAAATATCTGCCTAAAGTACTAAACAAAAATACTTCGGATGAACAGAGTCTCGATCCTGATACCCTTTCCAAATCAACCCTTTTCAAATTAGCTAATCACGAACAGCGAGCCGTTTTTCTTGGCTTGTCCAAAACCCTGGGATTGAAGCAAGAAATTCCGGTAATAGAAATTAAAGAATTGCAGGAAAAACTGAAAAAGGAAAGGGAAGGGATTCAAAAGGAAAAGAAAAAAGCATTGGATCAAAAAAATAAGTATCGGGATGAACTGCGTAAAAAGTTACTGGCGGAACATCCTGAAATTTCAAACCCCTACCATCCAAGGACCACCCAGCTTCTCTTAATAAATAATAAACAAAAAGTTTTGGATATTGTGCACAATAATAATACCTGGGAAAAGCTGGTTCAACAAAAGGAGAAATCAGAAAAGTACGAATCTGAACGCTTTGTTATTGAAAAAAAAGAAGTCAAGACAATGCGCCTGCGCCGATGTATCGAGAATATAATTCTCACCAAAACACTCGAACGAGAAGGAACCGTGGAAGAAAATAAAAACTACTCTCGCCTGCTTACTTTGGAGCGAACAATATTTGTTCAGTAATCAGGGAAGTAAGATTTAGAAACCCCGACCGCGAAGTGCGGTGTCCAACTGCTTTTGGAACTCCACCACATCTTCGTCCGATGGTTTATACTGCTCGTCCCCACCGGCAAGCCCGAGCCTTCCGTATTGATCAAGCGTCCACTTTTTGGACTGTCCGTCTGAGAAAACAACACTTCCACTCGCCATCGCACCCGGCGGATTCACCGTGTCCAACTCAACGGAAACTCCTCCCGTAGATTCGAGAGAATCTTCAGCGGTGGGCGGTGCATTTTCATCACCTTCCGCGTCCTTCTTTGGTTCCGGTTCCTCCACATCCACCAAAGTAAGATCAAGGTCATCGACGAGAAAACGGACATCCATGTAAGTCATCACAATACCGAAGTCATTGTTGATCTTTTTTTGAATATCAGAAAGCCCAATCCCATCCGCTACCCAGCTGGCAATTTCTTTTTTCTGCTCAGCCGAGGGTTCGGAGGATGCATTTTCCCCTGTCTTATTCGCGTTTGCAGTTTCGTTTGATTCAAATGATTCTTCGTTCATGGCGTATGTAAAACCTACTTCGTAACAAATTGTGTGAGAAAGACAAGAAGGGAAAGAAAATCCCCAGGCAATTCTTTACTCGATGGTCTGGGAAAGATCTTCGTTTAAATACTCAACTGCATATTTAATTGAATTATCCTGATCCATCATATTCTCAACCGTTTTACAGGCATGGATGACTGTGCCATGGTCTCGGCCGCCAAAGGCGTTACCAATTTCCTGGAGTGAATGTTCAGTCAAAATTCTGGAAAGATACATCGCAACCTGCCTCGGAAAAGCAATGTTTGCCGGGCGTCTGCGGGAAAGCATATCCGCCATCCTCAAATGATAATAATCAACCACCTTTTTCTGGATGGTCTCGATTGTGATACGACTTAAATTTTCCTCACGGAGAATGTCACGCAAAAGACGTTGGACTGTTTCCAAATCCGCTTTTTTACGGGTTAATCCCACATAACCAGCCACCCGGGTAAGAGCTCCCTCCATTCTGCGTACATTGCGGGCAATACTTTTAGCCAAAAACTCAATAATCTCCGGCTCAATTGAAATTCCCATGGCATCCGCTTTACGGGTCAGGATGGCAACCCGTGTTTCCCAGTCGGGTGCCTGTATATCCGCAACCAAACCCCATTGAAAACGAGAAAGAAGTCGGCTCTCAATTTTATCAATCTCTCCTGCCGGACGGTCACTGGTTAAGAAAATTTGCCGTTGGGAATCATAGATATCATTAAAGGTGTGAAAGAATTCTTCCTGTATTCTCTCTTTACCGGCAAGAAATTGAATATCGTCAATCAAAAGATAATCAACGCTGCGATAACGCGAGCGGAATTTAGTTAAAGTGTTCTCCTGAATCGCACGTATAAATTCATTGGTGAATTTTTCGCAGGATACATAAGTGATACGGCAGGATGGATTCCGGTTTAGAGCCTGATGGGCAACCGCATGCATTAAATGAGTTTTCCCCAAACCGGTTTCACCGTAAAGAAAAAGCGGGTTGTAAGCGTGAGCGGGAGCATTGGAAACCGCGACGCATGCGGCATGGGCTAATTCACTCCCACCACCCACGATAAAATTGGAAAAGGTATTTTTAGGGTTTATTCCAAGCGAACGTCCTTGCAAAGCTGGGCCGATAATCCGGGAGTTACTTTTCTTATTTGGAGTAGGAATCGACGAAATCCGGTCACCGGTAGCGGTTGGCTCATCTCCAAGATCACCCAACAACTCAACTGTAAATGGACGGGCAACCAAACGGTCAGCCTCACGTCTGATGATATCCAAATAATTATCGCGGATCCAAATAGCGGAAAACTCATTGGGTGTAATCAGTTCACATCCATCTTCATCCAGTCTTCCGACACGGATATTATCAAACCAGACACGAAAAGTGTCAGCTGGAATGACTTCCAATAGGTTATCGCGGAGACTACTCCAAAAAGTTTCAGGACTGCTTGTGGTTTGGGACATTAAATTAGATTTCTGAAGATTTATTCACATTGCAAAAAGCAGTGTGTAAAAGAACATAAACGCTTAACATGCACCGAGATGTACGAAGATAAAACATCAAATATTGTAAAAAATAAAAGATTAGTAAAAATTATCTCTAACTTATTACAATTGAGAAGCTTATGTATGTAGGGGTTTATATTCAAGTGGGATTTATTGCGAAGTTGTTACAAACGGGAATATTCAGTTTTGAACAAAAACTCGAATGAATCCAAGAAAAAAAAACCAAGAAAAGAAGAAACTTTCTCACAAGTTATTCACAATCGCTGGTCCATAAGTTTTTGTGCACTTTTTTGTTGCCAAATTGCAAAAAAATGAAACTGCTCGGAGATTATTGATAATTCGTGAGTTAGAACAAAAAATATTCAATTTTTGAAGTGAATCATTATTCATCCGTTCATCTTTTTTAAAAGTTTTTGATTAAAATCATTCGCAGAATCGTGACCCAATTGCCGGGCTGCCTGAACCATCGCCGCCACTTCAACCAGTCGGGCCATATCCCGGCCCGGTCGAAGCGGAATTTCCATGTTGGGTATCTCGATTCCAAGTAAGTCAAAGGTTTTCCGATCCAATCCCGTGCGGTCCGGCTCGGTTTCATGAGTATCTTCCAAAAAAGTAACCACCAAATCGATTCGTTTTTCCAGGCGAATAAAACGTATACCGAAAAGTTCTTCCACATTGATGATACCAATACCCCTGCATTCCATATATCCGCGGCACATATCATCACAAAATCCCACCGGTGTGTGATCACTTAGCAACTTAACCTTAACAATATCATCCGCAACCAGGCTGTGCCCACGCTCGATTAAGGCAAGTGCCGCCTCACTTTTTCCAGCTCCACTATCTCCCCGAATAAGGGTACCAATTCCACGAATGTCCAAAAGTGTTCCATGACAACTCGAGCGGGGAGCAAACCTTTCCTCCAAAAGCATTGTTACTTCCGTGGTGAACGCTTTCGAAGAAAGGGATGAGCGAAATAACGGAACTCCATTTTTCTCGAGCACTTCAACCATTTCCGGGGTCGGTGCCAGATTTCTGGACACCACAACGCAGGGAATTTTCTTCGCCACCATGGTTTCCATAACATTTTTTCTTCTCACCGAGGATTGCTCCCGGAAAAAACCCATTTCACCGGCACCGAACAGCTGAATTCTTTTATTGGCAAAATACTTAAAGTAACCGGTCACTGCCAGTGCCGGACGATTCACACTTCTTTCACGGATCGTACTTCTACCCAATGATTTTTCCGAATTGACCAACCGCAGGCACAACTGCTCGCCGTAATCCTTAAAAAACTCCCGGACGGCTATACTTTCAATTATGTACTTGGATTCAGCGGGGGATGAATGTGGAGGGCTCATGGTAAGGAATTATTGGGATTAAGCTTGAAAATCAGTACCCAAATATTTTTCTCGGGCCTGGGGGTCAGATAATAAAAATTCGGCATCTCCGTGAGTGAGAACACTTCCGTCATAAAGTAAATAAGCCCGGTCCACTGCCCGTAATGTCTCCCGAACATTGTGATCGGTTAAAAATATCCCAATCCCTTGCTTTTTTAATTCAAAAATAATCTGGGTGACTTCACTGACACTAATTGGATCCACTCCGCTGAATGGTTCATCCAACAATAAAAACTTCGGGGATAATGTAAGTGCCCGGGTAATTTCCAAGCGGCGGCGTTCTCCCCCGCTTAGTGTGAACGCTTTTTGTTTGGCAAGATGAGTCAAATTTAACTCCTTCAATCTAACTTCAACCAAATCCGCCTGCTCCCCCTTGGATAACGGAAGGGTTTCCGCAATGGCCCGAATATTTTGCTCCACCGTTAACTTGCGAAAAACAGAGGATTCCTGCGGTAAATAAACCAATCCCCGCCTGGCACGCTTGTAGGCAGGAAGCTTGGTGAGGTCCTGGTCATTTAAAAAAAGTTTTCCCTCATCAGGTCGCACGAAACCGGCAACCATGGAAAAGGTGGTGGTTTTCCCCGCCCCATTAGGACCCAGAAGACCCACCACTTCTCCCCCTTTTGCCTCCAGGTTCACACCGCGAACCACTTCTTTTCCGCCAAATTTTTTTCGCAAACCCTCCACTTTTAATGTGGAAATCTCTTCCCCATTGCTCACTGGGAATCCGGGGCTTTTGATTTTTTTCTGAATCCGAAATCCGGTAATGGAGGCAATTCCAACCGGGGACGGTTTCCCTGACCACCGAGAACTTTTGCCCTCTCTTTTCCTTTTTCCAAAATAACAGTTTCCCCGCTCGCTTCTCCCCATTCTTCATCGACCACACTGGCCCGACCAGTCAGAACTACGGTGCCTTCCTTCACATCCATGGTCATTCTGTCTCCACGTGATGTTCTTCCAAACTGCTTCAAAAAAACTTCCCCACCCGCTTCCATCGATGAAATTTTACCAATTTTTGTCCCGGTTGAATTGTCCTCTTTATTGAAAAGAACTTCCATTTTATTGCAGGTTAAAAATAGATTACTTCCCTCAACACTCACATGACCAACGAGCAAAAACCGGTGGGTTCTCTCTCCGGTACCTAAAAATTCCATGTAATCTGCATGGGCAACAGTGGGAACAAGGTTGGGGATTTGCTCAGTCTCATTATGATCTTCCGCTACCGGCGAACAAGCCATTTCATCCTTGGCATCGGAATAAACAAAAAATCCGTCCAATCCATGGGTAAAAGTCACAGCTCCTTTGCGATTAAAAATCATTTGATTACTCCCATCCTCTGCGGAATTTTGCCATCGCCAGTCCTGTCCAATTGCCTCAAATCCATTTCCATTGAGAATAAATTCATTTTTCCCGCTGGCCTGCCCTTCGTTGATCAAAAATTCCCCGGATGTACTCTGAGCAGTCAATTCAAGCTCTTGTTGGGAGTACATTCGCAATTTTGGGTTTAACGCAAAATAGATATCTCTGCTCTTCGATTTTACCTCCGTTGCCTCCAGCTCCCATAACAAATGACCGTCTTCTCCAAAACGGGGAATCTTGACATTACGCACCTTGGAAATTTCTTCTTCTGCATCCACGGATGTACCAAAAGGCGAAAACAATATCAGTGTAATTAGAATAGAATGGAATGCGTCAGGGTAACGCAATAATTCGAAAAAGCGTCCAAATGGAACGAATCTGTAAACCAAACTACTTTTCTCCTTTCTGCGAATTCACTTTCTTGGAAATTACCTCGTTCAGGGGAACAAATTTAAGCACGGTTCCGTTAATACAATAACGCTTATCCGTAGGAGTATCGAAGCCTTCACCGGTAAAAACATGCCCCAGATGACCATCACAATTCGCACACCTCACCTCCGTTCGGGGATACCCCAGATGATAATCCACGGTGGTGGTTATATTTTTCGCTTGGGACGGGTCGTAAAAAGAGGGCCACCCGCAGCGGGAATCAAATTTTTCCTTGGAGGAAAATAATTCAATATCACACCCGGCACAGTAATAAGTGCCGGCACCCTGCTTTTTAAATTCCAGATAAACTTTCCCATTGGCCCGCTCCGTTCCAGCCTCGCGTAATATTCGATACTGCTCGGGTGTTAAAATCTTTTTCCATTCTTCCTTGGTACGTTCCACGCTGACTTTTTTTTCTTTCTGATTACTTTCTTCTTTGGACTGGGAGCTTTGGAGAGGCAGCAGTCCCCAGACTGCCGAAAATGTGATTACACTTATTGTGGTGAACAAGGTAATAGTTTTCATAGAACAAATTCTAAAACAAAAAATTTTAAATGGTCAATTGACTATCTCACAATTTAACTAACCCAGTCTTTCAATCAGGCTGGCTTCATTCGTGTATGTGATTGCAGACTCTTTCGATATTATCCCATGCTGGTAAAGATGGAGCAGGTGTTGCTCCATGGTCATCATTCCCTCCTTGGACTGCGTCTCCATTGTGGAGTATACCTGCTGCCAGTTACCCGAACGGATAAGATTTCCAAGTGCAGGAATATTTTTCAGAACTTCCATCACCAAAATTCTTCCGTTCCCATCCATTCGGGGAACCAGCTTTTGACTGAGCACAAAAGACAAACTGAAGGAAAGCTGAAGGCAAAGACTCTTGGTTTGTTCCGAGGGAAACATATCAACAATTCGACTCAGTGCCCCTTTCGCATCCCGGGTATGGAGAGTTGAAAAAACAAGGTGACCGGTCTCCGCCGCACTTAATGCAAGCGATGCAGTCTCCGTGTCACGAATTTCGCCCACAAAAATAACATCCGGATTCTCACGCAACGCGCTTCGGAGTCCGGCCGCGAAGGTCGGAACATCCTGCCCCACTTGCCTTTGAGAAACCATCGAGCTCTCACTTTTGAATAAAAACTCAACGGGATCTTCCAGTGTAATAATCCGGGTTTTACGATAAAGATTAACATGATTAATTAAGGCGGAAATTGTGGTCGACTTCCCGCTTCCCGTCACCCCGGTGACTAAAACAAGTCCGCGCTTCAGGGCAGTGATGTCCTGCCATATTTTATCAGAGGGTAGACCAACTTCCTCGATTGAAGGAATATTCGAAGCGAGTACCCGCATCACAAATGCAAGTCCATCCCGGTCACGAAATATGTTCAAACGGAAATTGACTCCCTGTTCCTCCCATTCAAACGCAGTGTCCACATCCTTGGGATCATCCTCGGATAATGCAATGGCCAGATGTTTCTCACTCAGTAAAATACCAAGCATATAACGTATCACCTCGTCAGTCACACTGACTGCACCAGGCATGGGAGTGAGGTCGTCATCAATTCGAAAACTGACTGGACGCCCCATTTTGACATGCATATCGGAGATCCTCGATAAGTTCCCGCGTTTATACGCAGGGTCGATAAAATAGTTAAGCATTTGAGAAAAGCTTAGCTGAGAATCAGCGACTTGGTAAATGGGTTGATTGATATCGTAATTTTTTGCCATGGAAAATTAAAGGTTTGTGTTTCGATTAGAGTCTTTTTTAAAGACGAATGCAAATCCCCTTTCGAAGAAAATATTATTGGATTGCAAAAATAACCCTAAATTTCGATTATTCTTTCCGAACAATTTAAATGAAAATTCATTTTAAAGGTACCAGAGGATCAATACCCACCGCACCCACCGCTAAAACGATCAGGGAAAAAGTGGTGGCTACCCTATTGGCTGCCCGCGGGAAAGACCTGCGTTCCGAAACTCAGATCCGTGAATTCGTTAAGGAACAACTGCCTTTTCAGCATGGTCACACCTATGGGGGGAACACACCTTGCCTCAATATTGAAACCGGATCGGATGAGTATCTTATCTTTGATGGCGGATCAGGAATCCGGCCGCTTGGAAAAGAAATTCTTGAGGAAGGGACTACGGGTAAGACATTTCATATCTTTTTTTCTCATTTCCACTATGATCATGTGCAGGGAATCCCTTTCTTCGCACCCGCGTTCATTCCGGGAAACAAGGTGATTTTTCACGGTGGTCATGATACTCTTGAACAAACTCTGAGGGATCAGATGAAAACCCCCTTCTTCCCGATACCATTTGAAACTTTTGCCGCCGATATTTCTTTTGAAGTTCATAAACCGGGGGACCTTATCAATATTTGTGATGTTCAGATTTCCCTGCTCGAACAAAATCATCCCGGTGTTTCCTACGGATACCGGGTGGATCAGGGAGATAAGTCGTTCGTGTATTCGACCGATGCCGAGCACACCAGTCCCGCCCACGGGAAAGAATATCCCTATATTGAATTTATCAAAGGGACCGATCTGCTTATTTTTGACGCTCCCTACACCCATTCCCAGTCTATCGGAAACCGTGAGCATTGGGGACATTCAAGCAATATAATGGGAGTGGAACTCGCGGCCCGCGGCGAGGTCGGTACGCTCGCTATTTTCCACCACGACCCTGCATTTTCAGATAAGGAAATGGACGATTTCCTTGCCCACACAAAGAAATTTCTCGACCGGTCCAAATTGGCCGTTCGGGAAACAAGGCCCGGCATTCCCGGTGCTCCTTCTCCTCGTTCCCATCCATCTGAAGTCATTGTCGCGTACGATGGTTTAGTTTTCGAGGTGTAGTGTAAATGGATACTGCTCCTGACCCCAATGAGGATATCCCCAAGCGACTTGAAAAGGAAGCAATTAACGAACTGCCGCTGATACGCTTTCACGGGGCGATCAAATTTGCCGAAGACACTAAATCCTTTAACAGACTGTGTGCCAAGCTTTCCAAACAACGGGTGCTTGGATTCGATATCGAGTGTAAACCGAATTTTAAAAGAGGTCCCAATAATCCGCCTGCCCTGATCCAGTTAGCCACCTCGGATCAGGCTTTCCTCTTCCGCCTTTATCCCATAATGAAACTGGGTCCCCTGGTTCAAATTCTCGAAAATCCCAAAATCATTAAAACGGGAGTGGCCATCAAAGATGACCTCCATAATTTGCAAAAAATTGAAAGTTTTACCGCCGGTGGCTTCGAAGACCTTGCCACCCTTGCTCAATCTCTCAAAATCGAACAGACCGGACTGCGGAATTTAACCGCGATTTTCTTTAATCAACGGCTCTCCAAATCCGCCCAACTCTCTAATTGGCAAAAAAGACCCCTTTCCCCTTCGCAGATAAACTATGCGGCCACCGATGCGTGGATTAGCCGCGAACTTTACCTGATTATGAAGGCCCGGCTCGACCTCGTGAAATAAAGGCTGGGCGCTCCGCCATCTTCTCCCGTTTTACATACTCAGCTTCCAGCCTCTTTTCTTGAGCATATCAAGAAGCACCGCCAAAAGCAGCACCACGCCCAGAACCACTTTTTGAGTGTAACTTTGCACCCCGGTTAAATTCATACCGTTTTGAATGACCGCGATAATAAATGCCCCGATCAATGTGCCAAAAACTTTTCCCCGGCCACCCGACAGGGAGGTGCCCCCCACCACCACCGCGGCAATCACATACAATTCATACATCAAACCGTATTTCGGATCACCACTCTTAAATTGCGAAGCCATAATTACCCCGCCCATTCCCGCCAATGCCCCACAGCTTGCATAGACCCAGAGCAGAACCTTCTTGACCGGAATACCCGAAAGCCTCGCCGCTTCAGGGTTTCCGCCCACCGCATAAATATATCTTCCAATAGTGGTTCGGCTCATTAAGGTGTGGGCAAGCAGATAAAGAACCACCATCAACACCACTGCATTGGGAACGCCCGCCCAATCATCTCCCCTTCCCAGCCAGTCAAAGGATTCTGGTAATTGATAAATCGAAAGCCCTCCCGAAAGCATGTAAGCCAGTCCGCTTCCCACCATCATCATTCCAAGCGTCGCCACGAAGGGAGGCACTCCAAAATAAGCGACCATGGAACCCGAAAAAAGCCCCAGGGCTGAGCAGGCCAATATGGCAAGACCGCAACCGGTAACCATTCCGGCCACCGTTGCTTCATCGCCCCCAAACCATTCCCGGATTACCCAGGTGGCCAGCACCGCCGAAACCGCAATTAAACTTCCCACCGACAGATCGATCCCGGCGGTTATGATTACCAGCGTCATCCCGATGGCCAGGATCGCAATCACCGCAATTTGATTGGCCACATTTAACAGATTCGAGGCCTTCAGAAAATTCGGCCAGGAGGAAGATTCAGGGGATAAGACCATAACCCCGGACATCTTGCTTTCTGCCTTTTGGAAATTCTGAAGCACGGCCAGATTTACAAATGTCTTTTCACAGGCCAATAAATTCAGACTGTTATTCTGATCGAATGCTCCACGCAATCCCTTCCCCAGCTCAGGCGGACCGCCTTGCACAATTCCCGCAACTTCCCATTCGCGATTGGCCAGCAGTTCATTCAGGCGACTGGTGAATGCCTGTCCCGAATCCGTTCGCCGTCCCGCAATTAAAACCCGACCGGGCACATCGAAGGTTTCACTTATAACCTGTTCGAGTTTTTCCGCCGCTTCCTCTCCCTCCGGCTGTTGCTCTTCAAAGGTGATCCAGCTGAAAAAGACGCATAGGATAACCAGCACCCCGAGCATTCCGTAATCCGAGGAAAAGACTGCTTTGATCCATTTCATGTGGTCATCCCCCTGCCCTCAGGCCGCTTTTTCTTCCTTCTCGCCAATCGCCAGGTTCATCAGTGTTTCCTGGGTCACTTCTGGACTGTTACATAATTCCCCCATTAACTCCCCCTCTTTCATCACCAAAATCCGGTCGCTCATTCCAAGCACTTCCGGTAATTCCGAACTGATCATAATAATCCCCTTTCCTTCACTGGCTAATTGATTCATCCATTGATAAATTTCAAATTTTGCCCCCACATCAATCCCCCGCGTGGGTTCGTCAAAAATTAGAATTTCCGCATTCCTCTCCAACCATTTGGAGAGGACCACTTTTTGCTGATTCCCACCCGATAATTGGGAAGCCAACTGTCGGTGACCGGACACTTTAATCTGTAATTTCTCAATATATTCACTGAAAGATTTCGCTTCGGCTTGGCTGTCCAGCCATCCTTTGCTTGAAAACTTTTTCAAGTTGGGCAGCCCAAAATTTTCCTTGATTGATTGCCCGAGGATAAGTCCCTGGTCTTTTCTGTCTTCACTGAGCAGACAGATGCCCGCTTCTATCGCATCGGCCGGCGTGGCCAGTTTGAGCTTTTTTCCGTCGAGCTCAACCTCCCCCGAATCGCCCCGGTCCGCGCCAAATAAAAGCCTCACTGTTTCCGTCCTTCCCGCTCCCACTAATCCGGTCAGGGCAAGAATTTCACCCGCCTTCACTGCGAGGGAAACATTTCGAACTTTCCGTCCGCGGTTCAGGTTTTTAGCCTTCAGACGGACTGCTCCGGGAGTCCTCTTCACTTGGGGAAACTCATTTTCCAACTTCCGGCCCACCATCATTTCGATAATTTTCGAACGGTCCAGTTCATCCCGGGACAATTGCCCCACCCGTTCGCCGTCACGCATAATGATTGCCCGGTCAGCCACTCGTTCAATCTCTTCGAGCCGATGGCTCACATACACCACTCCAATCCCCTTTTCCTTCAGGTCGTCAATTAAGATATAAAGTTGTTCGACTTCTTTCTTGGTCAGGGCAGCGCTCGGTTCATCCATAATCAAAATTCGGGCATCCCGCACTAAAGCCTTGGCAATCTCAACGAGTTGCTTCTCCGCCACCGTTAAGCTGTCACATAATACATCCGGTTTAATCTCCGCCCCAATTCTCTTGAAGACCTCTTCAACCTTTGCTTTTTCTTCGCTTTTTCGCACCCAGCCAAAATCCGCCGGTTCAATGCCTAAAAAAACATTCTCTGCCGCGGATAATCCGGGCACCAGATTAAATTCCTGATAAATGATCGCCACTCCCGCATCCAGTGAGTCGGTGGGCTTGTCCCAGTGCTGAGGAAATCCATCCACTGATAAGGTACCGGAATCCGCCTGATGGGCTCCCCCCATCACCTTGATCAGGGTGCTTTTTCCCGCCCCATTCTCTCCCAGTAACGCCACGCATTCTCCCGAAAGCAGTTCAAAGTCAACCGACTTCAATGCATGCACCCCAGGGAACCGTTTATCAATTCCCTTCAAATGCAGAAGGTAGTGACTTTCCAGGCTCAATAATCCGGGCTCCCCTTCCCGTATAAATCTTTATTTGAGTAATTTCTCACGGATTTCACGGGCGCTTTGGATACAGGTTTTTCCAATTTCCTCAAAGCGGTCGGGTACCAGACGGAAAGAAGGGGCAATTACCGTTATTGCACCCACTGGATAATGATAGTCATCCAGAATCACCGCGGATACACAGTGTATTCCCTCCAATCCCTCTGCGAGATCAAGACTGTATCCCCGTTCCCTGATTTCTTGCAGGTCCTTACTCAATGAAGAACGGGTGGCCAGTGTGCGTGAGGTAAATTTTTTCAAATTCACTTTATTCAAATAAGTTTCCAGTTCTTCCACAGGCAGAGACGCTAAAATCGATTTACCGGGAGCGCATGAATAACAGGGTACGCGCAATCCAATCCGCCCGGAAACTTTGATCGGTTGGTCCGATTCGCACTGCTCCAAAACCATCGTCTTCCCCTCAACCATAACTAATAACTGAGCCGTTTCTCCGGTAATATCTCTCAGCTTCTTCAAGGAATCCCATGAGGAAACCACCAGGCTCTTGTCATTGACTTGCGGTCTGGTGATGTCCGCAACCCGGTTGGTTAAAACATAGCGTCGGTCATCTTCCCGGCGGTAGAGCCATCCGCGTTTATGCATTGTTTCGGTAATTCTTCCCACGCTGTTGACCGGCAGGGACAAGGCCCGGGCAATCTCACTGGATGACTTCCCGGTTCGGTAGCGCCCTAAATATTCAAGGATCGCCAAGCTTCGTTCTGTCCCTTTCGCGGTGGCTTCCTGTCGGATAAGTATAGATTCAGTCATAATGCAATTCCAGCTTGGGGAATAGATCCCAATATGCTTTCCTGAGATGTAATCATTTGAATGGTTTGGATTTATTTAAGGCTTGGATCATTTTCTCCGTCCACCTGCCTGTATAACTGGGTGGGAATCAGCACTTCTTTGGCCACTTCATTCCCCGCAAAATAATCCATCATTAACTGCACCGTCTTTTTACCGATCAGATCGGGGAACTGTATGGGATCCGCAAATATCTTTCCGTCCTTAATTGCCTGTTTCCCTTCGGGCTGGCCATCAAAGGCAACAATGCTCACCTGATCCTGCTTACCTGCTTTTTCCAGTGCAGCCCGGGCTCCCAGTCCGGAGGGGTCATTGATGGCAAAGATTCCCCGAAGATCGGGGTGAGCCTGCAGGGTGTCCTCGGTCACCTTGTATCCCTCATCACGTACTCCGCCACCATCCAGCTGGGCCACCACTTCAATTTGGTTCGCGGATAAGCCGGCGTTGTATTTCCCAATTACTTCCTCAAAACCCTGCACCCGTAACTGACAGGAATTCGCCTGGGGAAAATGGACAATCAACACCTCACCCCCCTGCTCGCCTAAAGCCTCAATCATTGCCTCTCCGGCCAATCTTCCGCCCTGTAAATTATCGCTTCCCACATGGCTGACCACTTCCGCCCCCTCAGCCACACATTTCAAATCACAGGTAAAAACCGGCACCCCTGCTTTGTTCGCTTTTTCTATCGCCGGACCGATCGACTGACGGTCGCAGGGATTTAATATGATTGCCGCCACCCCCTTGGTTAAAAAATCGTCAATTTGATTAGCCTGTTTTTGCACATCACGGTCCCCGTCCACCACCACCACATCGTACCCGTGCTTGGCCGCTTCCTCCTTCACTCCCTCGGCGATCACATTGAAAAATGGATTCCCCAGAGTAAGCACTGAAATTCCGATCGTTCCCTTACTTTCATCTCCCTGATTTCCCTCAGAAGTATCCACTGTTCCACTTTCTCCGCACCCCATAAAAGCGAGGCTTACCAGTGAAATTATAAACATGTACATTTTTTTCTTCATTCTATACCTTTACTCAATTAGGTTGATTTCTAAATTTGGAACAATATCCATAATTGGAAAACAATCAATGAACTGAACTTCAAGCAAGAAATAATTGGAAATAATGAGTGAACTAAACTTTAAACAAGAACTGACCGCTGCTTTTGGACAACCGATTTCTGAAAATCCCACCCAGGTCATGATCGAGGCTGCTTATCGCCACCATCAACTTGATTGGCGTTACCTTACGATTGAAGTGGGTCCGAACGACTTGGAGGCTGCCGTTAAAGGGGCCAAGGTGATGGGGTTTCAGGGGTTTAACTGCACGATTCCGCACAAGGTAAATGTCATCCAGTACCTCGACGGTCTCGGCAAATCCGCTTCGCTCATGGGTGCGGTGAATTGCGTGGTCCGTCGGGACGGGCAGTGGATTGGAGAAAATACTGACGGGAAGGGATTTGTTTCCTCCCTGCTTGAACTCACCGATCCCCAAAATAAAAAGGTGGTCATTTTTGGAGCCGGTGGTGCCGCCCGGGCAATCAGCGTCGAAGTCGCCCTGGCCGGAGCTCATCATGTTACCATCGTAAATCGTTCGGTCCAACGCGGGGAGGAGTTGACCACTCTGTTACAGGACAAACTGCCCTGCTATGCGGACTTCACTTCCTGGGACTCCACTTACTCAATTCCCTCTGACACCGATATCGTAATTAACGCCACTTCGATTGGCCTTTTTCCCGATACCGATGCCCGACTTGATTTTGACCTCAATACCCTGGCCTCCAATATGGTCGTGGCCGATGTGATTCCCAACCCCCCCGCCACCAACCTGGTCCGCGATGCCCGGGCCAAGGGGTGCAAGGTGATCGATGGCCTCGCCATGCTCGTCAGCCAGGGGGTGATCGGGGTAAAACACTGGACCGGTGTGGATCCCGATCCCACCGTCATGCGCACCGCACTCGAGGAAGTGTTCGGATAATTTTTTCACCCACCCCCTTTAGCCCATGAAAACTCCAGCCCTTGGCATTCTTACCCTCACTTTCCTGCTACTTTCCTGTTCCGAAGATCAGGTTTCATTACCCGAACCCGAAACGCAGCTCAACCAGACAGGAACAACCAAACTAATTGAGAGTTCCACCTTACACCCCGGCAAAACCTTTGCCGCCGAGTGGTCCGTAACCCGGGAAATTCTACGGGGCGGGAAACAGGAAGGAGTTGAACTTCTTACCCTCGACAATGGGAAACTTCAGATTTCAATTATCCCCGCCCGCGGAATGGGAATTTTTGATGTCCGTTCGGCAGACATCCGGTTGGGATGGGATTCCCCGGTTAAAGAAATCGTACATCCCTCCCATATAAACTTAGATAGCCGGGGCGGGCTCGGTTGGCTCGAAGGGTTTAATGAGTGGATGGTCCGTTGCGGGCTCGAATTTGCCGGCCATCCCGGAACCGATGAATTCATTGATAACACCGGAAATCCATCAACCCTCAACCTTACCCTGCACGGAAAGATTCAGAATATACCCGCCACTTCCTATGAAGTGGTGGTCGATCCCACACCCCCTCACCGTATCCGTGTCCGCGGAACCGTTTACGAAAAGTTCTTTTACGGGCCCAAACTCAAACTGGTAACTGAGATCTCCACCGTCCCGGGTTCTGACACCTTTCAAATCTCCGATCAGATAACCAACGAAGGTGCCTTTGCTCAGGAATTCCAGCTTATTTACCACGGTAATTACGGTTCCTCCATCCTCGAGGAAGGAGCCACCCTGTTTACCCCAGCCCGCAGTGTCACTCCGATGAATGACCATGCCGCCAAGGGGATTGAAAACTGGAAAACTTATCTCGGTCCCACTCCCGGCTTTATTGAAGAAGTTTATTTACTTGAGCCCCAGTCCGACGGGGAAAGTAACACCCTTGCGCTTCTTGCCAACGCCAACCGCACGCTTGCCACCTCCGTTCGCTGGAACCTGTCCGAACTTCCCTACCTTACTATCTGGAAGAATACCGCCGCGAAGGAAGACGGCTATGTCACCGGAATCGAACCCGCCACCGGTTACCCCTTCAACCGTAAAGTCGAGCGAAAATACGGTCGCGTCCCCCTGATTCAACCTGGTGAATCCCGCTCTTTTACCCTCGGCTTTGGCATCCATCAGGACGAGGACTCTATTCAGTCAATCCTTGCCGAAATCGATGAACTGCAAAAAAACAGTGCTGTCATGATTAACCGTGAACCCCCTGCGACTGAATAATTAAAGAGATAAATGGTACGACCATTAATTTTGAGCGACTACCAAGTACAAAACACCCAAATTTTATAATAATGAAACTTCTCGCTCTCTCCGTCTTCCTTTTCACCTCGCTCACTTACGCCACCGACTGGCCACATTGGCTCGGTCCCAACGGTGACGGAACTTCTTCGGAATCCGGATGGAAAAGTGAAATGAGTGATCCCGCGTGGAAATCCAAGGTCGGGGTTGGTTTCTCCGCGGTTTCGGTTGCCAATGGAAAACTCTACACCATGGGGCACGATGGAAAAAAGACTGGCGGGCAGGAAACCGTTTACTGCCTGAATGCTCAAACCGGTAAATCCATCTGGACCCATTCCTACCCCGCTCCCCTGATAGACTATCTGCACGAAGGCGGTCCCTGCTCCACCCCCACCGTGGACGGAACAACCGTGTACGCAATCAGTAAGCACGGCCTTCTCCATGCATACCAGGTGAAGGACGGACAAATCATTTGGAAAAAAGACATGATGAAAATTGCCGGGATGAAACGCCCCCCGGAATGGGGCTTTGCCGCCTCCCCCTTTGTTTTGGGTGACCAACTCATCATTGAAGCTGGGGCGACTTACTCCCTCAATAAAAAGACGGGGAAATTATTTGGAAAAGTAAGACCTACCGCCCGGCCTATGGGACTCCCATCCATTTCCAACCCGACGGTCAATCAATCATCGCAACCCTCAAAACGGACGGATTAGTCCTGCTCGACTCCCAAAACGGAAAAACGCTCGCCTTCGAAAAATGGGAAACCAGTTACCGGACCAATGCCTCCACTCCCATTATTCAGGGTGAAAAACTCTTTATTTCCACCGGATACCAACGCGGATGTGCCCTCTTTCAATGGAAAAAAGGAAAACTTCAAAAGCTTTACGAAAACAAGGTTTTATCCACTCACATGAACCACGCCATCCTCGTTGACGGTTTCCTCTACGGATTTGACGGAAATGTCCACATGGCCGGTAAAAAAGACTTCGTCTGCATGGAATTCCTCACCGGAAAGGAAAAATGGCGTATTTCCGACCGTGGATTGATGGTCGGATCTCTTATGGTTGCTGGCGATCGCATGATCGTACTGGGTCAGCGGGGCGAACTTGTTTTTGCGGAGGTCAATCCCTCCCAATTTGAGGAACTTTCCCGCGAACAGGCCATCGGGGGACGTTGCTGGACCATGCCCGTGCTTGCCAACCGTATTCTTTATTTACGGAATGCCCGGGGTGACCTCTTTGGCTTCGGGTTGTAGTGTTTAAATTAGAGATCGCTCAACTTCTTGTTGCCACCAAATTGAGTATGGCATTTAATAATTATTGTTACCCAATATCAATTTCTCTCGATTAACACTTTTTTCCATCCACGATCAAAATGAACATTCATAAACGTTTACTCATTCCAATCCTTCTTCATTTCTCCGTGCTTTTCCTTTTTGGCCAGCGCGGAGCTCAGGACACCTGGTACCTCGACAAGGAGCTCGCTCTTCCGGAAATGCCCGGACTGAACTCCCCATTCGGACTTGCCTTCAGCTCAAACGGAGATTCCTATGTTGTGGATCATGGCAATGACTCAGTCACCGTATGGGACTCGAACGGCACCTTTCAAAACCGCTGGGGCACCATCGGTTCCAACGAAGGACAGATAAACAATCCACGGGACATCGCGATTGCAGGGAATGAGGTCTATATCGTTGATCAAAGTAACAACCGCGTTCAGGTCTTTGACCTAAACGGCACCTACCTAAGAAAATGGGGAACCTCTGGGAGTGGTGACGGTCAGTTCAATAGTCCTCAAGCCATCACCCTCGACCTCAATGGGTCAACCGTCAGCAAGGTTTGGGTTGCAGATTACGGCAACCACCGCGTGCAGGCATTCGATTCCAATGGTACTTTTCTTTCTAAGATAGGAACTTATGGGAGTGCTGATTCCCAACTTTATAACGCAACTGGTGTCGCAATCGGACCAGATAATCTACTTTATATTTCCTCACTTTACCATAACAAAGTTAAGGTGTTCGAAACCAACGGCACCTACGTCCGATCCATCTCCGCTGTTGGACGGGTCTATCATCTCGACTTCTCAGGAGATCAATTTGCAGTCTGTGCTTCGGATAATCATAGAGTTCAAATTTTTGATAAAAACAGCTCTCTGGTCACCACCATTGGAACATCGGCAAGTGCTGCCCCCGGGCTTTTCACCTACAATCGTGGCTTACAATTTGACCCTCAGGGCGACCTGCATGTAACCTGTCAAAATAATCATCGAGTCCAGGTCTTCGATGTCAACGGGTCGTATAAAAGAACTTACGGATTTCAGGGATCAAAAAATATGTCTCCCTATGATATTTGTCGTACCCCACAGAATACCTTTCTCGTTACCGAAACTTCCGGTCATCGTGTATTCGAGATGGATATCAATGGAACCTACCTCCGTTCCATTGCTTCAAATGGAAACGGAGACGGTTTGGTCACCAACCCCAAATCAGTCCATCTCGGTCCAGACAACCGGATTTATGTGGCGGACACCAGTTACAATCGGGTTCAGGTCTTCGATCGAAACGGGTCCTTCATCTATAAATTTGGTTCCAGTGGCAACGGGGACGGACAGTTCAACCAGCCCTATGGCATTGTGGTTACTGAAAATAATGAAACCTTTGTGGTGGACCGCTATAATCACCGCATTCAGGTCTTTGATTCCAACGGTACTTTTTTACGCAAGTTTGGAAGCAGCGGAAATTTGGAGGGACAAATGAGCAACCCAATTGACATCACCCTCTCGGATGAGGGAAATATTCTCGTCCTCGACTACAGTAATCGGCGGATCATTCACTTCACCCAGGCCGGTCAGTTTATCAAGCACAAAGCCACTTCAACACCAACATGGAGTTTAATCGGCAACCTCAATAACGGTCTGATCGGAACTTCAAGGGGCAGTACTTTTTATCTCTACGACGACGATGGATTGATGCTCAAGTCTTGGACCAAGACCGGCAGTTCCTCCTCAGCGTTCGAATGCCTCCCCGACGGAACCATCGTCTGGCTGGATTATAACTATGACAAACTCCTCTTTTACAAACCCACTTACCGGACGGTTCGTCCCCCGGTTTCCAAAGAGGTGCCGCAAGCTGAAGTTCTTTCCGTCGCACAGGCTGCCAGCACCAATCATCTTGAAATTAGTTTCCGCATCAATGATGCCGACAGTTCTCATGTGAATGCGAAAATGCTTGGCTTTATCGACGGCGGAAATGATCTCTCCAAAGTCATTGTACCCAAAACTTTTGTCGGATCCATCGCCGGGAAACTCGATGCCAATGTATCCACGAACCAGGATCATAATGTCACCTGGAATGTGGGAGCGGACTGGAGCGTGGGCTATGGCGAACTCGAAATCGCCATCCTCGCCAAGGATGACCGGGATCTCCTCAATCTGCACTTCCTCACCCTCCCAGCCACCGACTCCAACTCGACGGAGTTGCAAATTTCCCGCTCCCCTCTCACCAATACCGATTTGCTCAATGTATGGTACTGGCTGATTGCCTCCGGCGACACTTCGGTGGTGCACAACCCCTCCATGTCCTCCGTCAACCTCCCTGTACAGGAAGCCAATTCCAGTTCCTTCGTGCCCACCAGTATTTCCAGTCTGGTTCTATGGCTCGATGCCAATGACTCCACCACCCTTACTCAATCCAATGATGTAG
>JBJLCO010000012.1:0-26292 GCA_045567635.1 Opitutales bacterium | reverse complement strand
TATCCTTAGGCACTTCAGTGGAAACACCACCAATCTCGGCAAAGGTGGGCATAACATCAGGAAAATACCAAGGGTGACTACTTACCCTGCCCGCTTTTATTTTACCAGGCCAGCGCACCACCATGGGGACCCGTATGCCACCCTCATTCAATGATCTCTTCTTTCCCTGCATTACCCCGGAGGAATTATGGATCCCATCAAACCGCTTGGCCGCCCCATTATCGGAAGTAAAAAACATCAGGGTATTTTGATATAAACCAAGTTTCTTAAGGAGGGCGGTGATCTCTCCAACATGCCGGTCCATCATCGTATCCATGGCTGCGGCAACTCGTGCGTCATGAGGCCAGGGTTTGTCCTGATACATTTTCCACGCCGGTTCATCCTCTGGGATCTGGTAAGCCGCATGAGGCGGCGTCCACGGGCAATAAAGAAAGAAAGGCTTATTCTTATTCTTCTTAATAAATTTTATAGTCTCATCGAAAATCGCGTGATGTGTATAGCGGCCGTTCAACTCAACTTTTTTACTATTACGAAAAAGGTGCGTGTAATAAGTATGTGCATGCCACTGGTTATAATAACCATAAAAAAGATCGAACCCCTGCCGTTCGGCCGCTCCGTCCTTGCCCTGATTTCCCAGTCCCCATTTTCCAAAACCACCGTTCACATAACCGGCTTTTTTAAGTACCTCAGCAACCGTGATATCTTCAGGAAAAAGTGGAATGCCTCCGGAATTACCACGAACGGGCGTGTGCCCCTTATGATAACCGGTCATCAGGGTACTCCGTGCAGATGCGCAAACGGTGTCCCCTGAATAGCAATCGGTAAAGCGGATCCCCTCCTTCGCCATGCGATCGATGTTGGGAGTGCTGATCGTTTTGCTACCATAACAACCGAGATCATGGTAGCCCATATCATCAACCATGATAAATATGATGTTGGGCAACTTGGCAGTTAACTGAATTCCAAAGGCGAATAATAATATTACAAATGCAAATAAAGTAGGTAAGAATTTCATAATAAGTTTTGGGTTAATTTTATAAAAAAGTTACTTCCCTTCCTTCCACCACTTCTTCATTAAAGCAATATTTGCTTTTATTTCCTCCAGGCGATCTCCCCGTCCTCTCTTCGCAAGGCCATCCAAATAAAGCTGCATATCACTGTCATACATTTTCATCGATTCCACATCCTGCCCCCTGTCTTTAGTTTCAATAATCCACTGATCAAGAGTCTTTCTCATTTTTTGCAAAGCTTTGGAGTGTTTAGGTTCCCCTGCCAAATTTGTCAGCTCCCATGGATCGTCTTTTAAATCATAGAGTTCTTCTTTGGCCCGCTTCGGAGAAAGTAATAAATTCTTTTGCAAATCACTAAGCTTACCTTTTTCTCCCCAGTCCCGAATGGCTATATATGTGTCCTTATTGTCTTTATAGGCGCAGGGTTGCAAATGAGGACGATCAGGGTATCCGTTTCGAATGTACTTATAGCGCAATGTCCGAACCGCACGGATACGGTCATAGGTCTCATCACATCGATCTCTGGCACTTACCGCAAATTTTCGTTTGACCGCCTCAGGACCGAAGAGCGTCCGGGCTTCCATATAGTTAGGAATATCAATACCCGCGAAATAAAGAGAGGTGGCAGCCATATCAATATGAAGAACGGGGTCTTTTCTTACCGTTCCACCTTTGACCCGATTAGGAGCATGAACAAAGAAAGGAATCATCATGCCCTCATCATAGCAAAACTGTTTCCCCCGTGCGTGGCTGACCCCATGATCAGTAATGAAAAGGATTACTGTATTTTCAAATTCACCCTCCTTTTTTAAACGATCAACAATTTGACCAACCTGAAAATCCATCAGGCTGAAGGTGTCCAGATAAGCGGCCCAGTCTTCGAGAACCACAGGATGCCTTGGGTAGTATGGTGGCAATTTAACATCGGCAGATTTAACATGAGGAATATCTTTTGACGAACGGGCCTGGGAACGGGCCTTCCCTCCACTAAGGCAAATCTTTGCGAAGAAAGGTTGCTCCTTCTTTCGACCTGACCATTCGGCTGAATCAAAAACGCTGGGATTCCATTCAAAATTATAGTCCGATTTCCCCAGTCTATTTTTATGTTTTGGGCTGGCAGTGCCTGCGGCTGGCCCACTTGAACCTAAACAGGTGTAGTAACCGGCGTCTTTAAATAATTCAGGGATTAATTTGATATGGTCCGGTTTCTGAATTTTCACTTCACCACGCCCGCTTCGGTGATGATGTGCTCCAATACTCGTCTGGAACATACCGGTGATCAATGCTGAACGGGCAGTTGAACAGACGGGTGCGGTGACAGAGGCATTGGTGAAGCGAATTCCATTAGCAGCTAATCCATCCAGCACCGGAGTGTGGACAAGTTTTTCTCCATTAAAACCGTAGTGTTTTGATTGGTCCTCAACAACCAGCCAAAGAATATTGGGACGATTTTGTTCCGCACTTAAAAAGCTAAAACTTGAGAAGGTATAAGAAAGAAAGATTAAAATTAAAACAGGTTTCATGACCCGCATCTTAATTTCAACTTACGCATTCAAACAAGTTTATAAGATCCCTTAAACTCACTTCTTCAAGTGAGTGAAGATACCAATTTGCATCTTTAAGACTAGACGCGTTATGAATTGCAGTGATTCCCAAAACCTTCATGCCTGCGTTTTTTGCGGATGACACTCCATTTGGGGAATCATCAATCGCTAAACAAGCTGAAGGAGAAATCCCCATCCCTTCTGCAGCTTTTGCATAAGTGGCGGGGTCAGGTTTTGTTTTAGCTACATCATCGCTGGTAACTATGGACTGAAATAACCCGTTTAACTTTCCTCCCGCCAGAGTGGAAAAAGCAGCTTCCACATCGGACCTTCTTGATCCAGTGGCCAATCCAATCGGAAACTTCTCGGCAACCGAACAGACTAATTCAATAGCTCCCGGCATCGCAGTAGCTGATTCCCCAACCAGTCTTTGATAGGCTACAGCTTTCTTTTTCGACCATTCCTGAAATAAGGATTCATCATATTCTATCCCGGAAAACTCAGCCAAGCGTCCCATGGCAAAGCGTTCATCCCCACCCGTACACTTGGTAAGAAAAGTTTCATAGGTTTGATTCATCCGCTCTCCCATTGCTTCGCAAATCGCACTGTAATGAGTGTGTTCGCTTTCGATAATTACACCGTCCATATCAAAGACGACACCCTTTAATTTGGCCGTCATATGATTAGGAGATCAAACTTGAAAAACCCTCAGGCAAATACATCCATCACGGGTTTTGCCTTTTCTCCACCTACTAAAAATGGACGACCTGATGATGCTTGAAATTTTTCTTGGAGGGGAAGACCCGCGGCCCATCCGATGGTTGCATGAAGGTCCGGAACCGTGACCGGATCATTCGGCAATGCTCCGTCTTGATCGCTTGAACCATAGACATAGCCCCTTTTTACCCCACCACCTGCTAAGACAGAAGAGTAACAGATTGGATAATGTCCACGTCCATTACCGCTGTATTGGGGCTTGCGACCAAACTCGGTGGCCAGAACCACCAATGTTTCATCCAGTAATCCCCTTGCTTCCAAATCAGCAATCAAGGCAGCATATGCCTGATCCAAGGGTGGACTTAAATCTTCCATTTCACTTTCCAGGTTATTATGCATATCCCATCCATCGGTTGCCACCTCAACAAACCTGACTCCAGTTTCAACAAGTCGACGAGCCAGCAAACACCCCTGGCCAAACTTATTTAAACCGAATTTTTCGCGAGTAGCACTGTTCTCTTTTGAAATATCGAATGCATCGAGATCCTTACTTTTAAGTAATCTCAGTGTATTATCGTAAAATTCGCGATAGGACCTGACATTGTCATCCTGGTAGCGTGCTGAAAAAAAGGAGCTTAACTTCTCAGAAAGTTTTAATTTTTTTCCCAATGCCTCGCTCCCTCCCCGCGTAGCAATGTTTCGAAGGCCGGTATCGGGATCGAGAATGGGAATCGGACTGTAGGCGGTCGGAAAGAATCCATTCCCTTGTTTGGGTGAAGTATTGATACAAGCAGAGGACGGAAGTGTATCATGACTTGACCCAAGATAGTGCTGTGACCACGCCCCAAGATTTGGATGTTTAACGGTATTACGCTGGGCAAAGGCAGTGCGCATAAAGTATTGAGCCGGTCCATGAACTCCAATTTTTGCAGTCATACTCCGGATTAAACAAATTTTATCTGCAATTTTCGCAGTCTTAGGCAGGTATTCCGTAACCTGAAAATCTGCTTTTGTTTTAATCGCTTTGCCGGGTCCTTGGGTTTTTCCACGCTTCGGGTCAAAGGTATCAATATGGCTCATCCCTCCTCGGACCTGCAAAAATATTATTCTCTTGGCCTTCCCAAATCCATCTCCTAAAGGAAGCGACGGGGAAGCCTTTAGATTAGGAAGAACGGTTAAGCCAAAAGCACCAAGGGCACACTGTTCGACAAATTGTCTCCTAGAAAATTGAAAAGGTTTCATCATATAAAATTAATTGTTTTACTGAACAAAGAGAAATTCAGTGGAATTAAATAATGCCCAACTTAAGTCCTCTTTCTTCATTCCCTGAGCAAGGGCTTGCTCTATTGCATTCATTTCATCAGGAGTAGGCGGGCGACAGAAAAAGCTCAAAAAAAGAAACTGAACGGCTGACTTAAAATCTCCAGACCTTTTAAGCATTTTTGAAAGCCTGGCATCTCGATCATATAATAAGCGTTGCACTCCACCGTTCATCAACATGAGTGCCTGAGGAATACTTCCTTCAACACTGGAGTCATTTACCAAATCACGGGATGACTGCCCAAACATTCTAAGAAAATGATTCTCTGGAGCAGGTTGAGAGAGCTCAGAAGCTCTCAAGAGAAAGTAATCATTCATTTTGACAGGTCGTTTCCCGTCCACAAAGTCCGCCTCAACAATTCTCTGGTTTGATTTCAAATAACCATTTTTTTTCATTAATAAGACTTTCTCCCGAACTTCATCTGGACTCATTTGTTCATATGGAAAATCATAGCGGGTAACCCTGTTTGACCGGTCGACTTTATAATCATCAAGGGAGCTGCCCAATACAAGAGCAAGAATCGAGTCCCAAGCTTGCTCGGCAGACATTCTCCTAAGAACCGGCCCGGGGAAAAGGTAATCTTCAGCATCTCCAGAGCTCGGTGTTACGCTCGATACCGCCTGATAGGCTTTGGAATTTAGAATGACTCGCTGAAACTCCCTCAAATCAAAATCTGCCGCGACCATGACCTTACCGAGCAGTTGTAGTAATTCAGGATTGGAAGCTTTCGTGAGATCATCTAAATCCTCCAATGGTTCCTGTACACCTAAACCAAAAAATCTCTTCCACAAGCGATTCGCAATGGCAATGGCAAATCTAGGATTTTTTTTATGGGTAAGCCATTCAGCAAAATTCTGTCTCAATTTACTTGGGTCTGCTTCATCAACTTTTACAGTTAGCTCTTCATCGTCCCAGACAAAAAGCAAAGGATCAACCTGACTTCCCGGTTTAACATCGCTGTAGGCATAATCATCGGGAAACTTCAATGTCTGAGACGATATTGTGTGAACTCGGGCCAGGTTCTGAGCCACTGCAGATGCAACATCTTGCTTGGTAATGCTTCCGTCCGGTAACTTTAATCGATTCCCCACTTTACGCGGATCTCGGTCACTCACATCGGTGGCCCCAAAAAAAGCAGCTAATTCATAAAATTCACGCTGGGTCCAATCTGCCAAAGGATGATCATGACACTGGGCACAGGAAACATTTGCACTCAGAAAAACATTGAGTGTATTGGACAAGTTATCCAAAGGCATTCCCGGATCTCTAAGCAAATAACCTGTAGGACCGGAACTGGCCAAAGTTCCCTCTGCGGTAAGCATTTTATAAACGACCTCATCCCAACGACTATTTTGGGCAATTTGATCCTTTAACCATCTTTCGTAATGATTGAAATTACTCCTTCTTAATTTCCCACGGTGTCTAAGGAGATCTGCCATCCAATTAAAAAGATGGGACCGATAACCATCACTAAGCAGAAGCTGGTCGATGAGCTTTCTGCGTTTTTCAGGGTCTTTATTTGTTAAGAAACTGCTCGCTTCTCCATCGGTCGGGATTCTACCGACCACATCAAGATAAATTCGTCTAACAAAGACAAAATCGTCTGTTTGCTTATTTGGCTGAACCCCGCTCTTAATCAATCTATTTCCAACGGTACGATCAATCCATAGAGAAGCCGATTTAATCTGATCCACTGTCATGCGAAAATTCTTATCCGCTTCAATCTGAGGAATATTTCTTTTGGACGGCAGCTCCTTGAGTTCCTGAGCAATACTAGGATCGGTTGGTCTTGTGTCCCGTTCCTGACGGTTCTTCTTTTTTCTCTTTCGTTTCGTATCAGTTTCCTCGCTTAAGTCCTTAGGTACTGCTTCAAGAATACTGAAAGCACCAAAATTCAAAGTAAACAGAAGGAGGCAGGCTGGTATAAAAAAACGAATCATGAGCAGTGTGTAAGTAGTATGGCTTACTAATCAGAAGATTAAATTAGACTTAATGTAACAAGAAAAAAATTGTGATAAGAAATAAAGTACCCCAATGGGGGCTTAATAAATTTAAATCTATTAACTCATAGAATTCGAAAAAGTTGCATAATAAATAAATGAGACAGCATTACTTCCTTTTACGCTTTGCCCAACCATGCAAGTGAATCAAACCAAGAAAAGTTGGTTCTATAAGATTATCATTCCATTTCTTTCTCAAAACATCTAGTTCTTGCACCCTCTTTGGTCTCTCTTTTGCGATGTCTTTTTGTTCTCCAATATCATTGGACAAATCATACAATTGAGGGGCGGCACCCTTCCATGGAATTATAATTTTTTCATTTCCATTGCGAACTGCAAAGCGATTCCGGTCAAATTGTCGAAGATAGATCGTATCATGAGGTTTCGATTTATTCTCACCATTTAAAAAAGGTATTAAATTCACACCATCCAATGGTTTATCTTTTGAAACCGCCGCACCCGCCAGTGTTACAATGGTTGCTCCCAAATCCAAAGCACTAACCGGATTTTCATAGCTTGAACCCGCAGGTAGTTTACTCTTCCACTGGACTGCAAAAGGGACACGAAACCCACCCTCCCATGCATCACCTTTGTTTCCACGAAGCGGAGCGTTAGTCGAAGCGTTTTTAGTCGTGGGTCCTCCATTATCCGAAAGGAAAGCTACGATCGTATTCTCTTCCAACCCATACTTTTTTAACTCTTTGAGGACTCTTCCAACACCATCATCTACCGCACTGACCATCGCGGCGTAAGTTTTTCTTTTATTATCCTTAATTGCAGGAAATCGATTCAGGTATTCCTCAGTCGCTTCAAGAGGGGTATGAGGTGCATTGTAGGAAAGAAAAAGAAAGAAAGGCCATTCCCGGTTTCGTTTAACAAAGGCAACCGCTTCATCTGAAAAATCATCGGTTATGTATTTCCTGGGTGGCACCGGCTCATAATTCTTAAGCAACCAAGTCCGATAACTTTCCGATTCACCCTTTGCATCCTGACTCCTCTCGATTGTCAGCTTTTCCGGAAAGTAAGTGTGACCACCACCTAAGTGCCCATAAAACTCATCAAACCCTCGTTTCAAAGGATGGCTGGTAGGAATATGAGCACCCAAATGCCACTTCCCAATAATCCCTGAGTGATAACCGACAGGTCTAAGCAATTCAGCGATTGTTTTTTCTTCTCGGGTAAGACCCATATCTGGATCATGCGGTTGGTATTGAGGATTCCTTTCAAATCCAAACCGCTGCGGGTACCGGGCGGTTATAAAACCTGCCCGTGAAGGCCCACAAACCGAGTATGCTACATACCCACTCGTGCAACGAACCCCATTTTCCGCAATTGAATCGATATGGGGTGTGGGGATATCCTTACATCCATTGAATCCCACATCTGCGTATCCAAGATCGTCGCACATGATTACAATCATATTCGGTTTGGCTTTAGCAGTAACTCCGAGTATGTCCGAGAATGGAATGAAAAAAAAGAGAAGGATGTTCAGAATTCTGAATGACATGATTTTCTAATTGATGTGAGAAATTGAAAGAAATTCGAAACTAAAAATCTTCAAGGCTCTAATGCAATGTCTTAATAGGCTTGCAACCCACTTAAATTATGAAGAAAAAGTAAATTTTATCCCTTTTTCACTAGCCCTTGTCCAAGCCCATGCTTAAAGAACATTATTTGGTAATCATTCTTTTTTGGTTCATTTTGGCCCAAGCCTCAGCAAAGCCAAACTTTGTTTTCATTCTCGCTGATGACTGTAGTTATCTGGATATGGAAATTTATGGGGGTCCGGCAAAAACTCCTTCCATTAACAGGCTTGCTCAATCAGGTTTGACTTTTAAACGGTGTTACCAATCGGCTTCAATGTGCTCCCCCACCCGGCATTCTCTTTACACCGGTCTTTACCCGGTCAAAAACGGAGCTCATCCCAACCATGCCCGAGCTTATGAGAATGTGAAGAGTATCCCCCATTTTCTATCGAAGCATGGCTACCGGGTTGCTCTGGCAGGTAAAAAACACATCGAACCTCAAGCTGTTTTTCCATTTGAATACATAGATGAATTTGCAGACCCAATTAATGAAGATGTACCAGTAGTAGAGGGATGGAGGTATCCAAAAATTTTCGATTTAATCAGGAAATCGAATTCCACTCAGACCCCATTCTGTCTCTTTTTATGTTCCAATGAACCACACGGGCCCTACACCAAAGGAGATTCCACTCCTTATAAAGATGTGAAACTCTCCCCCCAACAACTTGAATTACACCGGGACTCCTACGCCAAATACTTAGCTGAAATTACCTACTTCGATGGGCAGGTCGGTGAGGTCATGTCCATGCTTGAGCAACTTGGGTTGAATAAAAATACCCTGGTTCTTGTCGCCTCCGAGCAGGGAAGCTCTTATCCATTTGGAAAGTGGACCTGTTATGAAATGGGGGTGGCAAGTGGGCTGATCGCATCATGGCCGGGAGTAATTGAACCGGGAACCCAGACCAAGGCAATGGTTGAATATATAGATATTGTGCCCACCATGCTTGACGCGGCAGGTATGGAGGTTCCCGAGATTATGGACGGGCGGTCATTCCTCAATGTGCTCAAGGGAAAAGAAAATGTACACAAGGATTTTGCCTTTAGCTTACAAACCACAATTGGTGTAAATGGCGTGGAACAACCCTACGGAATACGATCGGTGGTCAATGAGAATTTTCGTTATGTCCTCAACCTTTTTCCGGAGAACGAATTCAGCATTCCTTCCTCCCGTAGGCTTCGCGAAGAAGTCAACGGACTCGGAAATAAGGAAAAAGAATTCTCCAAGCGCTACCTGCAAAGACCCCGTGAAGAACTTTTTGATATTATCCAGGATCCCTATTGTCAGAATAATCTTGCCCAGGAAACAGAACATAAAAAAATAATGAAATTACTTGCCGCTAAATTAGATGACTGGATGGTCTCACAAAACGACTTGGGACGAACAACCGAACTGCAGGCAGAGAGCAGGCAATGCGAATGGAGACAGAAACAAATCCTCCTTCGCGATCAAAAAAACTGACCAAGCCAGTTTGACCCACCCCACCCAGTGTCGCAAATAAACAGAATTTATACGCAATATGCGGTTCCCCTTTTTCCTTTTTTTCGGTAGGGTTTATATTTCCTTTTTTCTTGTTAATACCCTTTTTTTACCAAATCTACTTTCCTCCATTTCTGAGTGAAAATATCCCATGATCAATAATCCCATTTTGCCCGGTTTTAACCCGGATCCTTCCATTTGCCGGGTGGATGAAGACTACTACATTGCAACCTCGACTTTTGAGTGGTTCCCCGGTGTGCAGATTCATCATTCCCGTGACTTGGTTAACTGGAGACTTTTAGGACACGCGTTGAACGAGACTAGGTTGCTCGACCTGAAAGGAGTTCCGAGTTCGGGAGGAGTCTGGGCTCCTGCCCTGAGTTATTCAGACGGACTTTTCTATCTTTGCTACACCGTTGTACACCAGCATGAAGCGGCGACTAAAGACACTCCCAATTTTCTTATTACTGCACCTTCCATTGAAGGTCCCTGGTCCGAACCGGTTTTTGTGAACTCATCCGGTTTTGATCCTTCCCTCTTTCATGATGAGGATAATAAAAAATACTGGCTCAATATGATCTGGGATCACCGACCCGGTAAGCATCCATTTTATGGAATTGCAATCCAGGAATATGACTTACCGTCCGGTTCACTGATTGGAAACAGGGAAATTATTTTTAAAGGAAGCTCGCTTGGCTTAACAGAAGGACCGCACATTTACCGACGCAATGGATACTACTATCTGCTCACCGCCGAAGGTGGGACGGAATATGACCACGCGGTTTCCCTAGCCCGTTCACGCGACATTTTTGGTCCCTATGAGATTCATCCGAATAACCCGATCTTGACCTCTTCGGGCAATCCCGAACTGAAACTCCAAAAAGCCGGTCACGCCAGTCTGGTGGAAACACCACAGGGTGAATGGTATATGCCCCATCTATGTGGTCGTCCACTACCGGATTCAAAAAATTGTAATCTCGGAAGAGAAACCGCGATTCAGAAAGTCGAGTGGCACCAAGATAACTGGCTTTATCTTGCCGGTGGTGAAAACCAACCGAAAATGGAAGTTCCCGCACCCAACCTAAAGCCTCACCCGTGGCCTGCCTTAGCGGACCGACTGCCTTTCGACTCTCCTCACTACGCTACTCCTCGAGGTCCATCCAGTTCGGTAATGCCTGAACCGAATTCCCTTACTTTACATGGAGCTGAGTCTTTGGAATCTAATTTTGAACAGGCCATGTTGGCAAGGCGCCTAACATCTCAAAATTTGACTGCCACCACCAAGATCTCCTTTAAGCCAGAAAATTTTCAGCAGATGGCGGGGTTGGCTGCGTACTATAATACCTATCTTTTTCACTACCTCTATTTATCCATGGACGAGGAAAAAGGTCTGTGCCTCCAGATTCATTCCTGCGACGACGGAAAATCAAACTTCCCACTCGGCGGTGAAATCATACCTGTTTCGAATAATGAACTTTTTTTGCGGGCCTCCTTCAATGACAAACGCCTTCAATTCTACTATTCGCATTGCGGACAAGATTTCCTTAAAATAGGACCGGTCTTAGACGCTTCGATTCTTTCCGATGACCACGGGGAACATTGGGGATTCACTGGAACTTTCGTCGCTTTGGCCTGCCAGGATCTAACCGGAAAAAAACTTCCTGCCACATTCGAATTTCTCGAATTATGTAATAATCAAAAACCCGGGTAAACATGTCTGATACAAAACTTAAACCAATTGAGAAAATAGGATATGGCTTGGGCGATTTCGGCTCAAATGTTGTATTTCAAACCATTCTAATCTTACTTCCCGCCTTCTACACGGATGTTTTTGGACTGGCTCCGGCGGCAATGGGCACCATGTTTCTTGCCGTTCGTCTACTTGATACTGTGACCGATCCGATCATGGGAATGGTCGCTGATAACACCAATACGAAATGGGGAAAATTCAGACCTTACCTTCTTTGGTTTGCCATACCATTTTCCGTGGTTTTCGTTTTCACATTTATTACTCCAGATTTTAGTGAAAATGGAAAACTTGCTTATGCATACCTCACCTATGCGGTACTAATGGTTCTCTACACTGTAGTGAATATTCCTTACTGCGCATTGGGCGGTGTGATCACTTCGGATTCACAGGAGCGGGTTTCTGCAAATTCATATCGTTTCTTCATCGCCACTTCGGCAGGCGTTCTCATTTCTTATTTTGCACCTGATTTAATCGAATACTTTGGAAACGGAAACGAGCAGGATGGATATCCTTATGCGATGTCGGTTTTTGGTGTACTTGCCATCCTCGCCTTTTTCGGCTGCTTTGCTCTGACCAAGGAAAGGGTCAAACAAGTCGCTCCCACAAAAGGTTCTCTGTCAGTAGACTTTAAAACTTTACTCAAAAACGACCAATGGCTGGTGGTGGCCCTTCTTTTCCTGGTGCTCTTGGTTCCGATTGTATTAAGGGGAGCCTCACAGGTTTATTATGTAAAATGGTTCATAGGGGACGCTGAACTGATTGCGGCCTTTCTGACCACCGGTACTTTTTGCCAAATGATTGGTGCAGGCTTTGCCTCCAGCCTGACTAAAAAGCTGGGAAAAGTACCTGCATATATTCTGGTTCAAAGTATAATCGTCGTCGGCTCAATCGCTTTGTATTTCGTAAGTAGCTCGAATCTGTATGCAATATTCATTCTTTTCGGAGTGGTGAATTTCTTTGTCCAAATGGGGGCACCCATTCTTTTTACAATGGCTGCAGATACGGTCGAATATGGCGAACTCAAAACCGGCCGACGGGTAACTGGTCTGGTTTTTTCAGGTGCCCTCTTTGCTCTAAAATTAGGCGTGGCCGTGGGCGGCTGGCTTATCGGACTGATCCTTGCCTATTATGGATATGATGGAAAAGCGGAAGCCCAAAGCCCCGAGGCGATTCAGGGAATCGTTCTCTCCCTGACTCTTTTTCCTGCTATCGGACATTTCCTTCTGATTCCCATCGTTTCTTTTTACAAACTCAATAAAAAGCGTTGCGATGAAATTCGGGCAGAACTCGATCAAAAAACAGACTCTTAATCACCAATGAAAAAATTAATTACCCTTCTTGCCCTCGTAGCTCTGTGGACTGATCTATTTTCAGACTCTTATTCAGCCCGTTTTTCTCCGCCTTCCGGGAAAATTCTCGTCTTCGCCGGGCAGGATAACAAATCAGTTGGCGGAACCGCAAAATATCGGGACGGCTATGTCGATAATATCGGAGTACCCGCAGGGATTACCCATTATGTTTATTTTGCCGAAGGCTGGACCAATAAATTTAATCGGACCTATGCGAAAGGGAAGGTGGATGGACTGAATGAGGAAACCGAATGGGCTGCGGGACCGATGAATCAGAAAGCTTATCTCGACTCACCGGTTCTCGACCGATGTGTGATGCATCTTTCCATTTCAATGGAGGGAAATTCAGAAGACAAAGTTGCCGATGGTTCTTACGACCACCTCATTGATGAACTGGTTGACTTCGTACGGGATCATTCGGATCATCCATTCCTTATCCGCATAGGTTATGAATTTGATGGAAGTTGGAATGCGTATGATCCGCAAAACTTCAAGGCGGCATTTCGTCGAATTGTGGAAGCCCTCCAAAAAGCTAAACTCACAAATTTTGCCACTGTGTATGCTTCCTCGAGTGGAGCAAAGCCCCAGCAGTTTATCGATTTCGATCCGGGAACCGAGTACTATGATTGGGTAGGATATTCCTGGTGGGGCGGCGACCATGACGGACAAGCCGCTCTTGATTTTGCACGCATGGTCAAAAAACCCATTTTTATCGCCGAGGCGACACCCCGTGGAATTTTCTTCGACAAGGGGGATCATCAGGGAATCTGGGACTCCTGGTTCACCAAGTTTTTTAAACACATCGAAGACAACAAGGATGTGGTTCGTGCCGTTTCCTATATTAATGCGGATTGGGAATCACAGGATATGTGGACAGGAGACGGATGGGGTCAAACCCGGCTTGAAACCGCTCCTCTGCTCAAGTCAAAATGGCTCGAAAAAATGGCTGAAAGCCAATTTGTTAATGCATCCGATAAGCCATTCAGCCTGATCGGTTTCCCCGCTGAAAAACCAAGGTCACTGCTTTCAGGCTCTTATCAAGATCCCTCTCTTTCTGTTGAAAGTCGGGTTGAGGATCTGATCAAGCGAATGACCGTGAAGGAAAAAGTTGCCCAGCTCACCGGTTGGTGGGATCCCAATGAACAAAAGCTTCGTATGGAGGGTAAGATTTACGATCCTTCATTCTATGCCGGTAAGTGCCCTGATGGTATCGGGCAACTCGGTCCCCTTCACAACATGACCGTGGAGGAAGATATCAAACAATACGCTGCGGTGCAGGAATATTTCAGAAAGGGTACTCGGTTGGGTATACCTGCGATTCAGCACGACGAAGCAGCCCATGGCTTCATGCGATTCGAAGCGAATTCCTTCCCCTCCCCAATCGGACTCTCCTGCACATGGAATCCCGGATTACTTGAAAAGATTTATGATCAGGCAGCCCGCGAGGCAAGGTCGCGCGGAGTGTCTCACATTCTTTCCCCCATTGTGGATGTAGCCCGCGACTTGCGATGGGGTCGGGTCGATGAAACTCTGGGAGAAGACCCGTTTCTGGTTGGCCGGTTAGGCGAAGCGATGGTTTGCGGACTACAGGGTTCCTCAAACGGAGAAATCGACTCCGACCATGTTGCCGCCACCCTTAAGCATTTCGTGGGTTATGCCGGAACCGAAGGAGGGCGAAATCGATCGCCCTACCCCTACGGCCCACGTTACCTGCTGGACCATGAAATCGCCCCTTTTCGACATGTGATTCATTCCGCCCGTCCCGCTTCGGTGATGGCTGCATTCAACGAGGTGGATGGTCTGCCCTGCCACATAAACCCATGGATTCTGACTGATGTTCTCCGTAACCGGATCGGATTTAAAGGACTCGTTATCGGAGACTATCAGGGAATCGACTTGGTCCGCCAATATCAAAGAATTGGAAACTCGAATGCAGATGCCGCCCGAATGGCACTCAATGCCGGCCTTCAACTTGAACTTCCCAACAACTTTGGATTCCAACACCTTCCACAACTTGTTCAGCAGGGAAAAATCAATCTTTCCAAAGTGGACGAAGCGGTTCGGGCAGTCCTGTCCTTAAAGTTCCGCCTCGGTCTTTTTGAGGCACCCTTCAATCTGAATCGGGAAAAAGCTCTTTCTCATTCCCGCTCTAAGAAAGCACTTGAACTGAGCCGGGAAGCTGCCCGACAATCAATCGTTCTACTCCGAAACGACGAGGGTTTACTTCCATTAAAGAAAAGTGACCGGCATACAATTGCCGTTATTGGACCCAATGCCAAAGTATGCAGACTGGGAAATTACTCAGGACGCCCACTCAAAACCGTTTCAATTTTTGAGGGAATCCAAAACTTGGTTGGTGATCAGGCCAAAGTTCTCTTTGCGGAGGGATGCAAAGTCGCTCATAACGACACCGGTGATTCCTATTCCAATTGGCGCTATGTGAACGAAGTTGAGTATGCAACGGTCGAGGACAACCGCCAACTTATCTCTGAGGCGGCTCAAGTAGCTGCGGAGGCAGATATTGTCATTTTAGCAATCGGAGAAAGTGTTCTGCTCAACCGGGAAGCTTGGGGTGGTAATCATGTTGGAGACCGTTCCACGCTTGATCTGACTGAAGCCCAACAAGCCCTGGCTCGAGCAGTCCTTAAAACTGGCAAACCGGTCATCGCTTTTCTGAATCACAGCAAACCGGTTACGCTTGGCGGTCTCGGAGACCAATTTTCTGCGATCCTTGCGGCTCATTACGCGGGACAGGAAACTGGAACTGCTGCCGCCGAAATTATTTTTGGTGTGACCAACCCGTCCGGAAAATTGACCCTCAGTTGGCCAAGGTCTGTTTCACAAATCCCCTGTCATTACAGCCAACATCGAAGTGCTTTGGTTTTCGACTATTTAGACGCACCCAAGGGAGCGGAATACCCATTTGGACACGGATTATCTTACACTTCATTCGAGTATGAAAAAGTCTCCCTCTCCGCCTCCAGTATTCGGCCCGGCCAATCCATACAGGTCCAATTCGATTTGACCAATTCCGGAAAACGAAAGGGAACCGAAATAGTTCAGTTATATGTTGCGGGGGAATCCTATGAAATTGCCCGGCCTTCCATTGAACTCAAAGCATTTTCCCGAGTTTCTCTCGATCCCGGAGAAACCCGTCGGGTCAGCCTCGACTTGAACGCGGACGATCTTCATTTCCATGATTCCACACTAAAACGCGTTCTGCCAGCGGGTAAATATTTAGTAAGTGTTGGAGGTTCCTCAGCTAAACGGTCCCAAGACATTCCTCTTACCACCATAGCAGAGAGAGTTTCCTCCGGTCCGGTTCGGGTTGTTCAATCCGAAGGTCCACTGTATGCCGAAAAACCAAAACCATCCGCAAGCACACCTAATGTTCTTTTTATTGCAATTGACGATCTCAGACCGGAGCTTGGCTCATATGGTTCGAAAGTAAAAACACCTCACATGGACCGCCTCGCTTCCAGTGGTACTTTGTTTCGACGGGCCTATTGTCAGCAAGCGGTATGCGGAGCATCTCGCTTGTCCATTATGGGTGGACTCTATCCCACACTGACCGAGGAACAAACCTTTCATGTCGATGGTTGGAGAAAACGACATCCCGACCTCAAAACACTTAACCAGCATTTTACCGAGCAGGGATTCAATACCATCGGATTGGGTAAAATTTACCACGGGAATAATGGCCCCGGAGTTGATCCCAAAAACTGGACACAATGGGTAACAGTGAAAGGAGCTCCTCATTACGCCAAAAAAGAAAATATCGATATCTTAAATAAAGCACTGGCCGAAATCCAACCAGGGCATAATCATAATCCGCCCAAAGGACCTTTAACCGAAAGTGCCGATGTGCATGACGACACTTACACAGACGGAAAAACGACCGCAAAAACAGTCGAGCTCTTAAAAGATCTTGGTAAAAATAAAGGACAACCCTTTTTCCTCGCAGTCGGCCTGACCAAGCCTCACCTCCCTTTCGTCGCTCCTAAAAAGTATTGGGATCTATACCAACGAAATGATTTCTCCATGCCATCCAATAAAGCCATTCCACCGGGATATCCGATTTACGCCGCCAATCCACGAGCTGCGGAGATGCAAAGATATTCGGATTATGAGGGAGAAAGTCCAAAGGATTTCCCGGAGGAAACCAACCGGCGTTTACTGCACGGCTATGCGGCCGCCACCAGTTATGCTGACGCCTGTGTCGGCCGTATTCTTGATGCACTGGACAAAAACGGACATGCTGAAAATACCGTGGTCGTTCTCTGGGGTGATCATGGATGGAAACTGGGAGATCATTCGAGCTGGTGTAAACATACAAACTTTGAGTGTGACACTCGTGTGCCACTAATTGTCAGGGATCCCCGTCTAAAAGGTGGGCAAAAAACCAACCGTCTGGTTGAATTGATTGACTTGTACCCGACCCTTTGCGAACTGACTGGTATCTCCATTCCCCAACACTGCCAGGGAAGAAGCTTTAAAAATCTACTCTCCGATCCCGAATCCGGTCATCGGTTGGACGCATACAGTTCCTACCCGGCATTAAAGAATATCGGGCACAGCATTCATTTAAAAAACTACCGTTACACCGAGTGGAGGAATAAAGAGAACAAAACTGTTGCTAAAGTTCTAACTGACCTGCAGGCAGACCCTGGTGAGGTCACCAATTGCATAGACGATCCAGATCACGCCGATGATCTGGCCTATGCACAGGAAAGGCTCGATCTTCGCATCAATCAGTCATGTAAACCAAATCCACCCAGCGAACCACAACCGGCACAAAAACAAGTTATCCAAATCGATCCTTCTCCTGAAAACCTAAGACAGTCAATTGACGGATTTGGTGGCTCGATCGCTTTCTGGGGTATCCGGGCCGATGATGAGGCCCTAAAATGTGCATTCAGCGAATTGAAAACTACGATTCTTCGGGCTCAGGGAGAGGTTTCAAAAAAAGGAATTATTGATCATAACCGCGAAATTCTCCAACGGGCTATGAAACTAAATCCCGATCTCGAAGTACTGCTCACTTTCTGGCAACCCCGTTCCTCCACCCTTCTCAAGACTGAAGACTGGCTTGATGAAATCAAAACCGAAGAGGGAAAGGATGAACAATACTTTCTCAAACCTGAAATGGAGGATAAGTGGGCGGAAGAAATTGTCCACCGGGTCCAACAATACTTAGACTGGGGAATTAATGTGACCAACTTGGGGGTTCAGAATGAAACCAATTATTCCCACATCGGCACCCAGACTTGTATATGGGATCCAATAAGGCTGAGAAACTTTATAGAAAATATATTAAAACCAAAGCTGGATAAGACAGGGCTTAATGTGCTCATCACCGCACCCGATCTTGCCTTTGTTGGCTATAAAGGGAGCGAACTCGAACGCTTTCTACCTACCATACGAAGTAAGGAGGTCGACTTGGTGGCCTATCATATGTACGACAGCTTTCAGGAGGGCAGTGACGGCAGTATTGAAATCCTCCGGGAAAACAGTCGCCAAATCGGAAGAATTCGAAAGGAAAATTTCCCTCGTAAGAAATTTTGGATGACTGAAACCACAGGTGCCCAATGGAATAATGATGTCTGGCACACTTATGGATGGTTCAAACAGGCTACGGAATTTGATAAAGCCATCCTCGCCCGCTCAATACATGCATATGACTTTTGCCCAAGCCGAAGCCAATGCATTCTTATGGTGGGGATTAGTTTATTCCCTAGCACCGGACAGTGTAACCGAACCGAACACCCGGGAAAAACACCGGGACGAAGGTCTGGTCTTAGTGGAGGAAAAAGGAGGAGCAGAGGGCTTCCAAAAGTTCATCGAAAAAACCAAAAAGTTTTACTTCTTTAAACAGTACGCAAATTTTATCTGGAAGGGATCCAAGCGTATTGAAATAAAATCCCCGACTCCCCTTGAAGTAAGCGCTTACCAAACCTATGACAAATCAAGAATCGTGGTGATTGCACTCAACCCATCTGATACAGTTCAGGCAGTCGACCTTAACCTTCCGGAGGGTATGGATTTCAAAAGGGCCTTTCAAACAGATCGAAAATTGAATTGCGAACCGGTACCTCACTCCAGTCCGCTACCAGCTAAATCGATTCGGACTTACATCTACTCCCGCTGAAAAGAAGGAGTTGAATTAAAACGGATTATTCAGATTACTTTTGAGGAATCTCGTTGAGAGTATAGTAAGCAACTTCATGAAGAAGTGGCTGTTCAGTATCTTTCCTGCGAATGCCAGGCATTTTTAATTCGTGCACATGCCCCTTTACCATGCCATCAACTTGTAAACGAACGTGCTTACCATTCTTTCTGGGAATAGCTTTCGTAATCACTGGAACCGTTCCGTCAACCTCTGGACTCCCATATCCCTTTTGATAGATGTATGTGTAAGTCTCCATGGTGTAGGAAGAAATATCGGCCAATGTTTTAATGTCGGCTTCCTGCGTAAAGGTTAGTTCAAAGCCATCAGGCTTCACCCGCATCTCGTGAACCTCGAATGGAACCTTTCCTGTCCAGTTTACCCGTTGAAAGGAGAAAGGGCTTTTACCCCGTGAACCCCATCCACGATTCGTACCACCGGTGAACATACTTCCATCCGGTGCAAAACGGGCAACGATGTTACCAGACCCAAATCCTTCAAGAAAGGGAAACACCGCACCCTGATAAAACCCATTTACTTTTTCCAGAAATACACGATGTACTTTTGAATGAGTTTGCTCGGAAACAAATAACTGATTTTTGAACGGACCGAATTTCCCATTAGTCTCATCGCATTCAATCCCAGCCGGTGAATTCCCTACCTTTCCGTGAGGAAGAACAACCGGTGGAGGGATAAGATCAGGAACTCTCTTTCTTTCAATTTCAATTCGACTACCGGATTCTGGTTCTGGTGGTTGGGGACCTAAAGCATCAGTCAATGCAAAGTATTTGTTGCCCGTAGGGTTTCCCTGAAACCCACCCGGCTTTAAATGCTTCAAAGAACTCGAACCGTTCCATAAACCTTGGTTGTCACAATAAAACACATCACCCAAATGATTAAACCCGATCCCTCCAGGTGAACGAATACCATATCCGGTTGGAATGCATTCACCTTCTTCCGTCACACGCATGCACCAGCCACGAAATGGACTCTTATCATCTGCTCCCCCTGAACCCGTAAGACATAAAATCACCCAAATGTCTCCGTTTTTATCGTGCCGAGTACCGAACGCATATTCATGGTAGTTTCCGTTGATTCCCCAGTCATCTGCAACGGTTTCAAATACATCTGCCCGCCCATCACCGTCCCGGTCTTTCATACGGGTAACTTCCGGACGCTGAGTTGCATAAAGCCAACCATCTCTCCAAGAAAGCCCTAGAGTTTCATGAAGTCCCCTCGCATATAAAGTCCATGTGGGTAACGGTTCATCTTCCCAGACGCCCTCCCCTACAAAAATATCTCCTCTTCGGGATGCGACCGCCACTTTATTTCCGGGAAGTATTTCGATGCCGCTTACTTCGATTACCTCCCCTGAAGGAAGTGGAATCGTGGTAATGGGATAATAATCGGACTCAACCGGTAAACTTTTAGAATGATCGTCTGCGAATAACTGAGGGGCAACTGCATAAAAAAAAGTTAAGAGAGTGATGAAAGTTTTCATATTTAAAATGTATAGTTTGTTTAGCTGAACCCAATTACTCAGCCCAGGAATAAGTAATTTTTAATTCGGACTTTCCTTCATTAAATTCAATCGGCACCCGAAGTTCACCCTTTTTAGCAAAAACTTCCCCTCCCTCAACAGAAAGAGACAATTCACTATTGGAAAAAGTATCCTGGTCTTTCTCAAAATTTCCCTGAGCAAGACGAAAGTAAAGATTTGTAGAATTCCCCTTACCCACAAATTTGAGCGTTCGACGGATTACTCCCGGCTTTTCCTCGAAGGAACTGCCAACCGGAACCGGTTTGTCCGTAATAGAAATTTCATCCCGACTGTATTTAAATGTGGGCCTTTGCATCTTGTCCAAAACATAGCCATCAAATTCTAATTCTTTGGTGCGGTATTCGGACTCTGGCCAAGCGGAATCCTTTGTCATTAGCTCAGCGATAGCTAAGCCCTCGGGCAATCGGATGACATCATTCCCGGCTGGCGGTTGAAATCCCTGCCCACGGGCAATCCAATGCCGAGCTCCATCGATAAAGTCTCCATGCCAAATCATTGCCAGTCTCATATTGTTTGCATCAAAAGCAAGATTCACTCCCTCATGGTACCCCACTCCAATCGCTCGCGGCCCTGCACCATCAATAAAGTTCCGGTAAATGGTTGCTTCCCCTTTTAGAGGTTCGATCAGCATACCTTCAACAACCTGTCCAGCCTTAGGTGCAGTATTAGAAAGGGGTTTATTTTTAAAGCCGGGCCCAGTCCATGAGACACTAAGTGCTTCCCCGCCGGCTAGTTCGAAATATTTCACTTCAATATCGTGCCTTCCTTTTTTCAATTCAACCGAACCCGCCTTTGCCTTAATTCCATGAACGCCATCGTTATCGACGATCATCTTACCATTTATAAAGAGCTGTGATCCGTCATCCGAAGAAATGGTGAAAGAATATTTCCCATCCTTTAAGCATTCAATTTTGCCATTAAAAACAAATGCAAAGTTGTTATTAATCTCACGCATTGAAATATCAAAAAGGCCTGTGGCCAGGGCTCCAGATTTGACTGCTTTAAATTCAGAAAAATTTGGCATCTTACTCCATTTTCCGTGATAAATTTTATAAGTAAGATTGGTGACCGGGTTGGCTTTCTTGGTTATACCCATCACGCCATTCATTAATTGATAATGCCCGGGAAAAGTACAGATATAGGGATAGTCACCCTCCACCTTTGGGGTTTTAAAATAAAAGGTTACCTCTTTGCCAGGTTGAACCATTCCTGAACTGGCGAGAATTCTAGGATGCCCCGTCGGTTCCCAATCCATTTTTACTCCCTTGTCACCAAGCTTAAGCACCGCATCAATCACCTCCTGACCTTTGTCTCCGCCTTTTTTCTTACCGGGCGTACAAAAAATAAGATTGTGAGGGAGCGAATCAGGATTCTTAAAAATTACTTTCACCTTGGAACTTGGCTTAACACTAAAGCTCTTCACATCGTATTTCATTTGAGCCTCCAACGTACTGATCGTAATCTCCTGATCAACTTTCTCAAAACCCTTAGGAGGCTTGGCATTACTAAATTGAAAAATGGATATTATAAGAACTAAAGAGAAAGTAAGATCAAAAAACTTCATAGAGGTTTGGGGTGAGAAAACAGTACAGGGCTAAAAACACTTCATTACCTGTACATAAACGGGTAAATCATTTTACATGAAAATCAAAAAAACAATACCGCATTTTGCGTATTTTTTCTTTCGATTTGCGACACCAGTAATTTATCTCGATCAATCTCGAGGTTTTTAAAAATTATAGATTACCACAAATTTAAAATAAGCAAAAATCCATAAAAAAAGGTCGATCAAATATTTAATACAGTTTCTTATTTATGAATGAGGACAATTATCATTCCTACACTTTGCATACTTTACATAACGATGGGACTGTCTGCATTTGTAACCAACCCAAAAACTAAAAATCCTACTTTCGAAAATTGGAATGATTTCAAATCTCAACCCCAACAATCCAAATATATTTCACAAATTCTCAAATCACACTCAAATAAAGATCTAGAAGATAAAAAATTACGAGTGGTTTATTTTTACCCCGCCGATCGAAAACCTATCAAAGATCATCGCAAAAGGTGGAATGGGATTATGACTGATATTCAAAATTTCTTTCGTACTGAAATGAATAGACTTGGGTACAAACAAGTTACAATCTCGCTAGAAAAAGAAAATAGCATTCTTAAATTGCACGAAGTTCAGGGTATTCATAAAGATGCTAATTATACTTACAAATCTGGTGGCAAAATTAAGGGAGAAGTATTTAAAGCTCTACGAGCGAAGGGTATTAATCCTGAAGAAGAAACCCTTCTCATTGTTTGCGGTCTCTCTAAAACCGATGGTAAAAAAGTTACTATTTATTCCCCGTACTACGGCATGGGGGCGAATCATAATAAGGGAATCTGTTTCACCGCTGACATGGAATGGCTCTCCATTGAAGGGCTGAAACCTGACCCAAAAAAGATAATCCTGCAGGTCAAGGAACACCGAGGTTTCGAACCGTTTACCCTAAACCGGTTTAATACAGTGTATATCGGAGGCACTATTCATGAACTCGGACACGGCCTATCGCTACCCCACAACTTGGCGACAAAAAAGGAGGCCACAAAAGGAACAGCCCTCATGGGTGCGGGAAACTATACCTACCGCAAAGAATGGAACAGTAAACAAAAAGGATCTTTTCTGACCCATTCCAGTGCCCTTCGCCTATTGGTGCATCCTCTATTCAGCGGAACTTCGAATTTATCTAAAATCTCCCCGAACCTCTCTTATCAAAAGATTAAAATCTTCGAAATAGATAGTGTAATTCGAATTCAGGGAAAAATCAGTTCAGAAATCCCTGTAATCGCAATGGTCGCCTACAACGACAAAGAAAACAAGGGTCAGCGTGGTTACATGGTTAATAATAACTACGATGCCACAAGTTGGACATCGGTGGTCAATCCGAACAATGAATTTCGAATTAATATTAAAGACTTAAGGGAAGGAAAACATCAAATTCGAATTGTCAGTATTCATACAAACGGTGCGACCACAACAAAGCGGCTTCATTACTTTATTAAGGACGGTAAACCCAACTTTGCTCAGGCTAAGAAAGAAATCGTCAATATTTTGGCCAACTAGCGAAACTTTCAGATTTATGACAAGTTTACACAGATAAGTAAAAAATATGAAAATCATAACATTCGTTACTCCACTATCCGCTCTTTTCTTCTCTACCTTCCTCTCCGCTGAGTTCAAGGCCATCAAGGATTTATCCTACGGTCCCAATGAGCGGAATGTCTTGGATGTCTATTGGGACACCGAGTATAAAAATGCCCCCATCGTGTTCACTATTCATGGAGGCGGTTTCAGGTTCGGTGATAAAGCCTATTGCAATGAGGACATGATCAAACTCTACATGTCCAAGGGTTGCATCGTGGTCTCACCCAACTATCGACTCCTGAAAATAGGAACCGGGGTATCCATAAAAGACTGTGTGATCGATTCGGCTATGGCGGTCGCCTATATCCAGGAGCATGCCAAAAAATATGGAGGAAACCCAAAAAAGATCGTTTCCACTGGAGCCTCTGCGGGTGGTTTTATTAGTGCCTGGATTGCCTACAGTGATAAGTGGGAATGGCCCACCTATGCCAAGTACAAACCAAAGAAGCTCAATATTGTGGGCTGGTTCGGAATAGTCCCGGACTTCCACCAAACATTATTAACCTAGTCAACTCCGGCGACCCTCCCGGTTTTGTAATGTTTGGTGGTAAAAAAGAGCACCCCAAAACTCCGGCAAGTATGGGCCATGCCATCCAGGCAATGCTTACAAAGAATAAAGTCTGGAGTAAAATGGTCTACATTGATTCCATGGGACATGTTCCAGCCAAGCGCATTCTATTCAATCCCAAAACCCGGGATGTAGAAACCTACACCGCCTTCAATGAATTTCTCGATTTGGTTTGTTACAACAAAGGAAAACCCAAAGGTGGGGATGTTATAAAAGTTAAAAAAGAATAGTTTAATTAAATCTCTTCACCCCTTACAAAAAATTTACCCGTAATAAATTATGTGTTTGTAACATAAACAGATTGATACTCATAATTACTAAAGACCCTTAAATTTTTACTCATCATGAAAAATAATACACGCAGAGACTTCATTAAATCCTCAGCTGCCGTGGGCAGCTTTTTTATTCTTCCTTCCGGCTTACGGGCCAAGTCACCCAACAGTAAGATCTGTACCGCCCATATCGGGACAGGCGGAAAGGGCCGCATTGATACCATGTATCTTGCCAAGCATAGTAATGTGGAAGTGATCGGACTTTGTGATGTCGATTACGCCCACGGCAAAATGGACACCTGGTCCAAACAGTTTAAAAGTGCCACCGCCTTTCAGGACTATCGCGAAATGCTTGCCAAACTGGACGACAAGATTGATGCGGTTTCTATTTCCACGCCCGACCATACCCACTACCCGGCCACTATGGATGCAATGGAAAGAGGAAAACATATTTATTTGCAAAAACCTCTGACCCACAAACTTAAGGAGGCCCGTCAATTGGCAGAATTTGCTGCCGAAAAAGGACTGACCACGCAGATGGGGATTCAAAACCAGTCCCGGGAAGCCTACCGTTTGGCCCGTCATTACATCCAGGAAGGTCTCATTGGAAAAGTCAGTAAGGTCTATGTCTGGTCATTCAAAACCTGGGGATATGACGGGGAACCCTTTAAGGAAAAGTCTGAAGTACCCGGTACCCTTGACTGGAATCTATGGTTGGGCACAGCGCCTAAACACGATTATGTAAGTAACGTCTACCACCCCGGTCAGTGGCGCAAACTTCTCGATTTTGGATGCGGTACCCTCGGTGATATGGGCATCCATATTTTTGACACTCCCTTTAAGGCCTTGGATCTTAAGGATCCAAAATGGGTGGAAGCCGATTGCCGCGAACCCAACGGTTTTGGGCATGCGGAAAAAAACATGGTTCGTTACGGCTTTAATCCATCCAAATATACCACTGATGATTTCACCTTCACTTGGTGGGATGGCACCGATGCCCCAAGGCACAAAAACAACCCGGACTTAATGCTTCCAAACGGAGACGAGCTACCCAAGCAGGGTGCAGTTTTCGTAGGAGAAAACGGACGCATGGTTCTCCCGCACTGCTCGATGCCCACTTTCTATCCTGATAGTGTAGTAAAAAATCTTCCTAAAACTGACATTGTAGGTGTCGACCACTACACTCAATTCCTCGATGCCATTGAGGGAAAAGATAAGACTTTAGCTGGCTTTGACTATTCCGGGCCCTTGGCTGAATCCTTATGTCTTGGGGTGGTCGCCTGTCAGTTCCCTGGTAAGCGGCTCAACTGGAATGCCAAAAAAATGAAGGTGACCAACCTTCCCGAAGCTAACCCACATTTAAAGGGAAGATATCGCAAGTTCTAATTCCTTTATTCCGCTACTAGGTTTTAGAAAATTCAAATTATGAGAATTCCCATTTATTCTTATGGGCTGTTATGTGCTGCCCTTCTGTTCATTTCAATAGGACATAAACTAACATCTGCGGAGAAGCCCAATGTCGTGCTCATCTATATCGACGACTTAGGGTACGGAGACATCGGATGCTATGACTGCGAAGACATACCCACCCCACACATCGACCGCTTGGCTAAAGAAGGAGTACGCTTCACCGCGTCTTATATTACCAACCCTCCCTGCTGCCCAAGCAGGTGTGCCTTAATGATGGGCCAGTACGGACAGCGGTTTGGCAAGTATGGAATGTCCCGCGGTCTGCCCATCCCCGAAGACCGCCCCACCCTTGCAAAATTTATGGG
>JBJLCO010000011.1:0-225933 GCA_045567635.1 Opitutales bacterium | reverse complement strand
CAAATCTTTATAAATATCAGAAAAATAAATCTGTACTCTCTTTTGGTGTCAGGCACCTTCCGGCTAGTCGACAACGTTTGTTACGCGGTAGTATCAGCCAGGCATCTGTTTACGACCGAGCCCTTACTCAAAGTGAAATCCATGCAATCTTTCATCCAAATTCCTATGTAAGTTTGAAGGAAGTAGAGAAGTCTCTCTCTTCGGAAGAAATGAACCTGTACACAAAACTCACTGCACACCGAGATTCTTTAGAAAAAAAACTCCGAGAACTTGAGGCTACAGAAGTTGCAGATAAACCAGACCTTGAAGATCTAGCACTCGCCCTTTTTAATATGAAAGAATTCATTTATTTAAAATAATCCTATGAACAGCCTTCTAAGTCGTCGTAAAATGCTCTCCACTTGCTCAAGTGGCTTTGGTATGCTTGCCCTCCAAGGAATGCTCGGGCAAAACCAGCTTTCAGCAAAACCGCACTTCACACCCAAAGCTAAAAGCGTAATCTTCTGCTACATGTCCGGTGGAGTTTCGCACATCGATACATTTGACCCGAAACCAACCCTTATCAAGTTCGCAGGGCAACCCATGCCGGTCAAGGTCGAGCGTACCCAATTCAATAATAACGGAAATGTTTTCCCCCTCTCCCTTTAAGTTTAAGAGGTATGGACAAAGTGGAATTCCGGTTAGTTCAATATTTCCACGAACCGCTGAGATGATCGATGAAATTGCCGTGATTCGTTCGATGACCAGCAAAGTAAACGAACATGCACAGGGAAACTATGCTATCCATACTGGTTTTCCATTCATGGGACATCCCACCGCTGGGGCTTGGGTAAATTATGGGCTAGGTAACCTCAATCAAAACTTGCCTGGCTTTGTTGTTCTACATAGTGGTGGATCGGTTCCACCCCATGGAGGAGTTGGATTATATGGAAGCGGATACCTGCCCGCAAATAACCAAGGGTCTATCCTTCAAGTCGATAAAGATGAACCCATTATTAATGTTACACCAAGAGAGTCAATTTTCTCGCAACGGAAAAGATTAGATTTTCATAAATCCTTTGATCAACAGTTTCTACAACAGGTCGGAAATAATCAACAAGTTGAGGCTGCCATTCAAAATCACGAAGTTGCATATAAAATGCAGGCCGCTGTTCCTGAATTGTGTGAGATCGAAGGAGAAACCGATGCCACCAAAAAACTTTATGGCTTAGATTCTTCAGATGTCCAGAAAGCAAGTTATGCAAAACAGTGCCTTCTGGCCCGTAGGTTGGTGGAAAGAGGTGTTCGATTTGTTGAGTTAAGCTGTTTAACAGAAAAACTTGGCGCTGGAGGAGCAGCTAACCCATGGGACCAGCATGGTGTTTTAGAAAAAGGACATTCAGCCATGGCTCACCAAGTGGATCAACCGATAGCTGGTTTGCTCCAGGATTTAAAAGTCCGTGGCTTACTGGACGAAACTTTAGTTATTTGGGCAGGTGAGTTCGGACGCACTCCTTTTTCTCAAGGATCTGATGGAAGAGATCATAACCCTTATGGGTTCTCCATATGGATGGCTGGTGGAGGTATTAAAGGAGGGACTGTTTATGGATCAACGGATGAATTTGGGTATCATGTCACTGAAAACAAGTGTGATTTTTATGATCTTTGGGCAACCGTGCTACACCTTTTAGGATTAAATCACGAGAACCTGACTTATCGGCATGGTGGTCGTGATTTACGACTCACGGATGTACATGGAAGGATATTGAATCCAATTTTATCTTAAAATTCAGATGTCTTTGCCTAACGAACGGCAAAACTGAATAAAATCATCCGCTTGCCCGGCAAGCCTAGACTCTAACTCCGAGTCGGTAATTCCATTTTCACGGTTTGCTACATTATGAACCGCGGGAACAAATACCCGTTTGGGGAAATTGTACGCGTTGCGATATCCGAATACCTGCTGCAAGTGCTCCACGGGACGCAATGCCCCAAATTGCCCAGAAGCAATACCGATATAGCAAATTGGACGACCTTCAAAACTTTCTGGATATGGAAGTAAGTCGATAAACAGTTTCAAGGCACCCGGCATACTTCCATTGTATTCAGGGACAACAATGGCTAAACCGGAGGCGTTAAGTATATCATTGGTGAATTCTAAAACTTTTATGGGCTTTTCAGTATATGCACTTGGAGAAAATGTTTCTGGAGGTAATTCAGAGAGCTCGAGCACCTTACTGTCCATTCCTTTTTCCTGATAAATTTCATTTAGTGCGCTAGAAAATACAGATGATAAACTTCCTTCCCGATTTGTACCTGAAATAATAACAATCATGAGTTTGGACTTTCAATAAAGGACAAAAGACTAGGATAATCCCTGCCCACTTTTATGTCAGGGTATTCCTGGACTAATTGTTCAGGTGGACTAAAGAGCATACAGTAGTCTGCGGTTTTGAGCATTCCTAAGTCATTATAACTGTCTCCTGCTGCAACGACTTCGAAATTTAGTTTCTGGAGGTACTGCACACTTTTTCTTTTATGATCAGGAAGTCTCAATTTTATGTCCTCAATAAGATCATTTTTCACCTTTAGTTCATGGCAAAATAATGTGGGGAGAATTTAACTTCCTCATAAGCGGTCCGGCAAACTCACGAAAAGTATCGGAAAGTATGATCAGTTCATATTTTGAACGTAATTCATCGAGGAAATCAAGTGCACCCGGCAATGGATCAAGTGACTCAATCACATCCTGTATTTGAGAAAGGGAAAAGCCATGCTTATTTAAAATTTCTAACCTGTAACGCATGAGAACCTCATAATCCGGCTCGTCACGAGTTGTTCGAGTTAGTTCATCTACTCCAGTCTTTTCCGCAAAGGCTATCCAAATCTCGGGAACGAGAACTCCTTCGAGATCCAAACAAACAATGCGCATAATAAAATGCTTAAGGAAGTGAAGTCTCGCCCATTAAATGACGGTCACACTCTCGGGCAACTGCACGACCTTCATTTATGGCCCAAACGACAAGAGACTGGCCACGCCTCATATCCCCAGCAGTAAAAACTCCGTCCATATTTGTTGAAAATTTTCCATATTCAGCCTGAATATTGGATCGCGAATCTCGTTCTAAACCAAGTTCCTCAGCAATGATATCTTCCGGTCCAAGAAATCCCATTGCTAAAAAAGCAACTTGGGCAGGGATTTCCCTTTCAGAACCAGGAACTTCTACCGGAGAGAACCGGCCATTTTCCTGTTTCCATTCTATTTCATGAATGAGAAGACTTGTTAATTTTCCATTTTCGTCCCCAATAAACTTTTTGGTAGCTGTAAGATAATTTCTGGGATCAGCCCCAAATATTTCTTTCGCTTCTTCTTGGCCATAATCCATCTTATATACCTTTGGCCATTCCGGCCATGGATTATCATCTGCTCGTTCTTCAGGTGGCCTCGGCATAATTTCAAGTTGAGTAATGCTCTCACAACCATGCCTTAAGGAGGTTCCCACGCAATCTGTTCCTGTATCCCCTCCCCCAATCACCACTGCATCCTTACCCTTGGCTGCAGTTTCAAAAGCAGTGATATCCTTTAATTCTAATAGACCCTGAGTATTCTTGGTTAAAAAATCCATTGCAAAATGAACACCATCAAGATCCCTGCCTTCGATAGGGAGATCGCGCGGCTTGGTTGCCCCACAGCACAAAATAACCGAGTCAAATTCCTCAATAAGTTGTTTTGCTGGCAAGTCTTTTCCTATCTCTGTGGAAACAACAAATTCAATACCCTCTTCAGCAAGTAAATCCACTCTTCTTTGGACATACTTTTTATCTAATTTCATATTGGGGATACCATAGACTAACAAGCCTCCTATTCGATCTGCTCTTTCATACACTGTAACTGAATGTCCTGCCTTATTGAGCTGATCAGCAGCAGCTAGACCCGCTGGCCCCGAACCAACAACGGCCACTTTTTTACCAGATCTCGACTTGGGAGGATTTGGCTGTACCCATCCTTCCTTAAACCCCTTATCAATAATTGCACATTCAATACTCTTGATAGTCACTGGGGGTTCAATCACACCGAGAACACAGGATCCTTCACAGGGTGCAGGGCAAACCCGACCAGTAAATTCTGGAAAATTATTAGTCTTGTGCAATCGGTCTAAAGCATCTTGCCACTTATCTTGATAGACTAAATCATTCCATTCCGGGATAAGGTTATTAACCGGGCAACCACTTGCCATGTTACTGATAGTCATGCCCGTGTGGCAATATGGTGTTCCACAATCCATGCAGCGTGAGCCCTGCTCTTTCAGATTTTCTTCTTGAAAGTCTTCGTGAATCTCATCCCAATCTTTTACACGATCGAGGGGTGCTCGATCCGGAATTGGGGATCTGGTATGCTCTAAAAATCCGGTAGGTTTACCCATGATAAAAATTTATATTATTATTTGTATTAATGTTCAATGCCCAGCCGCAACATTTTCTTCAAAGGCAGCTTGGGCAGCTTCATCGCCTTGCAATCCACGTTCTTCAGCTTTCTTTAAGGCATGTAAAACTCTCTCATAATCTTCGGGAAGAATTTTTAAAAACTTACTGGAGAAGTTCTCCCAGTCTTCAAGTATTTCCTCGCCTCTCTTAGATTCGGTGTAAGCAACATGTTTTGAGATTAGTTCTTTAACTTCAAGAATTTCTTCATCATCGCATTCGACCAGAGGATAAATTTTTACCATTTCGCGATTTAATCGCTTACTGACAAAATCTCCATCTTCATCTAAAATATAAGCTACTCCACCCGACATACCAGCTCCAAAATTCCGGCCAGTTTTCCCTAGGCAAAGTACTCGACCCCCAGTCATATATTCACAACCATGATCGCCAACTCCCTCAACTACTGCAGAAACACCTGAATTTCGCACACAGAATCTTTCGCCCGCAACACCTGCTATGTATGCTTCTCCCCCAGTCGCACCATAAAAACATACATTTCCTGTGATGATATTCTCATGGGCAATAAAAGCGGCATCTTTAGGTGGACGAACCACAATTTTCGCTCCTGACAATCCCTTACCACAGTAATCGTTGGTATCACCTTCAACTTTGAATGTCATTCCTTTGGGACAAAATGCTCCCAAACTTTGTCCGGCTGAACCGACAAGATTCACTTCAATCGAATCATCGGGCAAACCTTCAGATCCATACTTCCTGGAAAGCTCGGCACCAGTAATTGTACCTACAACTCGGTCAGTATTGACGATAGGCAGATTGATTGAAACTGGAGTCCCGTTTTCGATAGCTGGTTGAGCAGATTTAAGAATCTCTCTCATATCCAGTGATCGTTCGAGTAGGTGATCCTGCTTCATTTGACAATATGTTCCCACTTCTGGACCGACATCTGGACGGTATAGAATTTTTGAATAATCAAGACCTTTCGCTTTCCAATGATCTACTGCATTGCGCAACTCTAATTTATCCACACGACCCACCATTTCGTTAATGGTGCGAAATCCAAGTTTTGCCATAGTTTCTCGGACTTCTTCAGCTATAAAATTCATAAAATTAACCACTGCATCAGCACCACCGGCAAACTTTTCCCGAAGGCGGGGATCTTGGGTAGCAATTCCAACTGGACAGGTATTTTTATGACAGACTCTCATCATCAAACACCCAAGGGTGACCAAAGGTGCAGTGGCAAAACCAAACTCTTCTGCTCCTAGTAAACAAGCAATGGCAACATCTCGACCTGTTTTTAATTGTCCATCTGTTTCCAAGACCACGCGACTCCGTAAATCATTCAACAATAGGGTTTGGTTTGTCTCTGCTACACCTAATTCCCATGGAGCCCCGGCGTGCTGAATGGAGGATCGTGGTGAAGCACCAGTTCCACCATCATAACCTGAAACTAAAATCACATCAGCCTTCGCCTTAGCAACACCAGCCGCCACCGTTCCTACTCCTACCTCAGAGACAAGCTTCACATTGACCCGTGCATGAATATTGGAGTTCTTAAGATCATGAATGAGTTCTGCGAGGTCTTCAATTGAATAAATATCATGATGTGGAGGAGGAGAAATCAATCCAACACCTGGAGTCGTTCCCCGAGTTTTTGCAATCGGTGGTAAAACCTTGTGTCCGGGTAATTCTCCACCCTCTCCTGGCTTTGCACCCTGAACAATTTTAATTTGTATTTCATCGGAGTTGACAAGGTAGTAACTTGTAACACCGAATCTTCCACTTGCGACTTGCTTAATAGCTGATCTTCGCGAATCTCCATTCTCATCCGGTGTAAAACGATCAAGATCCTCGCCCCCCTCCCCGGTATTCGATTTTCCGCCGAGTCGGTTCATTGCAATCGCCAAGCTTTCATGTGCTTCCTTGGAGATAGAACCATAAGACATGGCACCCGTTTTGAATCTTTTAACAATTTCAGAGGCAGGCTCAACTTCTTCCAATGGAATTTCATTTTGATCTCCAAATTGGAAGTCCATCAATCCTCTTAAAGTAAATAAGTCTCTGGATTGATCATTCACAGCAGTCGAATATTCACTAAAAACTTCGTAATCTCCAAGCCTCGTGGCTTTTTGTAACTTGTGTATGGTGGTCGGATTGAATAAATGTTTCTCACCCGTTGCCCTCCATTGATAAACTCCCCCAGGGTCCAAAGGTAAAGAACGTTCATCAGGTCGGGGTGCAAATGCAAAACTGTGCCGATGACGGGCTTCTGCAGCAATAGCATCGATTCCAATTCCTTCAACTCTCGTAGCAGTTTTGGTAAAATACTTGTCGATGAATAATTGATTTAATCCAATTGATTCGAAAATTTGAGCTCCCCGATAAGACGCCACCGTAGAAATTCCCATTTTAGACATGGTCTTAATTACGCCATTTAAATTTGCTTTCAGGAAATGCTTACATGCAATCGCGGGATCTCCTTGGATATCACCAGAGGTGATCATATGGCGAACCGTTTGAAGTGCTAAATATGGATTGATAAGGTCGGCTCCGTAACCGATTAAAAGTGCAAAATGTTGCACTTCACGTGGTTCGCCTGACTCGACCACAAGGGAAACCTTCGTCCTAGTTCCATTTCGGGTAAGGTGGTGGTGAAGGCCAGAACATGCTAATAAGGCGGGAATGGCTGCATGCTCGGGAGATAGGTCACGGTCTGAAAGAATTAAAATGTTAACTCCTTCAATAATTGCTTCATCTGCTTTTCTGAATAATTCTTCAAGTGCGATTTCAAGGTCTTCCCCATGAAGCCTTTTATTATTAGGCTTAAAAAGCATTGGGAGGGTTGAAGACATAAAGCCAGAAGGTAACTTCCCCCTAAGTTGGGTAGTCTGCATGTCGTCAATCAGAGGTGAGTCATATTTAATCAGTCGGCAACTTTTGGGACCTGGATTTGTTAAATTACCCTCTGAGCCAACAAAGCTGATCGAAGCTGTAACCAATTCCTCTCTAATTGGGTCGATGGGAGGGTTGGTTACTTGAGCAAATAATTGTTTAAAATAGTTATAAAGGGATTGTGATTTGTCAGAAAGAACAGCAAGCGGAGAATCGTTGCCCATCGATCCGAGTGGTTGTTTTCCGGATTGAGCACTGGGTCCGATCAAAAAGCGTAAATCTTCAAAAGTGTAACCAAATGCTTTTTGTTTTTCTACAATATCTGAAAAATTATCCACACTCTGTGCTGAAGGTAAGGGTAAAGAATTGGAATTAACCATCGATTCTTTCAACCACTCTCCATAAGGCTCTTCTTGAGCAATAGATTTTTTGAGTTCCGTATCGTCGATAATTCTACCCTGATCCATATCAATTAAAAACATTCTTCCCGGTTCAAGCCTTCCTTTTTTGATAACCTTTGAAGGATCTATTGAAGATAGAACCCCCACTTCAGAAGCTAATATTACTTTATCATCACTTGTAACATAATAGCGGGATGGTCTTAGTCCGTTCCGGTCCAAACAAGCACCAATTTGAGTTCCGTCAGAAAATGCGATGGATGCGGGTCCATCCCATGGTTCCATAACGCAGGCATGGAATTCATAGAAGTCTCTCTTAAATTGGGGCATGTCCTGATGTTTTTCCCATGGTTCCGGAATCATCATCATCATGGCATGGGACAAACTACGGCCAGAGAGAATCAAAAATTCTAAACAATTATCAAATTTTTGGGAATCTGACCCGTCTTCACGAATGATGGGTAATAATTTTTTTACATCATCGCCAAACACATCACTAGCGAGTTGCATTTGACGGGCATATAACCAGTTTTCATTTCCTCTGACGGTATTTATTTCGCCATTATGACACAAATACCTAAAGGGCTGAGCTCGGTGCCAACTTGGAAAAGTATTCGTCGAAAACCTTGAATGCGTAAGGGCAAGCGCGGACTCCATTAAAGGATTGCCAAGGTCCGGGAAGTAATCTGAAAGTTGCTCTGTTGTTAACATTCCCTTGTAAGTCATGGTTTTTGAAGAAAACGAACTTACATGAAAACTAACATCAGGGTCGTCCGAGCTGAATCGAAGTCGGTGGCTGATAATTCTCCGGACCAAATAAAGTTTTCTTTCAAATGCAAGACCCTTTTCAATACTGTTGGGTCTTTTAACAAATAGTTGCTCCATTGTAGGTTCACACTCAAAAGAAGCTTTTCCGAGAATCTCACTTTTTACAGGAACCTTTCGCCACCCTAATAACTCAAGACCTTCCTCAGATAAGACCTCGGCAATAATATTTTTTTCATGGGTGTATAATTCAGAATCTTTTGACAGGTAGATAAAAGCAGCACCGTAATCTCCTTCGTCTGGGAGATGAAGAGAGACCTCATCTGCACAAGCTTGTGACAAAAACTTGTGAGGCAGCTGAATAAAAATACCTGCTCCATCTCCAGTGATAGGGTCACATCCACAGCCACCGCGATGGTCGAGATTAACGCAAATTTCGAGGGCACCTTGAACGATGTCGTGGGAGCGCCTACCCTTCATATCGACAATTAAGCCGATACCACAATTTTCGTGTTCATTTTTTGGATCGTAGAGACCTTGTTTGGGGGGTAATGTCATAAATATTTAAGGTTAGTAGCAAAGATTAGTATATCTTCTAAATCCTGCACATCAAGCAACAGAACAGACTATTTTGCCTTAAGGATATTAGTGGTCAAGGATTTTAGACCAGAAAGTTGAATTAGATTATCTTCTGAAAAAGTTCGGATCTTATAAAATTCGCCTGAATTTCCTTAGAGTCAATCAAGTGAAGTGAAGAGGTTACGGCATGTCTTCTAAAAGAAACTACTTTGGATGCACTGATTCCAGTAAAAATTTTAAATAAAAAATACATAATTCGTAATTTGAAAAAATTAATTTTATTATCTTTAAATTCTATATCGACAAAGTCAGCGTTCATCCAATAACCCCGGTCAGACAAAAATTTCACCACATTGGGAAGTAACAAATTGATTTCCCTAGAATTAAAGCAATCCCAGAAATAAAAAGAGCAAACAAGATCAAATTCTATGGTAGAGCTAAATTTTTCTAAGGGAATGTTTTTAAAATAAACTCTATCCATATCTTTCTTTGGAATTATTGATTTTTGGTATCGAATCATGACCGAAGAAGATTCAACCACGGTAACCAAACACTTTTTATTCAAACTTAATAGAAATTTTAAAAAATTTCCCCTTCCCTCTCCCAACAATAAAACAGATTCTGGAGATGTAAGATTATCTCTAAACTGAATCCTCGATTCCTGAAGCAGATCTCGAAAAAATAAAAGTTCTCCGATCTGATAGAGTGGTGAAATAATATTAAAATTATTGGGCATAATTAATAACCACGAAAATAATGGGTGAAATCCAATAACACTGATCCAAAACTACTCGTTTGTAATCAAAGTTCAGTGAAATACGGTTAATACAATAATGAACTGCTAAAACGGTAATTGATGACAAACATACAAAAGTAAGCCCTGCACTAAGCAGATGCAGAAAAACGCCATGGAAAATTAAAAGGCAAAATATAATAAAATAATTTTTCTTGTGGATTGAAAAAAAATGATCTGACAGGTTACATTTTTTCATATCATTCGCATTTTCCCATAGATTGATTTGAGTACAATTCAACCAAAACAGAAAGAATAGAAAAATAAGAATTGAAAGACATTCCAATAAAATACCCAGGCTGAAAGGTAAGTAAATACAGGCTAGAGATAAAAGAAGTGAAGTTCTATTTTTTTTCGACAATATTTTTTTAGTACCGGAAGATTCAAAGTAGCTAAAAGTTTGGTTTCCGATTGCGAGTACAACTACACTCCATCCCGTTATTATTTGAAAGGAGGAAAAGGAATTCATAGATAGTTGAACTGAAATCAACAAAATTATGACCCAAATCATGAGAAAGGATTTTTGGTTTTTTAAGTAAAAAATGTGCCTACTGTGCAATTTCAAACCCGACCGCTGTCCAAAACATTCCAAGTATCGGTCGGCACTGTAAGCCAACCAAATGGCCAGCAACAGGACTACCTTCTGATTTAAAGTTGGATTGATATTTAAATCTATAGAAATAATCTCCTGCCAAACTAAAACAACCAGTGGGGCGTCCAAACTCACTCTGTTAAGGAGTTCAAACAACGTGATAATCAATATGCGTAATTTTTTTAAAAGCACTTGTATTTGCTATTTTTAGAAAATTTATTTATTAAAATGATATGAAAATAAAAGCATATCTTAAACCTCAGTGTGGATGGAGTATGGGTGTCCGTGCAATTATGGACAAATATTCATTAGAATATGAAGATTTGGATATAATCAACAACCAAGACATATACGCCGAAATGGTTGAAAAATCATCCCAGCCCCTGTCCCCGTGCGTTGAGGTGGATGGAGTAATGCTTGCGGATGTCAGCGGAGAAGAAGTTGAAAACTATCTTCTCTCGAACCGGCTAGTCAATGAAACTACCACCGAGGCAAAGTCGCCCACAAATTCTCCATGCACGGATGAAGAACATGAAAGACAAGCCAGAGAATCAAGCGAAAGTTCCCCTGTTCGATTTTTTTAACTTTTACCACTATACTACCTTAGGAAACCTGCCATATGACCTATGTTGTAACTGAAAAATGCGTTGATTGTAAATTCACCAGTTGCGTATCTGTTTGTCCTGTAGATGCATTTCATGACCTTCCAGACCGTCTCTACATTAATCCGGAAACTTGCATCGACTGCAACGCATGCATGGATGAATGCCCAGTTGAAGCTATCTACCCAGACATGGATGTGCCAGACGAACTTCAAGAATGGATAAGCCTGAACGAAGAGGCTGAAAATCATCCTAACATTGTTGGTCAAATCGATGCCCTCAAAGGCCCCAGTTGTGTAGACCCAAACGCGGATCAGTAATCTAGTATCGATTGCAATGCATGCATGAATGAATGCTCAGTTGAAACTATCTACCCAGACATGGATGTGCCAGACGAACTTCAAGAATGGATAAGCCTGAACGAAGAGGCTGAAAATCATCCTAACATTGTTGGCCAAATCGATGCCCACAAAGACCCCAGTTGTGTAGATCCAAACGCGGATCAGTAATCTAGTTTAATCAACTCCTTACACAATTTATCTGGAGTTTATTATTATTTTATGTCGAATTGGTATTTTTTTTATCTTAAAATAAACTTATTCAACTATTCTGAATTTGTGAAATATTGAAAGTTGACTTATTATGTAAAACGAATAGACATATTGTCAACAATCCTCAATAAATCCTTCGCAAACGATGAAAATACGAATTACTGCCTGTGATATTGCTGTTAAACAAAAAGCATCTGACATAATTGATATACCCAAGGGTAAAAGAGAATACACTCTGTACTTTTTTAAAAACCCGGTACTGGTTAAGACAAAAATTGGGCTCCACGATGTAACGGCTGGTGATTGTATATTAATCGCACCCGGTTTTCCCCACTACATAAAAAGCAAAGGAGAGCAGTGGTACTATGACTCTCTTGCGTTCAAGGGTTCTGATGCATCAAGGCTGGTTAATCAGATCGGGTTTGAAACAAACGAAATTCACTCTCCACTCCAATCCTATTTCATTGATGCATTATTGGAAAAAATATCCAAAGAATGCCGGGCACTGGACATGATGTGGGACAGAATCGTTGCTTGCACTCTTGATGAATTACTTACCAAAATAATACGTTTTTCCAAACAGGATTTTGTTTTATCAATGCCTGACCACTCACAGAAACTTAGAGACTTGAGGTCTGAGATTCATGAAAACTTCCATTTACCCTGGACTATCAAAAAAATGGCGGACAAGCTAAGTTTAAGTTGCAGCCGTTTCGCGTCCTTATACAAACAGGAATTTCGCACCAGTCCAACGGAAGACCTTATCAAAACCAGAATTGCTCAGGCAAAAAAGATGCTTTCGACCACTAAAGTCAGCGTCAAGCAAGTCTCTGTGGCTTGTGGTTTCGAGAGCGTTCATTATTTTCACAGAGCATTTAAAAAGAGAATCGATATCACGCCCAAACACTATCAAAATTTTAAACTATCGATGAAAGGATCCGTTCCCATAGAAGAAAAATCATTTACGCTCGACGGATTGTCTTCCGACTCTGACTTTTCGGGAACAATGGAAATCATTAATGGAGAGATTATTTTTCACGGGAATGATTCGGCGTGGGCTGATTTTCTCGGATATTCTTCCGATGTTCTAAAAGGCAAACCATTTCTTAATTTTATATGCCCACAAGACTTAGACATAGCAAGAGAAGCAGTAAGTAACATCATTGACGGTCAAAACATAAAGGATGTAGCTGTAAGGCTCGTTAAAAAAGACGATTCTTTGGTCAACATCGAATTTTCAGCCATCACTCGTGGCAACACTTGGTTCTGGTTTGCGAAGCGAGCATTTATTGAAGATTAATTGTATGGTACAAAATTTTACTACCACTTCGAGTTGTAAAATTTAATTGTGTAATTTAGTGATGATGCACTATGTCCGCTATCATTCTTTGTTTTTACCTAATTTTCTTTTTTAATAACTTACATGCTGATTCCATTATATCCACTGAATCACCCTTTCTTTCTCAGACAAGACAGCTAACATTTACTGGAAAAAGAAGTGGAGAAGGATATTTCTCCCACAAAGGAAACGAGTTAATCTATCAATCTGAACAATTTACCGGTAATCCATTTTACCAAATTTATAGATTAAATTTAATTAACGGTAAAAATCAAATTGTTAGTAATGGAATAGGAAAAACTACCTGTGCGTGGTTCCACCCCAACCAAAATAAAGTTCTCTTTTCATCTTCTCACGAAGACCGGGACTCACTATTAAAGCAGAAGCTCGAAATCGAAAAAAGAAAAGCAGGCAAAAAAGAAAAATACAGTTGGGATTACGATCCCCATTACGAATTATACGAAAAAGACCTGACGACCGGTTTGCTAACAAGATTAACAAATCACAAAGGCTACGATGCAGAAGCCTCTTATTCTCCTGATGGTCAAACTATTCTCTTTTCATCAAATAGGAGTGCATACGAAGAAAAACTGAACGATGATGAAAAAAAAATATTTGCGAGGGATAAATCTTATTTTAATGAGTTGTACCTGATGACCGCGGACGGAAACGAAACCACTCGAATTACTAACACAAAAGGGTATGACGGTGGACCTTTTTTTAGTGCTGACGGAGCTAAAATATGCTGGAGGAGATTTTCCGAAAATGGGCATACTGCTGAAATTTTTGTCATGTCGTTGAAAACTAAAAAAGAAGTAAAAGTTACAGATCTTGGTGTAATGTCTTGGGCTCCTTTCTTTCATCCTTCCGGTAAATACATTATTTTTGCATCTAATCTGTTGGGCTTTCAAAATTTTGAACTCTATATCGTTGATGCTCAGGGTGAAAGAAAACCTGTACGCGTTACTTACAGAGATGGGTTTGACGGTCTTCCTTCTTTTTCGCCTGATGGGAAAACTGTTTCATGGACAAGCAATAAAACGGCATCAGGAAATTCCCAAATTTTTATATCTGAATGGAATCACGAAGAAGCTTTAAAATCACTGCAATCAAATTCCTTAGAGAGAAAAACTTCTATCGTAGATACCGTCGGTAATTATAATTTAAGGTTAAAAAGCAGTCCAGAAATCAAGGTATCCGATGTTAGGTCTCACTTGGAGTTTCTTGCTTCGAAAGAGTGTGAAGGAAGATTCACTGGTTCAAAGGGAATCTATAAAGCCCAAGAATATGTAATACAGAAGTTCAAAGAATACGGGCTTTCTCCCTTTGCAACCAATGGAAATTGGACACAGTCTTTTCCATTTCTCAAATTAGCCAAACTTAGCAAAAATAATTATCTAAATTTAAAGTTACCAAATACTACCTCGTTAAAGGTTTTACATGACTGGTCACCCCTTAATACTAGTCAAAATGGTAAATCTACCGTTTCTGAAATTGTGTTCGCCGGATTTGGAATCCAAGTTAAGAAACACAAGAAATGGGAAGAATACGACTCATTTACCCATCTTGATGTCAAAGGAAAATGGATAATGGTACTCAGAAAACTCCCATCCCAATGGTCCCAAGAAAGGAAAGATTTCTATTTTTACAATTCAACCCTAAGAAAAAAAGCATCGCTTGCACGCGATCTTGGTGCTGAAGGAATAATTTTTATATCTTCGGATGCTGAAAATGATCAAGTTGTGGCATTTAACACAACAGCGGTTAATGAGACTATGTCGATCTATTCCATTTCCCTTAAAAATAAATTTGCTCGTCAAATTTTCACATTAAATGGGAGGAATTTTCCTGCAATATGCGAAAAGTTAAACGCAGGTGATAACTTGATGGGATTTAAACTTAATGATTTTCAATTAGAGACAAATATTGAAATCGTTCGAGACAGAGGGGAATGTAGAAACATTCTTGGTCTTCTTAAATCAAATCAAACCAATGAACCCCGCAAGACCTTGGTGATTGGGGCACACTTAGATCACATTGGTCAAGGGAAACACAGTTCAAGAGCAAAAAAATCCTCAAAATCTAAAATGCACCCCGGGGCGGATGATAACGCTTCTGGGATTGCTGCACTTTTGGAAATAGCTGAATTTTTATCTGACCTGCGTAAAAAAGGCTTACTTGGCCTAAAATATGACATTCTTTTCACCGCATGGTCGGGCGAAGAAATAGGATTGATAGGCTCAAAGTTTTTCGCCAATGAGGAGTTATCTGAATCCTTTGAAAACAATAAGAGCAGTCCCATTCGTGCTTATTTAAATATGGATATGATTGGCAGATATAAGGAAAAACTGACTATTCACGGAGTGGGTTCCTCCAATATTTGGAGAAGGGTCATACAGGAAGCAAATGTTCCGGTCGGGTTAAATTTAAATTTGCAAAATGATAGTCATGTCCCGACAGATTCGACCTCATTCTATTCCAAGGGAGTGCCAATAATAAGTGGCTTTACGGGTCTGCATAATGACTACCATTCGCCCACCGATACTACTGAAAAAATTAACTACGAAAAACTTACTGATACCACAAAATTATTTAGCAGAATTATTGAAATTCTTGCTCAGTCTGAGGGGTCAATCAATTACATTGCCGATTCGACTCCTAGAAAAACATCAATGGGAAAACTTCGCTCTTATTTAGGGACAATTCCTGATTACAGTAACACCGATGTAAAAGGGGTAATGCTTTCTGGAGTTTCGCGAAAGGGTCCTGCCGATTTGGCGGGAATAAGAAGTAAAGATGTGATCGTTTCGTTAGCAGGGAAAAAAATCGAAACAATTTACGACTATACGGATGCAATTAGTATTTGTGAACCAAATGTTGAAACCATTATCAAGGTTATGAGAAATGGTAAGGTAACGGCCCTTAAAATAATTCCCAAATCAAGATAGCAAATGGTTTAAAGATCAGGCTTCCAACTAAAGTGACCCGCCCCTTCCCCATCTGCTTTTTTTTCTTTTCCGTTGATTGAGAAGGTTAGATTTTCTAAGTCACTACAGTAACACCGAAAAGAACCAAGAATGTCTATTTTTTTCTCCCAGCCCTGTTCTATATTTTTAAATTCCTGAAGAGAATTCTTACCATCATCGATAATCAACATCTCTATTGTGCCAACTGATTTTAATTTTAAATTATAAATTAATGGTTCACTTATTTTATTATTTTCAGAAGGACTAAGTTGAGATTGGGACACTTCTTGTATGGTCTCGGATTTTGTATTCACCTTATCATTAGCATCTTCATTTCCACTCAAACCATAAATTAAGCCAATAATAACGAGGATAACTAAAAACAAAGATAAAAATGTAAAAATTATCGGTTTACTCAGGGCAGAATTTAAATTTTTACGACTGACTGAAGATGTTGGCGATGTTGGATTAACCAAGTCGACATTCTCGCTTCCTTCCATGGATTTAATGGATCCGAGAGATTTTCTAGGTGATTTCCCCGAATTATTTCCCATTTCAATTGCTAAATCTGCAAGAATTGCATCTTGATCTAAATCCAAAAACCTTGCGTATAATCGAACAAATCCTCTGAGATACACCTCAGGCAAATTTATATCGAAGCTACTCGATTCGAATGCACTTAAATAGTCACCTCTGATTTTTGTACTCTCTTCCGCCTCGCGAATGGAAATGCCTTTGCGATTACGTGCTTCTTCTAATTTTTGCCCTACTGCCATAAAATTCTATCTACAAAAAACACTTTTTATTCCTTCGCTAATTTTGGCAAGCTGAGATTTCATAAATCCATTAATATTTCTCGCCCCTGACCTGCAACATCGGGTCCAACTAAGCCCCTATCTTCAAGATCGTCCATAATTCGGGCTGCCCGATTGTATCCAATGCTTAGTTTTCTTTGCAAATTAGAAGTGGACGCTCTCTTGGTGGAACGTATGATTTCGATTGCTTTTCTAGTCATTGGATCATCGTCGGAGTCATCAGAACCGCCAAGAACATCTTCCTCTCCTGCCGATTCAATTTGATCGCGAACTTCTTCAATTATTTGAGGAGGTCCGTTTATTTTAAGATAATCTACAATTCCATTGATCTCCTCATCGCTGACAAAAGCACCCTGGGCCCGGGCAAAGGTTGAACTTCCTGGTGGAATGAATAACATATCCCCTTTTCCAATAAGTGCCTCAGCACCTTTACCGTCTAAAATAGTCTGACTATCTCGGTACGATGCAACACGAAATGAAATCCGGCTGGGCAAGTTTGCCTTGATGACACCTGTTATAACATTAACTGAGGGTCTCTGGGTGGCGATTATTAAGTGAATTCCTGCCGCACGGGCCAATTGAGCAAGCCTGGCAATGCCGGTTTCCACATCCGCTTGTGCAACCATCATTAAGTCTGCTAGTTCGTCAATTATACAAACAATGTAAGGAAGTTTATTCTCAGGAATTTCCAGTGCATCGTCGTCTCTAGGAACCTCAATCGAACTTAAAGCCGCACGTTCTTCCGGTGTCATTTCCGCATCTAATTTTAGTGCTTTTTCTTTTTCAGCTTTGTCCTTTAGTATTTTTGCATTGAATCCAGCTATATTTCTTACTCCTATTTTAGAAAATATCTGATATCGCCTCTCCATCTCAATTAAAAGCCATTTAAGTGCACCTGGAACTTTTTTAGGCTCGGTTACCACAGGAATCAGCATATGAGGTAAATCATTATAGACTTTCATCTCAACGATCTTAGGGTCTACCATGATGAATCTGACATCCTCCGGGCTGGAGTGATAACAAAGAGAGGCAATAATTGCATTGATACATACCGTTTTACCAGAACCTGTAGATCCCGCGACAAGTAGGTGGGGCATTTTAGTTAGATCAGCAACGAGTGGCCTTCCGCTTGCTTCTTTCCCCAAAACAATTGGTATCTCAGCTCCCGCATCATGCCATGCTTTGGATTGAAGTATTTCTTTCATGCATACCGGCATAGGAATTGCATTAGGAACCTCAATCCCCACACACCCCTTGCCGGGCACTGGTGCAAGAATACGAACGCTCTCGGCTTTTAATGCCATTGCTAAATTTTTATCTAAATTCGCAATTTTTTCGACTCTCACTCCAGCGGCTGGATGCAAGTCATACCGCGTGATAACTGGACCGGTGTGCACTTCACCCATCTCGACCTCAATCTTAAACTCCTTTAGGGTATCTTGCAGCCGTTTAGCTTTAAGAATATGATCCTCATCCCCAATTGTCTCCTCTTCTGGCGGTTCCATCAGTAATTCCATAGGTGGAAAATGATAGTCACCCTTTCTCTCTGGAAAAAGATCACCGGCTTTTTCGGTCTTTGCCGCACGAACCACCTTAAAACCTTCCATTCCAACGGAGGGGTCATTTTCTAATTCCGAAGATATTGGATCATCGGTGAAATCGTCTTCTCCTGACGGGCTCGCTTTTTCCCCTACGGTTGAAACATCGTCATTGGAAGCAAGTTCAGTCTCCTTTTTTTCCGGGGATATTTTTTTCTTATTATTGGGAGAATTGGCAAGAGAGCCAGCATTCGTTTTGCCTTGCATGCTACTGTGGGGATTTTTGGAAACATCCTCAAATAAAACATCCTCCACATCTTCTTCATTTTGCCAAAAGAACTTTCTCTTTTTCTTACTTTTTTTCACAAAAGTATTTTCTTTTTTATTGGTAACTTCTTTTTCTCTTGCCCCTTCGATTGATTTTTCAATCTTTTCTTCGGATTTACTGCCCTCAGGCTTCAATCCCTTATTCAGGAGGCTAAGCCGGTCCAAAATAAGCTTGAGTGGCGAAAAAGAAAAATGTGTTGAAAGACAAATCACTAATATAAAAACAGACAACGAAGTAGAACCAAGGCTGCCGAGCCATATTTTCAAAAAGCCACCATACCTATTTTCGGGCTTAGAATTTATTGACTGACCTGAATATATTATCGCACCCAAGGATCCTCCGGCACCATGTTCATAAATGTTTGGATCAAAGAGGCTTTCCATTTCACCTTCTCGATTTTGAGTATCTCTAATGTTTGCCAGGGTGCTGATCGAAAGAATTGACAATACAACAGTAGCTATTTTAGCTGACTTTTCTTTCGCGTGAGTCTTTTTGTAAGAAAGAAAAGACAAGGTACCAAACAACCATGGTAACAACCAGGCAGAGATACCCAAACTAGCCAAAATATTTCTCGCTAGCTGCAAGCCGAACTGGCCCAGCAATGGCGAAGTGTCCGATGGAGGATAAGAATGAAAACTTTTGGGATCATAATCATATAAGGATATGAGAATTAAAGTAGCTATGATTCCATAAATACAGCTACGTAAAACCTGCTTATCAGGCGTCACCTTTTTAATTGCCACCTGACTTTCAATAATTGCTTTACTCATCCAATTCCTTACGATGCTAATTCTTCAGCACCATTTTTAATCCACACCACATTTCATTATATAAACACAATTTAATGACAATTATCAAGTTTGAACCTATTTACAAAGAAAGACCATGGGGAGGTACTGTTCTTAAAAAAAGATTTAACAGAAAAATACATTTAGAATCAGATAAGATTGGCGAATCATGGGAAATAGTCGATCGTCCAGAAGCACAATCAATAATCTCAAATACTTTGAATAAGGGCATGAGTCTCAGGCGTTTGATTACCGAACAGAGTGGCTCTATAATGGGACCTACATGGAAAAAAGAATCGAGATTTCCTGTTTTAGTTAAATGGTTGGATTGCTCAGAAAGGTTAAGTTTGCAAGTACACCCTCCTCTCTATATTGCCGATAAATTTGGCGGTGAGCCCAAGACGGAGAACTGGTATGTTGCAGGTGCATCTGATAAAGCAGGACTTTTTATTGGACTAAAAACCAATACCAATAAAAATTTATTTAAAACTGCGCTTGCATCGAATGAAGCTGAATCACTTTGCCATAGAATGGAGTCTAAGGTCGGAGACTCCATTCTTGTTGAGAGTGGTCGCATTCATGCAATTGATAGCGGAAATCTGATACTTGAAATTCAACAAAATTCAGACACCACTTACAGGGTATATGACTGGGGACGTCTAGGCGTTGATAACAAACCCCGACAATTACACATAGAGGAATCTCTCAGATGTATAGATTTTAAGGACATTGAGCCAACATTGCTGAAGACCCAAAAGTCTGTGGGACAATCAATAATCGCCAAATGTGATTTTTTTAAAATTAGAAAGTTTAATTCAAAAGCCGGAGAGAAAGTTTTAGTCAAAGAATCTTCCGTTGATTGCTCAATCATTCACTTAATTTCTGGGAGTATATCAGTTGGAGAAGAATTAATTGCAGTTGGTGAACAAGTTATATCTCCGTTCTTTTCCGACTGCACAATTGACATTTTGGAAGACTCAACTTTTTTAATCACTGACGAATTCATAAATGATCAAAATCTGACAAAAATTGTTTCCAATTGACCCCAACTCCCAAGCAAGATTTTTTGATAGTATTATTATCACAACCTTAATTATGGAAGAACCGAAAGAAAACGACATTGACCAAATTAGTGAAAACGAACAGGAACTGGGTGACCATCATTCTGAAAATTCCAAAGATGTCATCACAGAAGAAAAGACACAGGCAAAGTTAGAAGAAAAACTTTCTGAGGCTTATGGCAAACAGGATGATCTCCAAAATAAGTACCTCCGGGTCCACGCAGATTTGGAAAATATCAAAAAAAGAACTATCCGCGAGAGGGAAGATGCAGTCCAAAGGACAAGATCACAACTAATCAGTGATATTCTACCGATAATAGATTCATTTAAAATGGGTCTCACAGAAGCTTCAAAACACGAGGAAGCAAGTAGTTATGTAGAAGGGTTTGCGATGGCGACCGATCAATTGGAAAAAATCCTAAGCGAATATGGCTTGGTTTTGATCGAACCAACCAATCAACCCTTTGACCCCAAATTCCATGAGGCCATTGGTCACGAAGAATCACCTGACCAGGAAGATGGAATTGTAATTAAAACTGTTCGAAATGGTTATAAGCTTGGTGGTAAACTTCTTAGACCTGCAAGCGTGGTTTTGGCAAAAAACGAAGAAGGTAAAAACTAGTATTTCCTCCATGTCAGATAAAGATTATTACCAAATTCTTGGCGTAAGTCGTGAATCTTCAGAAGCGGAAATTAAAAAAGCTTATCGAAAGCTTGCAGTAAAATTCCACCCTGATAAAAATCCTGGAGATTCAAAATCCGAAGAGAAATTCAAAGAGATTTCCGCTGCTTTTGAAATTTTAAAAGATCCTGATAAAAGAAGAAAATACGATCAATTTGGACACGACGCATTTCGCGGCGGTGGTGGTGGTGGACAGGGAGTCGATCCTTTCGATCTTTTTAGAGACGCATTCGGAGGGGGTAGCGGGGGCGGAGGAAGTGGATTTGGAAGTATTTTTGAGGACTTCTTTGGTGGTGGTTCATCCTCTAATGCGAGTGAAGGAAGCAGGGGTTCGGATTTAAGAGTGAGCGTTACCATAACATTAGAACAAGCTGCGAAGGGAGTTGAAAAAGAAATCAAATATCAACATCATGCACCTTGCCAAGAGTGCTCAGGAACTGGAGCTAGTGCTGGATCAGGTAAAACTATGTGCTCTACCTGTGGAGGAATTGGACAAGTTGCTTCTAATCAAGGCTTTATTAGCATTAGGCGAACATGTCCAACTTGCAGAGGGAGCGGAGTTAAAATTGAAAAACCCTGCCTTTCATGTAACGGAGATGGCAGATTAAAATCCCCAACAAATGTTAAGGTCAACATACCCCCTGGCGTGAGCGATGGCAACCGACTTTGCTCGAGGGGAAGGGGTGATGCAGGCTCAATGGGTGGGCCGTCAGGAGACCTATATGTTGATGTCAAAATAAAGGAACATCAGAAGTTCGACCGCGATGAAGATGATCTGTTTCATGACTTGCTAATTCCGTTCACCCTCGCAACATTAGGCGGAGTTGTACAGGTTCCTACATTGGAAGGAAAAGTATCTCTAAAAATACCGAGTGGTACACAAACCAACAAAACTTTCCGGATCAAAGATAAAGGAATGCCAAACCTGCATTCGCCTTCACGAAAAGGCGATCTTTATGCAAGAATTATCATTCACATACCGCAAAAACTCACTAAATTACAAAGAGAAAAATTGATTGAATTTGCAAAAGCTTCAGGAGAAGAGGATCTAAAGGCAGACGAAGGATTCCTAGAAAAAGCTAAGCGTTTATTTGATTAATATAACATTTTGAAAAAAGTTGATCCCATAGATTTTTCTGTATCATCGCTTAGTCAAGCAATTGTATTTAGGAATCAAGCAAGAGATCAAAAAAAAACCTTTGTATTAACCAACGGCTGTTTCGATCTTCTCCATAGTGGACATATTTATTCGCTTAATAAAGCGAGGGAATTAGGTGATTATTTATGGGTTGCACTAAACTCTGATTCTAGCGTTCGCCAACTCAAGGGAAGTTCTCGACCAATTATCGGGCAAAATGATCGTGCCTATATGCTTAGTAATCTTTCCTGCGTAAGCGGAGTAATAATTTTCGACTCGAAAAGATTGGATAAGGAAATACTTGCCTTGAAACCTGATATTTATGTGAAAGCCGGTGACTATGATCAGAGCAACATAGCAAGAGAAGAACATGATGCTCTCATCGCAGTAAAAACTGTCATCGAATTCGTATCATTCTTGCCCGGGCGAAGCACCTCAGCTTTAATACAAAATATACATTCAAAATTTAAATAATAGAACGATGAAAGTTGTAATCTTAGGCTCAGGAAAAGGTACAAATGCGGAAGCAATTATGAATGCTGCCTCCGAAAACCAGCTTGCTAATGTGGAAATAGTCGGAGTTTTGTCTGATTCCCAAGATGCAATGATTCTAAAATATGCAAAATCTCATAATATACGGAACGCATTTCTCGAACCGGGTGAACACAAATACAGGCTTTTAAATGAAGGAGAAGATATATGGATTAAAACCATACAGGAATTGCAACCTGACTTGATTGTGTTAGCAGGTTTTATGAGAATTTTAGACAGTAAATTTCTTTCAATTTTTAAAAATAAAATTATCAATCTTCATCCTAGCCTGCTTCCTAGTTTTCCTGGACTTAACTCAATTGAGAAAGCATTCGAAAAAAAAGTTAAAATCACAGGTTGTACTGTTCACTGGGTAAATGAAAAAATAGATGAGGGTGAAATAATCGCACAGGCTCCTGTGCGGATTATGAATGGAGACGATCTTAATATGGTTAAGCAAAAAGTTCAAGCAGCGGAACATATGTTACTTCCATGGGTAATAAGAGACTTAGACTTGGGGATTATACCTTTCGCTGAATGATTAATGTACTGGTTGAAGTCGAAGAGAATTTCGTAGTATCGGTAGAAGAAAAAATCTATGAGTTAGCACCAAATAATTGGGTGGTTAATTGTAACCTGATAACAGGAAAATACAGTCTCGAAGGTTTTTTTGAAGATGTGGATAGTGCAGAAAATTCTTATGAGGAATTAATTAATAACTCAGATATAATACTTCAACACAATCCAGTATATAAAACTATAAAGGACATAGATTGGAAAAATTCCTATAAAAAGCATTTTCGAGCTTGGAAGTTTAAATGTTTTCATTGGGTCCCAATTTGGAAAAAAGATTCTTATCTGATCCCAGATAATGACAATAAATTATATTTAGATCCCAGTATGGCCTTTGGAACTGGTAATCATGAAACAACAAAATTATGTCTAGAGTCGATCGTATCCATTTCAGAAACACTTCCATTAGACCAGAAAAAATCGTTTTTAGATGTTGGATGTGGGTCTGGAATACTAGCTTTAACTGCAAGTAAGTTAGGGTTCACAACTATTAGTGCGATTGACAATGATGCAGATGCAATAAAAGTTTCGATCGAAAACTCAGACCTTAACGGTGTAACGAATGTAATATTTGACAGAAAGAGTATTGAAAAATTTATACCTACAACGAAGTATGATGTTGTAGTTGCAAATATTCAATCTGACATATTGACATGTTACTCGTCTGAATTGGTAAAACTACTCAATAAAAAAAGCTACCTAATTTTGTCTGGAATTCTAAAAACAGAAAATAAAGCGATTGAAAAACACTTCAAATCACTTTTTTCTGAAAAACAAAATGTCTCATACCAATCAAGAAACTTGAATGATTGGAACTTAACGATAATTAGGTTAGACGAATAGTAGAATTGAGTATCCGTTGCGCCAAAGAAAAGGTATGGTTATCCACCAAGATAAGTCAATGCTCGCGGGATAGGAAGAGTGTAAAACGCATATCTATCTATTCCCAAGGATGAAATCTTGTCTTCCATAGCACTTCTTAAATCATTTACACTATTTGGACCTACTGAAGTATAAACTAATGCCCACTCTTCATTTTGTTGTTGGTCACTTTCTGAATCAATCATAACACCAAAATTTGTACTGACTCCGGGAGCACCAGAGTCTAAAATAGCATCATACACTTCAGAATAGTTGTCGCGTGGGACAATGCAGTACATACCTACCAAATTCTCAAGGTAAGTCGTTTTCAGTGATTTTCCTTTTGATGAATCAATCGAAGTTCTCCAATCTTTATCTCCTTTTAAATCATCAAGTGCAGCAATGATTTGCTCCATGTTAGCACCATGTGCGGAGGAGGAAACTGTACTGGAAACATTTATTAAACCTGAGCTAACTGGAATAGAGTACATAAACCCGCGACCTGGTTCCGTTATTTTCCCGGCACGTGCCATATCAGCAAATATTGCATCAGAATCTGATTTATCTACTACACACCATACAAATTCCTTTTCGGGACCTTTTGTGATTCTCAGTAAGGGAATTTTATCTCTAACTCCACCACCTTCCCCAAAAGTCACCGTTGGACCAGGTGCACCATTTTGAAGCGCTGCCTTAGCAATATCATCTGCTACACCGATTTCGCATATACAGCAGATAGCTTCAAGGTTATCAGATCCATTACTATCAGCTTTCGCATCTGAATCTTCAATGTTTACAGGGAATTTGTCCGAAAAATGGGCATCATTGCAGGAAATCGTGAAAACGGCACCACCACCAACTTTATCAAGGTTCCCAACTTCAATAGCTTTGTCTGTAATTACTTCTATTTTCGAATTGGGAACCAATGCTTGCAACAACTGTTGTTCGGGTGCAGGTGGAGGAAACATTTTTTGTAAAAATCCACCTTCGTTCAAAACAGATCCTCTCGCACTAATTTGAACAATTCCTTTCGCACCTTCTTTGGATATAGCTGATGAAACTTGTTCAACAGTTTCTTTTGGTAAAATAAGTGTCAACAAGGACACATTTTTGCTGATTGTAAGTTCGCTCATTTTATGCAGCCTCCATTGCTTTTTCAATATTTTCGGATGGTGCCGGTTTTTTCTTCTTAACCAAAAGTCCGACCGTAAGCACCGTTATGATTGGTCCTACGGATGCGAGTGAGAGTACGCCAAAACCATCTATTGCACCAGTTTTAGCTCCAATGCCTAATCCCATTGCGAGAACGAGTGGCACTGTTATCGGTCCAGTTGTTACACCAGCACTATCCCAACCGAAATTAACAAAATCTTCACTAGAGAAAAATGTCAAAATTAGTAGGAAAGCATAAGGAGGAATGAGCAAGTACCAAAGCTCCAAATTAAATGCAATCTTTGCAACTCCGGTCGCAATTCCAAGTGCAACTCCGGTCGCCACAGCTTGCATAAGAAGATTTTTCTTAAATGCTCCAACGGTTATTTTTTCAACTGTAGAACCAAGTGCATTTAATGCTGGTTCTGCAAGAGTAGCACCATAGCCTAAGATAAAACCAAAAAGGATAGCCAGACACTTACCAGCTGTTGAAGATTTGAAAAGAGGCTCAACGAATCCCTCACTTTCCCAAGGTTGGATTGAGGTGAAACTCGAGACAACATTTCCACCGAGTTGCTCACCCAAAGGAGTTAATCCAAGTGCAATTCCTAAATTAAATAAGCACATACCAATCACGGCACAAGAAATACCAATAAAAAGTTCGTCGAGGTATTTGGGTTTTTGCCTTAGACCGCCCATTAAAACAAGCAGTAATATTGAACAAAGTGGCACAATTGCCCAGATTGCTCCTTCCAATGCACCTCTGTCTTGATCAGGACTATCAAGTTTTCCATTTTTGTTATCGTAATCTATGGAACCATCTTCCTTAAAACCGTAAAAGTCTTCCCCAGGATCTAGAATACCATTTCCGTTTTTGTCTTCCTCCGGTTTTAACGTGTTAGGGAAAAAGTCGAAATTGTTTGTGAAAGCGGTCGCGATATCAGAATCTTCATTCCAAACTCCGTCGGGGGCTTTGAATCCTTCCCGCACGACATATGTTTCTGCATTCTTAACTTGATAACGTTGGCGAGTATTTTCTGATTCCGGGTTATCCGAATTGGAATCTATCATATCCGCTGAAATTTTAGTTTTAAGAGCATATCCTTCGGGTAGCTTAGAATTCTCTTTTACATATTCACTAACTGTTTTAATTTCACTTGGAGTCATTGACCAAGATAGCTCTGTTTCATCGACTCCCTGTGATGATAAGCGCTTCTTGGCAACTGAATCTCCATATTTTTGATATTGGTATTTTGTTCCGTAGTCTCCTGCATCTTTATGCCAAGCAGCTTCAGAATAAGTCGCCTTGTAGTAGTTGTCCCCGTTGAAGAGAAACAATGCGTAAAGCATTACTGCAAGTATTGGAAAGAGAGAGGCAAGAGTAACTACCCCAAATCCAGTGTTACTGGATCCTCCAGTTGAAACAATGCGACAAACACCAATACCTAATGCAAGAACTAATGGAACTGTGACTGGACCGGTTGTCACCGCACCACAATCCCAGGCAAGTCCCAAAACATGCCTGAGTCGGTCATCTGAAAATTGCATGTAAAGAGTAAGGCAGGATAGTACAACCACTCCAATGTATATAAATGGTTTGAGGGACCAGCCTTTATAAAACCTTAAAACTCCTAAGAGAACAGCTACGCCCACTCCTACTCCCACGCAATTAACTAGCATACCTGCACCGGTATTAAGTATTGTCCAAAGTAGAGGAGCGGCAGTAGGGTCAACACCCGAACCCGCAGCTCGCAGCACTCCGATTGCTGGTTCAGCGAATGTGGCAAATGCTCCCAATACAAAACCGAATGCTAAACTTGCTGGTAAGCATGGAATCCCTGCAATTTTCTTTCTTGGTAAAGTGGAACCAAGGGTTTCTCCAAGTGGCATCAGCCCTAATCGCAATCCTTCCATAAAGAATGCCAAGCCAATAATAACAATTAGGATACCCACGGCAATCATTAGCGAATACACAATAGGAAGCCCCAAGACAAGGATTTGGAAAACAATAAGATACATTATGATAAACCAAACACATTGGATTTGCTCTATCACTTTATCTTTGGCAAACGATAATAGAATACTAACTTTTTGTTGAAAGCTCAGTTGCAGTTTGCTTTGGTCAGACGATTGTTCTGTTGCCATAATGATGTAGGGGTAAATTTATTAACTAAGAATAATTTACTCTAAAAGATAGAGGAAATTTACATATGGCAAACTTAAAAAATAGCCCAATTTACAGGCTCCATGAACAATTTGCTAGAGTCAGAGAAATTTTATTACTTCCTGTTTTCAGTGATATTGGAACACTCCACGTTACCCCTACTTTTCCTAACGATGCCGTTCCAATCACAAAATAACGACCTTTTTCGAGTCCAATAATTTCTGCTGCTCCGTCCACATCAGTTCGAACTCTTCGACCCTCCCCTTTTTCAACAAGACTTAAAAGTGCGGTTCGGATCGTTTTTTGAACACCGGGAAACAAAAAGGCGTTTTTTCGAGATCTTGCCCATAATTCAGAGTAGGTATTAATGCTTGAAAATTCTTCTAATTTAATTCCTGCTTTGCGCAAAATTGTTTCAAGATCACGGTCCAGTATGAAAAACTCCGTGTAAAAAGCCTCTTTACTTTTACCATTTAAAGCAGTGACCACCGCTTCAAAATATAAATTGGAACCGCGTTGATTGAATTCGGGAGGATCAACTGTTAAACTTTCAATGAAATTTGGCCGAAACGATTCAGTGTCTAATTCGGTTGAACTCGTTGAGTACGGCTCGGTTTCCATTCCGACAATTTTTCCCTCAAGTGTATCATTTCGTAATCGAAGATTTTCCAACTCCTTAGATTTCAAAATAAGACTGTTTTTCAACTTATTCACTTCAATCTTCAACGTGCCAAGCGATGTTTCAGGAGCAGAGTTTCCAAGAAGACTGTTTCTGGAATATTCAGATTTCGCCGTTTTCAAGCGTTTGATCTCAGAAATTAGTTCATCGTTCAGTTTGGATAAAGTCGAAATAGTTTGGTCTTTATTGAGGTTGATTTTCCGGAGTTCATTAATTGATTTTTGATGCTCTAAAGCACTATCCTCTAGGTTCTTAAGTGCTGTTTCGACCTCCAAATTTTGTACGGTTTCAACATTTTGAACTTCCCGATTCTCTAGCGTATTTTCGATTGTTATATCTTCCGGTTTTTCAAGCGGGATTAGCTCGACAGTTCGCGATGATTTGATGCCCAGTAGAGATTCGAAATCTAATTTGTCATTTGCCGGGTCACTCTCTGCCAGAATGTTCAGTAAACCGTCCGAAGTTCCATAATCACTGATAGAGTTATCAGGTTGGGTTTGGTTGGATTCGACCGCTGAAGTTTGGTTGACTTCTGGTTCAGTCCCACAGGATGTAAGAATCAAAAACAAAGCGATTCCTGCGATTTTGTATGACTTTTTCATTAAGGGGCAAATTGAAGTGATAAGTTACTTAACAAAAACCCCTGTCATATCTTTGCAAGCAAAATTAATTGTGGAAATCTTATTGTTTGCAAAATCATATTATAATCTTTTTATTTAACTACCCTATGTCTCAATTATCTCACGAAGAGGCTGAATTAATTTCACAAGAAAATCGTTTTCTTAAGCAGACGATTTTTAACTTAAGAAATGAATTAGAAAAATGTACGAATGATCAAATCTCATTGATTCAGTCGAAAACATTACAGTTTTCTGGCGAACAAAAATCATTGAAAGAAATTATTGAAAAGCAAAGGGAACAAATTGAATCAATAGGTTTAATCGCAGAAGAAGAAAAGCAGGCAATCAAATCTTTGAATGACCGTGAAATCAAACAACTTCACGAAATCATTAAAAATTTAAGACTAGAAATTGAATTCAACCTTAATAAGTCGCAGGAAAGTATTCAAAAGGCAATTGGTAGAGAAAACCAGATGAATCAGGCTCTTAAAAAAAGTTTAATCGAAGTCAGAGCAGCCCTAGATGTATCGGAATCAGAGAAATTGGGAATTGAGCAAAACACCAGGCGTATTTCACAGCAGGAAATTAAACAGCTTAGACAATCTTCCGAACAATTAAGAAATAAAATTGATCGCCTGCAATCCGAGCACGAAGACAAAATTCAAAAAGTTCAATCTTTATCCGCAAGCGAGATCAATGATTTTAAGAATACAATTAGTGCTTTAAGGCTAGAGATTGAAGGAGCAGATAATCGCAAACTGGATGCTGTTCAAAAAATCACTTCAGCAAATCTTGCTGAAATCTCTTCGTTAAAGGCGGCACTTTTATTGGCAAGGGAAAAGCTCGAAAGGAATCAGGGAGACCAAGAAGACAAAATTCAAAAGATTCACAGTACCAATGCGAGGGAGATCAAATCACTTAAGTCAACCATTCAAAATCTACGAGAAGAACTGGACGGAGCTGCGGCAAAAGAGGCGACAAGCGTACAATCAGCAATCTCCCAGAATCTAGATGAGTTATCTCAAATTAAAACAGCCCTTTCTCTTTCGAGAGATAATCTAGAACAAGCGAAAGCCAGAGAGGAAGATAGAATTCAAAAAGTTAAAGTCATTTCGGAAATTGAGATCGCATCACTAAAAAGAACAGTTTCGGAAATTAGAGAAGAATTAGAAAGAGTTATCATTGATAAGGATGAAGCCGTACAATTCGCAGTATCATCAGCACATAGCGAAATTCAACAGTTAAAAAGCTCGCTTTCAATGGTCAGGAATAATCTTGAAAATGCAAAAGCGAGGGAAGAGGATAAATTACAAAAAGCCACAGCCACGGCCAATACACTGATTAAATCATTACAGAATACCGTCTCTGAATTAAGAGAGGAATTGGAAAAAAGTATTATCGAGAAGGAACAATCAGTACAACAGGCAATCTCTCTTTCAAATAAAGAAATTAATCAGCTGAAAAGTTCCCTCGTCTCAACGAGAAATCAACTCGAGAAAGCACAATTAGATGGCAGTGCTGATATTCAGAGAGCGGTTGCTGGAAAAGAAAATGAAATTCGATCACTGAAAGAACTGAGCTCTTCCCTTAGAGAGGAATTGGATAAGGCTCAAATAAAGGAAGAAGAAAATGTACAACTTGCATATTCAAGTTCTCTAAACGAAATTAATCAATTAAAAGCATCACTGCAGAACCTCCGTGACCAATTGGAGCAGAACAAATCTCGGACGGAAGATAAAGTTCAAAGGACTCTCGCCAAGTCAGAAACGGAAATCGCGGCCCTGCGGGAAACCATAAAAAACTTAAGAGAAGAGTTGGAGAATTCAAATGAGGAAGGAAGGCAAATTGCACAGAAAGTCGAAGCCACCTTCACAATTGAACTGAAAACATTAAGAGAAAATGTTGCTCTCGGCAGGGAAAAAATGGATCGGTTGCTTTTCGATAAACAAGATGCCATACAAAAAGCGATTTCTTCCAAGGAAGGAGAAATTAATCTACTCAAGCGGAATATTTCTCAATTAAGGGAAGAGTTGGATCATAAAAATATTGAACGAGATGAATCTGTGCAACATGCTGTTTTTACAACCACTAAAGAAAATGAACTTTTAAAAAACTCCATTCTATCTTTACGAACTCAAATTGATGAAATGAGGATCAGAAAGGAAGACAAAACACAAAAAAGTATCGCCCTTGCTTCCAGTGAGATTAGAAGCTTGAGAGAGAATGTCTCCTCACTACGAATTGAAATTGAAAAACTTGAAGCAAGCAAAGACGATGCCGTTCAAAAAGCTATAACTACTCAACAGCGGGAAATAAACCACTTTAAGAGCATGGTCAATGCACTCAGAGACGAAATTGATTTAAAAAAGAATTTACACGAAGAAAATTTGCAGAAAGAAAATCAGATTAAGACAATGGAGTTTAAACAACTGCAGGAAACAATCATTGAACTAAGAGCCGAACTGGAAGATACAAATGCAAGATAAAGAGCAAACTAAGGAACAACAATCACACCCCAAATCTAAACGGACCGCTAGATTCTCAGACATGCTTCTGCAGGTTACCACTGACCTTGCTAAGACAAAAAGTTTAGATGAAGCACTTGAAACTCTGGTTAAAATTACAACAACAACCATTGGAGCCGAACGAGGGACAATTTTTTTAAATGACGCCGCTACCGGTGAATTATATTCAAGAATTGCCCAGGGTAGCTTTCGTCGGGAAATTAGGATCCTGAATACCAAAGGGGTTGCAGGGTGGGTTTTCACTCAAAATAAAGGTGCGATTATTCACGATGCGTACAAGGATGATCGATTCAACAAAGCAGTGGATGTAAGGACCGGGTTTAGAACGAAAAGTATTTTATGTGCTCCTCTTAGAACTGTTTCTGGAGAAGAAATTGGCGTTTCTCAAATTCTAAACAAAATCGACGGCGAATTTGAGCAGGATGATCTTGATCTTCTCGAAGCAATGACAGAACAAGCTGCGATTGCTATTCAAGGAAACATTATAGTTGAGCAAATTGAGGCCGCCCGCAAACAGGAGCTTGAGTTTCTGGATGTTGTTTCTCAAGTCTCTTCGGAGCTAGAACTCACTCCCTTGCTCCAAAAAATAATTACTACTATATCAACGATGTTGGATTGTGAGCGGGCCACATTATTCATCAACGACGAAAAAACAAATGAGTTGTACACCGAGGTGGGAGAAGGATTGGACGAAAAATCAGTTATCAAATTTCCTAATCATTTAGGTATTGCTGGCACTGTTTTTACTTCAGCAAAACCGGTTAACATACCACACGCATACGCAGATTTACGATTCAACCCCAGTTTTGATAAACAAACTGGGTTTTTCACCCGATCAATTCTTTGCATGCCCGTCCTGAACAAAGAGGGGAAAACAATTGGAGTCAGTCAGGTACTCAACAAAAGAGGAGGCTCATTTAACTCCGAAGATGAAAAAAGATTGGCTGCATTTACTTCTCAAATTTCAATGGGTATTGAGAATGCAAAACTCTTTGATGATGTTCAAAACCAAAAAAATTACTCTGAAAGCATACTCTCAAGTATGCATGACGCCGTATTGACTCTTGACGAAAATGGAATAATCAAAACCTGTAATACTGCCGGACTTAGAATTTTAAAAGTTCCTATATTGTCGGAAATATTGGAACAACCCGCAAAAGAGTTTTTTGACGGCCCCAATAATTGGCTTTTACAGAAGCTTGAAGCGGTCAAGGAACAGGAGGAGTTTTTGGATGCTGAACTTTCAATGGAAGGTGAAAAATTATCCGTAAATATTTCATTAATGCCCTTACTTGGCCAAAAGAATGAAAATCTTGGTACAATGTTAATGATTGAAGATATTAGTTCCGAGAAAAGAATGAAGTCGACAATGTCCCGCTACATGGATCCTGAATTAGCCGATCAACTCATGGCTGCAGGAGACGGGGATGACATTATGGGGGGCAAACAAAGTGTGGGCACAGTTCTTTTTTCAGATGTTCGGAGTTTCACGACAATAACTGAGGAACTTGGAGCTCAAGGAACCGTCAAGCTATTGAACGAATATTTTACTATAATGGTGGACTGCATTACTGATGAAGGGGGCATGTTGGACAAATTCATTGGAGATGCAATGATGTGCATATTTGGTACTCCAGTTCCTCATGAAGATGATCCCGACCGAGCAGTTCGTGCGGCGATTCGGATGATGACCGACCTGAATGTTTTCAACGATAAAAGGGCAACCGAAGGTAAATTACCCATTGATCATGGTATGGGAATCAACACAGATTCCATCGTATCAGGAAATATTGGCTCGCCCAAGCGAATGGACTATACTGTCATTGGTGACGGTGTTAACCTGGCAGCAAGAATCGAAAGTGCATGCAAGCAATATGGTGCTCATATTCTGATAAGTGAATTCACCCATAAAGCAGTAAAAGCAACCTATCGAACAAGACAGGTCGATTATGTAATAGTTAAAGGAAAAACCGAGCCTGTAGGTGTATACGAAGTTCTTGATTTTCATAACGACGATTCCTACCCCAATTTGGTCGATGCACTAGGAATTTTTAATGACGGGTATCGCTCTTGGAATGAGGGAAAATGGGATCAGGCAATTAAATTATTTAAGAATGTTCAAAAAATTAATCCTAATGATAAAGCGGCTCAATTGTATCTTGATCGCTGTGACCATATGAAAAAAAATCCGCCTAAAGGAACTTGGGATGGCATTTGGGTCATGACTAGTAAATAGAGAATCGTTTATTTATGAATGCGAAAACTCATTTAGAAAAAGCAATTGCTCTGAATCCAGAGTTCGCAGAGGCATATTTTGAATTAGGTATGCTTTTGAAAGAAGATGGCGATATTAAAGAATCCGTAAAACATCTGAAGAAAGCAGTAAGTATAAATAGCGATTTTGCAGAAGCACAATGTGAATTAGCCATTGTACTGACGGTTGATGGAGATCACGAAAATGCGAGGAATCATTTCCTTAATTCGCTGGAAATCAATCCTAATTATGCACATGCATATTTTAATTACGCCCTATTGTTAATTCAAATTAATGACCCTGAAGAAGCTAAAAATAATTTTGATAAGGTCACAGAAATTAACCAAAATTATGCCCCTGCATACTATCATAAGGCGACACTTTTAACTAATGCAGATGATTATGAGGATGCGAGAAAGAATTATGAAACTGCCATTGATATCAATGAAAATTTCATAGAGGCTCACTATGCAATGGGAAAATTACTTTCTGGAGGTGTTGCAACAAATAAAGAAGGGTCTCTGATTGACAGAACAAACCTTCCAGAGGCAAAGGTTCATTTTAATAATGTTTTAAAACTCGATAAAAAACATGCCAAGGCACACTACAACCTAGCCAAAATACTTTGTATTGAAAAAGACTACACACTTGCAAAAAAACACCTTCAGAATGCCCTCACCATAGATAACGAATATTCGAAGGCTCACTACCTGATAGCTCATGTGTACGAAGAATCATCTGAAGTTGAAAATGCTAAGACTCATTTCAGGCTTTCCCTGAAATTTCATCAGGAGAATGCCTTAGCCTATTTTAGGCTTGGAGTCATTCTGAGTAATGAGGGTGAAATTAAAGAAGCGGAGGAAAACTTAAAAAATGCCGTGCAAATTGATCCTTTGCATGCGGAAGCTCATTACCACTTAGCCATGCTGTTAAGAAAGGACGATGACCCAAGCCTTGCCAAGAAACACTTTTTTAAAGCTCTCGAAATAAATCCAGAATATGCGATAGCCTATTATGAACTGGCTCATCATTCCGAGAATAATGGGGATATCAATGAAGCCAAAATTCATTTTCAAAAAGCTACAGATGTCGATCAGAATTATGTGGATGCATATTTCAACTTGGCCCGAATTCTAACCAGCCCCTCTGAGCACGACCAAGCAGTTAGAAATTATGAAACAGCACTTGAAATAAATCCAGAAATGGCAGATTGCCATTATTGGTTTGCGAAACTCTTAACTACTGGAGAAAGACTTTCTAATGACGGCACTTTACTCAAGGAGCCCAAAATTGATGATGCAAAAAAACATTTTACGCGAGCGATCGATATAGACCCGAAATTTGCGAAAGCTTATTACAGGTTGGGCCTATTACTTTACCATAATAAAGACTATTCGAATGCTTTACACAATTTTGAAAAAGCAATTACTTTGGATCCCACATTTTCAAAAGCCCATTACAGCTTAGCCGTTTTATTAATGGACAAAAATGCGAAGGAATTAGTACAAAAGGGAACTCAAGCAGAGAAAAAAAAGAAAACCCGATCCGTTCGAAAAAAAACATCGGGTAAAGAATCAAGCTAATACCATCCAAGCCTTGGAAAGTTTTAAACTCAAAGCAATAGAACACTTAGAAATTGCGATCAGGAATGACCAGGAGCATATCCCTTCCATATTAACCTTGTGCGAAATCTATCGGGAGATTGGTGAATACAAAAAATCTCAAACCCTCTTAAATCAAGCTCTCACTTGCTGCAAAGAAAATTGTGAACTGCATTATCAACAAGCGAAGCTCTATCACCAACTGAACGATTTTGAAAATGCTCTTACATCGATCGATTATGCGATTGATCTCAAACCTGAAGAGGCCAAGCTCTACGAGTTTGCCCACAAAATTCTGGCAGATAACCAAAAAGATCATTCAGCCACCTCCTACCTTGAAAAACTGATTGATTTAGAACCACTGAACGGAAAAGCACATTACGATCTCTCGAAATTATTAACTGATTCGAATGATCAACCCAAAAAAAAACTATTACTTGAAATTACAATCGAATTGCTACCCAGTTTCATTCCAGCTATTATCGATTTAGCTCACATGCATTTACTCCCCCAACAAGAAAATGATGATGTGCTACTTTGGAATCCCAACATTAAAGAGGCAGAACGCCTTTTAAAATCAGTATTGAAAATCAATCCGGATTTCGGTTATTCCTGGCACTTGCTTGGTGAATTATATTTAAAATTAGGAGCAGGCGAAAAAGCAGAAAAACATTTTTTAAAGGCTTATAAATTCGAGGAAACCAAGGGTAGATCTGCTTATCAACTTGGTCTAAAAAATTTAAAAAGAAAAAGTTATCAGGATGCTAAATCCTATCTGTTAGAATCAGTTAAATTAAATTTCGAAAAAAGTGCCTGCCTCTACCAAATCTCCAAAATTCTCGAAATGGAGAAAGCGGATTATAAGAATATTCTTGAGGTGCTGCAGGAAGCTTCAGGATCTGCACAAGCAGAAGAAAAAAATGAATATGATCAGGCCAACATTTATTCCGAATCCTCTAACTTTATCTTGGCTAGAAAACACTTAAAGCATGCATTGCTGAAAAAAAAATTACACTCCAATATTTTAGTTAGAATTTATCAAATTACCAAGAATCAGAATTTGCCGCAAAACGAGGAAACTATTCTTTCGAAGGCCAATAAACTGGACCCGTCCAATTATATGCCTTTTTATGAATTAGGAATTAATTATTTAAAAGATGGACGAATTGATGATGCAAAAATTAAGTTTTCATCAGCATGCGAGAATAAATGGGATCACATCGAATCTCATTTAGAACTTGGTAAAATTGAGCATGAACAAGGAAATAATGAGCAAGCCATAATGCACTTTAAAATCGTGCTTGATTTAAATAACTCACATAAAATCGCAAAAAAATATCTCCTCAGGATGGCACACTAAGTTTTATGACTATCTTTTCTTGAAGCATACACCGCAACAGGAATGCTTAAAAAATAAAGTACTCCGATAGAGAATAAGAAAATCCAAGTCTCCTTCATAAAGATTGAAACCCCTAAGCAAACCGCAAGAAGAACCAAGAGTGCTTTGTTTGATGCCACATTGAATCGGACATTTCTGAAAGAAAAGGTAGGTAATCTCGATATCATGAGAATGGAAATAATGAATACCCAGCAAATGATCCATACCGGATAAGATGATATTGAAAATAGGATTTCAAAACGTACAAATATAAATTCGAGCCCAAGAGGCATCAGCACTAATCCTGCCGCTGCGGGAGCAGGAACACCCATAAAATAACTTTTTGTTTTCTTTTCTACAGATTCACCAAGATGCATCACATTAAACCGTGCTAGGCGAAAAGCGTTACAGGCAGCATAAAACAAAAAGGGGATCCAAAACCATTCGAGCAAATACTCCCTATTCGTGGAAATTATAGGTTCTCGAATCCAAAGAAAAGTTATAATTGCAGGAGAAACTCCAAAACTAATGGTATCAGCCAAACTATCAAGTTCGGCTCCAAACGGAGAAAATGCCTTAAGAAGTCTGGCCGATAGACCATCAATCATATCAAAGCAAGCAGCGGCAAGAATACAAAAAACCGCGTTTTGCCAGTTGCCATCCAGCGCAAAACGTATCCCAGTTAATCCAGAGCACAAACCTATAGTAGTAAATATATTAGGTAATAACTTGGGAAGTGATATTTTGCGATTTACTTCCCTGCTAACATTTTTATTCATCTAAAAGTTTGTCGCTGTTTTTATATTACGACGAGGTGCAACTAACTCGGTTCCGAACGATCGGTTAATGAGTCGGATCCATAGTTCATTTTGATTTTGATACGGGTTACTGATTCCGGCAGCAATGCAATTGTTTGAATCAGTATAAAAAAGAAAAAAGTGATCATCTCGCTCACCATCACTTAATCGACTCGAAATATCAAAAATTTGTGAAGTAGAAATTTCTCTTATCAGCGGATTAAGTTTATCACATTCAGAAGTGGAAATTTCGACAGGGAAATTTCTAAAGCAAGCATCTTCTGTTTTGGAATTACCTAAAAGTACCCTGAGCGATAATAAAAAGCGTGTCACAGTCACAAAAACCCGATGGCCATTAGAATAAATATCAACAATTGTTTCGGTACCATCTAATGGAAACCTCGAAAGCCTGAAACAAAACTGACCCGAGTCAGGTTTTGGCAAGACCATTGTAGCAGAAATACTAGAGGCTTGACGCTCTAGAAGATGTGCGAAAGATAAAAGGGGTAGTTTCAACAACCATTAAAAAGCAACTTCAGTGCCATTTAAAATTATTGAGTCATACCTTAATGAGTAAGTTCGTTATCTCACTTTCCTTAATTCTTGTTTTTTCATGTAGCAAAAAATGGGATCCAGATTTGCAATTTAAGCTTGAGTCAGAACAAAGAAAAGCCCAAAAAGAAGAATACCGAATAAAATCAGAATTAAATGCGCTTCAAGGGCTTACAGATTTAGAAAGTGATGTTCTCGCAGTAGTTAAACAAGGCTTACCTATTTACCAGTTTAATGACCTGATAGGTTTTAAATATATATTGTTAGCACAAAATACAGATAACGGTCGTAACTGGGAACGAAGAATATACTTATGGGAAGACATTGTTGAAAGTAAATGGAGCCAAAATTCTCTCGAATATAAATTATGTGAAAAAAATCGTGATTTTTTTATAATTACTTGCAATGAAACAAGCATTGTAAATGTTGAATATTTTTAACTCTTTTTAGGTTCTTTTAGCCTTTCAAAAGTAATCAAAAGTTTTGCGACGGCACCCTCACTTCTTAATGATGGGACCATAGAAATCATTCTCCACTTACTCATTGCCATCTTATTTGATAGATTCTCTGCTAGTTTAGCCAGTTTATCACTTACATCGTCGCCTTTAACTCTAATTCCTTCAGGAGACACGGAAATTATCTTATATTCATAGATGCCCTTATCCGTTACACTCATTATTTTCTACCTATTTAAAATAATACGGGACTTTTTAAAAGTTCCCGAAATCTATCGTCACTTTTGCATTTTTAATAAAATGATGCTTTGGGTAACCATTTTCATGACTGGTTTTTAAATGATACTTCTTCACTTTTGTCCTTTCCGTAGTACTTATTGTAGTATTTGTAACGGAAATATCCATATCCATAATAACCGGAATAATAATAACCGGGTGTTTTCTTTTGGGGAAGGTCATTCAAAACAACGCCTAACACATTGACGCCAGTTTCCTCCAAATTCTCGACCAAGTTCTTGGCAACTTTTCTTGAAACTTTACCGTATCTGGTAACAAATAAAACCTCATCCACTTTACGTGCAATCGCCAAAGAATCCGGAAATAAACCAATTGGGGGACTATCCACAATAATGACATCAAATTCTTTTCGTAATTCAGCATGAACAATATCAAACTCTTTTTGTTCAAGCATTTCCGTGGCTGCTCGCGTTTTGCCCCCCGAGGGTAAAATGAAAAGATTAGGGTGAATTTCTTTTGCTGTTTCGGATATAATGCCTGACAGATTGGCCGGATTTGTGGAGGCTTCATTAACTAGGGTTACAAGACCCACATTATTTTCCAAATCACAAAACTTATGTAGTCCCGGTCTCCTTAGATCAAAATCAACTAATATCGTCTTTCTCCCATGGTTCGCACAACTATAGGCTAAATTCGCTGATATTAAGCTTTTTCCTTCACTCGGAATCGCTGAAGTAATTAAAATCGATTTGGGATAATCGGTATGAGAATTCATCTGTATTCTACTGTACATACTTCTGAATGATTCAGTTAAACCATCATCTAAATCATTTCCAACTATCAAAGGTCTCTGTATTTCTTCAACTTCAGAGATCTTGGGAATACCAGCAATTAAATCTTTACCAATAAACACCTCCACATCAAAGGGAGATTTCACACGATTGTCCACAAATTCAAGACAAATGGGAATCGCAAAGAACAGACCTATGAATATGTACAACCCTGTGTTACGTATTTGGGCTTTATTTGGTGTAAAAGGGGCACCTGGTAGAAAAGCAAACTGTTCTTTATGTAACGGTTCTTCTTGTTCAGATGGCAGAGCCTGTTCAATCCTCACTTCATTCAAACGTCTTTGAATTTGATCAGTACTGGTTCGAACAACCGTCAATTCCCGTTCTTTATTGACCAACCATTCTTCAATTTCGCTAAGTTGCATGGAATCTTTCTGCACTTTACCCATGGCTTGCTTAAACTCCTGCTCCTGTGCGATTAATTGAATTCTTTTGTCCTTTAAATCTTCTATGGCGGATTTAACTTCACTGATCAAGGAATTCTTAACCTCTTGAACTTGCCTGGCATTTTCAAGCATTTTTGGATGTCGCTCTAAGTAACCAGGCGAGCTTTCCTCAAATCGTTGGCGGGATTTTTCCAGATCATACAATGTCTTTCTTAGATTTGGCACATCTCCATAATTTTCAATCATATCAATCTCAAAAAAATCCTTAATTGCAGCGATATCGCTATCTATGTCAGCTGACTTACTGGAACTTGCCCTTGTTCCAATGCGTGCGTCAATTTGAAGCACCTGCCTTAACAAAGAGTCTATTTTAATTTGCTCTAATTTAGAACTGGTAATCTCAGAAGAATACATACTCTTCCTTGTCGCACTATTTTGCTTTTCATCTTCGATAAAAGGTAAGCCTAACTCTTTTTTATAAGTGGACATTTCTTTGGCTAAATTTGATTCCTTCTCAATGCTCTGTTTGAGTAAATTTTCCAGTAGATTTCTTACCGATTCAACCTGCTGGCTTTTTCTACTCTTGTGTAATTTCTCGTATTCCGACTGGACTATGTCCGCAACAAGCATAGCCCCCTTCGGACTTCTCGAGGTAGATGAAATTATAAACCGTGGCCTTCCTTCACTTGGAGGAGAAACGGAGATTGAATAAGACACAGTTGACGCCACACCGATAGGAATGCCATCCCGTAAGTAAGGTGCGAGCATGATCGATTTAGATTCCGGGTTATCAACTATCTTTTGAACAACACTGGCACGAAGCTCCTGGCTATTCAATCCCTCTCTGTGTTTTGCTACTAAACCCTGAACTTGTGTATCACGGTCAACTTTTTGAAGATTTAAAACCGCAGGTGGTGGAATTAATCTGAAAGATGATGATGATTGAAAAAATTCAGTATCCTGAAATTTAACATACACATACCCCAAAGAAAAGGGTAATGCCAATGCGATCGATAGCAACCACCTGTCACGTATGACAAGCAAAATCTCAGACAAACCTTTGGTTTTGGCTTTTGAACGCGTTGGAATGCCAGAATCGATGTTATCAAATTCTTCTTCCATCAAAATAGCCTTTCAGGCACTTCTATTCGATCGCCCGGATAAATCCAAAATCTTTTTGTTGATCCAGGGATCAGGGATCCAGTGCTAAGTGCTTCTACATTTACTTCATAAGTTTTAGTATCCTTTACTTCATCTTTATCATTATAAAATGTTCGGGTTACAAAAACTTTATCCTTGCGGGCAATAGAATTAAACCCCCCTGCCCTCGCAATCACCTCAACGACATTCATTGCTTCGACTTCCGGAGGAAACACGTAGGGTCCGGATTTGTTTAGGGACCCAGACAAAAAAACAACTCGGTCCGAATAATTGACAATGCTAACATTTACAATTGGATTCTTGTAAATTAGTTGCTTGCGGTATTCCAACGAGAGAGTTTTTTCGATCTCCTTGGTACTAAGTCCCGAAAATTTAAGTTCACCAAGATAGGCTGCCCTTATTTTTCCATCGCTGTTTACAATTGATTCGGTATTTGTCTCTGGCTCTCCTCGGACCGATAACTTAACGCGATCTCCAACCCTTATTTTATATCCTGTTGGATCTTTAAGTATTGATGGATCACTATTATATTTTCTTTGTGAATAGGATTTAGGAAACGAAAAACAGGAAAGAAGTATAATTAAGCTGAAAGTTAATGGTAAATTAGCATTCATATTGTCAGAATCTTCCCGTAAGCTCCGCTCGGAGCACATGCCTTCCATAATTTTCTACTGACCGGTCAATGTAGGAATAGTCATATCCACCACTGGCAGAGATTCTCGCCGTTATTGCTTTTTGCAAACTCATTCCCATTCCATACTGGTTGAGAGAGGTAGCATCTTGCAGAGAACCACTGCTCTTGGGTGGATGAGTATAATCAATAGCAGCAAGAGATAAATAAGCACTGGCAGTTATTTTCTCTGTCATTCGATGAGATGCGGTAACTCGAAACGAAGTGCCAAAGGTAGAAAAGCCTTGAGCAGAAGGTGAAAAGGTTCGACTAAGATCAAAATTGAATGAAGATTTAGGGTTTAATGTCCATTTTATTCCAATTTGAGAAATTAAATTATCTTGTTTTGATGCCGAAGAGTTATCAAAATTCAAAGTAGAATATCCGATGTTTGCATTCCCTGAAAGCTTACTTGAGTAATCTCCCTGTGCTCCGATTGAAAAAGCATGGGACTGGCTATCGGTTAATGTTAGAGCTCCATTGTGGTCACCCTTTGTTCTTGTTAAAGTATAATCTGAATAGAAATCTAATTTCTCAGAATAAATATAAAATGCACGAAGGGATAGTGGTAATGTAGATAAATCCTGATAAGGTTGTTCTTGTACTGCACCTGACTGATAATCTTTCAAGTTGTACGATGTGCTCGCACCAATCCCAAATTTAGGACTGTGATTATACCTAAGATTAAGTCCGACATCAAAAAATGTGTAAGAGGTTAAATCTTGATCCAAAACACTGGCTCCTACACTCTGACCCAAATCAAAAGTTGCATCAAATCGAATTTTTGCATTGTTGGAAATCCTCTTATTTTTCGATAGGGTTTCATCAAAATCAATTGAAAATGTGGTTATTGGTTGGGTATAGCTCTTATCGTCATTTTTTATGTACTGCACTAAAGCAATGCCTGCAGTACCGGTAAAGGTGAACCATTTTAAGGTTTTAGAATAGTGAAGGGCAGGTGAAAAACTGATTATAAAATCATCTTCGCTTTTAAGCTCATTATTGGGAATACTGCTGTTGCTTTTCGCACCGGAAAAAGCAGTAGAGGAAATACCAAACGCTTTCGAATCGTATTCCGCACTCAATGTGCCAATTGCTTCAATCTTCCCTAATTTACTTTCTACCAATGCTAACAAATTAACTTTTGGTAAAATTAATAAGAAATAAGCCAATAACCAGAATTTAAGAGTTACAAGAGATGTTTTCATGGCAATTCAAAGAAAGGTTTACAATTAAAGAATCAGTTATTGTAATATTGTCAATACCTTCATAATTACACATTTACAACTGTATATCCACCTATCTTGATAACTCTAACGCTCAGATTTCTTGTTGTCTTAATTTTATTCGTGTCTTGGGCAAAAGCCGGACTCGCGGGCAAGTGGTTATTATTTCTGATAGATGGTGTTGTACTCCTTTCTTTATTTGCTCTGCTGAAAGACAGGTTTACCAACAAAACAACATTGTTTTGTTTTGTTCCAATTATTCTACTCAGTGTTCAATATCTTGTATCAATTTTTAATCCTTCCTTTACCTCTCTTGGGAAAGAAGAGTTAACAAACATAAATGTGAATAACTACATTCTGAGTGAGCAAAACTTAGATAAAGCAATTATGGTGTCAGAGGGAATTGAAAGTATTGTGTTTACTTCCAAAAGTGATCCCGCACTTGCAAATTCATTATTTTTTGATCTAAAGAATCGGTACTATGATAAATACCCTGAAAGCACCAGTGCTTCCGCACAGTTATTAGAAAAATACCAAAGTCAAATTTCGTTAAATTCTAATGGCTTGATTCCTAATGCTGCAATTAACAATGATTTCTGGGTATTCATTCATTTTATATGTCATATTATAATTGGTCTCGTCTTTTATTTACTCGTTTCAAGCAAGCAATTTATTCGTACAATTTGTAAAATTATAGTTTTTAATGCGGTATTACTTTCTGTTTTTGGAATTTTGCAAAAAATATATTATGTTCCCAGTGATAACCTTTTAGAAATATGGGGGATATGGGACACCCCAGAACCCAGATATTACTTTGCAAGTTTTACTTACAAAAATCATTGGTCAGCTTTTGCACTCATAATAATCAGTATTTTGATCGGTCTATTACAGAATGCTTTTCAGAAAAAAGGACTTCATGGACTGCATACAAAGACGAATTTGTTTCTGATGACCGGTTTAATTCCAATCTGCACATCAATACCACTTTCAGGGTCAAGGTCAGGATCACTTCTTTTAATTTTACTTCTAATTGGCTCCTTAATTTTAATGATAAGACATTATAAATTTTATAAAGCTAAACCTTTACTGCTATCCATACTAGGTATTTCCATTTTTATTTTTATTTGTTTCTTGAGTGCAAGGTCGGCAAATAAGGAAACCATTAACGAAATGGAATCCAATTTCAAATCTCAATATAACAATTTTTTATCAGGTAAATTTCCCCTAAGAATACTGTTATGGAAAGATTTAATCTTTCAGATTAGTGAAAAACCAGTATTTGGTCATGGTTTTGATTCATATCGGGCAATCAATCCTATCTACCAGTCTAAAGAGGTACGAAACGAAAGAAACATTGTCTTACATTCTGCTCATAGCAAGTTTGTCCCCTTAATCTCATTTGGCCACAATGACTGGCTTCAAAGGATTTCAGAGTTTGGATTCTTTGGTTTTTGCTTACTCGCTCCACTCCTGTATCGTTTATTTTTAGCTTTTAAAACAACACATTCCCTTTTTCAGCAAAATTTAATTTGGGGGCTAGCAGTGTTCCTAATTTATTCTTTTGTCGACTTTCCATCACACACCCCAATTTGCTTAATAATGTTTAGCGTAATTACAGGATTATCCTTAAAATATAATTTATTATCTTCAAAGTATCATAAGATCACCAATATTGGATAATATTGAGTTGAAATTGGCTCAAAACTAGTTTCAGTTGTAATAGCCCGATGCTACCGTCCACTCTATTTAAACAAGCAAACAAACTAAAAACAGCTTTTTGCTTTTTGCTTTTTACTTTCAATTCTTTTGGTTCCTCCATCAATGAGACTCTGATCGAAACCGCGATAATTCTTAATTTTCATTCAAGCAATGAAGAAAATTATCAAAAATCAAGGAGACTGTCGCAGAGCTACAGCGAAATTAATCCGGCCATGTCAACTGACATCAACAATTCGATGAGTGGTTTCGATCAGACGATCAATTCGGTTGGGGTTGAGACTTCTTTCAAAAATATTTTTGAAAATTATCCAAATGAAAAAAAGTTGGATGCCGTTGATTATGCCACTGATTATTTGGTTCAAAATAAAGATACTTTTGGCCTTTCAAATGAAAACTTTGGCTATGCACTACAATCTATTTTGAAGTCACTTATCGGAACCAGTAATATTGGTGAATTAGAAGGTTACTATGCTGAATTACCCTTAAGGATTTTTCAAAACCTTATTCCAAATGCAATTAATCAATGGGGCCATACCTCAACGGAATGGATAGAATTACTTTCCAAGACTATCATCGATTCTATTTCAAATTCCGGACTCGCGGCTAATGAAAAAAACTCACTCTATGAAATTAGTATAAAATCTTCTTTCTCAGGTATTCTTAATCTATTAAAATCAGCAAATACTAATGCCAATGGCTTCTACAGTGGGATTAAACCAATAGATGACTCTACTCTTAGTGACGCTACAATGTTGTTTGACGGTGCTCACAAAGAATTCAAGAAATTTAATCCTCAAAAAACATACATCATTAACCATTTAGCCCGTGGGCTTACGGATGCCATCTTCAAGAACATCGATCCGAATAAGGATGTGAAATCTGAATTTGATGCCTACGCCAAAATACTTGGGGAAAATGCAATTGAAGGTACGCTTGAATTTTTTAATTCAATTAATGATGGCGGGGATTATAGTCTCTTTGCCTTTGAAGTTTCAAGGGTTGTTGCGAATGGACTATCCCATGAAGCAGTATTGGTTTCGACTGTTCAACCAAACTACAAAACCCTTTCTTTGCCTTCGCATGCAGCAGAGGTTATGGCCCGGTCTGTTTCTTCGAAATCAATTGAATATTTACTTGAAAAAAATATCAACTATGACTTAACAAAAATGGCACAAGCTGTGAGCTTCGGTTCAGCACAGGGTTCACAACTAGCTTCAGTAAGCGAAAAAGCTCTTGATTACCCTGATAATTGGGAAATTTTCAGTAGAAAAGAAATCGCTAAAAAGTCATCCGAAGGCAGTTCAAACGGATCAGTTGATACAGCTGCCAAATTATATATTTCCCCGGACAAATATGAAGGCAACCCAAAACCGGACGGAAGAACCAATTGGAACGAAATTCTTGAGATTGCCAAAGGGTCTTCCATGGGTTCGTTGACTGCCAATACCGCAATGTCTATTTATTTTCCAACCGAGCGGCAATCCATCATCAATTATTCAGCACACGGTTCCGCATACGGTAGCGTAAGTGCTGACAACCTCAATATTATCTTACCCGAACCCAAAAATCCGACTAGTGAAATAAAGGTTGATATTGCACGGGCAACTGCAAATGGTGCTTCAACAGGAGCAACATTTGAAGTTGTCGCATTACTTGGTGCTAAACCCGACCTCGACTCCTCTGATACTGATTCTTTAAAGACTATTGAAGCAGCAACATATGGAACTACTTTCGGTGCAATTCAAGCAGGTACTGAAAGTTTAAACAGTGACGCTTTGTTACTGAAGCAAGCAAGCAAACAGGGTGCAACCTCCGGTTCGCTGAATGGTATTGGATTAGGCCTTGGTAAAGCTTTGAACGATGCGGTAAATGTTGATCTTAATTCCAAAACTGCAATTCTCCAAACAATTTCAACCACAAATTCGGTTGCTTCAACGAACGCAAGTAGAAGTATTGCAACTAAATCAATCAAAACAAGTGCGAGTGATATGCTTCTACTGATGAGAAAATTTAACATAAGTCCCAAATTTACGAATCCTACAAGAATTTATCAGAATACCGATACTGATATTAATAATGCTGACTTACCTTCCGCACAGACTCCTATTGAATACGCCTCACCAATTTGAATTGATAATTCAATGCTTTTTTAAACGAGCTTCTGCGCATAGCTAAAAATTATATTTGAACAGAATTTATTCTTTAAACATATACACAAACAATTAAATTTTAATGATACATTCAAACTCTGAAATTGGGTTAATAGGCTTGGCAGTAATGGGACAAAATTTGGCTCTTAACATTGCGGACCATGGTTACAATATTTCGGTCTTTAACCGAACTTTCTCGAAGACCGAAAAATTTCTTAATCAAAATGCCTCCAATGTTCCAACCCTTTCGGGTTATGAAAACTTGGATGCTTTTGTTCACTCATTATCAAGTCCTAGAAAAATTGTCCTCATGGTCCAAGCTGGCAAGCCTACTGATGCCGTGATTGAATCACTCATCCCCTATCTGCAAAAAGGGGATGTAATCATTGACGGCGGAAATGCTAAATGGACCGAAACCATATCGAGAGAATCAAAACTTAATGAGTTAGGAATTTTCTTCGTTGGTTCGGGAGTAAGTGGTGGAGAGGAAGGGGCTCGGTTTGGACCATCATTAATGCCCGGCGGATCTCCTGAAGCATGGGCCATCATAAAACCAATTTGGGACTCTATTTCTGCAAAAGTAGATCCAGGCTCGGGAAAACCACTGGAAGGAGCGTCCGCAGGCAAACCAATTGAAGGAGGCGAACCTTGCTCAGCTTACATCGGCAGTGACGGAGCGGGGCATTATGTGAAAATGGTGCATAACGGTATTGAATATGGAGATATGCAAATGATATGCGAATCATACCATTTATTGTCGACCATTGTAAATCTTTCACCCTACGAAATTGGAGACATTTTTAATGAATGGAATAAAGGTGAATTAGATTCCTTTTTGATTGAAATAACGGGAGATATACTGAATCAAAGTGACCCAAGGACCAGAAAACCGTTTGTTGAAATAGTCATGGACGCTGCAGGGCAAAAAGGAACAGGAAAATGGACATCTGTAAATGCATTGGATATGGGAGTTCCTGCACCCACAGTGGCAGAAGCAGTATTCGCGAGATGCCTGAGCGCAGTCAAGGAAGAGCGAATCGCCGCTTCTGAAATTCTTACGGGACCAACTGTAAAAATTCACTCTGAGAATAAGCAAGTGATTGTGTCTGCAATTAGAGACGCCCTTTACTGTTCGAAAATATGTTCTTACGCTCAAGGATTTCAACTCATGCGTGAAGCTCAGAAAGAATATAATTGGGATTTGAATTTTGGTGAAATTGCAAAAATATGGAGAGGCGGTTGCATCATTAGAGCAGCCTTCCTTCAAAAGATAACAGATGCCTTTGCGAAAGATCCCAATCTCGCCAACCTGTTATTAGACGATTACTTCAAGGAATGCTTAAATATATACCAGTCTAATTGGCGAAAAGTAATCAGCCTGGCGGTTGAATCGGGTATTCCGATTCCAACTTTTTCTTCAGCCCTCGCCTATTACGATGGCTACCGATCTGATAGACTGCCCCAAAATTTACTCCAGGCACAAAGAGACTATTTTGGAGCTCACACTTATGAACGAACAGATGAAGAAAGAGGAAAGTATTTTCATCTTGATTGGCTCCACCCCAATCGACCCGAAATATCTATTTAACACTTTTTTCTTTGATTAGATTCGATTGCTCCCGGTAAATTTTCGCAATCTTTTCATAGTCACAGTCTTTTGTTTTTGAATTAATAATGAAATCAAATTGGTTACTGTAACAAATTTCATTAGCTGCAGTGGCCAGTCTATTTTCAATTTCTTCCTTTGAATCCTGACCACGCTTTTCTAATCGTAATCTCAGGTCATTCAAATTAGCGGGAGCAATAAACACACTTTGAATTTTCTTTTTCAGAAATTCGTATTTTTCTTGGGTGTTTCTTAAGGAAGAGGCACCTTGTACATCGATATTTAGCAACACATCTCGACCTTTATTAAAAAGTTCTTGAACTGATTTCAGTGTGCTTCCGTAAAAATTATTATGTATCTCTGCAAATTCAATAAATTCTTGATTCTGAATTAAATCCTCAAACTTATCTTTGGTTACAAAATGGTAATCCCTTCCATCTATTTCTCCGACTCTCGGTTTCCTAGTTGTAACTGTTACAACACGGGATAGACAATCGGGATAATTGATAATCAAACGATCACATATTGTGGTTTTTCCCACCCCTGCGGGACCGGAGATAACAAATGCAATTCCATCCATGGTAAGCGGATTAGTAAGTAAATGAAATTCCAAGAAGGATAATCGAGCAGATTACCAAAGAGGTACCCAAAAAGATAGGACGGTTGGATTTTGTGTAAAGCCATTTTAAGAAATCTCTCAGACGATAGGGATAAGTACCGAAGTAAATAGCTAAAACAATTATGAAGTAGACAACAGAAACTAGAAATAAACGCGTAATCGGTTCCTGTAAAAATGCAGAATCTAAAACCTCTCTCGCATAGAAAAGTAGTAATATGCAAATAGATCGAACTGCCAAAAAGTCATTGATAAAAAAATACGAACTGACAGCGATAAAAACAGCAATTAATCCAATTGTAATTTTATACTCACCAAAATCAGCATCTCCTAAACTTTGCACATGGCGGTACAAAAACCAAAATAAACTAATTCCAAGAAATAAAATGGTTACTTTGGGGGACCTTAAAACAGTTGATAATTCATTATTCTTATTTTGAAATACAAAACAACATACTCCCAGTGCCCCAATTAGCAGTGCCGTGGTGATAGTAAAAGTAAACAAATTCATCATTAAGTAATTTCTCCCATTAAGGTCGTAGAATTAATATCATTTATTAAAATATTTACCAGTGTTCCGATGAGTTTATCATTTCCAATAAAGACCACCCGACGGTTGCACCTTGTACGACCAATTAAAGCATTCTCACCTCTTTTCGCTTTGCCCTCCACAAGGACTTCAAAAATATTTCCAACAATTTGAGAATTTGAATAATAAGACTGTTTTTCAAGGATCGAAAGTAATTCCTGGTTTCGATCTTCTTTTATATTTAGGGGAACTGATTCTTTGAAATTTTCTGCTGGTGTACCGCTTCTGCTACTGTATTTGAAAATAAATGCCATTTCGAACGCGGCTTCCTCAAAAGCAGATTTTGTTAAGTTATAATCCTCAATTGTTTCACCAGGAAAACCAATAATAACATCCGTGCTCAATCTCATCTTTGGATGGGCTAAACGCAGTTTTGCAACGATATCAAGAAATTTTTTCCTCGAATAGGGACGGTTCATTAATTTCAAGATTCTGTCTGACCCACTTTGCATAGGTAAATGAGCATATTCACAAACTTTTGATAGTGAAGCATAGCATTCAATTAAATCGTCTCCAAAACTGGTTGGATGGGGAGATGTAAATCGTATTCTATTTAATCCGTCTATGGAATTAATTTTTTCGAGTAATTGAACAAAAGGCGACTTACCATTAATTTTTGGAAGAGAACCTCGGCCATAGGCATTTACAATTTGTCCGAGAAGAGTGACCTCAGTAACTCCCTTTTCAACTAGTTGTTCCACTTCCTCTACAATACTTTCTATGCTTCTGTATCTTTCTTTCCCTCTAGTTTTGGGAACAATGCAGAATGAACATTTCATGTTACATCCCTGCATAATGGAAACAAAAGCGGTTACTTTATTTTTACCGGTATCAAAGTGTTCGCGAATTTCATTTTGGGAAGATTCCTCTTCATTTAGATCGATTACACTTTGTGATGCAGGTTGATCAGTTTGATTAAGAAAATCCAAATGTTTTGGTAGGTGATGGAATTTTTGGGTCCCTACCACTAAATCGATGTCAGGTAAAATATCCAACAACTCTTCACCCCTATTTTGGGCCATGCATCCCATAATCCCGAAAATAAACTTTTGATCCTTCTTTTTTCGGTTCGCGAGGTGATGTGCTTTTCCTATAGCCTTTCGTTCTGCCTGCTCACGCACACTACAGGTATTAAGTAACACCACATCCGCGATTTCCTCTCGATTGACAATTTCATAACCTCTTGCCTGTAATTTACAAGCAACTGCCTCAGAATCTCTCTCATTCATTTGGCAACCATATGTTCTAATAAAAACTCGGTTCATGGAGAGAAACTAAAGTATACAAAGCGTAAACTTGGTCAATCTAGAACAAAGTACAAGGCATCCTTAAAGCAATCAACCACAGGAAAAGGGCATGAAGATAATAATTTTTTGGAATTATGACCTCCACTGTAGAGTAGGCAATTGATTCCTAGTTGGGATGCAATTTCAGCGTCATGGACGGTATCACCAATTAATAAAATTTCACTTTTGGGAGAAGTTAGGTCAACGAGGTGAGCATGGGCTATATCAAATTTTCCATTCGCATGGATATTATCAACTCCAGATAATTTAGAGAAATAGTGATTTATTTTGTAATATGCAGTAAAAACATCTAAATCATTTTTTTTACTTGCAGATAAAATTGACTGACTAATTTTATTAACCTTAAATTGTGTTATACAATCCAACACGAAATCCTGTAGGTCTATAGTATAGAATATCTTACGATACTCCTTTATAAATTTAGTGGAAATTTCATTATAGTTCGTAATATCAGAAGGAAGTCCTATTTTATTATAATATTCTGATACAGGAAAACTAAAATTATTTCTATAAAATGTAACTGAAACAGGTTCCAGTTTAAATTCATTTAAGATTTGATTTACAATTCTGACGCACAAATCCGCATCATCAACAATTGTACCATTCCAATCCCAGATTATGTGAGAGAATTTCAATTAATTATGAACCTGCCTGCTTATTGATTAACAGATAAATTTGCTTGATCATAAATTTTGATAAAAAGAAACTCATTTTTGAAATTTAAAAATTGAATAATAGCGTTGCCAATGTAAATTGAGTTTGAAAGGAGTCAATTTTCAAAATGAAATCTATGACTTACATTTATTAATTAGTAAAACAATACTAAGATTAATTTTAAAATTATATTAGAATGGCAAAAGCAACCACAAAGAGAGAGAAAATTGGCAACCCTGACCTAGAACTTGCATTTCAGGGTATTAACAAAAAATTTGGAGAAGGCGCATTAATGAGGCTTGGGGACGCAACCAAAATGAATGTGTCTGTAATTTCCACAGGTTCATTGGCGATTGATCTGTCCCTTGGTGCGGGAGGTTTGCCAAGAGGCAGAATCGTAGAAATATATGGTCCAGAATCATCGGGTAAAACAACATTTTGCCTGAGCGTAATTGCCGAAGCACAAAGAAACGGGGGTAACGCTGTATTTGTGGATGTGGAGCACGCACTTGACCCAAGATATGCAAAAATAGTTGGAGTTGACCTTGATAATTTAATGGTTTCACAACCAGAAAGTGGAGAGGATGCTCTTAACATCACAGAAACCTTAATACGATCCGGTGCCATTGATGTAATCGTGCTGGATTCAGTGGCAGCCTTAGTTTCGAGACAAGAATTGGATGGGCAAATGGGGGATGCTACTGTTGGTCTACAAGCCCGAATGATGAGCCAGGCTATGAGGAGGCTTACGGCAGCCATTTCTAAAACAAATTGTGTCTGTATTTTTACAAATCAGATTCGAGAAAAAATTGGTGTGATGTTCGGAAGCCCCGAAACCACTCCCGGCGGTCGGGCGTTAAAATTTTTCTGTTCCATCAGAATGGACATACGGAGAATTGGTCAAATTAAGGAATCCAATGGTACTGTCACCGGTAACAGGACACGCGTAAAAATTGTTAAAAACAAAATTGCTCCCCCTTTTACAGCCTGCGAGTTTGATATCATGTATGATGAAGGAATTTCGAGAACAGGTTCGGTATTAGATTTGGGAATAGAACATGGGATTTTAAACAAGAAAGGAGCCTGGATTTCCTATAACGGGGATTTAATTGGTCAGGGAAGAGAAGCCGCAAAGCAGTCGTTGGCTGAGGACAGTAAATTGATGCAAGAAATTACCAGTGCCATTTTAGATAAAGTAGAGGTTTCTGTTGGTTCTGTTTTAGCTCAGAACAGTGATGAGGATTCTTAATTTCTTATATAAATCAAAGTGCAAGAACGAGATACAATTATATCTCTTGCAACAGTTGCGGGAGAGTCTGCCATTGGGGTTATTCGTATCAGTGGTGATAAATGTTTAGAACTAAGCAATGAAATCTTTAATACCCCCTGCCCTACTCCACGTAAATCAATTTTAAAGAACTACAAATCACTAGACAATAAAATACTCGATCATGTTTTATTTGTTTACTTTGAGGATGGTAAATCTTTTACGGGTGAACAAACGATTGAAATTTCATTTCATGGTAACACGATAATAGCTAACCAGATACTGGATGATTTAATCAAAAGGAACTGCAGACTTGCAGAACCTGGAGAATATACAAGAAGGGCCTACCTCAACGGCAAAATCGATCTTACACAAGCAGAGTCAGTTGCTGAAGTCATATCAGCGACCAGTGAAGTTGAAGTGGACATTGCTAATCAACAACTTAAAGGCCGCTTGAGCGATGTCATTCTAAAATTACAAACTACCTTAATCAATCTACAGGCTAATTTTGAAGCGATTATTGATTTTCCAGAAGATCATCTAGAAGATCCAGATTTAACTAATTCTTTAAACACTATTCTCCAGATTAAATCATCCATTGAAGATTTGATTGAAACATTCAGGTTGAGGTCCTACCTCTCAAATGGAATTAAAATTCCATTAATCGGACCTCCAAATGTTGGGAAAAGTAGTATATTTAATAAACTACTTCGTGAAGATAGGACAATTGTAAGTGCTCAACCCGGTACAACAAGGGATTATATTTCAAAAGAATTAATTACTTCAGGATATAAAATTGAATTGTTTGATAGTGCTGGAATACGTCGCACTGATAATGAATTGGAATTGGACGGGATACAAAACTCAATAAAATTAATAGATGATTCCACCATAATATTATTAGTTTTGGATTCATCACTGCCCTACCCTGCTGATTTTTTTACTTTGATTAAAAATAGTATTCAAGGAAAGCATATAATTATAATTGAAAATAAATCCGACCTGGAACGTAAAATTAAAAAGGTGGATTACCCTATTCACAATAATATCTTGAAAACTTCCGTTTTTGAAAAAAATTGTGCGAACAAAATTTTCAATGAAATTAATAATTTTTTGGAAACTAGATTTACGAATAATCCATTGGGAAACATATTAATAAACAAAAGACATTATCTTCTTCTTAAGGAGACACAGTCTCACTTATGCCTTCTGGAAAATCTAGTCAAAGATAATGTTCATGAGGAATTCATTCTGCAGGAATTAAAACTATCCTTAACACCCATCAATGAAATTATCGGATCTAAAGATAATGAAGATATGCTCGACGAACTATTTAAGAACTTCTGTATTGGCAAATGAACAACAAGGGCACCACAAGCAAAAAACCTCCCTTTGATGTAATTGTTTGTGGTGCCGGACATGCAGGTTGTGAGGCAGCACTGGCAGCATCTCGACTTGGTGTAAAAGTGTTAGTATTAACAGGTAATCTAGACACAATTGCCCAAATGAGTTGCAACCCTGCCATCGGTGGACAAGCCAAAGGACAAATCGTAAGAGAAATCGATGCACTCGGAGGCGAAATGGCACTGAACACCGATCTTTCGGCCATACAGTTTAAATTGCTTAACTCATCGAAAGGACCGGCAGTTCAAGCACCAAGAGCTCAATGCGATAAAAAATTATACCAATTGAGAATGAAGCATGTTCTCGAATTAAATGATAACATCATTACCTTTCAAGCAATTGTAGATGGACTAATAATAAATAAAGGAAAATGCATAGGCGTAAAAACTTCGCTTGGGCTTAAATTTTATGCTAAATCAGTTATTGTTACTACCGGTACATTTTTACGAGCGTTAATGCATATTGGGTCTGAAAAAGCTGATGGTGGAAGACTTGGGGATCATGTAGCAACAGGACTTTCTGCGGACTTTATTAAATACGGGATCAAATTAGGACGCTTTAAAACTGGCACGCCGCCGCGTTTATTAGGCAGTTCGATAAATTTTAAAAAGACTGAGGAACAACATGGGGATAAGAATCCGACACGCTTTGCATTTTACGATACCAGAAGTAAAGATGAAGTGTTCCATGTGGAACAAAAAGGCAGATGGTTCCACATGGAACATTTGCAGGATACCCTCAACCAGGTTACATGCAGGGCAACTAGAACAAATGCTCAAACTGCAAAGTTAGTTAATGAGAACTTGCATTTATCCCCTTTGTACAAAGGAGATATTCTTGGAACCGGCCCAAGATATTGCCCAAGTATTGAAGATAAAGTTGTTAGATTTGGAGAAAGCAATCACCGCGTCTATTTGGAACCTGAAGGCATTAATACCGACGAATGGTATGTTAATGGGTTATCAACGAGTTTACCTTTTGATATTCAGGAAAAAGTAGTGCAATCCATTACAGGTCTCGAGAATGCAGTAATTATTCGTCCCGCCTACGCCGTAGAATACGATTACGCGGAGCCTACTCAACTCTTTCGTACATTAGAATCCCAAAAAATAGAATCCTTGTTTTTTGCCGGGCAAATTAATGGCACCTCCGGTTATGAAGAGGCTGCAGCGCAAGGCTTGGTTGCGGGAATCAACGGTGCCAGAAAAGCGCGAAATGAACCTGCAGTGATCTTTGAACGAGATGAAGGCTATATTGGGGTGCTAATCGATGATCTGGTCACCAAAGGTACTTCTGAACCTTATCGAATGTTTACGAGTCGTGCTGAATACCGATTATTATTTAATCATGGAAGCGCCGAAACCCGCTATCTCGATAAAATAACAGCACTTCCACTGGTAAATCATTCTCGAAGATTAAAAATTGAAGAAAAGTCCAAACTAATATCTACCTGGATTAATATTCTTAAAACGAGTAGAAATTCATTTGGTTCCACCCATGCAGAGGCAATTAAACGGGGAGAGGATTCATTACTTCCCATTGCGTTCAATGATCTGCACGAAGAAACGAAGTCTGAAATACATTACCAGATAAAATACGAAGGATATTTAATTAGAGAATTAAAAAATATTAAAAAACTAAAAAATTCCAGAAACATTAAAATTCCCAAAGACTTCATTTATGATAACATTCCCGGATTACGTAAAGAATGCAGCGAAAAACTGAATGAAGTGAGACCCGAAAATTTGGATCAAGCAAATCGAATATCCGGGGTTAATCCTTCTGATATTAATGTTCTCATGGTCATTCTTTCCAAAACGCACAAAACTTCTTGATCATGGATTATTTCCTGAAAAAATTTTCCGACGACCAATTGAGAGAGGGTAGGGTTACCAAATTTTTTCTGGACGAAGTTAATCCCTATTTAGAAAGTTCATGTATTAACACAATAAATCTTGAAATAGGTTGCGGCCATGGACATTGGATCAATGCTTATTCTTCTCAACACAGGGAATCAGTTTGTTTAGGTATTGATTTAATTACCAAACGCATATCCAAAGCCGTTAGAAAAAAAGAAAACTTGTTAAATGATAATCTCTTTTTCTTAAAAGCAGACGCCTTAGAGTTTCTTAAATATAAACCACAATCAATTCTGTTTTCTAATATATTTATATTTTTTCCGGACCCTTGGCCTAAAAAAAAACACCACAAAAGAAGATTAATCCAAAACTCTTTTTTAGAAGACCTTTGTTTACATACTCATAAAAACTGTAATATTTATTTCCGTACTGATCATAATGAGTATTTTAAATGGACATTGGATATATTTGAAAAGTCAACGCACTGGAATCCTTCAAATTTAGTTTGGCCACTGGAACATAAAAGTTATTTTCAGGATCTTCTACCTGAATTTTCAAGTCTCACGGCTACCAGGGCATAAGATAAACTTATTTGTAAATAAATTATAGATTAAAAACACCCATTTTATTTACTTATTCTATATTATATTATAATTTCAAGTAATATTAGGGTTAAAAACACCGTTGACCTAACTTAACTAAAGCTTATAGTAATTAATCTTTGAAATTTCTCCCTACAGTCCTTATTTATCTATTATTATCCTTTTCCGCTTACGCATCTGGAGGTGGGGTTAGTTTAGTTTCTGACGAGATTAAACGAATTGGTGTCTTCCCTATAACAAATTCAATGGTTACGAGTTGGGTTGTATCAATTTTCATAATAATTTTTATAAAATTACTTGTAGGCAAAACCTCACTAGTTCCCACGAAAGGTCAATTAGTACTTGAGTCAGCGGTAAATATACTTCGTGGGATTACTGAACCAATCGTTGGACGCAAGGTTTTTTACCCCTCTTTTTGGCTTCTTTCCGGCCTTTTTATATTCATACTCATCCAAAATCTTAGTGCCTTGCTTCCAGGTGTTGGTACAATTGGCTATGGTTATGATGATGGCGGTCATTTCGTGGTCGAAAAACCATTGGTTCGACCTGCTAACGCCGACTTAAACATGACCCTTGCACTTGCTCTTGTTGCCAATATATGCTGGGTCTATTTTATTGTGAAATACGCTGGCCTTAAAGCAATTATGAAAGATTGGTTTGGCAATAAAGCCGATAAAAAGCAGGTGCCATTTTTAGTTTTTGGGCTTCTTGGAATCTTGTTCATTGCCGTCGGTCTTATTGAAGTCTTATCAATTCTTTTCCGGCCAATTTCTCTGACATTTCGCTTATTTGGTAATGTTTATGGCGGAGAAAGCTTACTTCATAGTATGTTTTATTTAGGCGACAAACTAGGACTTTCCGGAAATTGGATTAATTTTTTAATGACAGTTGCTCCAATCCCATTTTATTTTATGGAGGTTCTCATTGGAATAGTCCAAGCTCTAGTTTTTATGCTCTTAGTTTCAGTTTACATTGGACTTATTTGTAACCACGAGGAGGAACATCATTAATTTCCTGATCATGACCATATATTTCATGTGGGTGATCATAAACTAACATTAAAATACACTAATCATGATAGAAATAATCGCACAAGCAACCGAATTAAATTCGACAATAATAACTGATGTGGCCGAACAGGTTGTAGAAGCATCACAGGAAGCTACTGGTATTACCGGCAGCATTCAAGGAGGACTTGGATGCCTTGGTGCTGCAATAGGAGTGGGCATCGTCGGGATGAAAGGTGCCGAAGCCGTCGGAAGAAACCCAGATGCAAGTGGACCTATATTGGTTCAATCCATTATTGGAATGGCTCTTGCCGAAGCGGTTGCATTTTACTCCTTGTTTTTAGGGTAGTTCCACATCAACCGCGGCATGTAAAATGATTACCCTGGCTAGTATATCTGAAACAGCGGCAGGCATAGTCGAAAAGTTTGGCATAGATTGGCCCTTGCTACTTGCACAAGGAGTTAACTTCGTCATTGTAGCATTTGTCATTTGGCAATTTGGACTCAAAAAAGTTCTTCTAACTGTTAAAGAAAGAGAAGAAAAAATTGCGGACTCCCTCAAAAACGCCGAAAAGATCAAACTCGAACTTGAAGCGACTGAACAACAGCAACAACAAACTCTACAGGAAGCCTCTCTTGAGGCGAAAAAAACCGTTGCCCTGGCCCAAGAAAAAGCAAAATCTTATATTGAGTCACAAAAAGAAGAGGCACGCAAACAAGCAGATGAAATTATTGAGAAAGCAAAGAGTTCAATGGCCCTCGAGCGTCAAAGAGTTTTAAATGATGCGAGAGAAGAAATTGCTTCATTAGTTGTGCTCACAGCAAGCAAAGTTCTCCAGCGTGAACTCGGAGAAGATGAGAAATCGCGCTTTTCCGAATCTGCGGCCAAGGAAATTAAGTTTTCTGCCTAAACAAATACTTCTTTCATGTTAAAAGAAGCGAACAGTTTCAGCATAGCGAAGAGATTAGTTGAGATTTCTTTGAACGAAGAGGGTAGGGTTGATCCAGAAAAAATTAACTTAATATTGGCTGAGCTACGAAATAAGCCAATGAGCCATTCCCTTCCTGTACTTAGGAATTTCCTCTCTCTAATCAAAACCAAAATCAATTCCTACGAAGGTTACCTAGAAAAACCAGATCCTTCTTCAGATTCTTCATCCAACCTTATCTCCGAGAACATTTCACAGGCACATGGAAAAAGAATTGATTTCGTAATTGAAGAAAATAATTCCCTTATTGCAGGATTTCGTCTTCGCATCGGGGATGATGTATACGAAGACTCCATTGCCAGTCGAATTGCCCGACTTAAAAAATCTCTCACATAAATTGAATAAAACCCAATGAGTTCCATAACTGATTTAATTCGCAAGGAAATAGAAAACCTTTCCACTGACGCCACCCGCACCAATGTAGGTACAATTTCAACGCTCGCTGATGGCGTTGCCCGAGTGGAGGGACTATCTAAGGTGATGTATAACGAAATGGTTGAGTTTCCTAATAATGTTTTGGGTATTGCCCTTAATTTGGAAGAAGATTCGGTTGGTTGCGTTCTTCTTGGAGAAACCAGTTTATTGAAAGAAGGTGATGAAGCTAGAACAACTGGAAAGCTTCTATCTGTACCAGTTGGAAAAGGCTTGCTCGGTCGAGTCGTTGATGCTGTCGGCAGACCCATTGATGAGAAAGGTCCAATCGATTCCGACATCACTTTTCCAGTTGAACGAATTGCACCGGGAATCATTCCTCGCAAATCCGTAACGCAACCCCTGCAAACTGGAATTATGGCGGTTGACTCCATGATTCCCATTGGGCGTGGGCAACGAGAACTCATAATTGGAGATCGTTCTACAGGAAAAACTACCATTGCGATTGATACCATTATTAATCAGGCTAAGATCAACAAAAAAGGCATTGAATCCGGTGATTCTGATTTTCGTCCTGTATATTGCATTTATGTTGCTGTCGGTCAAAAAAATTCAAATGTTGCCCGAACGATAAAGATTTTCGAAGAAACCGGTGCGATGGAATATGTTACCATCGTTTCTGCACCGGCAGCTGACAATCCAGCCAATCAATATCTGGCACCTTACGCGGGCTGTGCAATGGGAGAATGGTTTATGGAAAACGGGATGGATGCTCTCATCGTTTATGATGATCTCTCAAAACATGCTGTGGCTTACAGACAAATTTCCCTAATCCTAAAGAGACCGTCCGGTCGGGAAGCTTACCCTGGCGATGTTTTTTACCTTCACTCAAGATTGCTTGAGAGATCCGCTCGTCTTAACGAAGATAACGGAAATGGCTCACTAACCGCACTTCCAATCATTGAAACTCAAATGGGCGATGTATCTGGCTACATTCCCACCAATGTTATTTCAATAACCGATGGACAGATATTCCTTGAAACTGATCTTTTTAATAAAGGTATTCGACCAGCAGTCTCAGTAGGACTGTCAGTTTCGAGGGTTGGTTCAGCCGCTCAGATAAAAGCTTACAAAAAGGTTGCCGGCAAAGTTAAGTTGGAACTTGCCCAATTTCGAGAACTTGCCGCCTTTTCCCAGTTTGAATCAGATTTGGATGCAGCAACGAAAGCTCGCCTGGACAGGGGAGCAAGAATTGTGGAGCTATTTAAACAAAATGCATTCAATCCTGTTTCAGTGGAAATTCAAACAGCTGTTATGTGGGCTATTCAAAATGATTTCTTTGATTCCATTGAGGTATCCAAAATCGCATCTTCAGTTAATAGTTTGAAGGATTACCTTGCGTCTCAGGGGACTGAAGCCTGTGAAGAGATTTACAAAACTGGTAAATTGGAAAAGGAAACCGAGGAAAAACTACGCTCAGCTTTGGAGGATTGGAAGCGTACTGAAGCCTAGATTATTTTAATCTTTTTGTTAAATGGCAAATACTCGTGACATTCGAATCAGGATTAAGGGGGTTAAAAACACCCGACAGATCACACGCGCGATGCAAATGGTAGCTACTTCTAAAATGAAGAAAGCTCAAGATTCAGCCCGTTCAGGTAGACCTTATGCAATGCTACTTGCTGATATTATTGGCACAATCGCAGATGAATTTGAAGAAGTAACCCAATCTTATTTTCTAGAACGCCCAATCAAGCACAGAGGAATCTTAGTTATTAGTACTGATAAAGGACTATGCGGAGGATTGAATGGTAATCTTTTTCGTGAACTCTCTACTATTGATCATTCTGCTAAATTTGTATCGATTGGAAAAAGAGCATCTCAATACCTTTCACGAACAAGAAAAGATTTATTAGCCGATTTCTCAATCCCAGATAAACCCAAATTTTCTGACATAAAGAACATCGTTGAATTTATGCTTCGAAGTTATGATGAAGGCAGTATAGACACTATTGAAGTCGTGTACAGCAGTTTCATTAACACCCTCAGGCAAGAGCCTGAGCTTATTCGCCTCTTCCCCCTCAATGACCTTGATTCAATGGTGGAAAAATTACATAGCCGTTTCCAATCCGATTCTACACCCTATCCAAAAGATAATAGGGAAATTTTGATTGAAAATAAGGATGTGGTATTGGCGGAATTAGCAAGTTTGTACCTCAAGCAAGAAATTTTCCAACTTGTTTTAGAATCCCAAGCATCAGAACACAGTGCACGAATGGTTGCTATGAAAAGTGCCACGGATAATGCGGGTTCACTAATTGATGACCTTACTTTACAATACAATCGAGCAAGACAAGCTGCGATTACCCAAGAAATTCTCGAAATTTCAGCTGCTTCATTTTCTCAATAACTCTTATATTTAAATTATAAAATGGATATCGAAAACTCAAATCTCGGTAAAATTGTTCAAGTCATTGGTGCGGTTGTGGATGCTGAATTCCCTGAGGGTGCAACCCCCAAAATTTATGATGCGCTTGAAGTCAATTATTCAGTACCCGGCTTGGAAGAAGGCAAAAAGCTCGTTCTTGAAACCCAGCAGCATCTGGGCAGCAACCGAGTTCGTTCCGTAGCCATGTCATCCACAGAAGGTCTGGTGCGGGGAACTGAAGTTCTTAACACTGGGTCTCCCATTTCCGTTCCAGTTGGGGAAAAAGTGCTTGGTCGAATTTTCAATGTGGTTGGAGACACGGTTGATAATAAGGGACCGTGTGGACATGAAGAAACACGCCCAATCCATCGACCTGCTCCTGAATTAATGGATCAAGACACCGAGGCTAATATCCTCGAAACTGGGATTAAAGTAATCGATTTAATTTGTCCATTCATCAAAGGAGGTAAAGTGGGGGCTTTTGGTGGTGCAGGCGTTGGTAAAACGGTGGTTATCATGGAATTGATTAACAACATTGCCAAAGCTCATGGCGGTTATTCAGTTTTTGCCGGGGTAGGGGAGCGCTCACGGGAAGGTAATGACTTGTATCAAGAAATGTCAGAAGCCGGCGTGATCAATCAAGATGATATTTCCAAATCAAAAGTTGCATTGGTTTATGGCCAAATGAATGAACCTCCTGGTGCTCGCATGCGTGTGGCACTTTCTGGTCTATCCATGGCCGAGTACTTTCGAGACGAAATGGGACAGGATGTTCTGCTATTTGTCGATAACATTTTCCGATTTTCACAGGCAGGTTCTGAAGTTTCTGCCCTGCTTGGAAGATCCCCTTCTGCAGTTGGGTACCAACCCACTCTTTCGGAGGAAATGGGAATTCTTCAGGAACGGATTACCTCGACTAAAAAGGGCTCTATCACCTCCTTTCAGGCGGTTTATGTCCCCGCGGATGATCTCACTGACCCTGCACCCGCTAACACATTTGCTCACCTTGATTCTACTATTGTTTTAGAGCGTTCCATTGCAGAGCTTGGTATTTATCCTGCAGTGGATCCACTCTCTTCTGTTTCGAATGCTCTTTCCCCTGATATTGTGGGCGATGAACACTTCGCAGTTGCACGGGGAGTTCAGGAAGTACTCCAATCTTATAAGGATCTGCAAGACATTATTGCCATTCTTGGCCTAGATGAACTCTCCCCTGAACAAAAACAAACGGTCTTCCGGGCTCGAAAAATTCAAAAGTTTTTATCCCAACCATTTCATGTCGCAGAAGTTTTCACAGGTGTGGCAGGTCAATATGTTTCTGTTAAGGATACAATAAAAGGATTTAAAATGATTTTAGACGGTGAGTTGGATGAAGTTGCAGAAAACGACTTCTACATGAAAGGCGGAATCGACGGAGTAATAAATCAGGATAAATCCTGATTAATACTGAGTACTTAAAATGTCACTCATCATTCTAGAGATCGTTACTCCGGATTCAATCGCGTTTTCTGAAGAGGTTGATCATGTTGTTGTGCCAACAGTCAATGGAAAGATCGATATATTAGAAAAACATATACCAATCATTGATCGAGTAATTCCAGGTGACATCAAAATTAAATGGAATGGACAGGAGAAATTTCTGGCTGTCGGATCAGGATTTGTTGAGGTATATGGAAATAAAGTTTCGATAATAACAGATCAAGCATTAGATGTTTCCAAAGAAGACGAGCGTGTCATTGATGAAGCCATTGCCAGAGCAAAAACATCACTGGAAGAAGGTAAAAAAAGTAACCTAGACCAGGCACAGATAGAATTACTGGAAGCCGCAGCACGATTTGAAATGGCAAAAAAGATTGCCAGAAAAAAGTCTGGTTGAAAACTTATACTCAAGCACACAATATCAGTTTTATAGATTAATTACTCATTTTAGTAATATAAATCATTGGCCTAGAGCTTGGTTTCCCATTGGTCTTAAAAAACTTTCGTTAACACTTGCTATTTTGCATAGGTTAGCTCTGATTAGGGTATCTTTCATTTATCGTGCCCAAATGAAATATTATAAATCATCATTGCCCAATGAGAAAAAAAGTAGAACGCGAACCCGATCTAGTTGAATTCAAAATTAATTATACTTTAGACGAGGATCTCCCTGTTGAGAAGTACTTCATGGCCTATAATTCCACCGATGCACTCAAAGCATTTGCCCAATCCTGCGTTAAGTTCCTCGAGGAAAAAAATCTTTCTGAAATTGAGCTCAGTTCTTTTCTTGAAACCTATGCGAAACCTGAAGAATTCTGTATTGAAAAACCTGAACTAATCTCTGATCCGAAGCCTGTGCCAGCACTCGATGAAGAAGTGCTGAAAAATTACGAAGAGCAAAAGAAGATTGAAGTTGAAAGCGAATCCGTGCCGGATGCAGTCGATTCTGAAGAATCAAATTCAGACCAAATGATCGGGCAAGACCAGCCGGAAGAGCATGTCGATAACTTCGCAGTACCTGTTGAAAAGAAATCTATTGTTGATCCAAGAATCGAACATGCTGAACGCAGAGGCAAAAAGAGAACAAGATCTTCAGATAATTTCCGAACAAAACAAGAAAAATTTAGAAAACTACGAATATTTAACTGCAAAAACGTCTCAACGAATACAAAAAATTAACCAGAGAATTCAAATCATCGAATTTTCTGAGTTTTTTAAATGGTCAGATAAATGGGTTGATATTCCTTTACCGAAAACTTCAAACTAACTTTTAAATTTAGTGAGATTAGGTTGCTACCCTTTATAAAAGTGGTGGGCCCTGTCGGGCTCGAACCGACGACCTGGCGATTATGAGTCGCATGCTCTAACCAACTGAGCTAAGGGCCCTTTAATATACAGTACACGATCAAAACTTTTATTCAAGCAACTTAAATAGTTTTGGGAATTGAGCTTTGTCATATTTGCTATTTGGTAATCATTTATAGGAATTGTGTAATTCCTTAATAAAGTGGATAAATCTTACCCACATTACAGTTCCACAACAATTTCGGCACGGTCTTTTCTTAGCACATTCTCTTTACTTAACCAAAAATATTATGAAATCAGTCGATGTTAAAAGCAAACAATCAGCTTTGGGAATCGGTGCAAGTTATTCGTCAGGCACTCATGAAAACCAGGAACTCGTCAACTATGCTAATCTCAAGCTTGCCACATTAGCCCTTCCAACAGTCGGAGACCAAAGCCAGAATCCTGCAATACGCTTAAGTAGTTCCCTGATAAAAGAATACAGAGAAAAAGTTCGTTTACTCAGAGGACATTTATGCCCAACCGATGAGCGCATACAAAATTTTCTGAGTAGAATATTAGGTAACGATCGTCCCAGTCTGCCCACCGAGTCCTTTGTTCTGGATCGCCATGGATTGGCCCGAATTACCTCACTGCCGCTAAATGGAGAACACTTCCAATCCAAAATAATCAATTCTCATAAAGTGGCACAAGGTGTTCTTCACAACCCTTCACGTGACAGACGGACGACTTCGGGAGTATTTCATGTCGCTGATGTGGGATTACCTGCTCCCGATGATAAGAAAATCGTCCCCTTAAAAGCAGCCAAGGAACTCCTACGAATCGCTCTGAATCCACCTGCAGATGACATGATTTTCCCATTTGCATCCAACGAAAAAGATCCGGCAAAGTGCTGGGTTTCACTGTTATTACGACCAGTAGTGTGCCCGGAAGTGGAAGGTTTTATTCGTGAAAAATCTTTGGAGGTTCGGTTTTTCGCTCCAGGGGGATGTGTGGCTAACCTTGACTTTGTCGAAAGTATCTTTGGTAACGGCGGAGACCCTTTTTTAGCTGAAAACGATGCCGGACTCGATATTGAAAGTTGGACTGGGCATACTGGTTGCGTAATCGTTGCTCCCCATTTGGCTGGAACCCCAAAAAAGTTACTTCAATTACCCAAAAAGGCTGAGGCAACTGATAGGCAAATCAGAGACGGTATGTACTTCGACGATCCGGAAGAGCAATATAACGGTGGTGATCCATTCAAACTAACATTTCGAGATTCATCAGGAATGATTGTTACCATTCTTGCCGATAATTACTTTGGATACTGCAAAAAGGAAGTTAAAACACAAATTAGTTTTTCAGCCAATTTATCGGGTTTAGGCGAAGAAGAACATGCTGGAGGTGCAGTTGTATTTCCGAGTTATGACCTTGGAGAAGAATTTAACCCGCTGGAGATTTTACCCCCCACTCCACAAAAGTTTTCTGACACATTGTCGATTATGGATTGCTCCATTAGTGACCTGAAAGACGGTTATCTTACTGATCCATCTTTCACCTCAATTATTTACCTTCCTGAAAATGCTGTTTTCAGCCTAAGGGAACAAAGTATTTGCTGGGAAGGGGAGGGCAAAGAATCTCACCAATTAAGAATGCAACCTGACTTTGCCTATATTTTACCATCTGGCTACAAAGTTGAGATGAAAAAAGCAGAGCACAATGGGCCATGGAAATTAATTGGAACGGTGGGAGAAGGCTTTTTATGTCACAAACCATGCACTGTATCTGGTGGAGGGAAATCCGAAATTTCAAAACCGATAACCGATGCCATTGTCAGCGGTCCAGTTTATGTTGCGGATTGGGAAAAAGACATGGCAATGGCCAAAGAAATTTTTAAGAAAGATTTTTCAAATCGCTTTATAGAACCCGAAAAACATGACCTTCGAAACCGGGCAATTTTAAGTAAAAGCCGTTCGCTCGGGTCAGTGATTAAGCTTCTTACACCCTCTCGAACTTTATACACAGAAGAGTTTAATCAATGGTTGGAGTCTATCCCACAAAGAGTAAAAGATCTAATTTTAATCATAAAGAGAAGACATCGAATTGAATGGGGTGATGATTGGGAGGAGGCATTCAGTGTCGATTCAATTAATGGACAACCTGCCAACGAATTAAGATATCTCGGAACTAAGCTAATTACCCGGCACTTACGTATTGGATTTGATCAAAAAGGGTCGTGGAGATTATTCGCTCTAAGAAAGGACTTCGTCCCGGCCAATAAGATTTTAGCCGAGGATGATATCACTGCTTCCACATTAGCACCCACAAATCTTATTGAAAATATCGGGCATGGAAATTTTAAGGAATCCGCAAAATTTGTCCATAATTGTGAGTATAGGCTATTCCAAAGGCCCGATGATGCAATTATTAGAGGTTTTGATAAACAAACTGAAAAAGATATAGCAAGACCCGGTAATTTTATAAGTAATTTCGAACCGCTCTCCAAACAAGACGCCAAAAATCAAATCAGTAATACATTATCATTCGAAGAGTATACAAAACCGATCAGAGAACTCATTAAATCTGTTGCAGAAAGCGAAAAGGAAGAAATGTCCTTCGTCTCTTCGGCAAATCCACGAATAGTTGATGGAAAGCCTTCCAAAAATCCCCGCTACCTTCAGACCAGACCGGACTTGTTTGATCCGCGCTCCGTTTATTTGGCTACCGCAGGAACAAGATTAAAGAGAGGAATAAAAATTAAAAAAGCAGTTCTTTATCCAGTCAGAGCAGTTTTGCCAGGTAGAAGAAATAATCCAGCCGATAGAAAAGCCAACATAAGACCATTATGCTGTTTTGCTCCGATACATTATTTGGAGTTACCCGAACTTTTCATGGATTTCATAGTAAGTGTTACCGGCAAATCTCCTTCCACGACAGGTGCGGGCTCAGAAGGAGCAATGACTAAAAGTCCCTTTAACGCTCTTTTGCCAATACACGATCTCAATGCGGCCTTAGTTTCATACGCTTCAACCGGACAGGGAGCATTCGTAACTTCCGCGGGTTATGTGGGTCCAAAATACCAGGTGAATCATGATATAAGTCTTTTAATTCCAGAAATTTGGAGTAGACTGCGTGATTTTGAGGATAATCCTCAGGAAATGATCGCCAAAGGTTATTTGGAAAAAGTCCCGGATTTTGCATATCAGGGACAAAATCTACCCACTTCACTGCTTGGTTACCGAATTACAAGAAGATTTACTCATGAATTTTTGGGTAGAATCTTTACCGATCCAGTTTCTGTTTTACCAGAAGATATGCTTAAACCCGAATTACAGGATGAAGATCAATATGCGGATAGCATAAAAAACCTGCTGGAAACTGGGAAAAACATAGCAGAACGTTATTTCAATGATAATTCCGTAGAAAAAGCATGCCCACCACTCAAAGCCTTGCTCACAATTATGACCAAGGGGGAATGGGAAGGCAACAAACTGACTGATAAAAAATTCCGGGATTTATTTGAACCCCAAAATATTCTTCAAAGTGAGTGGTATAATGAACGTTTAAAGACCCGTATTCAGGTGACCCAAAATTACTGGGAATCCAGAGTCGAATACTTGGACAATTTTATCAAAGATCAAGCAAACAAGGAAACATGTAAAAGACTTTCCATTCAGGAAAAAAAGGATTTTGCCCTAAATGCATTATCAAAACTGAAAGATAATAACTCTGCGGTTGGTCGGATTTTTGGCTGCCTGGGAACTGATCCAAGCTTATTCAATTGATAAATTAAAGGATTATTTAAATAAATTTATCCCCACAAGCTTGATAAATATCTTAGTAAATCATTTCACAGACCGTATTAACTCCTTCTTTATTATCGAAAGAATAAATTTACCGATATTCTCAAAAAAACCATTATTTATCAACTATTTATCCTTTAACAAAGTACTAATCATGAGAAAGGTTTTGCTTGGCAAAATCCTTATATCGCTGCCAATCATGTTTTCTATTTCAGATATGATACCCCATCCGATCTAGCTAAAAATTTTCCTCTCAAGTTACTATTCAATTTATTATACCATAAAGAATTTAATTAAATTCCATACAATTGTAAACTAGTTCAGTTTCCCGCAAGGAATAAAATTCATCCTTGGGATCGGCACACAAAGTTCTTTGATGCTGACGCCGCATACAACGATCGAGGATCAGTCATACTAAGCAGCCAACTCGGTTGCCCTGTTTAAAATCTGATCAAAATGCTCGTCTCTCCGCAGTCTTGCGGTAGTGACATCTTTTGTTTTCAGGGAATACCTTTTTCTTTCTGCAGTGACCGCAGAGGGATATATTGTGTAGTGAATCCACCATGTTCCATTGTTATTCCATAAATGGTGATTCAAGTTGTCTTCGTCTATTCGAAGAGCTAATTCTTCGATATCATTGTGTATACTGATTTTCATTGAGCGTTTTCCTTTCGGTTAACGCACTTTCCCAGCTAGCTAGGTGAGTGCTTATTTTCGGTTGTGCCAAAACCGCGCATCCCGGTAAAATCGACCTTGTACCACCGTAGCAGCTCTCCTGCTCGGTTGGTAACCTAGATTAGGTTGTCTTTGGATACGGTAAATGGCGAAATTTAAAAGAACGAATTGTCAATATCTTAAAAAAAATACCTAATGGCAAACATTCTTTGTGTCATAAACCTGAAAATTCACTCGGTGCTACCAATTGGAAACCAATGATACTTTCCCTAACACATTTCCTTTTTCCAGACAGTTATGGGCGGAGCCCACATCTTCAAAGTTAAAACTTTTCGAATGCAAAACTGGGCAAATCTGATTGTTTTCCACAAGTTTACCCAGTTTGGCAAGAATTTCGCCATGTTGGCTTCTTCCTTCATTGTTTATTAATGGCAATAGCATAAATACAACGTGAAGGCTTAGGCTTTTGACATGCACTTGGCTCAGATCATGGGAGGCACGGGCGGCAATTGAAACCACAGTACCATTAATTTTTGCCGCTACAAATGAGTCATCTAAACAACTTCCTCCGACTGTATCAAAGACAACATCGTAACCCTTGCCGTCTGTATAGCTTTCAACATATTCTTTAACATTCAGGTTTCTGTAGTTGATTACCACATCAGCACCCAATTCCCTAGTTCGGTTGGCCTTTTCTTTACTTGAGCATGTCACATGCACCTCAGCACCCAGTGCCTTCGCCAGCTGAAAGGCAATATGACCGACTCCTCCCATACCGGCATGCACCAAAATTCTTTGCCCTTTTTTAACTTTGGCACGGTCAACCAATGCATTCCAGGATGTGATTGCCACCAATGGAAGGGCTGCTGCTTCCTCAAAACTAAGATTTCTCGGTTTATGGGCAAGTAACCGTGCATCAGCCAAAGCGAATTCTGTAAGAACTCCCGGTAATTCGGAAAATCCACCGACACATCCATAAACCGGGTCGCCTTTCCTAAAATCTGTTACCCCCTGACCTACTTCAACAATTTCACCCGATAGGTCTCCATGTAAAACGGCGGGTAAGCACGGCCCGATGGGCAAAAGTCCTTGTCTAATTTTGAAATCAACTGGGTTTACGCTCGAAGCATGAACCTTGATCAACACACACCCTGGTTTAATCGAAGGAATTGGAATTTCTTCCATTTCAAAATTCTCAATTCCTCCGAATTTTTTTAAAACTACTGCTTTCATAATCCCTCCCATTATAAATCAGTAAGCAAAATTTTATTTGTTTAAAAGTTAATTTTTTCTGATCGAACATTTTATTTGCTCACGAGTTGATAAATTTATTTTAGATTTTTTCATAGAAAGACTTTGCCACTTTCTCTTCAAAATAGTTATCAGTAAATAATGAAATCTTCTCATTTAAACCGTCGTCAATTCCTCAGCCAATCTGCACTGGGCACAACTGCAGGAATCCTGGCATCCTCCACCTTTCCATTCATTACATCTGCAGAAGATAAATCGCCAAATGAACGCTTACGATTTGGTGCAATCGGAGTGGGGGGCAGAGGAGCAGGCATTGCCAACAGTGCACGAAGACTCTCTGACATCGTAGCCGTGTGCGATCTGGACACCCAGCGTATAGACCGAGTCAACAAATCATTGGCTCAAGGCAAGGCCAAGGGATATCAGGATTATCGGAAAATTCTCGATCGTAAAGATATTGATTTTGTTACGATCGGCACCACCGATCATTGGCACAGCAGGATTGCTATCCATGCCATGCAGGCAGGAAAGGATGTTTATTGCGAAAAACCATTAACACTGACTATTGAGGAAGGAAAACAGATTTGCAAAGTAACCAAGGAAACTGGGAGGGTTTTTCAGGTAGGCACTCAGCAACGAAGTGAAATGGGCCAGAAATTTCTTACCGCCATTGGAATTATCCGCGAAGGAAGAATCGGGAAAATCAAAAAAGTCACCTGTAATATTGGCGGTGGCCCCAGAGGTGGACCTTTCAAAAAATCGGATCCGCCGTCTAACATCGACTGGAATATGTGGCTCGGACAAGCCCCTCTTGTTGATTACATTAAGGAACGCTGCCACTACCAATTCCGTTGGTGGTATGAATACTCCGGAGGAAAAATGACGGACTGGGGAGCTCATCATGTGGATATTGCCCAATGGGCGATGGAACAGGACGGAGTAGGGCAGGGGGTTCTTTCCCTCGAACCCATCATTGGAGAACATCCCATTCCTCTCCAAAACGGTATGCCCACCAAGGACGACCATTACAACACATCTCACAACTTTCACATTAAGTGTATGTTTCCCAAAAAGATGGAGATGAATATCGTCAGCCAGTCCAAGGAAGGAAACGGTATTCTCTTTGAAGGAAGCAAAGGTAACTTATTCGTTTCCCGTGGAAAGCTATCTGGGCCAGCCGTTGATGAACTCAAGGAAAAACCACTTTCAGCCCAAACCGTATTAGATGTCTACAAGGGCAAGAAGACCACCAATCATATGGAAAATTTCTTCGAGTGCATGAAAGACCGTACTGATCCGATCTCAGATGTCTATACTCATCACAACGCCATGACCACTTGCCACCTAGCCAATATCTCCATTCGACTTGGAAGAAAGCTCAAATGGAATCCGAAAAAAGAACAAATCATAGGAGATGATGACGCGAATCAATGGCAAGCCCGCGAGCAAAGAAAAGGGTTCGAGACGAATACTTGATATTTATTTAAATTTAAATAAATTCCCCAAAGCCAACATTTTTCTGTATGGTTCACCCATATGAATATGATTAGTTTTTCAACTTCACCTCTTGATTCTTTTCAGAAGAAATAGTGGGGGTACCGGTACCATTCAACTCTACTCCCTGCCTAATTCTTGAAATCGTTTGCCAAACTTTCTTAGTTCTCCATCTGGTATCTTTGAGTTGGGCATCCCAAATTGCAAGGCCAACGGAAGGGTCCTTCGCGGTCCATTCGAGGTGCTCCTGAACTGAGGCCTTCTCCCATTTGCTCGTATGACTGGGAACTCCAATGAGAAGTTTGGAGGAATACTTTCCCGCGGCAGCTTTCAGGAAATCATAAGATCTCCAACTCGTTGATTTTGATCCGGTTTGTGAATAACCCATTACATGAAGGGCATCAACATATGGAAGTAGCCACTTCCACCAACCTTGGTTTGGTGCATTCCATTTATAGGCAAAGCTATCAACCGTAAGCTCCTTTCCCTTTGCCTTGAGTGCAAAGGATAGCTCCATAATAAACCTAACAAATGCCTTCTTATCGATCTCGAGTTTACCTTTTCCTTCAAAGTCAATGTCAACTCCATCCAACTTAAGTCTCACGGTTTCGGCAACCAAGGATTGAATGAATTGTTTTCGATGAGAACTGAATGCATTTTTGGCCAAATTCCAGTTCCAACCTTCCTGGGTTCCATTGTAAATGCAAAGTAATACCCGCACATTATGGGCATTTCCCCATTTTCGAAAGTTTATTATAGTTGAAACATCGATTGGCTTAAAATTATCAACCAACTCAATTTGACCTTTGCTTGTAGGACGCCAGAACTGAAGTCCTATGTGGGTAAGACCATCCTTCATCCCCACACCACCGAATGACTCATCTAAGCGGGCCCTGCATACCTCTGTGGCGTAAGGAGGGACCCAAGTCATAACGCGTGCCGTTTTAACCTTTGGCTCTTTGGCATTCGCTGCCCCTAAAAAAAGGAGTACGAACCACCAAGCTAGATACTTCAGGGAGAGATTTATTTAAATATGAATAGCTTCCCCGTGAGCTGCAGCTGCGGCTTCCGCTAAGGCTTCACTCATAGTCGGGTGAGCGTGAATCGTTCCATGAATTTCGTCAACGGTGGCTTCCATTTTCATCGCCAATCCATACTCCGTGATTAACTCCGTTGCATCGGATCCAATAATATGAGCCCCCAAAATCTCGCCATATTTTTTGCCAACAATCACTTTTACAAACCCTTCTGAGTGATTAACTGCCACCGCTTTTCCTGAAGCTGCAAAGGGAAACTTACCAATTTTATAATCAATTCCCTCCTCCTTTGCCGTTTCCTCGGTAATTCCAATACTGGCAACCTGTGGTTGGCAATAGGTGCAACCGGGAAATGCATCGATGGGAACGGGCTCCGAGTGTTCAAACATTCCATTGACCGCCTGTATCGCCCGATAGGTGGCAATATGAGCCAACCAAGGTGGTCCTATGATATCACCGGTGGCATATATGTTCTTTTCGGAAGTCTGATAACGCTCATCCACTTTCAGGTAACCTTTAATCGTCTCGAGGTTCAGTTTATCGGAGACCGAGCCTTCTAAATTAGGAACCACTCCAATTGCCAACAACAACGAATCAAACTCGAGTTGTTCATCTCCCTTTTCACCAGCAAGGGTAAGTTGAACCGAATCTTCCCTCACCTCAATTCCATCCACACGGGTATTAACCCGGCAATCAATTCCCTGAGCAGTAAATGATTTTTGAATCGCCTCTGATATTTCTGCATCCTCAACCGGGAGAATATTCGGTAGCATTTCGATTAAAGTAACCTTCGTTCCAAATGCGTTTAAAAAATACGCAAATTCAGCACCAATCGCACCGGCTCCCATTATAGCAATGCTTTGGGGTTGCTCAGTCATAGCCAATGCCTCACGTGAAGTCATTACTCTGTGTCCGTCCACGGATACCTCTGGTAATGTCCGCGGCTTGCAACCGGTCGCAATCATAACATTGGTGCCCTTTAAATAAGTTCCCGCTTTTTCTCCGTCCAGAATCTCCACCATTCCTGCAGCATGGACCAAACCCTTACCAACAATGTAATCGACTTTGTTTTTCTTAAATAAAAATTCAATCCCACCACCCATTTGATCAGCCACTTTGCGGGACCGGCCCATCACTTTTTCAAAATCCACTTCTATTTCCTTACAACTGAAACCAAAAACTTCCGAATGTAACGCCGCCTGAAAAGTTTCGGCACTCTTAAGTAATGCCTTGGAGGGAATACATCCCCAATTCAAACAGGTTCCACCGGCTCTTTCCATCTCGACACAAACCGCTTTTTTACCGAGTTGACCGGCTCGAATAGCAGCCGCATATCCCGCAGGACCACCGCCAATAATAATAAGATCGTAAGTTGTTTCAGAAGTCATAAATTATTTAAATTAGTATGAATTTATTACTATTCAATCAGTGCAAACTAGTCAATGAAAGGAGAAGAAGATTCGGTTGAGCTTGAACTTTTCGTTTTGCTACCTAATTTAATTCTTTTTCTAAAATGATCGAAGAACTTAAAACTAAAAATAATTATCGCGCCACAATTGGTAGCAGTCTTGCTCATTGCCTGACCACTACTTCATTAAGCAAGGGTACTTGCTACAAAGGAAAGGTCAGGGACCGCTATGATCTGGGTGACACGCTGGCCCTGATTACCACCGACAGGCAATCCGCCTTCGATCGTATTTTAGCCACAATTCCCTTTAAAGGGCAGGTTCTTAATCAAACCGGAGCCTGGTGGTTCGAGCAAACAAAGGACATTATCCCAAACCATGTCATTGATTTGCCGGACCCCAATGTAACTATCGCCAAAAAGTGTAAACCTTTCCCCATTGAATTTGTGGTCCGTGGATATGTCACCGGTAGTTCGAGTACCTCACTTTGGACTATTTACAACAAGGGAGACCGAGAATATTGTGGAATTCAATTCCCGGATGGGATGGTAAAAAACCAAAAACTACCGGAACCGGTAATCACCCCCACAACCAAAGAAGAAGATCATGACCGGCCAATATCTCCGGATGAAATTATCTCGGAAGGATGGATGGAACAAGAACACTGGGAATATGCCTCCCAAAAGGCGATTGATTTATTTGTGCGAGGTCAGGAGATTTCCTCCAGGCACGGACTAATTCTGGTAGATACAAAATATGAAATGGGAATCGCAGAGGATGGTGAAATCACTCTTATTGATGAGATCCACACTCCTGATTCAAGCCGTTACTGGATCGAGAACAGTTTTGAACAAAGATTGCAGGAAAAGAAAGAACCAGAAAATATCGACAAGGAATTCCTCAGACTTTGGTTCAAAGATAATTGCGATCCTTACAAGGATGAAATCTTGCCCGAGGCACCAAGCGAATTAGTGGTGGAACTTTCCGCTCGATACATTCATTTGTATGAGATGATCACCGGTGAAGATTTCACTTTTCCCGAACTTAACCAATCCATGGAAGAACGTATTTCCAATAATCTTAAACAGTATATTAGCTAACATGAAAGTAGTCATAATAATGGGATCGGCATCTGATGAGTCACATGCCAAGAAGATAACTGACAACCTCGATGAATTATCGATCAAATGGGAACAGCATGTCGCTTCCGCTCATAAACAACCCCTTGAAGTGCTTAAAATCTTAACCGACAATGAGAACGAGGAATCTTTGGTCTATGTCACCATTGCGGGTCGTTCAAACGCATTGTCAGGGTTTGTCGGAGCTAATTCAAAATTCCCAACAATTGGCTGTCCACCATTCACCGATAAAACTGATATGTTGGTAAATATTCATTCGACCTTACAAATGCCAAGCAATACTCCGGTCCTTACGATCCTCGATCCTAAGAACTGTGCCATCTCTATATCCAGAATTTTTAAAGTTTAGTTTTACTGGCTAAAGTTTATTGATTTCATCCATCACAAATTTGGATACCCGTTCGTATTTATCGGTCTCACTACTCATGGTTGAAAAGGAATCGAAAGAAATCAGGGAACCATAGGTAATGGATAATTTTCTCCCAATTCTGGGAATAATTTTACCCTTTCCCAAAATTTCATGACTGCCCCGAATTCGAACCGGCAGGACTGGGCATTTTGATTTAAGTACGAGGAGACCTAATCCCTTCTTAGCAACACCAAGTGAACCGTCAGGACTTCTCGTGCCTTCAGGAAAGACAAGTAATGGATCACCTTTTTTTAACACATTTAAGGTCGACCTTAATGTAGTTAGATCGAGTTGACCACGATTTACAGGAATGGAATTGAGCCGAGTTATCAGAAATCCAAGAGGCCCGATAAAAAGAGAATCCCGGGCAAAATAATGTAAGTTACGATTCACTTTACATCCAAGGGCAGGAGGATCTATAAAACTTGAATGATTGGACGCTAATATAAAAGGTCCGTGTGATGGAACATTGTGTAAACCGATAGTCTGAAAACGATGAAATACTTTAAAATAAAAAAAAGAGAACCGCTGGGCAATACGATAGGTGCGAGAAATCACAATGATTCGATAAGCTGAGAAATTTGGGTAACCACTTCAGACGGGGATAATTTGGAGGTATCAATTTTTATACTGTCTTTTGTCTCGGAGAGGGGGGCAATTGTTCGTGTAGAATCCAGTAAATCACGTTTCTGGATCAAATCACTTTCACCATCCTCCTTCCGTCTTTGGTTTCGTACATGTTCTTTAGCGAATAAAAAAAGTTTGAGATCTGCATCAGGTAAAATGATTGTTCCAATATCGCGACCCTCCATAACAATCCCGGTAAAATTATTTTGTCGTGCGAGTTCACACTGAGATTTTTGGTAATCAAAAAGGGTTGATCGAATGGCTGCAATCGAAGAATATCTGGAAACATTTAAATTAATTTCCTTTGATCGTAATTCAGAATGTGAAAAGGATGAACCGTTTATCTGTATTTGAGATTTATTGTTAATAATTTTAGAACTAAGTGTAATTTTATTTAAATTTTCAGGGTTAGATGCAAGGATTTCGGAAATATTATGCTTAATCAAATAAGCAGTGATTGAGCGATAATGTGACCCGGTATCCACATTTAGAAAATTAAACTTGGATGAAATATTATGAGCAGTAGTCGACTTCCCAGAGCCTGCCCCTCCGTCAATTGCAATAGAAATAAAAGATTTCATATATTAAAAAGACTTTCTAAATTCGTCGAGCAAATGAAAAAAATGAGGAAATGTCTTAGCACAACAATTCGGATCCAAAATTCGTAACCAGGATTTGTTGTTTTTAAATAAATCATGAGATCCTAAGATAGCAAAACTCATGGAAAACCTGTGGTCCTCGTAGGTTTCAACGCTAAAAGGTGCAAGATCAAAAAGTTTATTTAAATTTGGAGTGATTGAAATCGTATCAACCGTTTCCTCGACATGCTGACCCATTTTTCGAAGTTCAATAGCCATCGCTCCAAGGCGGTCGGTTTCCTGTTTACGGGTATGTGCAATACCTGAAATTTTGAGCGGGGTTTGAAGAAGGGGGGATAACGCAGCAAGTGTAAGGAAAGTATCAGATATATCATTAAAATCGTAACTGCCTCCACTGGGTTGGGATTCCGTCATGGACAAGAACCCCATTACTCGTTTTCCGCACCGATAATCCGCAATTCTTGATTACATCGCAATAATCAATATCGCCCTGTAATCTACAATGATGGAGATTTTTTACAGTTACTTGTCCACCAACCGCAAGGGGAGCGGACAGGAAATAAGATGCCGCTGTGGCATCAGGTTCAATTCTATAAAAATTATCAATCAATGAATAAGATTCAAAAGGAAATTTGAAACGAGATTTCTGAGAACAATCTACATAAAAATCTTCCATGAATTGTTGCATCATTTCAAGTGTCATTCTCACAAAAGGCTTGGAAACTGTATGACCTATTAAATTAATTTCAGTAACTCCATTAATCAATGGTGCGATTAAAAGAATTGCCGATAAGATTTGGCTGCTTTCAGAAGCATCAATTTCCCAGGGTTCTTCACTAAGGGAATTCGTTTTCATATTAAATGGAAAACAATTTTTATCCATCTCGAAATTAAACTCGGTTCCATGGGATTCCAAAGCATCCAGCAATCCTTGCATCGGTCTTTTTCTCATCGCATCACATCCATCCAATGAATATTCTCCACCCTTCTGCAGTGATAATAATGCGGTAAGAAAGCGGGCCACTGTTCCAGCATTGCCGACATTTATTATGGCTTTTTTTACAGGTAGCACTCCACCACAGCCTTTAATTTTAACCGTATTTTTCTCGCTATCATGCTTAAGATCTACACCTAGTTTAACTAAAGCATCCATCATGATATTGACATCCTGACTATCTAATATTCCTTGCAGTTCCACTTCCTTTGTATTCAGTACTGCGAGAATTAATGCACGGTTAGAAATGCTTTTTGATCCTGGTACCTCCAATTGATAATTCGTATTATTACTAAATGGTACAATATCTATAAAATCATCGTTCATTTTTTGATTTTTTTCCGAAATTCAGATCCACTTTTTAAGAAAGAAACGATTTCATTTTTCTCTTCTTTATTTATGAATGCTTTAATCTTTTCCATTGTTTTTTCAAAATCGTTAATGGCATCGAGTAAATTGTCCTTGTTCAATCGAAAGATAGGTTCCCATATTGCTGGATCACCCATGGCTATTCTGGTCGTATCTTTAAATCCATTTCCCGAAATTTCTTTCCAATTTTCTGGTTGCTTCTCAAGTTGCTTACATAAGCAAGATGCAAGCAGATGCGGGAAATGACTGTAATAAGCAACTGCTCTATCATGTTCCTGTGGAGAATATTGGTGTACAGTCATATGCAAAGAAGTCCAAAATTTGCTTACTTTTTCAACACACTCTTGTGATATGCCGGGCAGGGGAGTGACAATGCATGGTTTTCCAATCAAAAGGTCATCTTTTGCATAATCCATACCGGAGTGCTCCGAGCCTGCCATGGGGTGGGAACCGATTAATATTCCTTTGGAAACTCTTAATATTTCTGTTCCTTTTTCACAAATTTCAGTTTTTGTGCTTCCCACATCTGTAACTATGGAATCTTGTTCTAAAAAAGGGGAAATTTTACTTATGATCTCCGGGATTATGTTTACAGGAGTACAGATAATAACCAATTCACTTCCTGTCACGGATTTTTCAATGTTTTCCTCCACAGCATCACACCATTCCAATTTTTGGCATACAGACAAAGTTTCCACGCGCCTTGCCCAAATTTTTACCGATTTAGCCACATTGTACTTTTTCACCGCCATTCCGATGGAAGCACCGAGTAACCCGGTTCCTAGTATAGATATTTGATTTAGCATGTGTTCAATCGTATTTAAATTTGATTGATCGTATTGTTTTTAATTGTAGAACTAGTTTATTGATGAAAAATGATTTTAAAGAGCAAGACTCAAAAGTCGAGGACTGGGGACAACCTCCTTCTCCGCTGACTCCCGAAAACAGACAAAAAGCTTTTAGGGCCCAACTTTTGCTTGGAATTGTATCTTTGGTATTCATAGCCTTGCCAGGAGTTCTGTTTTGGTTTTTTGGTAGGTAGTAAAAATTTTAATTATTATTTAACTTATATAGAGATGACTTCTTCAACTAAAGGGTTTTCAAAATTAGAATTATTTGTGCTCCTGTTGATATTGTGCACAATTACTTTTATTGCGATACCCGTTTTCAATTCGTACCGACTATCACAATCCACAGATCAAATTAATGAGTCCGGGAATCAATTCAAGAATTGGAATGAGGATGTAGAAAACAATACCACTGAATAGACTGTTCAAAAATCACATTAAAAATCAGTACTTTTTCAAAATCCCACATCTTTTCTTTTGAAAATAACACAGAGTAAATTCTTTTTGACGATTTGCTTTGTGCTCACCATATTTGCTTTTCTCGGTCTCTTATACTGGGGCGTTATTTGGATCGGGGGAGAAGATACCAAACTTGTTATCGCCGAGACATGGGGTCACTTTAAAACCTTTCTTCTCAACAATGGATTCTGGTTATTTCTATCTATTGCCATTTTGCCCGGATTCATACTCCCCTGTGCCCCGCTCTTGTTTCTTGCTGGATTATGGGGTACGAAATTTGGCCCTTGGACTGCCTGCTTATACAGCGTTCTTGCCCTGACACTGAACTTAATTTGGACATATTGGTTCGCCCGTGGACCTGGAAGAGTTGTCATTAATAAAGTTTTGCATTATTTTAACTATCAAATACCGGAAGTTCCTGCGAATAATTTGTATCATTGGTCCATTATCCTTCGGCTTACTCCCGGTATTCCTTTTATATTCACGAACTATGGGCTTGGTTTACTTAAGATTCCATTTTCCAAATATCTTGTTGTTTCAATTCCAATTATCGCCATTACCGATTGCGGGTTTGTACTTGCCTCTGCAGGAATCTTCGGAGGAAGCTGGAAATATATATGGGGGGGAATTTCAATACTTATTGTTATGATTTTAATCGGTCGAACTCTTACTAAAACAAAAGATAATGCAGTCTGACCTCTTTGAATCTCAGCAGGACCCATCAGAAATATGGTCAATTGGTCAATTAACCAGAGAAATTAGAAGTACACTCGAAAATAGATTTCCTCCCCTTTGGATAAAAGGAGAGATTTCCAATTTGAGAGCCCAACCCAGTGGCCACCGGTACTTCGTTCTCAAGGATTCCGTTAGTCAGATAAAAGCAGTCCTCTTTAAGGGAGATTTCTCTCACCTTGGATATATTCCAAAAAACGGTGATGAGTGCGTGGCTTACGGAAATGTCACTGTTTATGAACCGCGGGGAGATTATCAGTTTCGCGTCAAGCATGTCATGCAGGATGGAACAGGAAATTTACAGCTTCAATTTGACCGCTTAAAAGCGAAATTATTAGCCGAAGGGTTATTTAACGAAGAAAACAGAAAAACTCTCCCCAACCTTCCCCGAAAAATTGCGGTCATTACCTCGGTTCGTGGAGCGGCATTACAAGATTTCCTCAGTATTTTAAAGAGAAGGGGTTGGCGGGGAGAAATTTCTATTTTTGGATCCTCCGTGCAGGGAAAGGAAGCTCCCAAAGAATTACGGGATGCATTGGTCAGAGCGGAAAAACATGGTGATGCTGACTTGATTGTTTTAACGAGGGGAGGGGGTTCGATTGAAGACTTATGGGCATTTAATGACGAAGAACTGGTGCGTGCCATCGCATCCACAGAGATTCCAATTATCTCCGCAGTGGGGCACCAGACTGATTTCGTACTAACGGACTTTGCCTCCGATTTTCGGGCGGAAACTCCCTCCGCAGCTGCCGAATGGATTAGTTCCCAAATGATCAGGCAAAAAGAGCTCATCCATGAAATGCACACCCAACTCGTGCGAATTCCTCCAATGATTATCTCCACGGGGCAAGATCGGCTCACGCTTTTGCAGGCTCAACTTAAGTCACTTTCACCCCAGTCGAAAATGGAAAGCTTCCATCAATACATCGATGAATTTTCAGTAAGAATGGATCAGGTCATGCAAAACCACTTGAGCCATAATCAATATAAACTAGACTCGCTAAGCCAAAGACTGGAAGGAGGTAGTTTACAATCAGTACTAAAAAGAGGTTTTTCTTACTTTGAAAATTTAAACGGAAATTCTATAGACCGTGCCGGACATCTTAAAAAAAATGATCTGGTCAAAGCTGTGTTTCAGGACGGAAAAAGAGAATTTAAAGTGAACGATTAAATTTATTTAAATTTTCTTTCGCTGTATGTTGAGATCAATTTAAACCCTATTGATTCATAAAGATTACCAACTTTGAGATAGTCACTGAAGAGAATACATTTTTTCTTTTTTGTTTCTCGACTCAATCGTATTAATTCTAGAATTAATCGTTGTGCGATTTTTTGTTTTCTTAATTCTTTGGGGACATAGACCAAATTAATTACATTAAATGAAGGGGTTTCCCTTCCAAAGCCAGCCATGCCACAGGTTTGCATTTGATTATTTAGTAAGAAAAAAAGCGATTTCTTCTTCTTCATTTCCTTCGCCATCGCCACCACCGCGGCTCCATTAAGTTTTGGCGTGGACTCTATGGCAAATTGTAACGCCCACAACCGGGCTCGGGGCCATTCCTTATCTCCGACAATCTTGAGAATATTCTTATCTTCGACTTTTCCTTTCCACCTCGAAGTTCTCCCTGGCGATTCAAAGATTAAAAAATCTCTTCGCCCTTCCTCTTCATCAGGTTGACCATGTAACCATTGATTGGCAAAAAAAAGACTGCTTTTTTCCGGTCCAGATACTCCATTCAATTTCCATTTTCTAGCCTTGGCATACTTGATCAGGTGATCAATTGAAGATTTCTTACCACAGGAAAGTAAAAGGTAATTTGAAGATGTGCGAATGCCGCAAAGTTCGATTTGACCGTTGTTCATAATTGTTCCAAACCAAGCAGGTTGGGACGACCGTAAAAGTAATCCTCGAAGTGCTTCCCAGAATAAATTGTTGGAAACCTCATTTTTCAGAAGAAAATTCTCGGTCTTTTCCATAAACCCAGTTAGGGTGCTGTACTTCTGTACTTTCATTTATTCAACGCATTTTTACGATTTCACAAATTGCTTTAATTCCGAAACTAGATCAAGTAAGGCGCATAATATGATCCATAACGATTCAGATAATCGATATAATCAAAGGGGGGTTTCCTCAAGCAAGGACGAAGTTCATCAAGTCGTCGATAAACTTGATCGTGGATGCTATCCCGGTGCATTTTGCAAAATCACAGAAGATTTACTCACCGGTAACAAAAATATGCGCAATGTCATTCACTCAGACGGTGCCGGTACCAAATCAATTCTTGCTTATCTATGGTATCGGGAAACAGGTGATCCTAATGTTTTTCGAGGTATTGCTCAGGACAGCATTGTGATGAACCTGGACGACCTTGCCTGCGTCGGTATTTGGGACCAAGTGATTTTATCAAGCACGGTCAATCGGAACGCCAGAAATTTTCCCGCTGAAGCTCTGGCCGCCCTGATCGAAGGAACCGAAGAATTCATTCAGACATTACAGGAATTTGGAATCGGGGTTTCAAGCGGGGGAGGGGAGACTGCGGATGTGGGGGACCTCACCGGAACGGTGGCGGTTGATTCATGCGCAGTCGCCGTTGTTCCAAATGATAAAATTATCAACAACGCCAATATTCACCCGGGGCTAAGCATTGTCGGACTTTCCTCATCCGGTCAGTCCTCCTATGAAAACCAGGAAAATAGCGGCATTGGAAGCAATGGACTGACCAGTGCCAGGCATGAAATGCTTTCCTCGCATTATCGCGAGAATTTCCCTGAAACTTTTGACCCGCAAACCAAGGAGGAATTTCTTTACTGCGGTCCCTTTCGTATGCAGGACTCTTTGATTGATTCATCTCTCTCAATTGGACAAGCCCTACTCAGCCCCACCCGAACTTATCTACCGGTGGTTAAATCAATTATGGCTGAAATGGGGGACTCCGTGCTGGGCTTGGTTCATTGTTCAGGTGGGGGGCAGACGAAGTGCATGCGATTCGGAACAAATGTGCATCACATCAAGGATAATCTTTTTACCCCTCCACCCCTTTTCCGTGAAATACAAAGGGTCTCGGGAACCACAGACAGGGAAATGCACCAAGTTTACAATATGGGACATCGATTCGAAATTTACTGTGAACCCGAAGTGGTCGACCGTATCATTTCAATTTCAAAAGAGTTTCAAATTGAAGCACAATTAATCGGGAGGACAGAAAGCAGCACCCAGCCCAATCAGAACAATCACCTAACTATCGAGAATGATAATTTTCAATTGAAGTATGGCTGAGGAAGAAAGCAATGTTACTGGCGTGAAACAAGCCATTTCCCATCTTCGCGCAACATGGGGGACAGTCAATCCCGACCTGGCAATCATATGCGGTTCCGGCTGGGGAGGACTGAGTGAAATATTTAATGATACGAAGTATATAAGCTATGGGGATATTCCCGGGTACAGTTCCACTACGGTGGAAGGCCATGAGGGCGTTCTCCGCCTCTGTGAAATTAATCAAAAACAAATCCTGCTTTTTCAGGGAAGAAGACACTTCTACGAGGGTGCCGGATGGGCCCCCGTTTGTTTCCCCGTTCTCCTTGCCCATGAATTGGGCGTGCAAACTCTTTTGCTTACCAATGCGGCGGGAGGAATTAATGCTTCCTTTCAAGTGGGAGATTTAATGATCATGGAGGACCACATTAATTTTATGGGATCCAATCCCTTAATCGGTCCGGTCCCGCATCCGAAAATTCCCCGGTTTCCTGATCAGACAGAAATTTATAATCTTGGATTAAGAAAGCTACTCAAAGAAGTGGCCGAACAAAAGGGAATAGCCACCCAGGCGGGAGTGTACCTCGCCCTTTCGGGTCCCGCCTTTGAGACACCGGCAGAAATTAAGGCACTGGGCACACTCGGAGCCGATGCAGTGGGAATGTCCACGGTTCCCGAAGCGATGCTTGGGCATGCACTGGGCATTAAAGTACTGGGACTCACCTGCATTAGTAATTTAGCCTCGGGCATCTCCAAAGAAAAACTTTCTCATGATGATGTAAAGGATGCCTCCCTCCTTGCACTTCCCAAAATGAAAACCCTTATTTCCTCATTTTTGGACACTTTTTTTCAGTAACCAATTTTTTTCGTAATCTAAAAGCAAAATGGATCATCATCAAATTGAAGAAGGAGTTCAATTGAGCCTTGATTTTACCAAGCTCAAAAAAGTCGCTTCCTGTGGTGAGGATTTAATCCCCGCTGTCGCACAGGACGCGAACACCGGTGAGGTGCTGATTGTGGGATACGCCAACGAACTGGCACTCAAGACCGCGTTGGAGGAAAATATGGCCACTTTTTGGAGTACAAGTCGAAATGAGCTATGGATAAAAGGGAAAACCTCAGGAGACTATCTTGAAATTGTGGAAGTTTGCGTAAACTGTGAGCAGAATTCCATACTGTACCGAGTCAAACCGAAGGGCAAAGGAGCGTGCCACACTAAAACCTCAGATGGAAAACCACGATCCGGTTGCTATTACCGGAAATTAATAAATTCAACTGAACTAGAATTTAAATAAATTTATTCTTTTTTATTCCGTTTGGGCTTCTCTTTCAATATCTCCCTGTAAACGGGACAAGCCAAATCCGGATGCACTCGATATTGACTGCTCAAATTGGGCAACCCTTTTGACCGTAAGCTTTTCTCCATCAAACCCTAGAAAAAACATCCCCCTCATGGTTGGTGAATGCCCAAACTTTTGATTGAAAACTTCTAAGTATTGACCATTTTTTTGAATCATTACCTTGAGCAGAACCCCCCGTGTACCCTCCCCTAAAACCGCCGGGCTCACTTTGGATTTTCCGGATGGAAGCGTAAACTTTTCATTGCCAAAGATAAGATAGAGCGGGTTGCGGGATTGAGAGATAAAATTATAACTCCCCAGAGGCACCTCATTCTCAGAAAATGGAATAGGATAAATCTTCCATAATCCATTTTTCTTTTTATTTACGAAGAGCAGCAGAAAATTCTGTATTCCTTCTCTTCCTTGCGGTAACTCAAATTCTGCAGCCAATTTTCCAAGAGGTTGACGGATTGAGTCATTCCCGTCTTCCGTTTCCCATTCCCTTGGTCTTCTTTTTTCATAAAAATTAATTTTCCCAGTACCATAATAAACAAACTTCCTGGATAAAGAACTCGATCCCACCGAGATCTCTGCCATGGATGCATTTGCTTCTCCCTCGTTTCCCCATGGAGCATAAGAAAAGGACTCGCTTTTATAATTTTCCCAAAATACTGCCGAAAATACTGCTTTGGGCTCGGCACTTTTGTCTATCGCAAAAATCGTCTGGAATAAAGCCCGCATAAAAGAAATAAACGAACGATAAAATTACTATGCTTTTGTGAAGTATTACTCATTGGAATTGAAAACTATTGATGAGATAACCGCAAAAAACCCATCTACACATCGTTCTCATTCAACCAACGAAATTTTACAATCCTGAACTTTCTTCCAAACCTCTGATTGATTCCCATGTAAGAAATATCCTTATCTGGATTGGATAATGTTTCCTCCATTGGATCCTGATTAAGTTTTAAATCTGACTTTATTCCATCAGCAAACAGGTCTTTTGCCCCAGTACTCCCAACTCCGGGCAGATCCGGTCCAGATTCTACTCCCGAAGTAGTATCGGCACCTTCTTTGTCTCGACTGTTTTGGTTCAGGTCTAGCCAATGTTCGTCTCTACCATTCCAAATGCCATCAAAATTCATGTCTTCAAATGGTTCATGGGGGCGATGATGAGGGGCATCAAGGTCGGATTTAACATAATCCGGAGTCCGTTGAACCGTGAGTTCAATCCATGCATGTGATGAAAGTGGCTGACCTTCCGTAGCAGGGCTTTCTCCCATTACCCGAATAGTAAATGTATCAGAGCGAGCTGAAGTCACAGGAGCCAGGGGGGTAAGAACATCCGCCTGCATTAACCATCCCGGTTTATTGGCGGCAGTTGCCACATTTTCAACTGCGAGAAGGTTGTCCGGGGCTTCACCATTTTTAAATGCATTTTCGTAGTAAAACATCTTGTATTCAACGCGTTGTTCGGTACCACCGGTTGCCGGTGTGACATATCCGGATCTCCCATACGGAGGTTGAATATTTTCACGATCTTCAACACCCATACCCCACGGTTGAGGGTAAGTCTTATAGTCAAGAGGCCAAGATGGGTTATTCCTCTCAGGAATGGGAGTTGCGGGCTGCGAAAAAGCAATTCTTTTCAGACTGCTCCCAGTATTCGGATTTTGATATTGAGTCCCAATAATAGCATGAAGTCCAAAATCAGAGGCCTCAAAATTACTTTGTGCAAAATAATTGTTATTCAAAAAAGGAAAGTTTACATAGGTATTTGACTTAAAACGGGTTGTGGGAACTTTTGGAATAACGGGGTTACCCATTGATTGATTGGGCAAGGAAAAAGAAAAATTGCCTTGGTTAATTCCTGAGTCCGCGATCGCTGCCTGAACCGGCCCCCTCAACCCAATAGCGGAGCTTCTTGATTCATCCGGCCATTCAGTAAAGGGCAGAAAAATCAGGCTTTCTTTGGCCTCACTCTGAATACGCCGGTTAACAAAATCAGCGAAAGATAAAAAGGGTCCTCTTAATTTAACCTGCTTGACCAAGCTTTTGGCCAATTCCAAGATTTCTTGATCGTCCAGAGTACAAATTTTATTCCAGTTATTCTGACTTATTTCCTCAAAAAAGCGGGGAAATGGCGTGCCAGAAGCAGTCGAATTCGGAATATCTGTGCCCTTGAGTGAACTCAGTTGCGAAACCCATGCGTCAACCGATGTGGAATTAATATTAAATGCTCCTTCAAGGAGAAGGTCACCTGCGAGTGTTTGATATTCAAGATCCTCATTTGATGGTAAACCGGCTCTCATTGAACTATTTAATTTTTGGTCGTACCCAGTTATTTTCCATCTTCCATTCTCCAAAAATTCATCGCGCATAAAAGGCTTTAATCTGCAGTTTCGAAAGGGGGTAAACCTTTCTCCTGGTTCTAGATCACTAGGAAAAGCTCGGAAATCATCCTCGGTAGTCAGTACCTGAGAGAAAATAGCCGTCAAACAGAGTCCGATTTGCGTAATAACTATGATCAATCGTGACATTTTGATGTTCATTCTGTGCGTCATCATCCCGAATTGCGCCATGAGTTCCCCCTGGTTTAGTACCGTCATTCCAATTGTTTTGCCATGGAAATAATTTTATAAACATTTTTCTAGGGGTGAGCCGAGGAAACGGATCATTTGTCCAAAAATTGAACTTTTGGATTTGGCCAACAATATCCATCGTGCCTTTGGGTTGTGCAGTGAGTGCTCGAACGCGAGCCCAAGTTTTGTAGCGACCGACTTGAGAGGACGCGTATGAATTCCCCACCACATAAGCAGGTCCATGGGAATAGTTGTTCAGATTTGCGTGTTTAAATTGTGCAATGGAAAGAAGTGGGGACCGGGGAAGATCAAACATAACTGCGGAATTACTGAACTGCATTTGTCCAATTTGCATATTATCATGGAAGAATCCTGCACTGTTAGAGATACCTGCCTTTGGGACAATTGCATCGGAAACCAAACCGGATTGAAATCCGCCTCCATGTGAATTAACTGAAACAAAATGGATAGTGGGATCCAGGTCTTCGCCATTGCTCGGGGCCGCATAAAAATTATGGTTTTCATAATGATTGTGGTTCGAACCCTTTCCTTTAAAATGGCTACCCCTGAATGTTTCACTTTCCCAATTATCCCCGTATCCCTCCTGAAGGCTTTCCACCAACGACCTTGGATTATACTGATTAAATACGACTGAATTAGCGGTGCCGGGAAACTTCCATCTAAGCCGAAATCCATTACCGACAAGAAATTGTGAGGTGTGGGAATTAATGGTGTTCGATAAAGCGGAAGCCTGCGAAAAATCCATATGACCGCTTCCAATCGAAAATGGGAATTTACGGGATATCTTTTTTAAAATCTTAAGATTGTCCAATGAAGTTGTTCTCGGGTCATTCCCATAAATTGTTATTCCCTGTGGTTTGAAATAAGATGAACTTTGAATCCGTTCCCCCGTTCGCGGATCGAAATCCTCCTTGACTACACGACTCACACCTTGAATTCCTCCGATGTGAAATCTCATAGTTAAAGGCTCCGTTGGAGTCATCGTGTACCCGGACTTACATATAAGTGCATTTGCGAAACCTTCATCTCCTTTTGATAATGATGCTTCGATATACTGAAAGTTGTTGGAGTTAACCAAATCAACCCACTCCCAATTAATATCCCTTTGCAATACGAAATGAGCCTTTTCACCGGGCTCCAAATTCAAATTTTGAATCCTCAATAATAAATGCCTCTCCCGGAACGGTTGTGCAGGTGTTAAAGAAGAGTTTGCTTGGTCAATACTTCTAAAAAATTCGTAAATTGGAACGCGACCGTTACTATCGAAAGGCAATTCATTTGAATTAAACCCCGTGTAGTTTGGGTTCGTTCGGAAGGCGTAAAAGGAAGAACTGGTTATTCGATGACGTATTCCACCCAAATCAAAGTTGCGAGGATGAAACATTGTAGCTCGGTTATAATTAAATCTAATTTGATTGTTGGGCCCGCCTCCTCCTCCGGGTCGCCTTGGGGGTCGTGGTATCCATGTGCGTGGTTCCCCGGGGTCCCACCTGCCGTTTCCGTTGGTATCAATATAAGGTACCGCACCGTTGGGTGCCTGCCAATTCTGGGCAGGCATAACCGAATTACTTGTCGTCACATTATGCGGAATATAACTCGCTGATGAATTTGGATTGTGCAAATACCACTTTCTCAATAAATCCCATTCCTTTGAATTGTAAGCCTGAGCTTCAAGATTCATTGGTACATCGATAAAAACTTCATTCAGCTCAATCGGTAAATTATAGGGATTCCAGAACGCCACAGAAGGGTATGTTGCAAGTGCGAGTTGATTTCCCGACCAAGTCGGTACCGCAGAAAATTTGAATTCAACCAACGCTGGTGTAATGGAATGATTTTCAGGTTCAGGTCGGATGGAAGTATTTTCGAAGTGATTAAAATTATCGACTAAACTTCGAATTGAAACTTGTAACTCTCCGTTGGGGTTGTTGGGCCGTTCGGCGAATAAAACATTATTATCGCCAGCAATGCGTGGAAAATTGTCCGGCATCAGTTTTAATTCCTGTTGCCGCGTGTCTCTTATTACTGATGCCCATTCCAAACTCGTCTGAGTATCTTCCCACTTATTATGAAAATCTTTAAGAACAGACCAACGGGGACCAGCTAATATTGTATTTTTATCGTCAATTGTAGGAGATAGTTGACCAGAGGATTGGTCGTTCCAAACATTTGCCAATGCCGAACTTTTAAAAGACAGATTTTTCATGTAATATATCCTGTCCTGATACAGATATCCCTTAAAATCTTTCTCCCACGTTGACTCTGACTGAACCGCAAAGGCACTACTCAAATCCCTTTTCAATCCACCCGTTCTCACATCGGCTAGAACACCGTTGGAATCGGTGGTCAGACTGTGATAATGAGCGGCAATAGTATCGGACTTAGTGGATGTATCGCCCGTTACCTCGTCAATCTCAGAAAACATACCCAGTGAGAGAATATTTTGACGAGCCTGTTCGATCGATTGAGCAAAAGAAACTCCGAACCCCGAAACCAAGTTTGGCTCAGATGCTACAGATAAATCGTCCCAAATATCTTCCCCTTTTTTCGGGTTGACGATATTTACCTTAGTTTTCACTCCCTCATCCCCAACCCAATAGGCATATGACCCATTACGGCTTGGAATGCCTTCAACTTCTGCAGGTAGTTCAAAATTAGTTTTCCTGACTTTCACTGGTTCTCCTGCAAGGTGGCTTTTCCAATCCTCAGGATAATCTGGATCATAGCTCGATTTAAGCAGTGGTTTTTTTAACATCCACACGGTTTGGCTTGGAAAAGCATCCGGGTCGGGGAGTTCTACCAATGGATGGAAATACTTTGGATCATATTCTTCTGATCCTTGATTCGAAAAATTTTCAATCACTACTGCCTGATAATCCTGCCAGGGATTATCTTCTTTTCCATAAGAAGTTTGTCCACCGTGGAAATAACGTTGGTCCTTTTCAATTCCATCCGGAATTTCAATGTAATCCTGCCTTGAAGCAAATGTACCTGATCCCTGAAGAACCGCCAACTTCTTATCATACCCCTCGTTACCACTAACTAACCATGCAACTTCAACAGCTGGATGCGGATCATATTCAGAGTCAGGCATGATTGTTTTGTTAACAGAATTTCCAGTTTCTAAAATATTAGGAAAAGGTTTAGCCCCCGGCTGAATTCCTCCTTTGCTTTTGGCTCGATTTTTCCACACTCCTGTCCAGTGTCTTTGCCCGAAAGCAAGTTTGTTGTATTCATTGTCTTCGTTCAGATCAATTCCACTAGAAACGGAGAGCCCTTCATCGTAATTCTGTCCCGGGGTGGCATAGGTCTTTCCAGATTCGACTCTTTCATCCAAAATATCGGCAGTGGCAGTGACTCGTGTATCCGGTCCTAAGTGTTTCTGAATTTCACCCAGTGCCACCATCATTCCCATCCGGGCATTTGCCTGTGCGATTACTTTCTGCTTTCTCAGTTCGGATAGATTCAGGTCCGTGCCCACTAAGCTGACTAAGGAAACAACCAGTAAAAAAACTAGGCTCATCAAAGAAAGAGCCAGTACAAGGGCAAAGCCTTTTTTTCGCCTGACTCTTAAATCACAAGAGGTTTTGGGAAACTTTTGCATAGGGCAACATACTTAAAGGAGCCCATTTTATTTGAATTTGCAACTTTTAAAGACAATCAGCGCGTAGGGATCGCCAAAATTTCCGCTTCAGAGGGCCAAAACTTTTCAATCTCGTCCAAGGTTGGAATTTCTCGGGGTCTGACCACACGGAAACCCACAAAGATGGCATCGGTATGATACCACACACTCTTAGGTAACTGCGGGTCCTGTTCTTTCCACCACTCTTCGGAGGGCATTCTCGATGAACTGCGGTGGGTCTGCTCGTCATCATCCCATGACCCTCCTTTGACCACTCTTGGGTAGAGAGAAGTGGGCATGGAAATAGGATTTACTAAAAGCTCACTTGGAGCTTTCTTGGCGGGAGGCACAAATTGATCCAAAACCCATTCCCAAACATTTCCGTGCATATCATGCAAGCCAAGTGGATTTGGCTTTTTCTGCCCTACCTTTTGGTACTGGTATTTACTATTATCAAGGTGCCAGGAATGATCCGATAATTGTTCGGGGTCATCTCCAAAACTGTATGCGGTGGAAGTTCCTGCTTTGCATGCAAATTCCCATTCCGCTTCGGTGGGCAGACGGTAAAACTTACCCGTACGTGCACTGAGCCACATGCAATACATCTTGGCTGATAATTGAGTCATGCAGATGGCAGGATAACCTCTTTTCCCCATGCCAAATGACATATCCGTGTAAGGGGCAGTTGGTTTAGTAACCGCGTCCGAGAGTTCATCCTGCTCCGTGTTTTCAAGCTTTTTGTAGTCACGGTTGTCTTTATCCAAATTGATCATCCACAGCTCATACTCATCCCAGGTTAATTCATGCTTACCCATCCAAAAATCAGAAACTTTTACTTTTCGGGCCAGCAATTCATCTTCACTTCTGCTCTTATCTTCAGCAGAACTTCCCATAGAAAATATTCCGCCTTTTACCGGCACCATCTCAAAAGTTATGTCAGAGGTTTTGATATTCTCCTCAAATGGGACAAACTCGTCTTTTGAAGGTCCTGCTTTAAATCCAAGCTTTTTGTAAAGGTCTTTGGGGAAAGTGCCCACCTCGTAAACACTTCCATCAATTGACTCGACCGCACGGTCGGGCTTTTTTGCAGTCAATGGAATAATTGCGAATGAAAAACAGGCCAGTGAGGCAAAGAGGGTTGTATGGAAATAATTCATGATAAAAATAACCTAATAACAGAAAACCCCCTTTGAGCAAATAAGGAAATCAAGTTTTAGTTAATCTTCTCAATCAGATCACCAAGAAAGTTTTCCCGTAAATATTGGCATTTGTTGAAGTGTTCGATTATTAAGTGGTGGTTTGAATAATATAAATCTTCAATTTTAGATACTCATTGAAAACAGGTTTAACATTTTCGAGTGCGATCTTTTTTTTCAGCTTCACTTTATTGTGGACGAAGCCAAAATCTGATTTCACATACCACAGATTTTCAGAGAGATGCATGGGAACCAATTTCACTTTGTTAATTGATCATGAAAATGAGAAATTTGCCCGGATTGCTGCTGAAAAAGCATTGAGTGAAGCCCATAGACTGGATCGTATTCTTAGCGATTACGATAGTGAAAGTGAGCTCTCAAAATTATCCCAAAATTCAGGCTCATCAAAATATTTTTCTCTTTCCCATGATCTGTTTAGCGTATTAGCGGAAAGTGATGAATTAGCAGTCGAAACAGAAGGAGCTTTTGACATTACAGTCGGTCCATTTTCCAGACTTTGGAGGATCGCACGCTTTAAGAAAACTCTTCCCAGTAACAGTAAACTCCTACAGGCAAGGAAGAGAGTAGGGTACAAAAAGCTCAAGATTGACCGGGAAAAGAAAATGATCAAATTAAATGCGTCTGCGATGGTTTTGGATCTGGGTGGAATTGCCAAAGGGTATGCCGCGGACCAGATGCTCAAAATTCTTCAGAATTTAAATGTCCGCCGTGTTCTGATTGACGCGGGGGGTGATATACTCCTCGGTGATCCACCCCGTGGCAAAGACGGATGGCGTATTGAAATTGGGGGAAGCGCCCACCCTGATTTACCTACACTCACAATTTCCAATTCTGCGGTTGCCACCTCGGGAGACTTTGAACAATCGATTATTTTGGGCGGGAAAACATTTTCCCACCTCATTAATCCTTTTACCGGACTTGGTCTTACCAGTCAGTCACAAGTTACAGTTGTCGCACCTACTGCAATGGAAGCCGACTCCCTTGCTTCCGCGTGCCTTGTCCTCGGACCAATAAAAGGCTTTAACATACTGGAAACAAAACAAAATGTCAGGGCATACTTTTTGAAAAAGGAGGAAAAAGAGACCATGCTCTTTACATCAAAAAATGAAAAATAAGTGATTGAACTTGTCAGACGAGGGGTAATCCAACATAGTGAGTCTTTAAATTATTTATACCCATGTCTAGAATCTGTGCAATAACCGGTAAGCGGCCAAAAGTTGGTGGTCGAATCATTCATAAAGGCGTCAGCAAAAAAGCGGGCGGCATTGGCTTGCAGTTAGTCAAAAACAATAAAAGGACTTTCCGACCCAACGTTCAGCGTATTCGAGTCAAGTTACCCAGCGGACAAGTTAAGCGTATGTGGGTATCGGTGAAAGCAATTAAGGCCGGAAAAGTCCTTAAAGGTTAGCATCACCTTTATCGGTCACTAGCAGACCACATTGCCGCGGTCGATGATCGAGGAAATCAATTTCATGCATCGGGACAGTGGATGTATTGAAACCGAGAAAGTTTACGGTGAAAAATGGCTTTCTTTAATTTACGGCTCACCCTTGGGGAAGATTCCCCTTTGGTTGGCAATCAAAAGGTCCTGGTTTTCCAAATGGTACGGAAAAAAAATGGATACACTGAGCAGTCGAGAACGAATTTTACCCTTTATAGAAAAATTTAACCTCGATGAAAATGAATTTCTCAAAAGGCCGGAAGAGTACCAATCCTTTAATGAATTTTTCTACCGGGAACTTAAAAAGGAAGCCCGGCCCGTTGACCAATCCGTCAATTCGGCTGTTTTCCCGGCAGATGGGAGGCATTTAGGAATTCAAAACCTCGAACAAACCGAAAGGATATTTGTCAAAGGTCAGCAATTTAATCTATCTTCCCTTTTTGGTTCGCAAAATTTAGCTGATAACTATCGTGAAGGTTCGTTGATAATTAGTCGATTATGCCCGGTAGATTATCACCGCTTTCATTTCCCCGTTTCCGGTCATTCTTCTTCTCCTCAACTGATCAATGGATCCCTTTTTTCGGTCAACCCAATTGCCCTGAAACAAAACATTGGCATATTCTGGGAAAATAAACGCTACCTTTCCTGCATTGAGGATTCAATTTTTGGAAAAGTGGCCACTTTTTTGGTCGGTGCGACCTGTGTTGGGTCGGTAAAAATTACCTCTGATTTACCCGCACGGGTGGAAAAAGGTCAGGAATACGGACACTTTCTTTTCGGTGGCTCCTGCCTTTTAACCTTGTTTGAAAAAGGTACTGTTTCTTTGGCGGATGATTTACTGGAGTGTACTGCAAAGGGAATCGAGCTGTACGCCAAGATGGGGCAGACCTTAGGCACTCAAATTTAAATCCAATATATTCTCTCTCCTTGCTAAATTAATTTTTCAGCTCTACATTTTAGTTTGACCCTTAAAATGTCCTCACAAAAATCAAACAACTCGGGTTTTACTGTACTTGAATTACTGGTGGCAGTGTCGGTAACCGCACTTCTTGCCGGAATGCTGCTTAATATAACCTCACAGGTTGTCAGTACCCAGACTCAGGCATCCGGAGATCTTGAGACCAATCAAGTCGCTCAGTTTATTTTAGACCGCATTCAGGAAGATCTTCACTGTGCGGTGTATCGAAATGACGGAAATACCTGGATGGCGGCGACAATTCTGCAAGACGCATCGAATAGTGGATCATGGGTGGAAACATCAGTATCCAAACCAGACGGTGAATCCCTGAGAATCGTGCCTAATGATTGGACAGGAGGTCCCAATGACCCCCTTGCTGAATCCAATAATCAACTTTCTCTTCTTGATTCAAGATTTGGTCTGGGCGGTACTTTTTTTCGTTTTTTTACCCTTGCTCCTGAATTGGATCCAAGCTCCGCCAACACCGCAGGTGCCCGTGCGGTTTCCTATCAAATTGTGAGGCATGGATTAACTGCTGCATCAACTTCTCGTCCCCGTTATCAATTATTCAGGTCTGATGTATCCGCGGTTGAAACTTTCAAGGCTGGATATAATTTACATCCCACGGCAGCTGCTTACACCCAAGGGGCAAACGGTATTCGCCAACCGGCCAATGTACAAAATCCTATTGTTAGCGGTATGGACGGCACATCCACTGATTTTTCCCTTGCATCCAATATTATTGATTTTGGTATCCGAGCCTACCTGCTTGAACAAAATAGTTACGGAACCGGAAATCTAAAACAAATTTTCCCGGATGTGAACGCCTCCTCTGGTGGTGGGGCTCCACCATATGAATATTTTGCCACAAGTAACCCTTCTTACAGGACATCAGGCAAAACCAACCAGCATTATCTCTTTCCGGATGTAATTGATGTAATGGTCAGGATACTTACGACCGAGGGAGCGTCAGCCATTTCAGCTTACGAGGAGGGATTGATTCCACCACCCCAAGGCTCTTCTGCTGAAGAATATTGGTGGGAACTTGCTGAAAAAAACTCCGAAGTTTATATTCGACGAATTCGGATATTTTCCTCGGGAATCTGAGCGTTACCTAATCTCAGGTAAAACCTTTTTGCTTCCTGTATTTAAGAGGCGTGACTTTCATCTGCCTGCGAAAATGTTGCGTAAAGGAGCTTTGATCATAAAAACCGTTTTCCTTGGCAATCATCGCAAGTTTTTTATTCGTGATGAGTAAATCATCACAAGCAGCTTCGATCCTTGTCCTGGTTATAAACTGCATCGGTGCAATACCGAATAATTCAATAAATCCTCGATGAAGCTTTCGGTGATTTAATCCGGACTCTTTCACTAAATCAGCAATGGCTAAATCTTTCCTGAATTTTTGTCGGATTAAACCAACCGCACGTCCTATTCCATCCTCTCGTTCCCATTTGAGTTCACCATCATCATGTTGACGAACAGTGCCCATAAGACCAATCACATTACCATCAATATCAAACATGGGATATTTATTAGTCAGGCACCAACCAGGCAACCCCTGGTTGTTAAAAAAAAGTTCCAGTATGTTAAGTCTTGGTTTTTTGGTTTCAAAAACGACGCGATCTTCTCTCCTGAAATGCTCAGCAAGTCGGGGGGGAAATAAATCGAAATCTGTTTTCCCAATCAAATCTTCCTTACTGTCCAATCCGAACCGCATGAGTAGACTTTCATTTACGGTTATTAGACGATGATCACGATCTTTGATAAAAAATGACATTCCGGGGATGTTCTCAAACATTAACTTTAATTGGGCAGCACTTGAATTTTGTTCTTCAAACCAGTTATTCAAAAACTTAGTACAACTAAGACTCTTTTCTTGGAAATTTTTCATTTTGAAACACATTTGATCGGATATTATAAATTATGATGATACTACATTTGTGATTCTGGCATAATAAAACTTTTTTTAACAATTTTACAAACTTAATTTTTTTATAAGGTCTACATAGAAAGTTTTTTTTCAAAAAAAAATGTAAATTTGTACTAAATTTATTTTATGCATTAATTCCTTAAATATAAGTTTATTTGTCGTATTACAGTTCGTAAATAGAAGAATTATATCTAATTTTATTAAAAAAATTATTTGGATTTCATAATATAATTTATTTTTTCAGAAGATTTTGATAATTTATAATTTATTTTCAATTTTGTACTTTTTTTCAATTTTAAATAATTTATTTTCATAATTTATTTTAGTTTTTAATCAGTATTCGTAAATTTTTGTGATGCTAAGAGTCATATGCCGGGGAGTCCTCAAAGACTCTCGCCAGCAAGTACAGGAGAGATCTGAGAGATCCAAATTGAACTAAATAAAGCCACCCTTTTCTTGAATCGCTTTTTTATGTCTTATAAATCATTAAAAAGAGATCATTAAAAACCGGGATTTGAACTGTCGTACCCAAAAAGAAGTCGGCGAATTCGATCAAGCCTTTCTTTTTCCTCTAAAATTTACTCTGGCAAATGATTGGGGGTTACTTACCCCGCCTTAGTTAAAAGGTGCAATGTATATTATACACCGAAAGCCCGTATGGATTTTGATGCGAGTTGGTTCTACTTGTTACCTTGTATTTATGCTTTTCTTGAACATTCAGTACAAAGAAAAACAGAAATATTAAATATGAGATGAAAAAAGAAAAAATGGAACCACCATTCGGAATGGATAGAAAGTCACATCTCTTTAACTTGGGCCCGGACTGCTACTGCTTCCCACCGCTTAGGTGGGAAATGATATCCTGCAGCAGTAAAATGTTCTTATGACAGTAATCGGTGATTAAACATCGATCAGGAATTACTTTTTACTATTCCAGATTAAGTTTTTTTAACTTAGGGCGAATAACAAATGAACAGTAACCCTGATTGGGATTTTTTTTATAATAATCCTGATGATACTCCTCTGCAGGATAAAAAATGGGAGCGGGGACGATTTCGGTTACAATCGGGTCTTCAAATTTAGCCGCCAGTTTTTCTTTCCATTGAATGGACTGAGTTTTCTGCTCTTCAGTGAGGTACATTATAGTCGATCGGTATTGGGTGCCCACATCGGCACCCTGTCTATTTAAAGTAGTCGGGTCATGACATTCACCAAAGATTTCGAGTACTTTTGCAAAACTGACGATACTTGGATCAAAAATGATCTTTATCACTTCAGCATGACCAGTCTTTCCAGTACAAATTTCTTTGTAAGTGGGGTTGGGAGGTTCGCCCCCGGCATAACCTGAAATAACTTCTTCTATACCTTCAATTCTTTCAAACACCGCTTCTGTACACCAAAAGCATCCTCCACCTATAATTGATATTTCCATACTGTCGTTGCTCTCATTAAGTATTTTTTGTTCGACTGTCTCTTTAGCCAGTACTTCATCCTGACGCAAACAGCCTACGCCAATTACTACCGAAAGACCAAAAAAACAAAACCAATATAATAATTTATTCATATTTTCTCCCTGTTATCCATTCATGTCCACTTGCCAATAAAAGCTTATCCGCTGCAAGCGGCCCCCATGTTCCAGATGCGTAAGTTTCCAGGCCGTTCTTTCCCTGACTGCTCCAATAGTCCAGTACGGGAGAAAGTAAGCCCCATGACATCTCGGCCTCATCTCCCCTTATAAATAAGGTGCCATCACCGTTCAACGCATCAAGGATAAGCCTTTCATAGGCTTCCGGAGTGTCGGATCCAAATGTTGTTTCATAGCCAAAAGCAAGTTTTATTGGCTGTAATTTTGTTTCTAATCCCGGAGTTTTAGAATTTAAATACAAGGTAACACCCTCGTTTGGCTGTATTCGGATAACCAGCAAATTGGGTGACACTTTCAGACGGGAATCCTGACCAAACAGGATTGCTGGTGGCCGGGTAAACTGGACTACAATTTCACTCGCTTTCATCGCCAGCCTTTTACCGGAGCGAAGATAAAAAGGAACACCTTTCCACCTCCAATTGTCCAAATACAGGCGGAGAGCTGCGTAAGTTTCCGTACCCGAATGGTCTGGAATTCCCTCTTCATCAATGTATGCTTTCGCGGGTAATCCCCCGACCAGACCTGCACCATAAGACGCCCGTACCGCTTCTGGGTTGTCACCTTCAATGACCAAAGGCTTTAATGCTTGAAGAGCCTTCACTTTCTCGTCCCTGATTGATTCGGGGTCGAGAGAAGAGGGCGGTTCCATTGCGGTCAATGCGAGCAATTGCATAACATGATTCTGAATCATATCACGCAACGCTCCGCTTTTATCATAATATCCCCCCCGACTGCCTACCCCAATATCCTCAGAAACAGTTATCTGAACACTTGAAACATAGTTTCGATTCCAAACTGGCTCAAAAATTGAGTTTGCAAAACGTTGAACAAGAAGGCTTTGTACGGTCTCTTTCCCAAGGTAATGATCAATCCGAAAAACTTGGGCCTCATCAAAACGGCGATTGATCACCAAATTCAATTCATGAGCGGATCGTAAATCCCGTCCAAAAGGTTTTTCGATAATTACCTTGGATGCAGTCTCAGAACCCCTGTGTTTTTTGGCCAATCCACTTTCTCCAAGATTTTCTAAAATTGGCATAAAGACTCCGGGTGGAGTAGACACATAAAAAAGACACTGCGCTTTGCAGTCAATTTTCTCCTCAATCTTAGTTATTTTTTTCCCTAAATTGATAAAACTGGTTAGATCATCGTAAGCACCTGCATGAAAAGTGATATTTTTTTCCAAGGATTCCCAAGTTGAGGATTCAATTTTTCGCCTCGAGTGTGCATCCAGGGCATCTTTGATTTCTTTTTTAAAATTTTCGTCGCTCATCTCAGATCTCCCGTAACCAATGAGAAAGCACCTCTTGGGCAACAGCCCATCTTTGGAAAGATTGAATATCGCGGGAGCAAGTTTTCGTGCGGTAAGATCCCCGGAAGCACCAAATATAATTATAATCGTCGGAGGCGTTTTTCGGTTTAAAGAATTTTGGGTATCTAATGTGGTGTTAATCATATCTCAATATAATCTTAATGTAAGTTGTCATTGAAAATGGCAATGTTTTCATGATGAAAAACTTTGGGACTTCTTCCCGGCCCTGATGGTAAATCAATTTCAATTAAATCAAACCTGTAGGAATTCGGAGTTCGATCAACTTCATGGAGATAAGACTTAAATGAATTTAATAATGCCTTTCTCTTTCTTTTATTTAAGGAATCATATCCATTGGTGTAAGATTTTTCCGACCGGGCCCTTACTTCGATAAAAACGAGCATGCCATCGTCCATGCAAATAAGATCAATTTCATTTCTCCGGTCGCGTCTGCTTCGCCAATTTGAATGAAGGATGGAAAAGCCTTTTTTTCTTACATACCTCCCCCCTAACCATTCACCATACTGCCCGTTCTCGATTGAATTTGTAAAGTCAGGCTTAAAGCCCAAGAACCATTTAAATGATTTCCAGTCGATCATAAATCCAAAGCATTATCATCTCCATTCGTGCTTGGGGTATCTTCCCGCTAACTCCTTTTTAACATTTAAATAAGAACCTTCCCAAAATTCATTTAATTTGTCTGTTATTTGAACGCAGCGGTTGTTCGGTGCCAAAATATGTAAAGTAATTAAATGCCTATCAAAGACAATGCTCGGATGGATTTTAACATCGTAAAGATCCTGTAATTTTATTTTCAATATTGCCTGCTTTCCGTCGTATTCAATCCGGTGAAAATTTTTCCCGTTATTCAATGAGATTGTGGAAGGAGTCGCACTATCGAGTATTTTAATCTCTTCCTCAGAATAAAGTTTTAACAAAGCCGGTAACACTTCCCTGTTTCTAATTTCTTTCCAACTTGAGGAGTCTTTACAGATTTCATCAAACAAAAGGGTTTTGGCATCATCATCAAAGGGGGTCAACTCGTATTCTGGATAATTAGAATTCAGAAATAAAATCCTGGATAAAAAATGGTCCACCCGAGAATCCCACTTTTTCAGTTTTAAATTTCCATTACTTAATTCAGTTGAATATGCCCTTTGCATATCTTCCCTGCACACGGTCACGCGCTCCTTTACATTGTATTTTATTTTTCCTATTTGTTTATAAGTCCGCTGGACTACTTTTCGTGTTTCAGGGTCAAGAATTACTTCCTCTTTCTCTTTCACTTCAAAAGACAGTACCTTTTCAATAACTTGCTCGTCCAATTCAGTGACAAATTCCATCTCAAGCCCAACTTTGCCCTTTATGGATTTCTCAACTAAATTAAGTGAGATTACCCACTCAGGACAATTCACTTCAGAAAATTTATTTAAATGTAGGTGGTAACCGTTTACGCTCTCATACATCTGAGTACCACGGCTTTTTATCCGGGCAAGATGATCCGGAAAAGCAACCAAAATCAAATGAGCAAAATCCCTTATCCGGGGAAACTCAAAATTAAATTCATTTAATCCTGCAATCCTACAGAATCGGGTGCCTAATTTTTCCGCCTCCCTGCATCGAAGAGCATGAACGCCAACATACTTGCATCGGTCAGTAGAGAAACCTTCCTCTTTCGCATATAACCAAACAGCCAGCAACATGCTTAAATCAGACTTTAAAGTACAACCCATTTCTTTTCCCGAAATAGTAGAGCAGAAAGACTCTAAAACCTGACGATTAAATTCTCTATGTATAATAGGACTTCTGTCCTCTACTAAGGCCAAGGCCAAAGAAAAAGCGGGTAAACAATTCAATTCTTTTGCCAACAGTAGTGCCATTCCTAGTCTCGGCCTCAGCGGAAATTGACAAATTTTCCGCCCCTTCTCTGTTATTTTGTAATTCGTATTCAAGGCACCAATCGAAGACAATGAGGACTTGGCAAGAAGTAAAGATTGTTCGGAAGGATCATCGAGCCAAATTAATTGCTCGGTATCTTTTCCGAGCATAGATAAATTTAAATAAATTTCTGAAAGGTCTAATCTTTTAATAGCCGGTTTCTCTTCCACCTCTCGACTTTTGTGCTCCTTTTCTCCCCATAATCTTATACAATAGCCCGATGATGTTCTGCCGGCTCTTCCTGCCCTTTGATCTGCAGCACTTTTACTGATTTTGCATGGCAACAAAACATTTACGCCACGGACCGGATCAAAACTTGATTTTTTTGCGATTCCAGTATCAATCACAATGCGGACACCTTCAACAGTTAGTGAAGTCTCGGCAATATTTGTACTTACAATTACTTTCCTGAGGGCACTTTTGCTGAGGGCAGACTCCTGCTCTTCTATTTTCATCTCACCATAAAGTGGCTTAACGAGTAAAGATTTTGACCAGGGTAAGGATTGGATTTCATGAATGATTTTAGTAATTTCAAAAACACCGGGTGCGAATATTAAAATATCCCCCTCATGGTTTGTAACACATTTTTTAACAACTTCCGTGACCTGTTTCCACATTGATACTCCGGCCTGCACCGTGCGGTATTCAATCTCCACCGGATAAGTTCTGAAGGATAATTCTATTGATTTTGCATGGGGTAAATATTGCTTAATTGCTTCAGTTGACAAAGTAGCTGAAGTCACAATGAGCTTGAGTGATGGACGCTGAATTATCTGCATATCACGCAAAAGTGCCAGAGAAGCATCCATTTGCAGGCTTCTCTCGTGGAATTCATCAAAAATTACTAAACCAACACGAGATAGAATTGGATCATGTAAAATTTTTCTAAAAAGCACTCCATCAGTTAAATAAATAATTTTAGTGTTTTTCGATGTCTGATCCTCAAAACGAACTTGATATCCAACGGTATCCCCAACTTTCTCTCTTATTATTTCCGATACCCTTCTAGCTAATAACCTTGCAGCAATTCGCCTTGGTTGAACCACTAAAATTAGACCGTTTACTAAATTTTCTTTTAGTAAAAGCAAAGGCAATCCTATTGATTTACCCGAACCCGTTGGTGATTGTAAAACGAGGTTGCCTGAATTTATAAAAGCGCACTTAATTTCATTGAAAGCCTTAAAAACGGGCAAATCTGAAAGTTCATCCATCTCTCAAAATTTAATAATGAGATTGAATTTTCAATCTTTAAAAAAAGGGGGGAGAAACTCCCCCCATTTTTTAGCTGATTTTAATTTTCTTCGGTTTTGGCAAAACCAATTTAGGAATGTTTACCTCCAAAATTCCATTTTTAAGTCTTGCCGCTATTTTTGCATGATCACAAACTGAGGGCAGTACGAAGCTCTTTCGAAATGATTGCTTCATAAAAGAAGATTCCGATTTTTTTTCGTCAATAGACGCCTCTAAAATCATGGTTGAGTCATCCAAATGAAGTTCAATTTCGTCTTTCGTATAACCAGGTAGGCTAATCTCAAACTGAAAGTTCTCCTCATCTTCCCGGTACTTGACTACCTGATTCCTCGAGTGGACTGGAAAATCCGGTTTTTCAAAATCTCTGTCGAACGAGTTGAATAACGAATCAAATACATGAGTTAGTGCGTAAGGTTCTATACTGTTTTTTATTTTCATAGGTTTTATTTGTTTAGTGGTTTCCTATTAATTGCAATAAGGGTGCCGTTTTCATTTTTTCCATAACTCACTCTTTATCAGCATATATTGAAATATAGCAACGCAGATAAAGCGCCATACTGGCACAACATGTAAGCGAAAAATATCGAAGGGGACGTATTGTCTCAAAAAAGAGCTTTGTAGGTTGCCAGTAATTTGGTAGCTATTTGATCACCTTTTTGCGAGGCAACCGACAGCCATTCCTTGGCGAGAGGAAGGTTTTTATCCGTACCTTTTCCGCTTAATTTCATAAGCCCCACAAATCTAGCTGCTTCCGCATTACCGCCTTGTGCAAGGGGGAAAAACAACTCGTACGCGGAGTGATAATTCTTCTCAGCACCCACCCCCGTATAATACTTCCGTGCCTGCTCAATTCGCTCTTTGTCATTAGGAATTGGCGAAGAAGGCTGGGCAAATTTTTTGAAAGCGGATTGGCCAGTGGAATCATCCGCCTTTTCATTCGCGCCGGTTCTTTTTCGTAAATATTCTTTGGCAAGTTGGTGATCCTGAGCAGCCGCATCTTTTAGATGTTTAAGCCCTTCTACAGTATTCTTTTTAATCCCCTCACCACCCTCAATTAATAGTAATCCCAAAGAATATTGTGCCTCGGAAAATTTTTGCTTTACTGCTAACCGTAACCACTGGGACGCTTTAACTATATTCTTTGTGACCCCATCACCGTTGTAATAAGCCATTCCCAAATTAAAGCGTGCTGTCAGAGATTTTGCCCTGACCGCTTGGGATAGAAGCTTTATTCCTTCTTCTGTATTTCTTTCCAATAGACCAGGCAACCCTCTTAGATATAAAGCTCCAATAGTTGCCTGTGCCTGAGGGTAACCTAATTCAGCAGAGCGAATAAACAAATTAATTGCCCGGGGAACATTCGTTGGAATAACCTGAAAATCAATCTCTCCCATGCAGTACATCGCAACTGGGTCTCCGTCCGATGCATACCGCTGTAACCTGAAGGCCGCATCTTGATAAAGGGTGGTTGCAGACACAAGGTCGCCCTCGAGCATAGCCAAGTTGGCAAGATTATACGCCCCAAAGGGATGATCCTGATTAGCCGCAACATTCGACCATTTTTTTGAAAGTTCCACATTTACAGAGGATCCCGCTTCTCCTGATCTTAGGTAAATCCCTAATAAACCCTGAAAATAAGGGGAACCCTTTTGTGCCTGATCAATAATATCCTGATAGGTAGTCTGTTCATTCCAGCGATCTGTTTTAGCAAAACCCCAAAAAGTAAAAACAAAGAATAAAAACAAAGAAAAGAGCTTTTGAATAGACATAAAACCTTACCCTAAAATTTTTCGCATCGTGTTCCAAGCTTGAAAAAAAACCCCTTTTCAGCAACAATTATATTTTTAAATATTTGTCATCAAATGCTATCTCCATCTCTTTACAGATTTCTTTTCACCGGAACCCTTCTTTTCGTAAAATCGTCACTTTTCGGAAAGGAGATTACATTTTCAGAACAAATTCTGGGTAGAATATTGGATCGCGAGGAACGTTTTTTTGCAAAGGACTCCGTTCATGAAAAAAATGAAAAAGAAATGACAAGGCAGGCTCAGGAAATTGTTGCCAATTACGAAAATTATATTGCCCAAAATCCAAAGGATACGAATGCACTGATCCTTTTCGGAAAATTTCTAAGGAAAGTAGGGCAGGAGGAACATGCCACTGAGTTTTTTCTGGAAGCGGACAAAATAAATCCAAAACTGGCAGTCGTCAAACAGCAGCTGGCTAATTATTTAATTGAGAAGAATATGCCCATAGATGCATTTCCCCTTTTGGTCTTAACGATCGAATTAGATCCCAAAGAAGCAATTTACCACTATCATCTTGGTAATTTTCTCTTTTTATTTCAACAGGATCTCATCAAAGAAAAAATCTTAACCAAGAGTGCCGTCCAATCATTCATGCATCGTTCCTTTAAAGAGGCAAAAAACCTAAAACCTCATAATTTAGAATTTCAACTACGATATGCTCAAAGCTTTTTCGACTTCACTGATTCCAATAAAACCGAGGCTCTTCTAGTCTGGAAACATATTGAACATGCATTTCCAGAATGTACAGTCTTGGAAAAAGACTATTTTCGGCTTTGTCAGGCAAGAGTGTTACTTGAATTAAACTTTCGAAAAGATGCATCTGCTCTCATTCATTCTGTCTCCTCCAAATCACTGCGGAAAACAAAGGATCAAATGCTCATGCAAATTAATTTCAGGAAAATACCAGAACCATCTGATACTAAATCGACACCAAAAAAACATAGTTCCGTCAAGGTGGATCACCAACTTTTTATTCCTAGTGACCCTCACCTAAACAGACTCAGAAAGCTTACCAGTAAATTAATCGAAGAAAAAATGCTCAGTGAATTAAAGGTCGACGCAATAAAAGCTAAATTTGATCCAGCAGGAGATATTAAAATCGAACTTACGAATTTGCAAAAATGAATGTATCCCTCATCATAAAAGCAATGATGTTTTAATTTTATCTTATTTTCCCAAGCACATCATTTTTTCTTAAATTTGTATTCCAATTATTTAAACATTTCACATGCGAAGCCTTGCCACTTTTGAGGAGGAAAAAATTGCCCTCCGTTTTTGGAACTATCTACAGAGCGAAGGGATAAAGTCTACACTTGAGGAAGAGGGTCCAAGGGATTGGGTTATCTGGGTAATCGATGAAGAAAAGATTCCATCCGCCACTCAGTCGTTAGAAAAATTTAATTTAAATCCGGACGACCCTGCCTTTTCGACTACAAAAAAAGTTACCTCGAAACGAAAAGAGGAGAAGAAAGAAAACACGAATAAGAAGTCACGATTTAAAAACCACAATTTAAAAGAAAAATGGAGCACCCAAAGCAGACGGCCTGGCATGATCTGTCTTTCCTTGATTATTGTATCTATCATTTTTTACTTATTCTGCAGAACAAATCCAGAAGGGATGTATACTCTCCTTATTTCTGAAGGAAAAAACAGTTCACTAAGCGAAGTAAAGAATGGTGAGATTTGGAGGCTGATAAGCCCAATTTTTATACATTATAATTTTATTCATATATTTATGAATATGTATATTTTAAGCCTTTTCGGTTCTCAAATTGAAAAAAGGAAAGGGTCCCTGTTTTTAGTACTGTTTGTCTTGGTTACCGCAATTTTATCTAACTTAGCTGAATATAATATTACCGGTAATTACAAATTTGGTGGAATGTCAGGAGTAAACTATGGATTGTTCGGATATATTTGGATCAAAAGCATATTCGATCCTGGTGATGGATTGTACATTGATCAGATGAATGTTGTTATCTTGATGGCATGGTTCTTCATTTGCTTTGCCGTTGGGGACTTTGAAGGAATTGGATTTGCAAATTGGGTGCACGCCGGTGGCTTGGCTACCGGATCCGCATGGGCTTACATATCCGCACGGAAATGGACCCGCCGGTAAGAAAATTTAACTCATTTATCCTCTACTGTCTGACCAACTCGTAAATCGCCAACCCGGCTCGGAGATTGGGTAGAAAATTACAGACATTTTTCCAGTCTCCCCGATGAAAAACTTTTCTTCCAATTTTAAATGAAATATTCTGGTTTTCTGTAGATGCACAGAAATCCTCAAATTCCTTGATTGAAAAATGGTTTCTTGGATGACTGCTTTGCCAATTTTCCCGATAAACATCATTGATCATTCTGGAGCCAAATTGGGAAAAGTGGAGGCGATTTTTCCAGTAACCATGATTCACAAAACTTACCGCCACCCGTTTACCCACTCTCAATGCATCTAAAATAATCCGCCCCGGTTCCGGTAACTCTTCAACCATTCTTGAAAATACAACCCAGTCAAAAGAATTATCGGGAAGCATTGATAAAGCCTTGCGTATATCTCCTTGATAAACCGCAACGCCACGGGAAATACACGCACTCGCTTTGTCACAATCAAAGTCCACGCCGAGGCCATTCACATTCTTTGTCTCGCGAAGATGTTCAAGCAAAATACCCCGACCGCAACCTAAATCCAACACCTTTTCTTCGTTGTCCACCCAATCTCCAATTATCTTCAAATCCGCTTCCTTTTTTACATCTGATTTAGTAATAGCGATTCTCGATTTTTTGATTTCCTGACGAGCGATTTCTTCCTGGTCTGCTCCAGTCAGAAATAATCTAATCAATCGCAAAAACTCCTCTGATTTAATTAAAAATGAGTCATGACCATGAGGGTGGTCAATTTCCAGATAAGAAGCATGTTTATTTATTTTTTGAAGTGATTCTGCAATCATTCGATTTTGGGCAGGCGTGTATAACCAATCGGAAGTAAAGCCAACAACCATTATCTTTGCCTCCACATCCTTCAGGGAATGCTCAAGGCCTTTTTCGCCCACTAAATCAAAACGATCCAATGCTTTTGTAAGTTTTAGATAAGTATTCGCATCAAAACGATCAACAAATCTCGAGCCCTGATGGTTAAGATAACTTCCAACAGTAAACTGATTTTCATCATCATCATCACTTGCGGATTCCTGCTTATCATTTGGATCAATCGGCGTTCGACCAAACTTTTTTTCCATGACCTCATCAGACAGATAAGTAATATGTGCCATCATGCGGGCTACCGCCAAGCCCATTTCAGGTCGTGAATTGTTAGAGTAATCTCCATTATTCCACTTCGGGTCTCCTTTAATAGAAGTTCTTCCCACTACATTAAATGCAATCGTTTGCGCACTATGGCGAGGAGTGGCCGCGATAATCATTGCCCGTTGGACAAATTTGGGGAATTCAACGACCCATTGCAAGGACTGCATCCCCCCCATACTGCCCCCCACTACCGAAAATAAAGAGCTAACTTTCAGGTGATCAAGCAATAACTTTTGCGCTTTCACCATGTCTTGAATAGTCAGGTCCGGGAAAGACATACCGTACGGTTTTTGAGTATTTGGATCTATTGAAGTTGGCCCGGTTGAACCCTGGCATGCACCGAGACAGTTTGAGCAAATGACAAAGAACTGATTCGTATCAATTGATTTGCCTGGACCCACGACATGATCCCACCAACCATTTCGTTTCGCTCCTTCATGCTTTCCAGCGACTCGATGATCACCGGTTAAGGCATGGCATATTAAAATGGCATTTGTGCCGCTGGGGTTTAGCTCTCCATAAGTTTCATAGCATAGTTGAAAACCTTGTAGTGTGCCATGTTCCATCACAAATCTTTGTTTATATTCAAAGGTTTGAGAAGATACTTGACCAATCTCAGGGGAATTTTCTGCTTTGTTTTTGTCTTCGTGGTTTTTCATCTCAACACCAGACCGCGGTAGTCATCTGATTTTATGCAGTATTAAGATGTCAGGGATTCAAGCAAAGCATCATCTATGTCATAATTTCCATGTACCGCCTTAACATCTTCAAGGTCCTCTAAGTTATCCACTAATTTCAGAATTTTTCGGGCCATATCCTCGTCTGTCACTTGGACTACATTGTCCGGTATGTAAGCGAGCTCAGAAGAGTCGGGGGAGATTTCGGATTTGGACAGAGCATCCGCAATTTGGTCGTATTGTGCGGTTTCGCAGATCACTTCGTAATGCTCCACTTCGACCACCACATCCTCGGCATCATTCTCCAAGGCAAGCTCAGTCAGGGCATCCTCCCCAATCTTTTCTTTCGCCAGAAGAAATTGCCCTTTTCGTTTAAAATTAAAAGCCACAGCACCGGCTCCGGCTAAATTACCCCCCCCTTTGGAAAATGTGCTTCTCACATCTGAAGCGGACCGATTTTTATTATCAGTGGTTACTTCCACAATCAATCCCACTCCACCTGGTCCGTATCCCTCATAAAGAAGTTCTTCAATAATTACTCCGCCTAATTCTCCGGTTCCTTTCTTCACCGCCCGGTCAATATTATCGGCCGGCATATTGGACTGTTTTGCTTTGGTAATCAGTGTGCGCAAGCGCGGATTAAACTCTGGGTCTTTACCACCATCCCGGGCCGCCAAGGTAATCTCCTTGCTGATCACGCTGAAAATTTTACCTCTTTTCGCATCAACAGAGGCTTTATGTCTCTTAGTGGTCGCCCATTTACTGTGTCCTGACATACTTAAGAATGGAAAATAAGGTTTGGTGCCTTTGTCAAGTTCCCTTGTTTACAATATCAGAAAGAAATTGATATGCCTGCTCGAGCCTTTGTTTTTTGTCCAGGGCGATTCGTCTTTTACTCGGACTCATTTGCTCGAGCTTGGATTCACTGTAATTTTCAGCACGTTCCTTATAGTTTCTTTCCAAAATATCTGCATGAATTAGACCACGGCTCTTCAATCCAAGTACATTACGATAACTTTTTTCTTTGTCCGAAAGTTCCTCGCGGGCACGAGGATTTCCTTCAATTTCTTTTTGTGTTTCAATGACTTCAGGCAAATCGTTATTGGCACTGGGCCCTTTTTTGGTAATCAGTGTTTGCAGGATGGTCATTAGGTTCTGTATCGTCCAGTAAAGAACGAGTGCGGAAGAGAAGAAATAAAGAAACACTAAAAACATAAAAGGCATAAACCGCATCATTTTAGCATTTATTCTTTGTGCATCACTCAACTCGGGACCCATTTGCATAGGATTCAACTTCATTTGAAACCATTGAGTAACTACCATAATTATAGGCAACACATTGAGAGAAAAACCCTGAATCTGAGCCACATGATCCTGCTCAGACAAATCATTTGCCCAGAGGAAACTTTGTCCGTAAAGTTCTGCAGCAGAACGCAGCATCCAAAACATCCCTAAAAATATTGGGATTTGTATAAGAATGGGCCAGCAACCGGCAAAAGGATTAACTTTATGCTCTTTGTAAAACTTCATCATCTCCTGATTAAGTTTTTGCGAATTACCCTTGTGCTTTTCCCTAAGCTTTGACATCGGCCCCTGTAAAGATTGCATCTTTTTCTGTGACTGAGTGGCTTTTGCCGTGAGCGGCCAAAGAGCGAGTTTAACTAAAATAGTAAGCAAAATTATGGCTAAACCGTAATTTCCAAGTAAACCGTGGAGTTTGTTTAAAAGCCAGCTAAACGGTTCGGAAACCCACCAAAACACACCAAACTGCATGACTTTCTTCTGCTCATGTCCAAGAGACGCAAGTCCAGCATAATCTTTCGGGCCCGCATAAATATCGAAGGAAAATACTTTAGAATCCTGTGGTCTAAGTATTCCAACCGGAAAAGACATTGCACCACTTACACCTTGAATTTCTTCATTCTCAGTTCCGCTCATCTGAATTGAACTCCCATCCACCCAAACATTAGAGAGGTTATCTGTGGATCGAACGATGTTTATGAAAAATTGATTGTTTACACATGCCCATTTTGCTTGGGAAAGCCTCCGAGTTTCCATTTTACCTGTTGGACCCATTTCATTGAGCTGAAAAAACTCTTCTTTTTCTCCGTCAATTCTTCCGCTGCACTCCGCACAAGAACATCCCTCCGTGAGTTTTAATCCAGAATTATAATAACCCACATTTAAATAAGTAGCTGCATTATCAAATGGGTTGTAAAGTCGAGGCATCCTAAACGCAGAACCCAGATTTAATTTAACCCGGTCGAATGGGAGCAAATTATCACCAAGGTTCGTAATCACTGTTTTATGCTTAAAACTGTAGGTGTTGTTATTTTCTCTCGAGTAATATCGGTCTATCTTAACAACATTTGGGACTTCCCAAATGTAATGTACATTAAACGCATCTTTTTGAATCCTTTGGTATTCCCGAGGCGAAGAAAACAAACCCGGCAGTTTTCTGCCGTCCTCATCTTCAAAGGAGAGTGAAAGCATTGAGTCTCCCAAGTGGTTCATGCTGTAGTCCCGACTTAACCTCGAGAATTCCCTCAGTTTAACCTCTCGGATCCCCCCTGAATGATTTGTGAATACCAAGCTAGAAAAATCATTGGTCAATCCCTCAAATAGCACCTCTTGTGCAAGTTTTTTAGGTGCAGAAAAAACGGGTTCAGATTGGCTGAGGTTTTGGTCGCTCACACCCGGTGCAGTAGAAGCAATCCCATTCGCAGTGGGAAAATCAATACCTGAATCATTATTTACAATGCTGCCGTTTTCATCAGCGAGGGTTCTTCTCTTCTCAGCAAAATCCTGCTGCTGCTTTCCCTGTTCCCAAAGTAAATAAAATGCTAATACAAGCATCCCTACACCAATTAAAATATTTTTCATTGTTTAATAGTTGTCTTTCTGACCGCTTCTAAAATCCGTTCTTCTGTATCGCTGAAAGAGAGTGAAAACAATGCGGGCCTTGGCAAGAGCACAATCAGGGAACCTTTGGGGAAAAATTCGGAATTCTTACGAAAAATTTCCCTGAATCTTCTCTTTGCCCGATTTCTTTGTACCGCACCTCCAAATCGGCGGGATGCAATAACCCCAAGCTTGGGCAACCTATCCGAATTCGGGGTGACGAATAATTGGAACCAAAATGCCTGTTCTTTCTTTCTCTTCCCATTTTTTTTTACAAACTGAAATTCCCAAGACTTTCGCAAACGCATGGATTGCGAATAACATTGGGATTCGGTATTCAAAAAGCGGTCTAATTCCGTTCTAGCGGAATCTACGAGCCACCGATGCGGTCAGACTTGCTCTTCCCTTACGACGTCTGTTTCTTAAAACTTTACGCCCGGCACTAGTTTGATTGCGTTTACGAAAACCAAATTTGCGTGCTCGACGCAATTTGGACGGATTGTAGGTAGGTTTCATCTGAAAAAAAAGTTCTAAGATAAACTACTTAATGCTAAAGTCAAACCTTCACAATTATAACTTATCCATCATTTAATCTTGCGGAATTTCTATTTGTTTCCATAATTAGAAAGCTTGTCCCGTTCGTCTAGCCAGGTCAGGACACCGGGTTTTCATCCCGGCAACAGGGGTTCGAATCCCCTACGGGACGCCATTTATTTCATTTAATTTGATTGTTTTGTTACTACAGATACATAACCTAAATGGCATCCAATCACTCTCCAATTCAAGTTAACGGTGCAAGTGAGAACAACCTAAAGGGAATCAACTTAAAGATATTTCCCGGTCAAATCACCGTGTTCACAGGGTTAAGTGGAGCAGGAAAATCGACCATCCTGTTTGATGTTCTGCATGCTGAAGGACAAAGAAAATATGTCGAAACTTTCAGTCCGTATGTAAGGCAGTTTCTGGAAACCCTTCAACGTCCAAAAGTTGAATCTATCGAAAACATAAGACCCTCCATCGCCGTGGAGCAAAAAAATACCATTCGAAATTCGCGTTCAACGATCGGTACGATGACCGAACTTTGCGATTATTTCAAAGTCTGGTTTTCACAAGTGGCTAAATTCATTGACCCGGATTCTGGTAAAACACTCAAATACGAAACTGCCCAATCAATAACATCTGCACTGCTGAATAAAAACTATCCGCCTATTGTGGTCGGATTCATTGCGAGCAGGCCCGACAATATCAACCCAAAGGAATTTCTTTCTTTTTTAATTCAGGCAGGTCATGCAAGGGGATTGAACAACAAGCAATATTCCCACTTGGAAGAATTTATTAATGAAAATTGGGACGGTAAAGAAATCTTCGTGGTGGTCGATCGGGTGACATGCAAGTCCCAAAACAAATCTAGGATAACAGAAGCACTCACGCTGGCTATTAAGCACGGCCATGGCTTAGGTCAGGTCCGGGATAATAACGGAAAAATTCTGCGCTTGGTTTATGAAGGGCTTCGCTCTCCCACTAGCGGAAAAAAATTTCCCGCGGCAACCCCCTCCGCATTTTCATTTAATTCACCAGTTGGTGCATGTAAGAAGTGTAAAGGCTTCGGGAGAATTATTGAAATTGATCCCAGCCTTGTTGTTCCTAACCCATCCCTGACCATCCGCGATGGTGCGATAAAAGCTTTTTCAGGAAAAGTTTACGGTCACTGTCAAAGCGAATTGATTCAGGCATGCGGGCAAAAAAATATATCAGTCGATAAACCATGGAAGGCATTTTCCTCAAAAGAACTTGATTTCATCTGGAACGGAGATCCAGAATTCATAGAGGGAAACGATAAATGGTACGGCATCAATAAATTTTTCAAATGGGTTGAGAAAAAAACTTATAAAATGCATGTCCGGGTGTATCTTTCAAAATACAGGGGCTACTTTGACTGTCCTTCCTGCAAAGGAAACCGTTTAAAAGAAGACTCCCTCTATTGGAAATGGGAGTCGTATACCTTGCCTCAACTTTACCGACTGCCCATTGATGAACTAACTAAGATAATCGCAGGATGTAAGCCGAGTGACGACGCAAAAGCGAACCTGGCCGTTGAAAACATTCAGGCTAGGCTGAGGTACTTACAGGATGTGGGTTTGGGTTATTTAAGTTTAGATCGGACCGCAAAAAGTTTAAGTGGCGGTGAAACTCAGCGTGTAAACCTAACGGCGTGCCTCGGGGCCTCGCTGACCGATACCCTTTTTGCGCTTGATGAGCCAACTATTGGTCTTCACGGGACGGATATTAAAAAACTTGTATCCATTCTTCGAGCACTTGCAGATGCCGGAAACTGTGTTTGTATAGTTGAACATGATGAACAGGTTATTCGAGCGGCAGATAAAGTAATTGAAATTGGACCCTTGCCAGGCTCAAAAGGAGGTGAAATTTCTTTTCAGGGTTCAGTTCAAAAACTACTCCAATCAAAAAAATCCATTACTGGGCAGTGGCTTAGCAGAAATTCGCTCCCTGATTTCCTCAGTCGCCCCAAAAGAAAAGTTTCCAAGAAAAACCCTTTCATTCATATCCAAAATGCATCTTGCCATAATATTCAAAATCTTGGGGTCAAAATTCCCTTAAACAAACTGGTCTGTATTGCCGGGGTTTCAGGCTCCGGAAAATCAACCTTACTACACAACATAATTTATCCGGGATTAGTGAATTTATCCCGGTCAAAAAATGTTAAGAGTGATTTACAATTTGATGAAGTTGTCGTAATCGACCAAAGTTCTGTTGTACGCTCACCTCGGTCGAATCCAGTTCTTTACTCAGATGCTTGGAGCCCGATCAGGGAAGCTTTTGGAAGAACAGAATCCGCAAAGAAACTTGGTTTCTCAGCCAGTGATTTCTCTTTTAATTCAGGGAGTGGAAGATGCGAGAGCTGTAACGGACTAGGTTACGAAATTATTGAAATGCAATTTCTCTCGGATGTCCAAATTCCCTGCAGTTACTGCCACGGGCATAGATTTAAAGACGAAATTCTTTCCGTCCAATTAGATGGATTAAATATTTTAGAAATCCTCAACTTAACAATTAAGGAAGCTGTTTTACGTTTTGAACATTTTCCTAAAACCAAACGAAAACTGGCGTCATTGGAAAATGTGGGACTTGGTTATTTGACTTTAGGCCAACCGTTAAACACCTTGTCAGGCGGAGAATCTCAACGCTTGAAATTGGTTAAGTACATGACCGCAATAAAAAAAGATGCCTCTCCCTCCCTACTCATAATTGATGAACCCACTACCGGATTGCATCTGGAGGATGTATGCCAGTTGATGAAAAGCCTGCAGGGTATTGTAGATAGCGGGCACAGCCTTCTATTAGTGGAGCACCATTCGCATGTTCTTGCCCAGTCTGACTGGATATGTGAACTGGGACCGGGCTCAGGAAAAAATGGGGGAAAAGTTATTGCATCAGCACCCCCCGCTAAAATCGCCAATTTGAAAACCCCAACAGCTCTAATACTCAAGAATAATGAAGCGGCAAATGAGGGCAAGTTTACTGAAGATTATCGTCCACAATCAAAATTTGTGAACGAATTACAAATTGACGGAGCACGAGAAAATAACCTTCAAAACATTTCGCTCAAAATACCAACAAATCAATTTGTTGTTGTTACCGGACCTTCAGGTTCAGGGAAATCTTCCCTTGCTTTTGATGTTATTTTTGCTGAAGGACAAAGAAGATTTATGGAGTCCATGTCCTCCTATGCCAGGCAATTCGTGGAACAACTGGGCAAACCTGCAGTGGATCAAATATCAGGAATTTCACCGACCGTTGCAATTGAGCAAAGGGTAACTCGGGGAACCAAAAAATCAACGGTCGGATCTATTACAGAAGTAGCCCAATTTCTAAGATTACTCTATGCCCGCGTAGGCACCCAATTAAGTGTTCAGGACGGAAACCCTTTAACCATGGCTAGCGAATCTGAAATCTCACTTCAGGTTGAAAAATTCATTACATTACAAAAATCGTTAAAGAAATCACCCCTTTACCTTCTTGCCCCGTTAATTACCAGCAGAAAAGGTCATCATAAACCTATCGTTAACTGGGCAAGAGAGAAGGGATATGATTTCGTGCGTTGCGATGGAAAATTTTCAAAAACTAACGGTTTTGAAGGTTTGGACAGATACCGGTTGCATGATGTGGAAGTGATGCTAGTAAAATGGAATAATATTCCAAGCCTCGCCACCATCAGAAAATATTTGAAACTTGCACTTCAACTCGGAAATGGACGATGCCTTCTTGCCACAGAACAGGGTGATACCAATATATGGTATTCCACATCAAGAGTTGATTCAGTCAGTGGTGAAGCTTATCCAGAGCTTGAACCCAGCCTGCTCTCATGGAATTCAGCAAGAGGATGGTGTGAATCTTGTAAGGGATATGGGAAAATTTACCAATGGATGAAAGATGATTTACCTGCCACTGGAAAGTGGTGGAAGATGGAAGATGGGGAGACTTGTACGGATTGTAACGGCGAAAGACTGAACATGGTGAGCCGGAATGTGGTTCTCTATGGAAAAAACAAGGTAAAGCTCTCACTTCCCCACCTCCTTCAACATACACCAGAAGAAATAATAAAATTTCTTGATAATATCTCGCTTCCCAAACGCCTTCAGTCAGTCGCAAATGCCATTATTCCCGGAATTATGGAAAGACTAAAATTCATGAAGAGGGTAGGATTGGATTACCTGTCTTTGGACAGAGAAACTTCCTCTCTTTCAGGGGGAGAAGCACAAAGAATCAGATTAGCCGCACAATTGGGATCCAATCTTTCCGGAGTACTTTATGTGTTGGATGAACCCTCGATTGGTCTTCATCCGAAAGATAATCAAAAACTCTTGCTTTCACTTCGAAATTTACAAAGTAGGGGAAACTCATTGCTGGTGGTCGAACATGACCCGGAAACGATTCTACAGGCAGATTATCTTATCGATATTGGTCCAGATGCTGGACACAATGGTGGAAATATTGTTGGCATTGGTAAACCATCGGAAGTCTGCCAGCTAACAGAATCAAGTACTGCTCAGTACATGAGAAACGGGATCAAACATCCCTTGCTCGGACAATGGCGCAAGCCACCTGTCAAAAGTAAGAAAACAACGACCGAAAGTAATTGGATGGAAATTCGGAATGTTACATTTAGAAACCTTAAGAACTTTTCCGTTGAAATCCCTCTTAAGCGACTTTCAGTATGCTGCGGTGTTTCTGGTTCGGGTAAATCTAGCTTGGTACGGGGATTTCTTTACCAAGCAGTCAAAGAAGCAATTGCGCAAAAATCTTCTGCTTTAAAATTGGCAAATGGGACACTGATTAATGGAAACTCATTTCTGAAGGTAATTGAGGTTACCCAGAATCCAATCGGAAAAACACCGCGGTCAACACCTGCCACCTACCTAGGCGTGTGGGATAGGATAAGATCCATGATTTCAACATTACCCGAATCCAAGGCAAAGGGGTTTTCTCCGAGCAACTTCTCATTCAATGTTAAAGGGGGTAGATGCGAAGTTTGCAAGGGAGCAGGCAGAATCAAAATAGAAATGAGTTTTCTGCCCAATTCATATATTCGATGTGAGGAATGTGATGGAAAAAGGTATAAAGACGAAATTTTAAGTTTGTATTGGCATGGAAAAAATATCTCGGAAATTTTAGATTTTACCTTCGAAGAGGCTGCGGAATTTTTTAAATTCGATCATTTTCTCTTAGAGACATTCTCAATAATGGTAGAAACCGGGTTGGGATATATTAAACTGGGACAAATTTCCCCCACTCTTTCGGGCGGGGAAGCACAAAGACTGAAACTCGCTTCTGAGTTGTCGAATGGGATTGATAAACTAAAACATAGAAAGCTTCTCAGGCGTAAGCCCAATCTTTACATCCTGGAAGAACCGACCATTGGTCTCCATACACTGGATTGTAAAAAATTGATATTATTATTACACCGACTGGTTGATGAAGGAAACACCGTGATCGTAATTGAACATGATACAGATGTAATTGCAGAAGCCGATTTCCTTTTTGAACTTGGACCGACAGGGGGAAATAGTGGCGGGAAACTAATTTACAAAGGAACAGCTGAAAAGTTAACTTGTTCTGCCACAAGCAATACCGCACCCTTCATCAAAAAGGTTTTAGTTAACCAGTAATTCTGAAAAATATTTTTTTGCCTGCCTTCACCACAACTCCTTCTGAATTGTTTAACTTAATTTCATCTTCCGTGCTCCCCGCTTTTTGTCCGTCTATTTTTATCGCACCTTGATTAATTAAGCGTCTAATTTGCCCTTTTGATTCAAATAATTGAGTTCCCGCAAGAATATTCAAAACCGTTGGAGGGTCATCAGATGAAATGATAAGCGAGATTGAAAATGAATCCATTTTTTCGGGATTTTCCCTCTGAGTAAAAACATTTGAAAAAGAACTCATTTCTTCCTCCGCTAATTCCGTGCCGTAGAAAAGCGATGTCAATTCTTTCGCTAGTTCTTTTTTCATCTCCATTGGGTGATTCAATTTTGAAGACTCAATAAATTCTTCATCTTTTGTAAGTAACAACCTATAATAATCCCACATTGTATCATCCGAAATTGACATTGTTTTTCCGAAAATATCTTTAGGCTTATCATTAAACGCAATGTAGTTATCGAGGCTCTTTGACATTTTTTTTGACCCGTCCAAACCGACCAGTAATGGCATAGTCAATACAACCTGCTGGTCTATTCCCTGATCTTTCTGCAATGTCCTTCCCACAAGCATGTTAAATAACTGATCCGAACCCCCAATTTCGACATCTGACTGCAAAACTATTGAATCATAACCCTGAATTAAAGGATACATAAATTCCACCATGGAAATGGGTTGATTATTTTTAAATCTTTTTTCGAAATCGTCTCTTTCAAGCATCCTTGCCACCGTCATTTTGCGGGAAATTGATAACGCATCTGCGAAACTCATTTTGGAAAACCACTCACTATTTCTGCGAACTGTGGTTTTTTCAGGATCAATGATTTTAAATGCTTGTTCAAGGTAAGTTTTCGCATTTTCGCTTACCTCTTCCTCTGTAAGTTCTGGCCTCAAATCGGACCGTCCGCTCGGATCACCTATCCTCGCCGTGTAATCTCCGATGAGTAGTATGGTTTCATGACCATATTCTTGAAATTGTTTTAATTTGTTGAAAACGACGAGGTGACCGAAAGTGAGATCTGGACGGGTAGGATCTACCCCGAACTTAATTTTTAGTTTTTTACCTGCAGATATTTTTTTCCTGAAGTCCTCCTCGCCGATAATGATTTCGGTGTTTAATAACAATTTATTAATGCTCATAAAAGTTAATTTATAATGTTTTCACTCCCACTCTTCGAGCGTAGAATGTTATTTCTTTAAATTGTTTGTTAATTCCGCTTGCTTTCGAGGCGTAGTCCGTTACCTAATTTAACTTAACAATTCCCTTAAATTGAAGAAACTGCCATGACATTATCAGTAGGTACAACTGCCCCGGATTTCACTCTTAAAACAAAAACGCCCGAAGGACTTTCAGAAGTATCTCTTAGTTCGCACAAAGAATCATCTTCCGTTGTCCTTCTCTTCTTCCCCTTTGCCTTTACTGGGGTTTGCACAGAAGAAACATGCTCGGTAAGAGATGACTTAAGTGCCTACGAAAATTTAAATGCCAAAGTTTACGGAATTAGCGTGGATAGTCCTTTTGCACAGGAGGCAATGGCTCTTAAGGAAAATCTTAATTTTCCCTTACTTAGTGATTTTAATAAGGAAACTTCGCTCGCTTATGGGGTTCTTTACGAAGATTTCATCGGGTTTAAAGGCGTGAGTAAACGATCTGCTTTTGTCATTTCCAAAAATGGTGAGATTTTGTTTGCGTGGTCTTCAGAAGACCCAAAACAACTGCCTGACTTTGAAGCAATCAAAGCCGTTTTGTAAATTTAACTTCTATTGAGGGCCAAAACAATTAAAAGCCTTTAATCCTTAGTTTTACAAATTATTTTAGAAGTTTAGGAGTGAAAATTATTAACTTATTTTATTCAACCTATCATCTTCCAACCTAAATAATCCTTGTTTTGTGCCAATCCTAGGCAATACTAAACTTTTCAACAACACCTCAGTCCATCCAGAGGTGATATTTAGCTGTTCTTTGTTTTCAATTTCTTATCAATTATTCGTAAGAACATTTTACAAATTATTTTATCTTTGTATTTCTCCATTCCTTAAAAAGCCCGCAGCGTGAGCAGAGAATCTATTTATCAAGTTTGCACTGCAAACGAAATGGTTTTTGTTAAGATTAAAGAAAAAGCATCTTATTTAAATTGCGCACCTCTTCGTTCTTTTCTTTATGAGATGGTAAAAGATGGTAACAAAAATTTTGTAGTTGATTTCCAAGACTGCTCAAGTATGGACAGTACTTTTTTGGGGATTCTTGTCGGACTTGCATTAAAACTGAAAAGGTCAGAAGAAGGGGGCGAACTAAGCCTCCTTAATTTAGTTGGCAGGAATCTTGAAACGGTCGAAAACCTTGGCATTCATAAAATTGCCCAAGTAAGTTCTGAATTTGTTTCTGAGCCTGGTGACCTTGAAAACCTAAAGGTTAGAAACGAAGAGTCCAAAGAATCATCTGTAGAGATTTATAAGGCTCATAAATCCCTGATGGGATTGAACCAAAAAAATTCTCGGATTTTCAGAGATGTGGTTCATTTTCTTGAACAAAAAGTTGAAGATTCAGATTAAAGTCCGCCGATGAGTTTAGTTCTTTATTTTTTTGCCGGTGTTTTTCTCGGATTTCTTGGCTGGAGTTATTCCAGAAAAAAAAGCCGGTCTGAAATCCTCAAGTTAAATGATCAAAAGATTAAGCTTCAGCAGGAAAAAGAGATAGTGGTCGACTTTATGCACAACTTAGCAGTTGCAATTGGAGAAGGTGTGGCAAGGAAAGACTTATACCAAAGAATTGCCCATACTGCAGTCATTACAACTGGAGCATTAAGCACCTGCGTGTATGAAAAATTGCCAAATGGAAAACTTCAAAGCGTTGCCACGGAAGGTCTTTTCCCCCCTCAAAGGAAACTCAAATCCCCGATCGAAGAAACCAGTTCGACCCGGGCCCGATTTCTCGAAAAAATTCTCACTTCCGAAATTCTTGAAGAAGGAGAGGGCATAATTGGAGAAGTAGCCAAGACGGGTAAGGCAGTTTATGTTCCACGTGCCCAGAATGATCCAAGAATTATTAAGCATAGCGATCCATCATTAGCCCTCCGTTCTTTAATTTATTCTCCTCTCATGCATGACAATCAAATTCTTGGCGTTCTTGTGGTTGCGAACCCTGCAAATGGCCAGACTTTCAGCGAAACAGATTTATCCCTGGTAAATTCGTTGGCGGAACAGGCAGCCCTGGCAATTAAAAACTCGGATGCAATGAATTTACGGGTTGAAAAAACCAGGATGGATTCAGATTTGACTTTGGCTAAAGATGTGCAGGAGTTATTTTTAGCCAAGGAATCTCCAGATTTTAAAGGTTTAGAAATCGACACTCAGTACATCCCATCTGCACAAGTCAGCGGAGATTTTTATGATTTTTACAAACTTTCCGCAACCAAGTTTGCCGTTTCTGTTGCTGATGTTTCAGGTAAAGGGGTTCCTGCATCTCTTTTGATGGCACTTTGTCAGACGAACCTGAGACATTATGTGAAGAAATCTAAATCTCCCCGTGAAATCTTAATCAACCTTAACCAAGACTTGGAGAAAAGAATTCGCGAGGACATGTTTATTACCCTATTTTTGGCAATTATAGATACAAACTCAAATACAATAACTTACACCCGTGCAGGACATGAACCCGCATTACTCGGAAAATTAAAAGACGGTCAATACATCATTGATAGACTTCGTGGAAGCGGGATGGCGTTGGGAATGGTTCCATCTGAATTATTCGAGGAAATTATTGAGGATCAAACAAGTTCATTCAATAAGGGTGATATGTTAGTACTGTACACTGACGGAGTTACCGAATCTCAAAACCAGTCAAAAGAAGAGTTTGGCTTAGACCGATTGTGCGAAAAACTTTTGGGCGCGACCGAGAAAAGCCCAAACTCTTTTAATTCTTCACTTATGAAAAGTCTTGAAGAATTTTCTTCCGTTTCCGCCGACAGGGATGATTTGACGCTGTTGAGCGTGAAAAGGGTTTAGTAAAAGAAATTTATTCTAAACGACCTTCATCAAACTCAATCACATCAGCAAATGAACGGAGATCCACACGATTTTCCGCTCCCAAATCCGACTTGACTTCCTCCAATTTCTCAAGCGCCATGTCTGACATCCCCATCTGCACTACTTTACGATTCCAAACGTGCGCACTCAAATTTTCCGGCAGTAACTCTCCTAATTTTTCGTTCAGTTCTTTATCTGTGGATGTACTTCGAACACACTCGATTATATCTTCAGGTTCAACTCCAAGGTGGAGGCATAAAAAACCATCAAATCCCTTGGTGAAATTCCTTTGATAACTTGGGGGAAGTTCACCTTTTAAATGTTTTCTAATCTTGGCAATGAAACGTGGTAAATGAAGGAGTCCCAATGGATGAGATTGATAAGGTGATGGAAGATCACTTAGGATTGCCCCTGTGGGTCCTTCCACGAAATTGTCGTCAATGTTTGTCAAAATGTAAAATAAGGTTTTCCTATCTTTTGAACATCATAAATGAAACAAGGTAAAAACAAAAAGATCATACGACGGGTTTCGGGATATATTTTGGAGCATAAATCTCTTTTTATTCTAACTCTATCCCTCGCGTTTCTCATGACTTTTCTGTCCGTAATGGTACCTTCCGTTATTCAGCGCGTCTTGGATCAAATTTTTGCGGATGGATTGAACGATTCACATGTCCTCACTAAGGGAATCTTACTTATTGGTGGACTTTTTCTTTGCAAAGAAATTTTCAATTGCCTGCGAATCAGAGTAAACAACAAATTAGAACAGAAAGTTATTCTTAGGATCAGGAAAGCCCTTCACGACAAATTGCTCAAGCTACCCATAAACTTTTACGATCGAAGAAAAAGCGGGGATATCGTTTCAAGGGTAGTGGAGGATGTGCAAAATGTTGAACGCGCAATCTTAGACGGCACCGAACAGGGCGTAATCGCAGTTCTTACACTATTTGGCGTTACCATCATGATGTTTTTACAGGAACCAAGGCTTGCTGCTCTGGTCTTTCTGCCACTTCCTATTTTAGTGATCATGGCTTTTCGTTACTCCAAAGTTTCAAAAAAAAATTGGAAGGCAGTACGAGAAGCTTCAGGTGAGCTTAACTCGCTTTTAACCGAAGATATTCAGGGTAATCGATTAATTCACTCGTTTGACCTCGAAAAACGGGAGAAAAAACGCTTTATGGAATGTAGTCAAGAGCTTGAGTCCAGATCATTGCGGGCAATGTACAGATGGTCTGTGCAGGGACCAAGTGCAAGCTTTACCTCTTCACTCGGAATTTTGGCTGTTGTTGGGATGGGCGCCTACCTTCTGCAGACAGACTCCAGATTCACCACCGGCCAGTTTTTTGCGTTTCTACTCTACGCGAACATGTTTTATGAACCTGTCAGACAACTCGTGTCGATAAATAATATGATATCTGCCGGAAAAGCTTCAGGTGAAAGAGTTTTTGAAATTCTTGACGAGGAAATTGAAATTAAAAGTCCAGAAAATCCGGTGTCTTTTCCAAATTCCGATCGTTCAATAATGTTTTCAAAGGTTAGTTTTGCTTATGATGAAAGACAATCGATCGTAAAAGATCTTACTTTTTCTTTACCATCTGGTTCAACCACAGCCTTAGTCGGGCCTACTGGAGCAGGTAAAAGTACAATCGCGAATCTTCTTCTGAGATACTATGATGTTGAAAAAGGTGTGGTTTCAATAGGCGGAGTAGATGTGAGAAACTTTTCTCTCAGTTCATTGAGGGGTAATATCGGTTTAGTCTCACAGGATCCTTTTTTATTTGATACAACCATAAGAGAAAATCTATTACTTGCATCGCCTTCCTCAAGCGAAGAAGAAATAGTTTCCTCATTAAAAGTAGCTAACGCCTGGAACTTTGTGGAAAAACTTCCAAATGGACTGAATACATTAATTGGCGAACGGGGAATTAGGTTAAGCATGGGAGAAAAACAAAGGCTGACCTTGTCACGGGCAATATTGAAATCTCCTCCAATCGTTATTCTTGATGAAGCAACATCAAGTGTGGATGTTCAAACCGAAAGGCAGATACAACTCTCTTTGGAACGGCTCATCAAAAACCGAACTACATTAATTATTGCCCATCGGTTAAGTACCATAAGGAATGCCGATCAGATAATCTTTCTTAATCATGGAGAGATTGTTGAGCAGGGAAACCACTTTGAACTCTTAGAAAAAGAGGGATTTTACGCCAATTTTTGCAGACACCAGGAAAGCCTTCTCACCGAGAATGCAGAATCTATGACTTACGGGCAAGGTTGAGTAAAAACCGCATAGCTAAAGAAAACAGAAAGGGAAAGCACAGAAAAAGTAGGCTCAAGAGCGCTCGAAAATTAAGATAAGCAAGGGGTCCATAAACTTTTTTTTCTGCCCATGTTCTTAGAGGAAGTTCTACAAAATAACTTACCTGCAGGGCTTGTGCTAAATAATAAACCATTAATGGCCAAACCGTGAATCCAATGCATCCGAAAAATAAGATGCACCATAACTCCTTACTCCAATCAAATTTCTTTTTCATATAATGATCGTTCACTTGCATATAATGGTAAAACGATTAATTTAACATATCGAACATCTGTTTTTTTCCCAATCGAAATATGAGACTCACTATTTTATCCTTAGTTTTTATTACCGTCCCCATTTTTTTGCAGGCCGAAAACGATCATTCATCAAAAAATATTTACGATAGTTTGATCCAACCTATTTTTGCCGCTAAGTGCCAGGAATGTCATGGATCTCAAAAGAGTAAAGGTAAATTAAAACTTCATACGAAGAAAGACTTTCTCATCGGTGGAAGTGGGGCGGGCGAAGATATTGTGGTGAAAGGAAACGCGGAAGAAAGCGAGTTAATTTTTAGAATTACTCTTCCAAAAGAAGACGATGAAGCTATGCCCCCGATGGAAGATGCCAGTCATTACAACCCGGTAACCGTCGAAGAACTTGAAGTCATGAAAGGATGGATTTCGCTTGGGGCAAAATTTGAACTTCTTATTTCTGATCTAGATGATAAAAAGCAAAAATCTGCATTCCATGTTCTTAATAATATGCCCCAAAGGCTACTTTCTAAAACTTTAGCCTTGCAACCAAAATTACCAACCGTGCCAGCGGCAAATCCAATAGTTTTGGAAAATCTACGAAAGCATGGCATATTGGTTATGCCGATCGCTCAAAACACTAATACCATATATGTGAATGCATCCTATGTGGGTAAGGATTTTGATGATAACAAAATTGCCTTGCTTGAACCAATTGCCGAGCAACTTCTTTGGTTAAATCTAGCGAGAACAGGAATCACCGATAAAGGGATTGCAACTCTGGAAAAGTATACATTGCTTACTCGTTTGCACCTCGAAAATACTTCGATATCCGATGCGGCAACCGTACATTTATCCAAACTTTCTAACTTGGAATATCTCAATCTTTACGCAACTCAAGTTTCAGATGTATCAGTTCCATACTTACAAAAAATTGATCAGTTAAAGAAAATTTTCCTCTGGCAAACCAAAATAACTCCCCAAGGTGCGGAAGCATTAAGAAGGCATTTTGTCGACGCGGGAGAATATGACTCTTTAATGGCACAAAAAAAAGTTTTTAAAACCTCTCTCGACAAACTCATTAACACTGAGGAATTGAAGTTTCAAAAACTTGAACAAGATCTCTTGCAGGCAAGTGCTATAACCAAAGATAAAGAAGTTATAAATAAAAAATGCCCAGTAACGCAAAAATCGATTGATCCATCTAAAATTTCTATTTTTGAAGGAAGGAAAATTGGATTTTGCTGCGATAAATGCAAAACTAAATTCGACGCTGACGGTGCAGTCTTTAGGTCAAAAATCAAAGACTTCAAGGCTTCGGATGAATTTCTTGCTTTGGTGGAAAATATGCAAAATGCCCGATTATCGAAAGACAATGCGATCGAAACCTCCCAGCAAAAACTTAGAATCTTAACCGGTAAACTCAGTAAAATGGGTCCGCAAATCAATCTAGGATTTAATAAACCTGTTGCTTCTAAATAAATCTTTTGTAATCAGCAATTTCCTAAGCTTATATCTTGGTTCAGGAAGATATAGGAAATTTATGTTTTTTCCCGGTCAATAACAGGATTTTTATTGCCAATTACTATTGTTTTAAAAAAGTGAATTCATGATAGGAAAAACAGACGAGGAAGTAATCTCTATTTTTAAGGAAACAAAGGCCCTGTTAACCGGACATTTTATATTACGTTCCGGTCTTCGAAGCGGACATTTCTTCCAATGTGCCCAAGTTTGCCAGCACATGGACAAAGTAACAATTCTTGCTAAGTTACTCATAGATAAGTTGGAATGTCCCACCCCAAACACCATTGTTGCACCCGCCATGGGAGGGCTTGTCCTCGGACAGGAAGTGGCAAGGCAGTTGAATTGTCGATTTTTATTCTTAGAGAAAGTTGACGATAGACTCGCTCTTCGCAGAAATTTTTCGATAAGTTCAAGGGATCATGTATTACTCGTTGAAGATGTGGTGACGAAAGGTGGAAGAGTTACTGAAGCCCTAGCGATCCTTCGCAAGACGGACTGTAAAATTTGTGCAGTGACATCATTGGTTGATCGAAGTACGGATAAGCTTGATTTTGGGGTTCTTTTCCAACCGCTGCTTAAATTAAACTTCCCAACTTATGATCCGAACGAACTTCCGGATCATTTAAAATCGTTGTCTCCTGTTAAACCGGGAAGCTAATTCTATTATAATCAGGGCACTCTATATGCCAAAAATCGGTATTTATTACGATACCATACATAAAATCGGTTAATTCCACTTTTAATTTGTTCCTCAACTTCTTTTACTGAGTTTACCTGAAAGCCGTTAATTTCTACAATTACAACCCCTTTCTTGAAAGTCTGTTCCATTCCAGTGGATTCAGTTACAACTACCCCCTTAGCGGTGGAAGGTATTTGAAATCTAAGCCTGTTCTCCGAAGACAATGCTTCGAGTGAAACACCTGGTATTGATATTCTTTTCTTGCCTCCCATTACATCCAAAGTTACGAACAAAACAATTTTTTTCCCACCGCGTATAACCTCTATCGGCAATTGGGTTCCAGGTGTCGTTTGAGAAATAGCCAATCTTGATTGATTAATCGAATCAACACTTTGCGATCCAACTTTTATGATTCGATCTTTTGGCTTAAAACCGGCAAGGTCTGCAGCAGTTCCAGCATAGATCTTCTCAACCACCGCTCCGTTCGAATCCGCAGTTGCAGATAATTCTACCCCAAGAAATCCCCGGCGAACCCCTCCCACTTCCACTAGGTCAGTGAGAACTTTTTTAACCATATTGACCGGGATTGCCAAACCAATCCCTATGCTTGAACCTGTTTGGGAAATAATAGCCGTGTTAATTCCTATCAAACGTCCTCTGGAATCAAGTAGCGGTCCGCCTGAGTTCCCTCGATTAATTGCCGCATCCGTTTGAATAAAGTTTTCATATGAACCAACTTCATCAAGAACGCCCAGCTCAGATCTTTTGGTCGCTGAAATAATACCCATAGTCACAGTCATTCCAATGCCCAATGGATTTCCTGCCGCAAAAACAACATCACCCACTTCCAGTCTGTCACTGTTTGCCAATGAAACATGGGGTAGAGGCTCATCCGCTTCAATCTTCAAAACTGCTACATCCGTTGATCTGTCAAATCCAATAATTTTTGCCTGAAATTCCTGCTTGTCCGATAATTGGATTGTTACTTCTCGAACAAGTTCTCCCGTTCTCGGGTCTGTTATAACATGTGCATTGGTGATGGTATGTCCCTCAGGACTGACTATTACACCTGAGCCAATACCGGCTGGCACCAGTTCCTCTTGAATTCTGGGTGCATTGAGGTTAGGTAAGCCAAAATACCTTCTCAGAAAATCGTCCCGTGGATTAAGTGCGTTCCCCGGATAAAGCCGCCTCACCATTTGCTGGGTCGTGACCGCAACAACCGCGGGGGTTGCCTTTTTCAGGGCAAAGGAATAACTACTTGGAGCACTATCTAAAGAACGGTCTAACTCTGTGTCATCCACTTTAAGCGTAAAGCCACTACCTTGGCTGAAAAGAATGCCGCTTTTTAACAAAAATAAGAGAATAAAAAGTGGTGCAATAATAGACTTCATATAAGTTCAGCGTATTAAACCCACGACATTGTCTACATTATCAGAACTAAAATCCCTTTATTTGAAAAAGGCTTGAAATACTACTGTCTGTATTGGTACGCCTGATTGCTTCACCAAGCAGGGGTGCTACGCTTAATTTCTTTATTGGAAGGTCACTAATATCCATATCCACCGTATTGGTCGTGATTAATTCGTCGAGTATACCGAGTCTTAACCTGTCCTTACCCGTTTCATTCAAGACACAATGACTTACAATTGCACTAACCTTTTTGGCACCGCGATCTTTTAAAAGTTTCGCGGCTGCGGTTAATGTGCCGGCAGTTTCTGTCATGTCATCAATCAGCAGGATTTCTCTTCCTTCTACTTCTCCAACTAAATTCATTGCCTCAACCGTACTTGCACCTGTTCGCCTTTTGGCTACAAAACCAAGTGGGCAGTTTAAAACTTCGGCATAGGCATTCGCCATTTTCATCCCCCCCACATCAGGAGAAAAGATCGTCATATTTTTGGCATCTAGCCTTTTTAACTCTTCGAAAAATACCGGTGATGCATAAAGATGATCCACCGGTATATCGAAAAATCCCTGAATTTGCTGTGCATGTAAATCCATGGTTAAAATTCGATTGGCACCAGCAGCAACGAGCAAATTTGCCACCAATTTCGATGTGATGGGAACACGGGGCTGATCTTTGCGATCTTGTCTTGAATATCCAAAGAACGGCAAAACAGCAGTGACCCGTGAAGCAGATGCTCTTTTAGCCGCATCAATCATAATCAATAACTCCATCACATTATGATTCGCTGGGGAGCAGGTTGATTGTACAAGAAAGACATCCATACCCCTAATGTTTTCGTTAAAACGAACAAAGCTTTCATTATCAGGAAAGGAGGTTACAACTGCATCTCCAAGCGGTACATCGAGGTAATTACATATTTCCTGAGCCAATGGCTCATTAGAGTTTCCTGTAAAAATCTTTAAATTTCCATTTTGCATTCCCGAAATTTACTCCTTTCGTGCAAGTCCATCAAATCTATTGAACAAATCGGGCAGTTTTTTCTGAAGAACAGAAATTCTTTGGGCGAGATGAAAGGGTAAAGCTGGATTCCCTTTGAGAAATTCTCCAGGTTCCACGTTTTTAGTAATACCAGATTGCCCGGCAATTTTGGCTCCTTCTCCAATTTTTAAATGACCGGCAAATCCCGCCTGTCCTCCCACAATAACATTATTTTCAAATTGAACGCTTCCCGAAATCCCCACTTGAGCAACAATTAAACAATTCTTCCCTATGGTTACATTGTGGCCAATTTGAACGAGATTATCAATTTTGGATCCTGATCCAATTCTTGTTTCATCAAAACGAGCCCGATCAATACAGGTATTTGCTCCGATTTCCACCTCTTCCTCCACAACCACTATTCCAAGATGCGGTGTTTTCATATGAGAACCCTCGACCTGATCAAAACCATAGCCTTCTGAGCCTATAACGACTCCGGCATTAAGAATTACTCCTTTTCTCAGAATACATCTGGAAAGGAGTTTAACCCCGGGATGTATAATGCAATTTTGATCAATACGGGAATAATCACCTAAATGACAATGAGTGCTGATCCGGACATTATCCCCAATCAAAACATTTTTACCAATGAAGCTGAAAGCACCCACTGAAACACCGGAACCAAGTTCCGCACTTGGATCAACCCACGCAGTGGAATGAACTTCCGCCAATGGTGGGGGAAACAACTCCGCCTCAAGAAAATCGCACAAAGAGGCCAGTCCCCGGGAGGGGTCCTTAATTCGAATATAAACTTGGCCTTCCTTAGGAGAGCCAGAAAAGTCATCGGGTAACAAAATAACTGACGCCTTGGAACAAGAGACCAAAGATTTATATTTTGAATTACCAAGAAATGAAACATCCCCGGCTTTGGCTTTATCCAAAGATGCAATGCCACTCAAATGTTCCGTGCCAGATCTACCTTCCAATTCTGATTTGGGCAAAAGCCCAATTAATGTATCTAAAGGTATTTTAAAATCCATTAAACCAACATGGTCGTATCTTGTGGTTTGATTTTGACTACTTTTTTAACGGACCAGCATTAAGGGTAATGATTACCTCCTCGGTCACATCATATTTATCCCCCGCATAAAAAACCCCTAATTGAGTTTCAGAAGAATTTAGTATCAAATCCAATCCCTTTACATCTGCCACTTTTTGAACGGCCGCCCGTATATCCGCAAGGTGCTCCACAAGAAGATTTCTTTGCCTCTGTGCGATTGTGGCTTTGGCACGCTTATCATAGGAAACCATATCTTCCTGTTTCACTTTAGCTTTCTCAACTTTCTTCTGATATTGATCTCTTAGGGCAGTGCTGTCGATATTAGGATTTTTAATTTTATCTTCCATTTCCTTCAACTCCTTAACGATCTTTTCCATTTCCGCCCGATAAATATCGATTTCCTCCATGGCAATTTTTTTGGATTTATCAAGCCTTTCTCTTGCTTCCTTCACTTTTTGATAGCCATCAAAAACTTTTTGAACATCTACCACTGCCACTTTTTGGGCATAGCTTTGAGAAAGAAAAATGAAAAAAATTAGTGCAGTTAGTAGTCTTTTATACATATCGGAGTTGAATTAATGGGTTTGAAATCAAGAGACATTAAAATCTTGTCCCGCCGGAAAAATGAAACTGGGGAGATCCTCCGGTCTTGGAGGGATCAGTGATTGGAAATCCTAAATCAAGGCGTAATGGCATACCCATTACCATGATGCGGGCACCTAAACCCCAATTGTCATGCCATCCCTGCATCTCATCACCGGGAGCGAATTTGAAGTCACCAGTCCGGAGAAAACCGCCGTCATAGAAGAACGCAAATCGCAGAGGATCCGCTACCTTAAAGGTATATTCCGCACTTATATAACTGTAAGAGTTTCCTCCCTGTGGCTCATCTTCTTCCTGTGGTCCAGCGTCACGGTAATCCCATCCACGTAAGTTATAAGGGCCCCCAAGGAAGAATTTTTCATAAAATGGCACATCTGAATCCTCTCCATTGAATCGACCCAAGGTTCCCAGCTTTCCGGAAAAAGATAAAACCTGCTCCATCGGGTCAAATGTCTCAAGGAACTTGGCTCCCTGTAATTCAAAACGGCCATAATCAGCATCACCGCCAAATAGACCTCCGGCGAATTCTTTCCTTAGTGTAACGATACTCCCTTCGGACGGAAATAGGATACTATTTCTCGTATCACGAGTTAAACTCAAACCAAGCTTGGAAATTAACAGGTCTTCTTTTTTGATAAAGTTGGGTGCATTCGGACTCACATCATCAATAACCACATCCTCCAGACGATAAAATAATCTACCTTCTACAAGTTCAAATAATCTCTTTCGGAAATAAATTTCAAAACCTGCCCGCATTTCATCATAATACGAACTGTAATAATCTGATTTCTCTCGAAACAATTCAAACCCAGCAGCCACCCTCCGGTTCATAAACCAGGGTTCCTCTAATGCCAGTCTCGCTTCATTACTTCGAGCCCCGAGTTTCAAGCGAAGTCTGAATTTTTGGCCGTCTCCCTGCAATCGGTATGGGCTTCTCCATCTCATAATGTCGAAATTTCCCTGCCTAAACTCGGCAAACATCATTGCCTTTTCTAGGGTGCTGAATCCGACACCAAATGAAACATGCCCAGTTCTTCCTTCCTCCACATTGACCACCAAGTTTCTTCGACTGCTTTGCAATTCAGGATCCTGTGAAGCAATTGGTTCATCATCCAGATTTACTGTTTCGAAAAATCTGGTGTTTTTCAAGCGCGCCTCGCTGGTTTCCATACGAAGAAGATCGAAAGTTTCACCCGGTGCCAAAGCGAGCTCACGGATAATTGCAGTGGTTTTTGTTTTGTCATTTCCGCGCACCTGAATGGAATTAACCGAAAATTTATTATTTTCAGTAATATCAAAACGGAGATCAATCTGACCGGTTTGCAGATTAGGTTTTCGAATCGAAACCACTCGCGCATCCAGGTAACCTAGTTCACCATATTTTTTTCTAAACAAATTTCTTTCCTCAGCAAGTAATGTGGGAGAATACGGCTCTCCTGTTTTGATACTCATCTCACCTTGCAATTCATCGGTGGTAATAACAGAATTTCCAACTAATTTTATTTCCCCAAAATAAGATCTTTTTCCCTCATCGATATTGATAACGATATCTAAAGAACTTTTGCCCTGAGGCATAATTTTAACACTATTTTTGTCGATGATAACATCCAAAAAACCTTCATCCCGGTATGTGGACCGTAATTTGTTTAAATCCTCTTCAAGTTCAGCGGGACGGTATCGTGACCTTTTCGACCAGAAACGCCAAAATCTCCACGCTGCAGTTTCCATCTGCTTGGATAATTTTTTTTCAGAGATGTTTTGATTACCGGTAAAGATAATTTTTTTGATTTTCCTTTTTTCGTTTTCAATGATTGAAAATACTACCTGTGCACCTCTTTCACCCTTTTTACTAATGATTTTACTATCCACTTGAGAGTTCCAAAAACCCTTTTCAAGATAAAGTTTTTCCAGGGCTCGTTGGTCAGCTTTAATTTCGGCTTCGTCCAATAGTTCACCGGTACTGACTTCAATCGATTTTTCCAACTTCGTGGTGGAAATCTTATCATTTCCTTCAAAAATCACTTTTTCTATCCGCGATTTAGTAAATATCTTGAATACAAGTGCCACTTCATTTTGAGTTGAGTTGTCCGGATCAAAAAACACCTTAACATCATCAATTGCACCGGTGGCCATGAGATTGGTTATTGATTTATCAATCGCATTTGATTTGTAAGGAATACCGGTTTCTATTTGAAGGTTTTGCAGTATAAAAGATTTTCCAATTGTATCGGGTCCATTCAATTCGATTGCTATAGATGAAATCGTTTTTCCGTCCGGGCCCACCTGCGACCATAGAATTATAATTCCTGAAAATAGGAATAGCACATAATAAAAGGATCGGATTTTATTCATCTGTTTTAGTTTAAACGAGGATCATACTGAAGACTCTCAAATTTTGTGTATTTTCGAACAAAGGCAAGGTTTACATATCCTGTGGGTCCATTTCTTTGCTTCGCCAATATTAATTTAATCGGCTCAAAGTCCTCTCCTTGATCTTCATCCGAAGTTTGGGATACATCACTTTCTCGGATGTCTTCGCCTTTTCGCTGCTTTCCCAAAAGCATAACAATATCGGCATCTTGCTCAATGGAACCGGATTCTCTCAAGTCCGAAAGACGGGGCTCTCGCTTTTCTTTTTCAGAATCCCGATTAAGTTGGCTCAAAACAATAACAGGCACCTCTAATTCTTTTGCCATCGATTTCAATCCTCTGGATATGACAGATATCTCATTTTCCCGAGATGAAGAATATTTGTCTCCTGAAATTAGTTGTAAGTAATCAACCACGATGAGGGAGAGTCCGTTTCTGGATTTAACCCTTCTTGCTTTGGCCCGAATTTGGTTAATGCTTAATCCACTTGTATCATCTACCCAAATGGGTGCCTGTTGAAATTGCTGACTGATCTCATTGAGTTTTTCCGCATAATTTTTGGCGACAAATCCTTTCCGCAAGTCATTCATGTTAACTTTCGCTTTTCCGCATATTAATCGCATTGCCAAAGAAGGGGCACTCATTTCCAAGCTGAAAACCAGAATGTTTTTTGGATTATTAATGTATTTTGGGGAGAAGGAAATATTCTCCACAATATTCATGGCTAAACTTGTTTTACCAACCGAAGGCCTTGCGGCAATGACAATCATCTCTGCTGACTTCAATCCATTTGTTAAGTTATCCAAATCCTTATATCCAGTAAACAAACCGTCCGATTCTTCTTTTGAAAGCATCTTCTGAATCTCACCCATCGCCTTTTGAATCGGCTCCCGGAAATGTATCGATGTTCTGGTGTTTTGATCGTCTCCCAATTCACAAACAGTTTGCTCCATTCCAGAAAGAAAATCATCCACATCACCCTGCAGATTATTGGCTCCATCAATAATTTCGAAAGCGACATAAATACATCTTCGTAATAAGGCTTTTTCTTTTACAATCTCTAACCAATAAGTGGCGTGAGCGGTCGTATCAATTCTTGAAGTAAGCTCAAACAAGGCATTTTGACCGCCCACTTGCTCGAGTTGCTTCCTGCTGTCAAGTTTCTCCGCAAGAAGAATTTCATCTGCTACTTTATTTTCACGGCTAAGATCAAGAAGCGCTTCGAATATAATTTGGTGATTTAATTGATAAAAATGATCTGCTCCAATTGCCTGCTCCGCGCATCTACCCATAACCTCCCCAGAGGTATCCATTATGCATGCTGCAAGTAAACCTTGCTCAGCATCGAGGTTGCTAGGCAATGGCTTTCCCTCAATAGTCTCCTTAACCATTGCTTGGCGCTTCTCTCCTGCACCTAAATACTTTGGAACCGATTTATCTTTGGAAGTGGAGGATCCTAAAGTTGGCATTCAAACAATCCTAATATTCAGATAATAAACAGGTTGCTATTCACTATCCTCAATCGGATTTTCAGATACAACTTCCACTTGCACTTCGGTTTCCACATCTTTGTGCAAGGAAATGGTCACATTTGTTACCCCGAGTTCCTTGATGGGTGAAAAAGAGGAAATATGTTTTTTATCAAATATAAAACCCTTTTCACTAAGTTTCTCCAAAATTTGGTTAACCGTAACGGATCCAAAAAGTTTTCCGCCTTTTCCCGTTTTTACAGCGACTGCTATTTTTGTGTCTTTCAGTTTGTTGGCTATCTCCTGGGAATTTTGCAGTTCATCTGTTTCTCTGGCAGCACGGGCAACTTTCAATGCATCAAGACGCTTTTTATTGGCATGATTTAACGGAACCGCTTTTTTTTGAGGTAAAAGATAGTTGCGTGCAAATCCAGGGCGAACTTTAACCACATCTCCCTCTGAGCCAAGATTTTCAATGTGTTCTACGAGTAATATTTCTGTTGATGCCATAATTATAAAATTGTTTGTGATTAAAAAGGAACGTCGTCATCATCCAAATCATTTTTTTCAGGAGAGGCTGACGGTGTCGGGTCTGATCGCTTTTCGGGTTGAGGGGAAGAAATTTGAGAGCTTCGGGAAGAATCGGAACCTGAATCCTGCTTCGAGTCAACAAATTCAAAGCTGTCCAAAACCACACGTAAAGCACTCCTCTTTTCCCCTTCCTTGGACTCCCATTGATCTAGTTTTAAGCGGCCCTCAATGAAAATAGCTCGTCCTTTGGTAAAAAACCTTCCTATTGCCTCCGCTCGTGGTCCAAAACTTTCTACGTCAACAAAAGTAGTTTCATCTTTTCGGTTACCTTCAGCATCCTTGTAAGAACGATTCAATGCCACTCCGAAATTACAGACTGGACGGCCATTAGTCATCATTCTCACATCAGGGTCCCGTGTGAGGTTTCCAATTAGTAGTACTTTGTTTAACGATGCCATTGTTCAATAAAATCAAAATGAAAAGAAAGACTTAATTATTTACGCTCGATCAAGACTCGATCAACCTTTTTTTCTAATTTTAATTTTTCCTTAAGCCGGATCGGTAATTCTGGATCCGCTTCGATTTCGAACTGAAGATAAGTACCGATGGTCATATCTTTACTTTGTGGATAAATGAAGTCGTGATTTCCTTGGTTTTCAACTTTTGTAACTTCACCCTCTGCTTGGCGAATAATTTCGCTTAACTTCGGTATCATTTCATCAGAAGATCCGTCTGCACCCTTGGCATTAAATACGATTGTTGCTAGGTAATTTCTCTTGTTCATTGATTGGGTTGGGGTCGCCTTGTTTGATTAATTAAATTCATTGTCGCGTCCACACCATTATCAAAAATACTGAATAACGCGTTGTTAAAATTATCTTTTTCTTGTTCCAATAAAGTACACTCTTCTGGAGTAAGCTTGGAAAGAACAAAATCTGAAAGTTTCATTTGTGGAAAAGATTTTTTACCAATTCCAATTCGAAAACGGGTAAGCGAACTCCCAAGTGCTGAAATGACACTGCTTACACCGTTGTGTCCACCCGCCCCCCGGTTTTTGGAAATTTTTAATTCACCGAGTGGAAGTGTCAGTTCATCATGAATTAAGATGACATTGGCAAGAGGGCACCGAAAATAATTAAGAATAGATAAAAGATAGCGTCCACTTTCATTCATAAAAGTCATGGGCTTAATTAAGAGTATATTACTCTCCTTATACGGCATGATGGAGTGATCTGCATGATATTCCCTGCTGTTCTTGAATTTGACATTTCCTTTCTCCGCAATTTTGTCAAGTAACCAAAAGCCTAAGTTATGTCTGGTATTTCGGTAAACCTCACCAGGGTTTCCAAGCCCGATAACTGCAAAATCTGCCACGATTCATTAAGGAAAGGGAAAAAGGACATCTATTCCTTCTCTGTTTCAGCGGAATCCGACTCGTCATCCGCACCATCTTCCGTTGATTCTTCGACTGCTTCATCTTCATCATCGCCGGCAGAGGAGCGACCCCCGGCACTGCCCACGCATGACACTAGCATACCATCAAGATCCGCAACATAGGAAATACCTTCAAGTTGAGGCAAATCTCTGATTTGTAAATTTTCTCCCAATGCAAGATTTGAAATATCAAGTTCAATTTGTGATGGCAGATTGCTGGGGCGACAGCGGATTTCAACCTCATTTGTCAAAGCTTCGAGAATTCCCCCCTCCGTTTTCACGCCTTCAGCCTCACCAATCAAAGTAAGAGGCACTTTCGTTTGCAAATCTTCCCCTCGGTTGACCTGAACAAAATCAATATGTATGATGCTGTCTTTAATCGAATCCATCTGCATATCTTTAATAAGGACAAGTTCATCTTCCCCCTTGTCACCGAGCAAGCGGAAGAGGGAGGATGTCCCTGAAGATTTTCGCAAAAGGATGCGCATTGCCCGGTCTTCAATTGAGTAAGACTTGTTAATTTCCTTACCATAAAAAACAGCCGGTATTCTTCCGGACGCACGAAGTTTATTACAAGCTTGCCTGCCTGTTTCCTCGCGTGGTGAAACTTGTATAGTTAAATCACTTAATTCTGACATGGTATAATGGGGTACAAAAATTAGGGAAAGCGATCAGAAATAACATTTACCTCCGCATCTTGCAAGAACTTTACCTAGGTTTGTAGTGCTTATGAAAAGTGGAATGAAATTTTCCCACTCGAATTGCGGGATTTCACCATTTTTTTATTATTCAAACCACGTCGATGCAATTTGCTCAAGGGTATTGAATGTACCTGGTATTACCCATGCAGGGGATTTTAGATGTAAATTTTTATATTATGGTAGGTTTTTTTCAGGAAAAGACGGGAATGACTCTCTAAGTAAACCTTCAATAGAAATGAATTGCGGTATACTGTAACTCATACAATGAAGTTGTCCGCGCAAAGCGACTAGACTGTCACAGTTTATTCGCTTTATCTCCCAACCGTCCGGCAATGAAGAACGATAAATCTCCTCAACCCGGTCCTCCAACTGAGTCTCCACATCACTGTAAGAAGGCATCAATAAAACCCCATTTGCCATTATGATATTGGTATATGAGCGCCAATCATTACCCCATTTAGGAGGCATTGGAATCCGCTTTACTTTGATTGGACCCATCGATGTGGTGACGGAAGAAATAAATTCCGCAGTGTTGTTCAATCGTTCACTGTTTTCCGGATCAACCGTAGGATCAATTTCAGCAATCACAGCAATATTTTTATTCAGCATGGTCATAAACATATCAATATGACCGTTCGGTTCGCCAAGGAGGGGGTGCACGGCATAAACACCATTTACCCCAAGGTAATCATTAAACATGCTGATTAATTGTTTATGGCTAAAATCACTTTCCTTATTCACACTCAAAGTTTTAGAGGAAGTCAGTAAAAGCCCATCCCCATTGCTGATAAAATTTCCCCCCTCCAGCACAATTGGAATTGACCGAACCGGTAGTCCCAATACTCGAGCCAGTTCAAAACCCATATAATCATCCTGTTTTCGATTTTCTCGCATCGTACGGGTGTGATATTTAGCATCCACCATTATGGCCCGTTCATTATCATAACGAAGTATAAAAGGAGCATAATCACGAATCCAAATAGAATTTGAAGGTATCGCTAAAAATCTCATCGCTTCGGGGGGAAGTCCGAGATTTCGAATCATTTCTACTCCTTCCTGTGCCTGGGCTTCTGTCGAAACAATTCCAAAAAGTGGAACGCGGCCATTGAGTGCGGTTGCGATATCACCATAAAGTTGAGGTATAAGATGCAACTGGTTTTGACACCCAAGTAATATCGCAGACTGTTTGCGGAATTCAGCAACCGGGAAAAAATCTTCCGGCACAGAGGAGGGAATGGAGATGCGTGCAGCCGAAGGATTGGGTTTCGACACATAATTTTCGGGTAGATCAGTTCCGATCGAATACTTTGCACCAAAATATACTCCAAACAGAAAAATTAAGATTGCGAATAATGAATAACCATAACGCGAGAAGTTTAGTAATGATTTTTTGATTTTTAACAAGGAACGGTTTTCCGCTTTAGGGGATTTACTATTTTTGATTTCAGGTGATGAGGAAACCGAAAAACTCGATGATCCTTTCATTTTATTTTTCAAATTAAATGATTCGGTTAAAGAAATAAAATTGTACGGTTAAAACTCAATAATAATGCTTTTGAAAAGATATATATAAATACTAAACGGACTAAGTTTAATAAATAAATCATTTCAGGCCAAAACACTTTATTTTAGTTAAAATTATCATAAATAAGCGAAATAATAACAAATATTATATGAAAATCGATCTTTTTTTTATAACTTTTTAATATTCTAAAAATTTAATAACTTTTTAATTTAACTATTAATTTAACTTTTGCATAGTAGTAAAATATTTTATTACGACCATTAAGCTTATTTTGAAATTAACCAAATTTTCGAGTGTTTATTAGCAATAACCCACCATCTCATACCTATTTACCGGCTTAGATGAATAACCTTCTCCAATAAACTTTATCTAACTAGGTAAATAAGTCCTCTAGCACCCGACCATGAACATCGGTCAGACGAAAATCACGACCAGAATACCGATAGGTTAGTTTTTCATGATCAAGCCCTAAGGCATGAAGAATGGTCGCATGTAAATCATGCATATGCACACGCTTATCGACCGCAATTCCGCCAATTTCATCGGTAGATCCATAGGAAACGCCGGGTTTAATGCCCCCACCGGCAAGAAAAATAGTAAATCCTCGTGGATTATGATCCCGGCCATCCTTGTTTTGTGAAAAGGAAGTCCGTCCGAATTCTCCACCCCACCAGACTAAAGTATCCTCAAGTAGACCTCTCGCCTTAAGATCCTCTAATAAACCGGCAACGGGTTTGTCCGTGGCTCTTGCGTGTACTGAATGCTTGGGGAGATTACTATGTTGGTCCCAACGTGGATTTGCGGATTCATCGGAGTAATTGACACTCACAAATCGGACCCCCCGTTCAACCATTCTTCTCGCAAGCAGGCATTGCTTGCCGAAATCTTCAGTCTCTTTCTGATCGATTCCATAAATTTTTTGGGTCAACTTCGATTCTTTTGTTAGATCCGTTAATTCAGGCGCTTCCATTTGCATTCGCCAAGCCAACTCGTAATTCTGAATCGTCGCCTCAAGGTTATCATCATTGGAAAGTGAATCGGACTGGACTGCGTTCAAGCCCTGTAAAAGATTAAATCTGCTCTTTCTATGTTCGCTAGTGAGCATCGGATTTTCAACATTTCTAATTTTGGCGTCAGCTACATTACCTGCTCTGCCCAATGCAGTTCCCTGATGAATAGATGGTAAAAAAGCATTCCCATAATTTCGGGGGCCTCCTTTACTTGAGGATGGAGAAATCGTGACAAATGCGGGGAGGTTTTGGTTCTCCGTTCCCAGTCCGTATGAAATCCAACTCCCCATCGATGGCCGAACCAGGTTAGTAGCACCGGTATGCATAAACAGGGTGGAAGGACCGTGAGCAACTCCCTCGGTATGCATAGAGTGAATGAAAGCCAAATCATCAACATGTTGGGCAATATTGGGAAATAAAGACGAAACATGCTTACCACACTCTCCGTACTGCTTAAAATCCCAGAGCGGTTTCATTAATGTTCGTTTACTCGCTTTTCCAAAGGTGTTGGTGCGAACCCCGACAAAATCAATCTCCTTTCCGTCATTCGCAAGAAGTTCTGGTTTATAATCAAATGTATCAACATGACTGGGGCCGCCGGCCATAAAAATAAAAATTACCCGCTTCGCCCTTTGGGGAAACAATGCTGTCCTCGCAAGCAAAGAGTTTGAGGATAAGGCATTCGCCTGCTGAAGCCCACTCAGGGCAAGGGATCCAAACCCACAGGCAACTGATTTCAGTAAAGTCCTGCGGGAAAAATCTCTAGTATATTTATTCATCTTGAATAGAAGGATATCAATTCAGATAGCGAAAATCCAAGCATGCAAATAGGGAATGTACAAGTCCATCTATTGCGATACTGCTTTCTTTTTTATTGGTGCTTTGTTTAAAGTATTCTACTACCAGCTTCCTCTCCTCCTCATAAGGTTCCCGACCTATGCAAGTTAAAAAAACCAGTTTTATTTTCTGTTCGATATCCAAATTTTGGAGTGCTTGAATTTTTTCTCCCACCAGCCCTGCATGCTTTATTACAAATTCATTGTTCAGCATAAACAACGCCTGGGTAGGGACAATACTTGTGTTGCGTTTACCAGTCACTAGTCCTGGATTCGGATAGTCAAAAACATCAAAGATTTCAGGAATTTTATTACGGTCAATTTTTTTAAATAACGAGCGATTTTCATTGATTTTAGAATTTTCAAAAGAAATTTTTCCGGTAGTAAAAAGTATCGCATCCCTGATTGCTTCGGCTTCCAACCGGCGCCGGTTTTGCCTGGAAAACAGCTCATTATTGGAATCTTTTTTCAATTCTTGAGACGATGACATTTTGTAAGTGTTGGTGAGGACAACCTTTCGAATGAGTAATTTCACGGACCATTTATTTTGGATAAAAAATTGGGCAAGATAATCCAACAGCTTTGGATGAGAAGGACGATCTCCCATTTTACCAAAGTTATCCGTGCTCCGAACGATTCCCTGACCGAAGAGGTGATGCCAGATACGATTTACAAAAACCCGGGCAGTGAGTGGATTGTCAGAAGAAGCAACCCATTCAGCAAGTTGCAGGCGCCCACTTGCACCATCAGGAATATTCGCGAATGAAGATCTGTTTTTAGGGGTGGCAACAACTAAAAATCCTCTTGGAACCACTGAACCCGGAGATCGTATTTCCCCACGAAGATGGACCATAGAATCGCTCGCATTTTTATGCTCCCGTATGGACATTACTTTTTGTACTTTGGGAGGAGCGTTCTTTTTGAGGTCTTCCATTTCCTGCTTTAATTTCCTTACCTGGCTTTCCGCATTTTTTAGCCGTTTTTTGGAAAGTAGCTCTTTCTCGGGATCAACGGATTGGTCCAGTGAAATTACATTTGGTTGTTTTTGCTCTTTTATGGAAACCAAACGAATTGCATCCGCAATCACATGGCGAGTTGTTCCTTCAGTAGTGATTTGAACCACATCCCTTTCCCTTTGATCAAAAGTAAAAATACCCAGGGAGGTAAATACACCTAGAATGGAGGGTGGTTTCGTTTGATCGATGTAGACCTTTTGTTCACCATTGGCATGCATCACGGTAACAGGTACTTTCCTCGACCGGTTTTTTCCGTGACTGTAGGAGACTTGAACCTCATATTCGCCTTTTTCAGGAATGTTTGCTTGGAAAGAAATCGATTTACTTCCTTTTTCTTTAGCGTCGTCGTGCAAATATTGTTTACCAACAAATCCACTGGTATGGGTTGAAGATACCCATTCTCCTTCTAATATAGCTTGGGTATTATCAATTACTATTCCTTTGAGTGAGAGGGGGTCCACAGACCTTTGCTTCCGGTCAATTTCACCCCCTGCGGCCTTAATTACCGCCAGTGCTTTCTTCAAGTCCTCCTGAAGAGAAGTAAGGGTTTCATCATGTTTTTCGCGAGCTACTCTATAACCGTCACGCAATTCTCGTTCATGAAAACTGGCCACATTTCCCGGAACCAAACTGTTCGTGCTGCGAAAAATACCCGCCATTGAATAGTAGTCCTGAATGGGAATAGGGTCAAAAGGGTGGTCGTGACACCGGGCGCATCCCATGGTAACTCCAAGAAATGCCCGGCCCACAGTACTGAGTTGCTCATCCACAACTTCCATCCGTAAAAGCTCCTTATCCTGAAGTTCATAATTATGTGGTCCAAGAGCTAAAAAACCCGTACCGGTAAGATTTTCATTGTATTCTAGTTCAGATTTTGAAGGCAATAAATCGCCCGCAATTTGCTCCATGATAAAACGATCAAATGGTTTGTCTTGGTTAAAACTGTTTATCACATAATCACGATACCGGCTTGCATTCGGAAAAGGATTGTTTCGGCCTCCACCAGTGGTATCCGCATAGCGGGCAACATCGAGCCAATGCCGTCCCCATCTTTCCCCAAACCTTCGAGATGCAAGTAATTTTTCCACCACTTTTAAATAAGCATTCGCGGAGTGATCTGATATAAATTCATCAATTTGACTCGGACTTGGAGGCAGTCCGATAAGGTCGAAATAAACCCTTCTTAATAAGGTGTGTTTATCCGCAATTGGAGCCGGTTTTATTTTTTTGGCCTCTAATTTTGCCAGAATGAAAGAGTCGATTGGATCCGTCGACCATGTTTCATCCTCAACTACCGGAACCACATGATGGCCAATTGGTTTAAAAGCCCAGAAATTACCTTCCTCAACTTCAGCTTTCACATTAAAACTCAAACATGCAAAACGGAAAATCCAAAAAAGAATGGCTGTTCGAGAAAGAAAATACATGGCAGGTTTAAATCTAAACCATCAAAAACAGATATTTAAGTCAAATTTACACCTACGGTTGTGCTAATTTTTTGGTTGGTGGTTAAGTCTTTAGAGTTGCGGAGTTTTCCATTCCGGAATACCGCCGTTTTTCAACTGCTTAGCATGCAGGAGATGGTAGGGCTGGGTAGGGGACATGGGCACATCTTCATTCACCATTAGTGGACGGGCTTCTTTCCAGAACTTCTCATACCCCTTTCGCATCGACTGAACCACTTTGGGATGCTTATCCGCTATATCCACGAGCTGCGAGGGATCTTTTTTCATATCGTAGAGCTTGTTCTCCACAAGACGATAACGCTCATTCCTGACTGCAAAACGCTTCCACATATGATCCGTGGGTTCGGAACCGGTCTTCCAACGGGCACCTTGCGTAAAAAGATAGCGGTCCTTCCACTTAGCCTGTGGATTTTTAAGTAAGGGAACAAGACTGCGTCCTTCGACCTGACCCTTGGGCAACTCGTCAATTCCTGCTATATCCGCAAGGGTGGGCAAAAGATCAATATGTGCGGAAATCTTTTCGACCGCTTGATCCGATGCAAATTTTCCTGGCCAACGAGCAAAGAATGGCACACGAACTCCCCCTTCATCAGACGAACCTTTTGCACCCTTCATCCCCGCATTGAAACCTTCGATTGGTTGGCCGTTCTTCGCCGTTCCAAGTTTGGAGCCTTCCCGCACCATCGAGCCAACCGAACCATTATCAGACATAAAAATCAACATGGTGTTTTTACTGATGCCCCATTGATCAAGCTTAGTCATGAGTCTCCCCATATTCTCGTCAATATTTTCAATCATACCATAAAAACCGGCATCTCTTTCAGAGAAACCAAGATCTTTGAATCGCTTGGCATTTTGAGGCGGAGCGATGAAAGGGCCATGAGGCGCATTGGTGGTGATATAGGCAAAGAAGGGCTTTCCTTCATCCTTGATCTTTTTGATCCACCCCATTCCCGCCGTGAAAAACAAGTCAGTGCAATAACCCTTGGTCTTCACGAAGGAACCATTGTGCCTGATTGTCGGGTCAAAATATTTGTTTCCCGGGACATCGGCACAGGAGCAATTAAATTTCTGTCCAATTCCACCCGCTCCATGGATAAAGGCTTCATCAAAACCGCGCTTGTGTGGCTGGTAGGGCTCTTCATCACCTAAATGCCACTTACCAAATATCCCTGAAACATAACCCGCCTTCGACAGTACCTGCGGGAGGGTCACCGTACTTAATGCCATCCTTTCCCGTTCCAGGATAGTATGCGTAATTCCATTTTTCATCGGGTGTCGACCAGACATAAGGGCGGCACGGGTGGGCGAACAGGTCGGACTGACCAGAAACCTCTCAAAGCGGGTGCTTTGGCCATGGAGTTTATCCAGATTAGGAGTCTTGATCCAAGGATTACCATGCTTTCCAATGGGACCATAACCCTGGTCATCCGTGATCATAAGAACGATGTTAGGCTTGGTCCCAAAGGGTAGTTCCCGGGATATTAAATTCTGATTGGCGGTAAAAACAGAGAGGATAAAGGAGAAGAATAAAGTTACTTTCATGGATGATCGCTTAGTTTGATAGGAAGTTAGAATCGACATTCGAAGTCTTGCCTCAGGATTGCACAAGCTTAAAAAACACGCTTGCGGTTTGACGATTTGTCAGGTTTGGGACTAGATTATTTCATGATGCCTTTATATAAGCATATGTTCTGCCTGCTTCTAGTTTTTTCGGTTGTGGAAGCCCGCACATTCACGAGTTCGGACGGGGTTCGTAAGATCGAGGCTTCCATTACTGCCTATGATAAAAAAACAGGCATCATTAGTATTATCCGAAAAGATGGAAAATCATTCAACAGTAAGCTTTCTTCCTTTAGCGCGGAAGATCAGGCTTATGCTTTAATGTGGCTTGAAGGTGCCAATGAAAACTATCTTTATGTGGGCAAGGAATACCCTGGTCACCTTCAGATGTTTCTTAAAATCTTAAACTCCGGTGGAGTAGGGTATGGTCAAACGGTTTTATATCAGCCCGGACTGCCTCCAGTTATTACAGGAAATGGCCCAACCCCTTTTCTTGCCTGGGTGAACGGGTATGACAAATTAGACCGCGCATTTAGCCGTTTTAACGCAACGAAAGTGAATTTTGATTTAATCGAGGACAACTGGCGGGCGAGCATATCCTTTCAAACCGCTCAGTCCGTCAGTCGAAATGGTGGTGTTGCGGTCGTTCCCCCCGGGAATTTGTACGGTCTGCCCAGCGTTGGAGGACCTATTCTTTACCAGCAACCCCAAAGAATTGTGGTCCTGGGCAAAAACCAGAATCCAAATTCAGTGATTGTTTTGCCCCGAGGACCCGCTCCCGTTTTTGTCAATCCCTACACGGGGGGAATGAACATGAATGGAGTTGGACTAACAAACGGAGGATATTCAGGTATGACACGGACTCATACACGGGGTACGGGAATCTCAATTCAAATAAATCGATAACGAACTTGATTTCGTACAATGTAGTGTCCCTTTACATTAAGACGCTTTAAAATTGGCTTTATATTTGAATGTTTCAGGTTTTCTTGAAATCGGTCTATTTATTTAATCTTCAATTGAATGTGTTTTGACGGTTGAAACATGAATTGTCATTGCCCTTAATCGCCTAAATAAAAGTAAAGTGATTTAACTTCCGATGGAATGAAAGAGATTAGTAAATAAATCCTCGGCGTGTCCAAACTTGACTAGATAACTTGAATAAAAAAATGAAATGAAATTTATTAAGACCAAAATTTTTCCCATATTTAAAAGCAAAGGCGTTTCTTTTTTTGGGCTACTTGTATATTTCCTCTCAATTAACCTCCACTCAGAGGAAGAGGACTTGCAGAAATACGCAATGTTTGCATCCAATGCGGAAAGGCCTCAATCTGCCGATCCTGCCTCATCCAAGCTACCCCTAAAGCTACAGGAAAAGAACCGCATTGCTTTGATTGGCAACACCCTTTTCGATCGCATGCGGGATTTTGGTCACTTCGAGGCGGTCCTTCAACAAGCACATCCGGATTTGAATTTGATTGTCAGAAACCTGGCTTGGTCTGCCGACGAAATTGATCTTCAGCCCCGTCCCGATAATTTTGCTGACACCGAGCAACACCTTACTGCAATGAAAGCAGACATCATTATCGCGGCTTTCGGTTTCAACGAATCCTTTGGCGGAAAAAAAGAACTTTCATCATTTGAAACTCGTCTCGCTAATTACTTATTAAATTTACGATCAAAATCGTACAATGGAAAATCCGCCCCCTCCGTGATTCTGATCTCGCCAATCGCAAACGAAAATGTACAGGGAGTGAAGGCTGCCGACCGAAATAATCCCAATATTCAAGCTTATTGTAAGTCCATGAAAAAAGTGGCAGATCAACAAGAAGTCGGTTTCGTCAATGTATATGAGCAAACGGCTGCTGAAATGCTTACAGATAATAACGACTTAACTATAAACGGGGCCCATTTAAACGCACTTGGTTATTCCAAGTTGGCAAAAATTCTTTTCACCGGATTGTTTCAGAAAGAGGCTCCATTTATAAACGAAGATATTCGGGCCGCAGTAATTGAAAAAAACAGGCAACACTTCTATCGGTACCGCCCTCTGAACACATTTTACTACACCGGAGGAAGAAAAGGCAGTTATGGATACCTTGATTTTCTTCCCGCCATGAGGAATTTTGACCGGATGACTGAAAATAGAGACCGGCAAATTCATCGACTCTCTCGGGGAAAAAGACCATCACCTATCATTGATGATTCAAATGTCCCGCCCTTACCCATCACCAAACAGAGTAGAGGCGCAAATAAGTGGATGTCTGCCCAGGATGAAAAAGCAGCTTTTAAAATTGATCCCAGATTCGAGGTTTCTCTCTTTGCGAGTGAAGAACAATTTCCTGATATTGCCTGCCCCATTCAAATGAGATGGGACGGACAGGGAAGAATGTGGGTATCCTGCTCAACCACATATCCTCATGTTTATCCGGGGCAGGCTCCCAATGATAAAATAGTAATCCTTGAAGATTTAGACAAAGACGGAAAAGCAGATCAATGTTCGGTCTGGGCAGAAGGTTTGAATGTGCCTTTGTCCTTCGAATTTGGGAATGGAGGGGTCTATGTCTCCGAGGAACCACATATGACTTTTCTGAAGGATACCAATGGGGATGGAAAAGCAGACCTTCGTGAAATTCCCCTCACTGGATTTGGGTGTGAAGATTCCCACCATGCACTTCATGATTTTGCTTGGACTCCGGACGGAGACCTGATTTTCCGAGAATCTATTTTTCACCATACTCAGGTGGAAACACCCTACGGTCCGGTCAGGCAGCAAAATAGCGGTTGGTTCGCCTGGGAACCCAAACTTCACCGACTCACTGCATTTGGAACTCATCCAAGCACCAATCCGTGGGGGGTTACCTTTGACGACTGGGGGCAGCATGTTGCAAGTTATCCGATTTTTGCCTCTGCCCATCATGCACTCGACCCCCCTTACCCCGAGCAACACCCCAGGCCGAGCGGACTACAGGCCTATTCCGGGGTATGCGGGCAGGAGTTCATTGACTTCCCAAACTGGCCAAAAGAACTGCAGGGTATGATGGTCAAGGTTCGCTACAAGTCCACCAACCGGGTGGAACTGTTAAGGTGGAAAGAATACGAATACGGGTACGAAGAGGAGTATGTTTCAGACATTATATTTTCCACGAATCTCAGCTTCATCCCTGTTGACCTGAGATATGGTCCGGGGGGTGCAATGTATGTATGCGATTGGTACAACCCGGTAAAAGGGCACGCCCAGTATTCTTTGCGGGATGAAAGAAGGGATCGAAAATCCGGCCGAATATGGCGTATCATGCCCAAAGAAGCGAAGCCGGTCAATCCACCGAAAATCACTGGAGCTTCCCTTCCGCAACTGCTTAACCTGCTCAAGCGTCCTGAGTATCGCTATCGCTACTGGGCGAAGAGGGAAATTCGGGAAATGAAACCAATTACGGTCAAAAAAGCACTCGATCAATGGGTCAAAGATTTGGACCCCAATGATCCGCGCCACAGACATCACCAAGTGGAAGCAATGTGGGCTTATCGAAATGTAGAACAGTCCAATATTCCCCTCCTTTCGGAGTTACTCCGTTGTGAAAATCACAACGCCCGGGCGGCAGCCGCTCGGCAACTTAGATATTGGCATTCATTAACTAATAAAGGGGATACCATGCTTACGGAAGCGGCACGGGATAAAAATGGTCTGGTGAGACTGGAGGCGGCTATTGCCTGCAGTTATATCGGCTCCAAAAATGCATTTGAGGCACTTAAAGTAGTTAGTACTCTACCCAATGATAAGCACCTGAGCTACGCGATTAAAACTTCTCTTGGTTCTGCTCCAATGAGAAAGTTCTGGGATCCAAATCGATTGGAACAAAATCAACCGCTCCTTTATGCTTTTTTAAATAAACAGAAAATAGCTGAAAAAATGGCTGAAAAGTCAAAGGCAGACAGTAAATTTGACCGCCAGAAAAATCTGCTTAAGGCCAAAGTTTCCTGTATGAAAGAAAGAATGCTTTACTCCGTTGAATTGATGGCGAAACCAAACCTTGGGGAATACAAAAAGTCTTCGGACGGTGATATCATTGTTAAGAGAAACCAACCCATTCGCATCGAATTCCTCAATCCGGATGCGACGCCACACAATTTTGTTCTCGTTCAACCGGACTCCCTCGAAGAAGTGGGACTTGCCGCAAATGAAATGGCCAAAGATCCAATTGCCGCTCAAAATGGACAGTTTATTCCACGATCAAATAAAATAATTGCCCACACGAAAATGCTCAAACAAGGTGAAAAAGAATTCTTACGTTTCAAAGCACCTAAAAAATCCGGGATTTATCCCTATCTTTGCAGTTTTCCGGGACACTGGACAATTATGAAAGGAAATCTAATCGTCAAATAAAACTCCATTATAAAGTAATCGATAAATGAAGCATTTCTTAACCACTCTTTTTTTACTTCTACCCCTGCAGCAGGTTTTATTTGCCCAAACAAATTTTGTGTTGGTCATGACCGATGATCAGGGCTGGGGACAAACCGGATATTACAACCATCCCATTCTTAAAACTCCCAATTTAGACAGAATGGCTTCCAATGGAATACGATTTGATCAATTTTATGCCGGTGGACCCGTATGTTCTCCGACACGGGCGACGATTTTAACGGGCAGAACCCACGACCGAACTGGGGTGTTCGATCATGGCTATGCATTAAGAAAACAGGAGAAAACACTTCCCCAAGCATTAAAGAGGGCAGGGTATGCCACCGGACATTTCGGAAAATGGCATTTATGCGGACTTCGAGGTCCGGGCGTCCCCATTTTGAAAACGGATGCACATGGACCCAAAGCATTTGGATTTGAGAAATGGCTCTCTGTCACAAATTTTTTTGATCTCAATCCAATTATGAGCAGGCAGGGAGAAATGGAAGAATTTAAGGGCGATTCCTCAGAAATCATTGTTGAGGAAGCCCTTAAATTTATGCAAACGGAAACCAGGAGGGGGAACCCCTTTTTTTGCGTTATTTGGTACGGTACACCTCACTCGCCATTTATGGCTCTGGACACAGACATGGAAGAATTCAGCGGTCTAAATCAAAACTCTCAGGCTCACTATGCAGAACTCAAGGCAATGGACCGGAGCGTGGGCACGCTCCGTAACGGCCTTAAGAAAATGAAAATCGATCAGAATACACTTGTATGGTTTACCAGTGACAATGGAGGGCTCCCTAAAATTAATCCCTCTACAACCGGGGGACTAAGGGATTATAAAGGCAGCCTGTATGAGGGGGGCATTCGAGTGCCCGCAATAATAGAATGGCCCGATAAAATAAAGCAGGCGAAAGTTAGCAACTACCCAGCCGGATCAGTGGATATATTTCCCACCATCGCGGAGATCGCAAAAGTGTCCGATTCTGCCATGCTCAAACCAATGGATGGATTAAGTCTGACCCCACTTTTCAGTTCAGTTCTCTCCAAAAGAAATAAGCCTTTAATTTTTAGTAGCCGGGGGCGCATGGCAATCATTGACAATGAGTGGAAAATGATTTCCCAGCCCAAAGACCAAGGCAGAAAAATAGAACTTTTTAACCTGTCTTCCGACCCCGGCGAATCTATGGACGAATTTCGGCCCAAGCACCCTCAGGTAATCCGAATGAGAAAATTTCTGGTTGATGCACGCAAATCTATTGAGAATAGTGTGAACGGAAAAGACTACCCCAATGGAGTCGTTCTCCCACAACCACCGAGAATTTTTTGGACAGATTTGCCGGAATATCAAAAATATTTTCAACAATGGAAGACTCGACCCGAGTATGAATCAAGACTCAAGAAATTTTAAATAAATTTAAATAAATTCATGAACTCTGCTATTTTATTAATTGTTTTTCTTATATTTTTCTTACCCCTTCAAGGTAAAAGACCGAACATCGTGCTCATCATGGCAGATGACCTGGGCTTTTCGGACCTAGGGTGTTATGGCTCTGAAATCGAGACGCCCAACTTAGACCGGCTCGCAAACAATGGCCTTCGATTTTCACAGTTTTACAATACCGCAAAATGCCATTCCTCCCGTGTGTCATTACTGACAGGATTGTACTGCGATCAAGCTGGTTCAAAAACCCTTAGCCGCGGAGCAACCATTGCTGAAGTTCTTAAACCTGCCGGGTATTCCACATGGATGTCCGGAAAGTGGCATCTTGACAAACAACCGACTGACTTTGGTTTTCAGAAATATTGGGGCCATCTTTCCGGTGCCTGTAACTTTTTTACCGGGGATAATTCTTTTCGACTAAATGGTGAAAAATGGACGGTTCCCAAAAACCTTAATGGCCAACCTTTCTACACCACCCATGCAATCACTGACTTCGCTCTGGACTTTATCAAAGAAGGTAAGGTGGGGAAAGCATCAGATCCCTTTTTTCTCTATGTTGCCTACAATGCTCCCCACTATCCACTGCATGCACCCAAGGATGCAGTTCTCAAGTACAATGGAAAATACGACAAGGGATGGGACAATTTAAGAAAAACGAGATATACCAAGCAACTACAGAGCGGTCTGTTGCCTAGAAAATTCAAGCTTTCGCCCAGGGCTCCCCATGTTCCTTCATGGGAATCAATCAAACAATCCGAAAAGGAATGGGAAGCGGACCGAATGGAAGTATTTGCCGCGATGATCGATCTGGTTGACCAAAACATCGGTCGCCTCATCAATGAATTAAAAACCCGGGATGTCTTCGATAATACGCTTTTTCTTTTTTGTGCTGACAATGGTGGCTGTCCTTTCGAGAGAACGCGTGGAAGAAACCTTAAGCCATGGGACCCGAAATCCTATTGGACCTATGACGCTTCATGGGCTCAGGCAAGCAACACTCCGTTCAGGCTGTATAAACAAAACCAGCATGAGGGGGGAATTTCTTCTCCGTTAATTGCCCACTGGCCCACCGGTCTTAAAACAGAAGCCGGTAGTATAACCAGGCAGCCCGCTCACTTGATCGATTTTATGGCCACCTTTCTCGAGCTTGGTCAGGCTGAGTATCCAAAAAAAGTGAACACACGTATTATTGATCCGCTCGAAGGTCGTTCACTTGTGCCAATTTTCAAGGGTAAACAAAGGAAAGGCCATGAAACTCTTTATTTTCACTTTGGGTCGGACCGGGCATTGAGGCAGGGAAAGTGGAAGTTAGTGTCTGCAAAAGGAGGGAAATGGGAGCTTTACAATTTGGACAATGATCGTACTGAGCTCAACGACCTGTCCGAAAAGTTTCCTCAACGTGTAACAAAAATGGCAAGTGAATGGGTTGACATTGCAAAAAATAAGGAAAGGCTTAATCAGAAAGGTCTAGGACCGGTAAAGGAAGTGGTGAAACAGATTTCTTTTCGCCGGGATACTTCCGATCAGTTAGAAGATTAAACAGGAAATTCGTAGTCCTACCGATCTGTTTTTCAAATGGTAGATTCACATGCTGATTCACCATTGAAAATGCCTGTGATTTGAGTCTTTTACTACGGGCGTTCCATTGAATCCATAATTTTTAGTATGAATGTCCTTTGGTCAGGGGGAAGAGTTTCAGAGGCTCTTTTAAATTCTTTTACCCGGGCAGAAGTTAACTTGATGCCCTCGTGCCCAATCGACTGCTTGAGATTTCGTCCGGGTTTGGACACTTCATCATCAACATTAACAAACCTTGGAGAAGATTTTTTGGAATAAAGCAAAGCCACCTCATTCATCAATAGATCGAAAATAATCTCAAATGCGAAAATTGAATGATCTTCGTCGAACCATATAGTAACTGAAATTGATCCATCTGTATACCTCACTCTATCTTCGTCAGTGGTAAGGGAATGGTTCGGTAATTTGTGTAACATCTTACATAGGATAAGGATTGAATAATCCTTTAATCAATATTTTCTTATTTTAATTGAAGAAAATTGAGCAGTCAAAGACTACGATAAATTGCGTAGTAAAAAAATGCAAGTTTGTGCAAACCTGTAGCTGGAATTCGCGATGTATGCAGGAAGGCTTGATTTTAAGTGTGGGCAGTAAGAAAACCTCTCGGCCCGGGAACCGTACTGCAAAGCGGAAAAAAAAGTAATTCTATTGACCGTCCCGTCTTATTGAAACTGGCTCACCCAGGATTTCCTTAAGAACAAAGGCATGCTTCAATGAGGATTTGGAAGAAAGCATTTTCCTGTAACTTTCTCCGTCAAGGGAATTTACCTTTTTTGCGGAAGGTTGCCAAAATCCCTTTGAGTCGGAATCCTTAAGGGAAGTTTGAACCGGAGTATCAATTACTGCAGGGATCGGAATAGTATCCGTTACTTCTTCGGTTGTGACTGTACTTTCCGGTAATTCTGAATCGTAATTCAGAGGGGGAGGGCCTTCGCTGAATTCTTCTCTGGGATTGGTAACTTTTTGCCACGCTTCTTTAAGCACATCTTCCAGAGATTCTGAGGACTCTTCTTTCTGTATTGGTTTCTCTTTTTCTGCAGGTTCTTTTTTCTTAAAAATTTTCCCCAGTAATGAAGCCAGAATTAAACCGACTATGAAAAGACTGTCTAAGTTGATGTCCGGCATAGCAGGGAGAATTATTCAGTATCCTTTGATATACTGGAGCGCATTTCGGTGTCAGCCTCGACATTCTTCAATCGGTAATAATCCATTACTCCCAGATTACCGCTTCGAAAAGCCTCCGCCATGGCCAAAGGAATTTGGGACTGGGCCTCGACAAGTTTTGCCTGCATTTCCTGAACCTTTGCCACATTTTCCTGTTCCAGGGCGACTGCCGCCGCCCGGCGAATTTCTGCCTGTGCCTGTGCCACTTCCTTATCCGCGGAAGCTTGGGAAGAACGAAGGGCTGCCCCCCGGTTCTCCCCTAAATCAACATCCGCAATATCGATAGATAAAATTTCAAAAGCGGTACCCTGATCCAATCCACGGTCCAGCACTTTTTCTGTAATTGAATTCGGGTTTTCCAGCACGACTTTATAATTTTCAGATGATCCAATGGTGGAAACGATACTTTCACCCACCCGGGCAATCACAGTCTCCTCCTGGGCACTGCCCACATAACGGTCCAAGTTGCTTCGCACAGTCACACGGGCACGGACTTTAACCTGAATACCGTCCTTGGCCACTCCATCAATGGTTTCCCGTCCCTCAATCACACAATCAATCACTTTCGGATTAATGGAAGTTCTTACGGCTTCGAGCACAGACTTCGAAGTCCCCCGCGTAGCCAAGTCAATTGCACAGGCACGGTCCCAACTAAGCGTAATGTTTGCCTTGGACGCCGCAATGATAGCCTGAACTGTTTGAACGACATTACCCTCGGCCAGATAATGGGCTTCAAGCTGGTCGGTCGAAAGGGTCAAGCTGGCTTTTATCGCGGTAATACGGGCGTCCACAATTAAACTGACCGGAACCCCTCTCAATCGCATGGCCACCAAGGTTCCAAACCCTACGGATGCATTCGCAAGCAGAGCCTTTAACCAGGTGCTGAAAAAGGAAATAATAATCAGGGCTACAACAAGTCCGGCAATAACCGCGACCCCTACGCCTATATATAATATCATATCTGTCATAATAAATTATGTTTAAGTTTTGTTTCGTATTAAAATTTGTATTTGTACCTCTTAGACTTCCTTTACTCTAAGGCGAAAGTCATCTTTCCCCGTCACTATGATCGGCTTGCCTTTCGGTAACAAACCGTCCTCGCAATAAGCATCATAGTTTTTACCATTGAGCAAAACTATTCCTTCGGGCTTGTGTTCAGTCAAAGTTTTTCCCTGACATCCAATGATCTCCTCTCCTGGCAGTTTATCGTTACTAACCCCATCTGTGGTGGAGGAGAGGAAGAGATATTGCCCGAACTTACTTTTCGAAAGCCACCTGAACTCAAGAAACACGATCCCCAACCCCCCAAATGCACCGAGAACGAAAGTGAGTGTCGGTGCGAGTATCCCGGAATACTCCTCATAAGCAAAATAGGTCGCAAGGACTATACAGGCCGCACCGGCCAAACCAAAAAGCCCACCCGGCATGAATCCCTCCACCAAAATCAGTGCGTAAGCAAAAACAATCGCCAGTAATATTGATTCCATGATTTTATAATTTAGTTACAATTAATCCGTAATCATTGGAACCAATGACCTCCACAGCAGATCCTTTTTCAATTTTTCCCAAACTTGCCCTTGCATCGTGACGAATTCCATTAATTTCCACCTGACCGGTGGGATAAAGCTCGGAAACACTCTTTCCCACCGCTCCAATCAATCCGTCTTCCTCACCCGTCACATCGCCAGATAAATTAGAATTAAGCCCTCCGACCGCGGAAGAGAGAATTAAGCTATTCCAAATGGAGGATTTGGGCAGGATGCGGGTGAGTGCCAAAACTAATGCCAGAGTAATTATCACCGCGAGCAACAGTTCTTTGACGGGATTCTCAAATGTTTCGAAACTCCAGGAAAAATCGGTGTTCGGCCACACATCCACCATTGCCCAAAGAATGGATCCAAAAATCATAACCAAACCGATAATCGCCGGGAAGATTAGACCGGGAAGTACAAAGAGTTCCAAAATAACCAAGGATACACCCAGTAAAAAAACCAGCACCTCTTCCTGTCCCGCCAGACCGGACACATACTTGGAGCCAAAAAAGATCAGTACGAATATAATTCCCGCGATTCCAAAAAAACCAAAACCCGGTGTTTTAAACTCAATAAATAGTCCCAGTAATCCAATACCTATTATAATCGGTCCGACAGAATTAAGCCATAATCCCGCTCTTTCCGCCCAATTGATTTCCATCTTAATTAATTCATAATTCCCTGCCCCCCACTTTTCATCGAGTATTTTTTCCGCACTTTCAAATACACCGGTTCCCAATAATGGCTGGGGTGGATCACCGTACTGTTTTACCGCTTCTTCGGCAGTCAGGGTTAAAAGTTCACCTTTTTTTTGTATCACTGTGCCGTCAGTTGCAAGAGGTGGATCGCCTTCAATTAAAAGTGTCTCATTGGCATCCATCATGGAAGCCATCACACGCGAGCGGTACCGGTGCTTCCCGGAATAACTTCTTATCTTTGCTTTCAAATAAGAATTTATCTTTCGCTTCATGGACGAATCAATATTGGCACCGCCTCCACTCACCGCTTCTGCCGCCCCAATTTGGGCAAAGGGTGCAAACGCGATTTCATTGGTTGCAATGGCGATATAAGCACCCGCGGAAATTGCCTCCGTGTTCACATAGGTAATAATCGGTCCATCAAAGCGGTCAAATGATTCAATGATCTCCTGCATAATCTCAAGAGTTACCCCAAGCTCACCACCGGGAGTGTCCATATCAAGGATTACAATATCCGCTTTCGCTTCGATTGCACTCTTCAGTCCCCGCCGTAAAATATCCAATATCGGTGGACCAATTTGATCACGAATGGGTATTTGATAAGCAATTTTATCTGTGGTTAAAGCAAAAGATTTGGGGGAGGAGTCTTCGGTTTTATTAATGTCAAGCTCCGCCCATACCGTATTGGAAAGAAAGATTGCAAACAAGAGGGTGATAATAAATCGGGGAATATTATGCATGAGGAAATACTATATTTTTAAAAAGCTCATCCTATTCACACAAATACATTGCGCAAAGCTCAAAGAACGGGCAATTGATATCTTATGGAAAGCGTTATTTATCAAAATCAGGAAATAAGGCGGTGGGATGTTGGCCCCTCCACTTTTCTCGCCCTACCCGAGCGGGGGGCGAGACTTCTTAATTGGCATATCAATATGAGCGATGGATCGGTTCGTGACATTATTCACTGGCCCGAGGAGAATGAGTCGGAAAATTTCGAGCAAACCCACGGCGGAATTCCCATTTTATTTCCTTTTGCCGGAAAGTGCTATGATGCCGGCAATGAAAATCATTGGAGATTTGGACAATCCGTTCTTCCGATGCCCATGCATGGATTTGCCCGTAGTTCAAACTTTCGAATTCGTTCAATGGATCAGCACGGATTTGAAGTCGAACTTGAACCCAGCGAGGAAGCCAAGGCCTGTTATCCATTTGATTTCACATTCACCGTAATTTTTCATTTCCTTGAATTATCACTTCAAATCAGTTTGGTTTTGGAAAATGAAGGACGGGAAGCAATCCCATGGTCTGCCGGATTACATCCTTATTTTCAGCTTCCCTGGAGAAAAGACCTAAATCTCGAAGACCACCAACTTGCCATCGATGCAAAACAAGTATTTCAGTACCAGGACGGAGGAATTATGAAAAAAATTCCCGGTGGTAGTTCCCCATGCACTATGGAAAATCCCGATCTGATTAACCGGGTGTATTATGAATTAAAAAAACCGATGGCAGAAATTTCTCTGCTTAATCAGGAGGAACCGGTACGAATTTCCGAGGTGGGCGGTTCTGAAAGTGGTTCACGACTAAGTTTTGTTACATGGACTCAAAATAATACGCCCTACTATTGTGTTGAACCTTGGATGTCACCGCCCAATGCACCCGAAAATAAAACATCCCGAATGGTTCCTCCGGGTGGAAGAGATGAATTTACCGTGGAAATTGAACTGGCTTAATTTTGCAAAACCTTTAAGCCTTCGGTTGCTGCAAGCACGCCGTCCCAGAGTGTAATTCGGGCACCTAAACTTGCCTGAACTTCGGTAATCACTTCCGTTTCTTTTTGCTCGTCATTGGCAGACAAATCATCGAGCAGACGAAGTGCCATGGGACCATGATGTTCACCGTCCAGATGGGCATGCCTTTCCAGGTAATAATGAAATACCGGTGCCTGCTCCGCACTGATGTTAGTCTGCTCCAGAATTCTCTTAAACATTACTGGCACAATGCTTTCTCTTCCAATTGCAAACGAGGCCGCGATTTCATGACCCTTTCCCCGCTCAATTAAGCTGAAAGTATATTTCATGAACTCTCTCGAAGGTTCAGGAATATCCTTGCTTAATGCTTTCTCGATACCGTCCAAGCGAACAGAGGAAAGAAAATCTTCAATTACACTGGTCGATGCACCCACCTCTTTCATCGCCTGCAAATAAATTTCGAAATGACTGCTGTAAGCTTCTCCATCCGAACCAAAGGACTGATCGGACTCCTCCTCCATGACAATTTCATTAATGAAGCGAACCACATTCCCATTGGAATTGGGAATCCAAGGCGATCCGTGAGGAACATAGATTTCCTGCAATTTTTTTAAAAGGGACATGAAATCCCAAACCGCAAACACATGGTGCTCCATAAAGATCCGCAATTCATCAAGGGTATTTAAATTAGTAAATACTTGGTGGCTCTCTAATTCTTCAGAAAGGGGTTCAACGGTAGATAAATTCATATACAAAACTTTATTCAACAAACGCTAATATTCAAAATAGGGTATTAAAAACTGGCACTCCCGCTGGGAGTCGAACCCAGATCTTCGGTTCCGGAGACCAATATTCTATCCATTGAACTACGGGAGCGAAAGCTGTAGAGACATCAAAAATGACTCTCCCACCAGAGGCAACTTGAAAGAGGTAAAAAAATAAAAAAGGGGGTTGACAAACATTAATTAATGAGATTGAGTCTCATTATCACAAGAGATTGAGTCTCATTCTCAGCTTGTGTGATACACAAACAAACCCTGACTAACCAAACAAAAATATGAAACTACATAAACTTGCCTCGATGTTCGCATCGACTTCAATCGCGTTGTCCGCCTTTGCGGATGACCACGGGGGAGACAGTCCCGATTATTTGTCTCCCTTTAATGTGATCGGAACTAAAGCCGATGTGTCCGAACTTAAGGGTTCAGGATGCCGTCTAATCGATGCTTCCGACCTTGGTCCCTTCATGCATACCGACATTCACGACATTCATGCGTCAAGTTCCTGGCGTCTATGTTCGTGGAGAGGAAGGGTACGGATTTTTCCCCAATATTAGTCTTCAGTGGCGTTGATCCAACTAGACGCTCGAATAAACATTACCATCATGGAAGACGGCGTGCCTTCAGAGCCCAGCACCGATATGCCGACCCTGCAGGGCTACTACGCCCCAACCGCCGGGACGAATGGCTGGTTTCGAAATCCTTAAAAGGTACCTAGTTCGACTCAAACATGGACCGCATACACCATCGGGAGGAGTAATCAATTATCTTTCCACTCCTATTCCAAATGACCAGACGCTCCATATTTGAGAGGTAGTTATCGGCGACTTTCAACGAGAGGGTGGCCCATGCCTTCTCAGGAGGGAAAGCTCGATTTCGGAGGTGGCCAGCTTAGGTTACTTATTGGAAGTTTATCGATCATCAGCTCGGATGGATGGCAGGATCATTGCCAGGCCTTCATTGGTGCACCGTACCAAGGGATGCTCCGATTGCTAAAACAGATCGGACTTGCTAATCAAGCTTAGTTATGAGTCTGGTGATGGCACACTATCTCGAATTCAAAGCCGGTCGGATGGACATGGATGCGGATGTGAGCTACCAGGGCGTTTCTTTAGCGGACTTTCTCAGGCAACTCCCTATCTCAGAGTATGCCTTGGCACTGAACCAGGATAACATGGATGCAGATCAAACAGCGCTATTATCTCAGGTATAGATTAAAGAACTATCAGTGACACTGTGGGCATTATACTGCCACTTTGCATATTCATAACGAGTTCTGCTCGAAATTGGTATAAGCGTGCAAGCAAGTACGCCGCTACAGATGATACCGAAACTGCAACCGGTTCAGGTATTTGGGGTACCACACTCTTTCACAACTGCAAGCGGAACTTTGACGTGCAATGAAGGGGGATGCGCAACGGTTCCAATTACGACGGTAAATCAAGTAACAACGAGGGCTTATGAAGCTCAAGGGATTTCATGGCCAATCTCGACTTTGCAGTCGGTTCTCACATGAATTCGATCTTGGGATTCAGGTTCATGACCAAGATGATCACTATGATCAAGCTTCGATATACATGACAGCCTAACTTTTTACGCGTGGGTTGATAGTGACGGTGCACGGGGCAACCGCCACGAACTAAGCAGTACTGTCGCGAAATCAAAGGATGGTGGCCGCGTACCAAGATGCAGGACGCTTTTCGAAGTTTACCTCACTGTTGACGATTTCGTAATCGGATGCATCTTCACTGTCTGTCCTGGCGAATTCGTTACACTTCCAGTTGACTACGGAATACTGTGGAGCATAATGTTCGAACAGGATCTAAGCTGAAGCTTTGGCAATGCAGGGATTGGAGCATCGGTGCCGATTATGACGTGTCTGAATCCAGTCGACCTTATTCGGTGGTGTTCATCAGGGTCAAGCCTTTACCAGATGCTGCATCAGCAACCGGTAAAGCGTACTGCCGCTAACGAAGTTATAGCCAAGAGACCTCCTTGCAATTTCGAAATTAGGAGCAAGAGGTAATGTAAGGATAGTTTCTGGTTTTCGAATGTAGTACCTATTTCAACACACAGCTTGAAGACATGGTGTTCCTCGCTTCAAACGCTGGCGATCCGGTTGTAACCCAAACTCTTTGAATGGTGGGTGAAGGCTAGCTATTCAAGTGGTCTTGAGGTGGCTCTTGGGTGCATTGACTATTGGAAACGAAGGAGTGGGATGTCCCTCGTTTCGGTAGGTGCTACATTCACTGATACTGAATATCGAAACTTCAGCTGATCAGGAGTTTCCTCCGCTGCTGCGGCGACTGACGATGGTTAGCTATGACGGTGCAACGAAGTAGGAAAGTCGAGTTCGCCTACATTCCTGATACGATGTTCAATCATTCGTGGCGGACTTAGAATTTGATAAATTCAGCACCTATCTGAATTACCATTGGCACCAGTCGGATGTTTTCACTAATGCTGACATTACCGACGAATACATGAACTTAGACTCCTACGGTATACTCGACTGGTCTGGATTCTGTTAAACTCAACGATGGTGCTACCGTATTTGCAAAGGTCACCAATGTTAGCGGACGAAGTCATATGCTCACATGGTATTGCTTCCTGGACGGATATCAGAGCCGGGATGCACCTCGATCTTGTGAGTGTAGGTATGGAATTTGATTTCTAAACTATTTGTTTGTTTCAGGTTAAAAGCCTTGAAGATTATTGCTTTTGTTTTTGGGCAGGAAACAAAAGTTCAATCCCTCGCCTCGTAGGCTTAAACGAGGCGAGGACACTTTCAACGTAACAGAAGTTGATAAATATGCACTAAGTCCCCGTCTTTCGTGACGGGGGCTTTTTTTTGGTCAAACAATTTAACCACAAATTAGCCCAAACTTCACTTATACTGCTACAAGATCTATTTTGGGTCAACTTAGGATTTACCGAATTTAGATCAGAGAAGATTTGTTTGTCACTGATTGATGTTCAGTTTAAAAGTTCCGACCAATTATAGAGCGTAACTTTCAACTCTTGGAGGCCTTAATTTTTTCCCCGTCATGATTGACAGTGGGCAAAGGATCATGCATGATGTATGAAATTGCTCGGTAGCTCAGTGGCAGAGCAGGTGACTGTTAATCACTTGGTCGCTGGTTCGAATCCAGCCCGAGCAGCCATTATTTTCAGAAGCGTAATCTCTTTACTTACTCTCCGTGTCAAGCTCGGGCCAGCGAACCAGTTTACGGTGCAATGTCCTACGACTCACTCCCATAAGTTCAGCGGCTTTTGTCCGATTTCCACCCGACTGTAAAAGTGCATTGCGGAGTAGTCTTTTCTCATTCTCTTCCACGGATAAAGAAGGGGACTTATTTTCTGAAACTGGTCCATTATCAGAGACATCAGAAAAGAAACGAGGATCCAAATCATAGGGTGTAATATCGCCCCCACGGTTCAAGACTACGAGGTTTTCACAGAAATTCCTTAGCTCCCGAATATTCCCAGGCCATTTATAGGAGTTAAGCACAACGGTGGCTTCAGGATTAAGCCGGGGAGCAGGGAAATCGTTCTCTTCAGAGAACTGCTTAAGAAAGTGATCCAATAAGAGAGTAACATCATCTCCACGATCCCGTAAGGGAGGGAGTTCAATCGTTACCACATTCAACCGGTAATAAAGGTCTTCGCGAAATTCTCCCTTTTGAGTCATTTCAAGTAGATTCTTATTAGTTGCACATACCAATCGTGTATCAATTTCAATAGTATTGAGACTCCCAAGGCGTTCGATGGTTTTGGATTCAAGAAAACGAAGTAGTTTAACCTGCGTAGCAGAATCGATCTCCCCAATTTCATCTAAGAATAAAGTCCCTTGATTGGCTGACTCGAATCGTCCAATGCGCTTTTCCGAAGCACCCGTGAATGCTCCCTTTTCATGGCCAAATAATTCGCTTTCCAGCAAATTGGAGGGTAGGGCAGCACAATGAACGGGGACAAACGGGCCCCGTGGTCGGTCACTGTTTTGATGAATGGATTGAGCTACTAATTCTTTTCCCGTACCGGTTTCACCAGTCAGGAGTACGGTCGCTTTGGAAGGACCAACCAATTTTACCTTATCTAAAACCTGTTCCAATGCCTGTGACTTGCCCAGTATTCCACCAAAGCTGAATTTCTTATCTAACCTATGATGTAATTCAGTATTTTCTTTTTTGAGATTTTTGGACTCTAAACCTCGCCTGATTAACATATCGAGTTTTTCAAGATTTACGGGTTTAGCTAAGAAATCAAATGCACCACGCTTCATTGCTTCAACTGCGACATCGACCTCCCCATAGGCCGTCATCATTATACAAATAGGTTGCGAGCGAAGAGAAATAGCCTGATCAATCACAGTCATTCCAGATTGACTTCCCATTTTCAGATCGGTGAGAACCACTTCCAATGATTCTGATTCCATCACATTGAAAGCCTCCTGGGGTGAGGATGCGAGAAAGACTTCAAATTTATCTTCTAGAGCTAATTCCAATCCTTCACGGGTATGGCGTTCATCATCAACAATTAATAAATTTGGCTTCATAATAGATTACTTATCATTGCTTGGATTGGATTCCAATAATTTACTCCTCATTGATTTTCTGGGAAATCGTAGAGTTACAATGGTTCCTGCACCCACTTTACTGTCAATTCCGACATCTCCCCCATGATCACGCATGATTCTATGCACAATCATCATACCAATCCCATGACCCGTTTTTTTTGTAGTATAATAAGGTTCAAAAACTTTGGATAAATCATCCTTGCTGATCCCGGATCCGTGGTCAATAATCTTTGCGAATACAAATCGGTCCTCTAATCCAGTAAGAATCCGTATTTCAGAATTATTTTCTATCGCTTCGATTGCATTTCCAATCACATTAAAGAGAACCTGTTTTAATTGTTCAGAATCTCCATTTACGAGGGGTTCACGGACCCCTGCCTCCATGGAAATATTAATTTTTTTAGCATTTAATTCTTCTTTTTTTAAGTGCACAGTTTCCTCAATTATTGAAAGTAAATTAATTTTCTTAAAATCGGGTGTTTGCGGACGAATTGCTTTTAAAAAATGCGCGATTATTCCATCAAGTCTTTCCACTTCATTTATACAGGTGGATAATGATTTTTTCGATTTTTTCGAATTCTGTTTTTGTGCGTCTAAATTCCGTCGTAAAACCTGTAAATGAATATGGATAGAATTAAGGGGATTTCCGAGTTCATGAGCAACTCCGGCAGCCAAATCCATAATACTGGCGACTCTCTCACTTTCAAGTCGTTCTTCCAGGCTGACTTTTTCTTCGGTAATATCGGTCATGATGATTGCAATTCCAACCTTTTCATTCTCCGCCTGTTTTACAAATGCCTCCTCAATTGGTACTGCATACACACGAACATAACGTAATTCAGGGTATGATATTTCCATCTCGCGAACAATCACTTCAGCTTGGGTTCCCTCATTTCCGGAATCCAAACCAATGGCCCGGGCAATCTCCGGAGCAGCCCGGAGGAGTGATACCTGGCCCGTCTGACTGTCTTTTAATCCAATCAAACGCTTACCCTGAATATTGGCATAGCTGATATCTCCTTTTCCATCCAGCACAAGAATACCGTCACGAATCACATCAAACACGGTTTCCAATAACTTTCTTTCCCGGGCAAGCCTTTGCACAAGAATGCCTAGATTGACTTCGTCCAAGTCATCAAGTCTTCCGAGAACCTTATCAAGCGGGCTCTTACCCGCTTTCATTCTGTAATTAATTCCAGCATTTTTTTTGCTAATATTTCTTTGCTTGCACGATCAAATTTAACCTTTTTTTGACTCGAGGAAAACATCGTTATTTCATTTTGGTCAGATCCAAAGCCAATATTTTTTTGGGAAACATCATTAAGTGCAATCCAATCGAGGTTTTTTTCCTTCATTTTAATAATGGCATTCTGTTCCCAATTTTCTGTTTCCGCCGCAAATCCCACTAAAATTTGGGAATCCGTTTTTATTTTTCCAAGTTCCATCAGGATATCAATTGTGGGAACCAAATCGATTTCATTTGGAAAAACATCTTTTTTTATTTTTTCGAGCCGTCTGACTTGGGGTCGGTGATCGCAGACTGCGGCACACATAATAATTAAATCAGCCGATGGGAAATTGGTGTGCATGGCGAGTCTCATTTCCTCCGCGGTTTCCACTTTTTCAATTGATATCCCACTGGGTGCGTCGAGGGAGACAGGACCGCTGATTAATTGAACTTCAAAATTGCGATCCCGGGCTTGGCGGGCCAATGAATAACCCATCTTACCGGAAGAGGGATTGGAGATGAACCTCACCGGGTCAATCCATTCCCTGGTTGGGCCTGCGGATATTAAACATTTTCGTTTCTTTTCCATTATATAATGTGAGCGACTTTGAGAAGTATTCGTGTTTTAATTAACTCTACCATGAATCAGGAATTACCTAATCACAATAAACCAAAAAAAGAAAGCATGTGGTTGAACCTTGGGTTCAATCTTCTTATCCCAATATTGTTTCTGCGCAAGGGAGACGAGTGGTTTGGCCCCACTTTGGAGGAACTACTGCAGTCGCCCAAGGATGGCACCTTGGTCGGGTCCGTTATGCTGGTGCTCGCAATCTCATTTCCAATTGGATACGGACTTTGGGATTTTGCACGTCGGAGGAAATGGAATTTCCTCTCCATTCTCGGGGCGTTAAGCGCATTTCTTACCGGTGGAATTGGCCTTTTACCCGGTGCCACTGTCTCCATGTTTGCGATCAAGGAAGCGGCTTTGCCCGGGATATTAGGCTTGCTGACCATCCTCACTTTAAAAACAAAGAAGCCATTGGTTAAACTCTTTTTGTATAACCCGGATGTAATTCGGGTCGATATAGTTGACCAGGCACTCGCAGAACGCGGTACCACATCGGCATTTAACCAGTTGTTGAAAAAGTGCACCTGGTTAATCGCTCTTACCTTTATTCTCAGTGCCTGTCTCAATTATTTTTTGTCCCGGGCAATTGTGGTCACTGAACCTTCAATTGATAAGCTTGCATTCAATGATGAAGTGGGAACCATGATGGGGTGGAGCTTTCCCATTATCAGCTTACCCTGCATGCTTGTCAGTGCCTATGCGTTTTGGATTTTAATCAAGGGAATCCGCACCTTGGCGGGTATGTCTTTTGAAGAAGTACTGAATCAGGGACAGGTAACCCAAAAATAGATGCTTTTGGTTCAATCTACCTGTTTTCCAAAGACAGGTACGGGCGAAGGGTGGATCCTTGATAAATCTGACGCGGGCGATGAATCTTTTTACCGTTTTCAGCAATTTCCTTCCAATGAGCAAGCCAACCTGGGGTTCGTCCGATTGCAAATAAAACCGTAAACATATCAGTGGGAAATCCAAGTGCCTGCAATATGATACCGCTGTAAAAATCGACATTGGGATAGAGCTTTCTTTCCACAAAGTAGGAGTCTTTCAATGCCTCTTCTTCCAACCTTCGTGCAATTTCAAGTATTGGGCTCGAAACACCCAGTGCTTCCAATGCATCATCACATGCTGCTTTGAGTATTTTAGCCCGGGGATCGTAATTTCTGTATACCCGGTGCCCAAACCCCATCAGGCGGGTCTTACCTAGTTTAGCAGATTCAATAAACCGGCTTCCATCATCCCCCGCATCGTGAATCTGATTGAGCATTTTGATCACGGCCATATTGGCACCACCATGGAGAGGACCCCAAAGTGCTGAAACACCACCCGCAAGGGAGGCAAACGGATTGGCTCCCCCCGATGCAATCATTCGACAGGTTGAAGTGGAACAATTTTGTTCATGGTCAGCATGAAGCAGAAAAATTAAATCCAAAGCATTCACAACAGAAGAAGGCATTTCCCCGCTGCTTGAATCTCCACCAAACATCATCGAAAGAAAATTCTTGCAGTAACTTGCACCCGGATCTGCCTCCGGCATTTGTTCATTGAGAAGAAACCGGTGCCGCGTGGCCGCAATGGTACGGACAGTTGAAATAATAAGCGCTGCTGAATCATCAAAGTTTTCCAGGTCTGCTTTTCTATCGTTCGTACAAAGATTGGGATATGCTCCACCGAGAGCCTGCAGACCGGCGGCCAGGACGCCCATCGGATGAGAGTTTTGGGGCTGGGCATTAATTGCCTTAACCACTTCATCTGGCAATTTTGCATAGTTTGAGATTCGATCCCTGAACAAACCAAGCTCACCCGCCGTGGGAAGTTCTCCGTAGATTACAAGATATGCGGTTTCCAGAAAGTTTGAATTTGTGGCAAGGTCTGTAATGTCAAACCCACGGTACCGTAATATACCTTGATCCCCGTCAATAAAAGTTACCTTACTTTCACAGGATCCGGTATTACCATAACCATCGTCAAAAGTAATAAACTTACTTTGTTTTCTCAGTAAACTGATGTCTACCGCTTTTTCTGATTCAGTACCCTTGAGTATATTTAAGGGGTAAGCCTTATCGCCTATGTGAAGTGTGGCATCTTTATCCATGTGGTGTGGGGTGTTAAAAGTGGAGAAATTTTTAAGGAGTAAATTTCGCAACTACTTTATCAAGGAAATTTTGGTAAATTTGCAAACCTTTTGCCTGACTTTTTTCAGGATGAAATTGAGTGGCAAAACAATTGTTATTAAAAATTCCACTTATAAAAGGATATCCATAGCGGGTAGTCAGGGAAAGGAAGTCTCTGTCTTCGGATACCACATGGTAACTATGAACGAAATAAAACTGGTCTCCATCTTCCAATCCTTCCTTGATTGGGTGATCGCTTACCTTTTCCCACTCCACTGAATTCCATCCCATGTGGGGAATTTTTAAACCCTCCGGTAGAGAGAACTTCTTCACATATCCCGAAAAAATTCCCAACCCGGCTCGCTGTCCTTCCTCTGAGTATTCAAAAAGCACCTGTAAGCCCAAACAGACCCCCAGAAAGGGTTTATCCATTGAGATCCACTCCTTGATCGCAGAAGCAAGCCCAGTCGACTCCAGGGCTTTCATACACTGATCAAAAGTACCCTGACCCGGAAAGACGAGGGCGTCCACATCTTCTAGGCCCTCGGGCGATTGTAAAACACAGACTGTTGAGCCAAGGTGCTCAAATGCTTTGACCACGCTCCTGAGATTTCCAGTCCCATAGTCTATAACGCCAATTTTTTGACCCTCCATTGGCATTTCAAAAATTTATGAAGACAGTGTACCCTTTGTGGACGGAACCCCTCCGTTTAATCTCGGTTCCAAACTGGTTGCCAAATCTAATGCCTTTGCAAATCCTTTAAACATTGCCTCCGCCACATGGTGCGGTTCCTTTCCGTGCTCCAACCGAATGTGTAAATTACATCCTGCTTCATTCGCGAACGCTTGAAAAAATTCTTTGAATAACTGCACATTGAAATCTCGAACCATTGAAATGGGAAGTGGGGCATCAAAAACTAAAAAAGCCCGGTTACTCAAATCAAGAGCCACCGTAACCAAAGTTTCGTCCATTGGCAGAACAAAAAAACCATAACGCTTGATACCCGCTTTCTCCCCCAATGCCTCACTGAACGCCTGTCCCAAAGTAATTCCCAAATCTTCCACCAGGTGATGATAATCGATATCAATATCTCCTTTAGCTTTGATTTCTAAATCAAAAAACCCATGTTTTGAAAATAATTCAAGCATGTGGTCCATAAATGGAACACCGGTTGATATCTCACCCTCTCCAGAACCGTCCAAATTCAATGAAACCATTATCTGGGTTTCATTCGTATTGCGGCTTACTTCAGATGTTCTTTTGTTTTCCATGTGTTTATTAAATTAACGATCATATCCATTTCCTCTTCTTTGCCAATACTGATTCGTAAAAACGAGGAGGTTAATGAATGACCAGGAAAATACCGAACAAACACATTTTTACTGTTTAAAAACCGATACAATTTTTCCGCCACTTCCTTACCGGTGGAACCATTAAAATCAATCGGCTGGGTAAATAAAAAATTTGCCCCGCTCTGATAAGTGATCCATCGCCAATCTTTGAGAATTGCATACACTTTTTCTCGGACCGAAATAATTTTGTTGATGATATGATTGAAATACTCCCGGTCTTCGAGTGCGGACTGAGCAATCACTTGGGCAATTCGATCCACATTGTATACCTCCCTCGCCTTATTCAGAATGGATACTATTTCCCGGCTTGCCAGAGCATAACCAACCCGTAGACCAGCTAACGAATATGATTTTGAGAGCGTCCTGGTAATGATAAGATTTTCATTTTCACGGAGCAATGAAACGGCATTATTAGGAGCAAAGTCCGCGTATGCTTCGTCCACTACAAGAATTCCCGAGTATTCATTAAGGATCGATGAAAATAAGGTGTTTTTATAAATTCTGCCTGTGGGTGCGTGCGGGCTGGTTACGAAAAACAAGTTGGTTCCTGACTGAATGATCGTTTGTGGTTCGATATCGAATGTTTCGTTATCGTAAGGAATTTTTTTGGTTTCCGCCCCCTGCAAGGAGCTTAAGACATCATAGAGTGAGTAACTGGGGCTCAACATTCCCACGGATTTTGTCTTATCTGAAAAACAACGTACACAAAGATTAAGTATGTCATCCGATCCATTACCCACGATGACCTGTTCGGAATCTACACCATGTAATTTGGCAATTGTTTCCCTCAACTCCTGTGCTGAAGAATTTGGATAACGATTAAGTTTATTTACCTGCTCCAGTATAACATCAGATACTTTCGGAGTTGGCGGGTAGGGGTTTTCATTAGTATTTAACTTCAGGATCCTCTCGTGCCCGGCAGGTTGTTTTCCTGGAATATAAGGATTATGATTAAGAATCGTCTCTGCGGTAAAATCTTGGAGTGACATTACGTAATCAAACTAGCTAAATCCTTATCGAGAATGATTTTCCATGCCCATCCAATTTTTCCATTTCCGCAAATACATCCAGTGATTTTTTCGCCCGAAGAGCGGATTCCACATCGTAGTGTATAAAACTCGACCTGCGGATAAAATCGTGCAAACGAAGCCCAGATGAAAAGCGGGACGAACGACCGGTTGGAAGAACATGACTGGGACCGGCAACAAAATCACCCAGAGAGGTGGCAGTCGCGTGCCCAAGAAGAAATGCCCCGGCAGTGGTAATCTCGTTGGTTAAAAATTCGATACTATCTTCGTTTACCTGAAGTTCAAGATGTTCGGGTGCAATAAAATTAGCAATTGCGGCAATTCTTTCCAGCGTGGGAAGATGAACTGAAACGAATCCGTCCACTAAAACCCTTTCAATTGATTCCTTATGAGTAAGCTCAGGCAATTGAGTTTTTATTTCATCCACAATTTTTTCAAAATGAGCCTCTTCCGAAAAAAGTAAGAATAACTTTTCCTTCCCGGAACCATGTTCCGCCTGTGATAGTAATGCAGCTGCAACATAGGCCGGATTAGATGAAGCATCAGCAATCACCATTACCTCACTGGGGCCTGGCAGTAAATCAATGCCCACCGTCCCGTATACTTGCCGTTTGGCTTCATTAACATAAGCGTTTCCGGGGCCGTAAATCTTATCCACCGGGGCAATTGTCTCCGTACCGTAAGCCAAGGCCGCGATTGCCTGAGCTCCCCCTACTTTGTAAATTTCTTCCACTCCGAGGAGGGCCAGTGCCGCGAGCATTTGAGGGGCAATTTTTCCTTCCGCACTTGGAGGAGTAACGACTGCAATTTGCTTTACCTTAGCGACTTTTGCAATCGTCACGGTCATAATAACGGTGGAGATCAACGGTACATTGCCTCCCGGTACATATATTCCCACCCGATCAATGGGATAGTATTTCTCTCCCACTTTGGCTCCATGATTATTGATTATATCCCAATTTTCTGGAACACTTCGCTCGTGGAACAAGGTAACATTTTCAATGGCTTCAAGAATGCTCTCCTTTTCACGAGGCAACAGTTCATCCTTAGCTTTTTTCAATTCATCCTGGGTAACTCTAATTTCGCCTGAAGCAAGTTTGGCTTTGTCGTAGAGTAAGGTTCGCGAAAGCACGGCTTCATCCCCGTTTTTGTGGACATCATGCAAAATTTCAGAAACGCTGTTTTTAACTACCTCATCTCCTTGGGTGGTGGGACAGAAATCGGTTAATTGTTCCATTAACTGGTCACCGTCCCGTAAAAAACTTTTAATCATTGCTGAAATCCTATTTTACTCCCATTCAATCGTGCTTGGGGGCTTGGAACTAATATCATAAACGACCCGGTTCGCCCCTTTAACTTCATTTATAATTCTATTCGATACCTTTCTCAAAAGCTTGTCAGGGAGTTGAGCCCAATCCGCAGTCATTGCATCACTACTTGTAACCGCACGCAGAGAAATCACATTCTCATAGGTTCTTTCATCTCCCATCACTCCCACGCTTCGGACTGGCAAAAACACACAGAATGCCTGCCATAATTTGTAGTACCATTTTGAATTAATAAGTTCCTCTATAAAAATTGCATCCGCTTCCCGTAAGACTCTCAGATTTTTGGCATTGATTGAACCGACCACTCTCACGCCTAGACCGGGTCCGGGAAAAGGATGCCTCATCAGAACATTTTCAGTTAAGCCGAGGGCCCGCCCCAGATTACGAACTTCATCCTTAAAGAGCTCTCTTAGAGGCTCAAGCAGTGAAAGCTTCATTCTCTTGGGTAATCCTCCAACATTGTGATGACTCTTAATAAGCGATGCTGGATTTCCTTCAATTGGGACACTCTCAATTACGTCGGGGTACAGAGTCCCCTGGGCGAGGAAATCAACTTCCCCCAAATTACGGACTTCTTTGTCAAAAACATCAATAAATGTTTTTCCAATTATTTTTCTTTTCTTTTCCGGGTCGGATACGCCTTTAAGATTTTTAAGGAATAAACCACCCGCAAGGGCGACTCTTAATTTACCTGGAATATGATCACGAAAAAGTTTCTTCACCTGCTCTCTCTCATTTAGCCGGAGCAGACCGTTATCGACGAAAATACATGTCAATTGATTTCCTATCGCACGATGGATCAAAGCGGCGGCAACCGATGAATCAACGCCACCACTGAGTCCAAGAATGACCTTTTTTGATCCAACTTTCTTTTTGATTTCCTGGATTGCGAATTGGGTAAAATCCTCCATATCCCAATCTCCTGAGCATTTGCAAATAGTAAAAAGAAAGTTTTTTATGATCTCTACTCCCTTTTCGGAATGCTCGACTTCAGGATGGAACTGCAAACCATAAAACTTTTTTGCGGAGTTTTCAATGGAGGCAAAGTCCGAGTTTTCCGTCCGGGCGGTTGCCTTAAAACCTCTGGGTAATTTTGAAAGGCAGTCTCCGTGAGAATTCCACACGGTGAGGGAAGAAGGGAGGCTTTTGAAAAGTAATCCTTTTTTCAAGATTGTAAGCTTTCCCCTTCCATACTCGCGATAGTTACTGCTCTTTACTTCTCCCCCGAGCATGGATGCCATTAATTGCAATCCATAACATATTCCGAGTATTGGAATATCCAAAGAAAAAATGGCGGGCTTAGGCTTGGGGGCGCCTTTTGCTAGAACACTTGCCGGGCCGCCGGACAACACAATACCGATAGGGTTCAATTTCTTTATAACACTGATTGGGGTATTATAAGGCAACACCTTGGAGTACACATTTGCTTCGCGGATTCGTCTTGCGATTACCTGAGTGTATTGGGAACCAAAATCTAAAACTATAATTGTTTGAGGCATAACAAGTAACCTTTTTATATGGGTAGAAAGAGATTTGAAGATGATAAAAACACCTTAATAAATCAATATGTTAAGGATTGTTTGTGGCAACACAAACCTACTGAACTAAAAGAATTGGTGAGTCTAAAATAAGAGAACCCACATTGGAAAGCTTTACGGAAGGTTATTTGTCTTCAGGCTTCTTTTCGTCTGAATCGTCCTTATCTTCTTTTTCAACCTCAGGAGAAGGTGCTGGTTCTTCCTCCTTAGAAACCTCCTTGGAAACTGCTTCTTTTGATTCCTCCGTGGATGCTTGTGCATCATCTTTTTCTTCATCTACTGGAGTTGACGATGCATCTTCCACAGGCGATTCATCCTTTATCTTCTCAGTTGTATCACCTTTAGGTTTGGTCTTTTTTGATGAGCGTTTCTTTTTCGCCTTCTTTTTTTGAATTTCTTCAACAAATTCTATAATCGCCATATCAGCGGCGTCTCCCAAACGCGGGATAGCCAGCTTATAAATTCGGGTATACCCTCCATTCCGGCCTACAAACTGTTCAACTAATTCATCGAACAGCTTTTTAACAGCATCCTTACTTCGCAATCTTGCTATCGCTTGCCTGCGGTAATGAATTTTCTTGGCCGCATCATCTGTGGCATGGGCTTTTTTGGCAAGAGTGATAGCCTTTTCAATTGAAGGACGTAATGCACGGGCTTTGGCTAAAGTGGTTTTTATCCGACCATTGTCAATAAGCGAACAGGATAAATTAGCAACTAATGATATCCGGTGGGCTGTTTTAACGCCTAGAAGATGATTATGTTTACGATGTCTCATCTTGTTAAATCAGTTTGCAATTGTTTCAAGTAAACGGCTTTCAAATTTCATTCCCAAAGAAAGGCCCAGTTGTTCGAGCTTCGCTTTTATCTCGTTCAGAGATTTCTTTCCGAAGTTTCGATACTTGAGCATTTCAGGTTCGGATTTTGTAGCCAATTCTCCAACTGTGGTAATATTGGCATTGTTGAGACAATTGGCAGCCCGAACAGATAGTTCGATTTCATTAACACTCATACCGAGCAAGTTCTTTAAGCGGTTTTGCTCTTCACTCACTTCCTTGGTGTGACTCTCAAATTCAATTTGTTCCTCACTGATTTGATCAAACACATCGAGATGATGACGAAGGATCGCCGCCGATTGTTTGAGAGCATCATCCGGTGTAATTCTGCCATCGGTATTAACTTCAAGGATGAGCTTGTCATAGTCAGTCATTTGCCCGACACGGGTGTTTTGCACATCATACTTTACGAGCTTAACTGGACTGTAAAGTGCATCCACATTGATCATTCCGATTGGCTGGCCATCCATCTTACTATCTTCACCCAAACAAAACCCGCGCCCTACAGAAACAGTCATCTCTGCAAAAATCTTTTGTTTACGATCCGTGGTCAGGATTAACTGTTCAGGATTTATAATTTCAATTCCCTCCATTGGAGATATATCCCCCGCAGTGATTTCACCTTCCTTCTCGACTTCAAGAGTCATAGTTACAGGCTCAGCCTTATGGCTAACAATCAATACCTTTTTTAAATTAAGTACAATATCGGTAACATCTTCCACAATGCCATCGACACTCTGAAATTCATGTTGAACACCTTCCAATTTGATTGAAGAAATAGCCGCTCCTTCAATCGAACTTAGAAGGACCCGGCGAAAGGCGTTGCCAATTGTGTGTCCGTATCCGGATTCAAACGGATCGGCGATGAATTTAGCGTACTTGTCTGTAGCAGTTTCCTCTTCTTTAATGAGACGATTAGGTAATTCAAACTTTCCAAGTCTTGTTGCCATGATAATTTGGGGTTAAATATGAAATAAAAAATAAATGATTAACGGCTGTAAAATTCAACCACAAGTTGAACATTGACGCTTTGTTCAAGTTCGTCGGCTTGCGGCAGTCTGGAAACAGTTCCCTGAAGAGAATCGATGTTAACTTCAACCCATGGCGGTGCCGGATGGTACTGAGAACCTTCCAGGTTTTTGGTGGCAACTTGTCGTGATGATGTTTTCTCACGAACTCCAATCACATCCCCGGCAACCACAAAATAACTTGGGATATCCACTTTTTTTCCGTTTACCAAAAGGTGACCGTGATTCACAAACTGACGTGCAGCTTGCCTAGTTTTGGCAAAACCCAAACGGTAAACCACATTGTCCAAACGAGTCTCGAGCATGGTTAGGAAAACTTCTCCGGTCACCCCTTTTTTCCTCTTTGCACGCTCAAACATATTACGAAACTGCTTTTCAGTTAAGCCATACATCATCCTAAGCTTTTGCTTTTCAATTAAACCCTGACCGTAGTCGCTGACTTTTCTTCTGAAAGAAGGCCCGTGTTGCCCGGGGGGATAGGATCGTCTTTCGAACGCTTTGTTTGCAGGGAATAACGCCATTCCAAAACGGCGATTTATTCTTGTTGTTGGACCAGTATAACGAGACATAATAAATATGGGTAAGTGCTAAGGTTATAGAATTAGACTCTTCTGCGCTTGGGTGCCCGACATCCATTGTGGGGAACAGGAGTGACATCTAAAATAGAAGAAACACTAAATCCAAGGCTTTGCAGGGCACGAATTGCAGAATCACGACCCATACCAGGTCCTTTAACCTTCACTAATACTTCTTTCATACCATGAGACATAGCAACTTTTCCAGCATCCTGAGTAACGACTTGAGCTGCATACGCCGTGGACTTTCTTGATCCGCGGAAGTTACATTTCCCAGAGCTTGACCATGAAATGACATTACCTTTCATGTCAGTAAAAGAGACTTTAGTGTTATTGAAAGTCGCCACGACATAACAAATCCCTGAAGTAACATTTTTGCTTCCCTTCGCTTTCCTTATCTTGACTTGCTCGATATTGGCTCCAAGTAAATCCGCTGCAGTTTCTTCTTTCTTTTCGGGGACTTCTGCTTTTTCTACGGATTCTTCTCCGTCTTCTTTGTCTTGCTTGGGAGAGTCCGGTTTAGAAGACTCTGCCTTTGGGGAAGCCGGTTTTTCTTTTCGGGGCTCAGGGGAGTCAGTGCTTGTGGCTTTGGCTTTTTCCTCAGATGAATCGAGGTCATTTTCCTTATTTTCTTCTTCGCTCATTGTAGATAAATTTCTATGCTTTTCTAATTACACCAACTGTTTTTCTTCCACCTTTTCGGGTTCTGGCATTGGTGATTGTTCTTTGTCCGCGAACAGGTAAACCTCTTTGATGCCTGAGTCCGCGGTAACAGCGTATGCTTTGTAAGCGCTTCAGGTTATTAGTTACTGTGCGCCGTAAATCACCTTCAACCATAATTTTTTGGTCGATAATATAGTTACTAATCTGACTAATCTCCTGTTCATTTAAATCCTGAGTTCGACGATTGGGATCAATACCAGTTACATCGAGAATCTGTTTGGACCGAGTGGGACCAACTCCGTAAATGTATCTCAAGGAAAACTCAATTTTCTTTCGGTTTGGGATATCTACTCCGAGCAATCTAGCCATAATAATTCTTCTGTTAAGGTTAAAGTTTTGATTTTGATTAACTCTTCATTATGAAGCCAACGAGACCTAATATAAAAAGTGCAATTGCAATAAAAATGAGTGGGCGCCATTGGGCCTCAAAGTCTTTCAATTCAAGTGATTCAATGCCCCCTTGATTTGCTCCCGAGGACCTTCCTCGAATACGACCTTTTCGTAGAAAACCATCGTAATGCCTCTGCAGGAGAAATGTTTCCAACTGCCGCATCGTGTCCAAAACCACACCGACAATAATTAACATTCCAGTTCCTCCAAAAAAGGTGGCCACATTGTAGGACACATTAGCCGTTTTGAAAATAAAATCAGGAAAAACCGCAATTGCGGTTAGAAAAATTGCCCCTGCCAAAGTGAGTCGGGTCATAACAAAGTCAAGGAAAGTGGCTGTATGCTCTCCCGGACGGACGCCGGGGACATATCCACCATTCTTTTTCAAATCATCGGCAATTTGAACCGGTTTGAACATTATAGAGACCCAAAAATAGCTGAACACCAAAATTAATCCCCCGTATACAAGGTAGTAAAACCAGCCGCGACTTGCGAAGACATTTGCAAGATCAATTGCCCAATTGGTCTCCGCTGGTGAGTCGGCAATGGCAGCACCCAGGGTTCTTAAAAGTTGGGCGGGAAACATTAAAATTGCACTCGCAAAGATAACCGGCATTACTCCGGCGTAATTTACTTTAAGGGGAAGAAAAGAACTTTGGCCCCCAAACACTTTACGGCCAACCATTCTTTTTGCGTATTGAACTGGGATTTTCCTTTGTGCCTGGGTTACGGCAATAATCCCGCCGACCACGATAAGGAATAATGCCACCATCAAAAATGCCTTAACGATGACCATATTGTCTCCGGCAGGTGCAAGAAAAATAAGTGCATACGCATCAGAAAGTGCTTTGGGCAGGTCAGATAAGATTCCCACTGTGATCAAAAGGGATATACCATTTCCAATTCCCCGCTGGGTGATTTGTTCTCCCAACCACATGAGGATTAGAGAGCCGGTTGTAAGAAAAATAATCGAAGTGAATAAAAAGATCGTTGAGGAAGTCGCCACAACGATTGGCCCTAAGGCCTTTCCATCCAACCCAATTTCGGCTGGATTAAATCCCTGGATTAAGCTTCCCGGACTATCTCTTAACGCAATCGACAGCAATCCACCCTGAACCAAACAAATTACTATGGTTAAGTATCTCGTGTACTGTGAAATTTTTTGACGGCCGGGCTCTCCTTCCTGTTGAAGCCTGGCTAATTGAGGAAACACTGCTCCCATCAACTGCATAATGATCGATGCACTGATGTAGGGCATAATTCCTAATGCGAAAAGGGCACCATTTAATAAGGCACCACCAGTGAACATATTGTAAAACCCTAAAATATCATTCCCTTCGCTTTCATTCCTTGACTGTTCACGCAACTCAAAAAATTCTTTGATCGGGGAGGGGTCTACTCCCGGCAATGGGATGTTTGCACCCACGCGAGCTATAAAAAGCAAAGCAAGGGTAAAGAAGATCTTTTGCCTTAACTCAGGAATTTTTAAACAATTTGTGAATGCAGAAAGCATGGGATTAAAAATTTAGGAATGTTATTCCTCGATCGTTCCGCCAGCTGCTACGATCTTATCTCTTGCCGCTTTTGAAATTTGGTTGACTGAAACGGTGAATGCTTTGGTCACTTCTCCTGACCCAAGCAATTTGACCGAAGTGGAATTGGATCGAATTAAACCCGATTGTTTAAGTGAATCTAAATCCACTTTGTCAGTGGATAACTTGTCCAACTCACCTAGATTGACCGTGGCACAAGGTGTTTGAAACCGCGTGCGATTGAAGCCGCGTTGGGGAAGTTTTCGGAATAGAGGCATTTGACCACCTTCGAATCCGGCACGAAGAGAGTAACCGGCACGGGCACCCGCACCTTTGTGACCTCTGCAAGCTGTCTTGCCATGACCGTTTCCTTCACCCCTGCCAATGCATCTTTTTTTCCTATTGGCTCCGGCTGGTATTTCGTTTTCTTTCATAACTAATAAATTTAAGCAGGAGATTCAGTTGGTTCAGGAATTGAAGTGGTAACGGGTACGACTGGTTCCATATAAGCTGGCCCGGTTACCCGTTCGCCCCGTACATTAGAAATAATTTGAGGTGTACGAAGTTGAAGAAGACCGTTCATCGTAGCAGAAACTACCGATAATTGATTATTCGACCCGAGAGACTTAGAAAGAATATTTTTTACACCTGCTGCTTCCAGAACAGCTCGCACTCCGCCTCCTGCAATAATGCCCGTTCCCTGCCTGGCCGGTTTTAATAATACTTTTCCACCGTCGTAATTTCCTAAAATTTGATGGGGTATTGTATCGCCGTAAACGGAAACAACTTTCATAGCCTTCTTTGCTTGGTCCGTCCCTTTGCGAATTGCATCAGGAACCATTTGTGCTTTTCCGTAACCAAAGCCTACTTTTCCATTTTGATCTCCCACCACCACAAGTGCGGCAAAACTGAAACGTCTTCCGCCTTTGACCACCTTCGCACATCTGTTTATGTGAACAACTTTCTCAAAAAGTTCAGGCTCGTCCTGGGGGACTTCGGGTGATTTTTTACTTTTTCGATTAGGTTTGTTCATAGCAGTTAAAATTGTAATCCTTGTTCACGCATCGCATCCGCAAATGCCTTGACGCATCCATGATATTTTCGACCCGAACGGTCAAAAACAATTGAAGAAAAACCTTTCGCTTTGATTTGCTCGCCAAGGGCAGTCCCAAGTTTTTGGGCTCCGGATACATTCGGTAACAGATCCTTGTAGTCCTTATGGGTGGTTGCCAGACCAAGCATTGTGTGACCCTCTACATCATTCACACATTGTGCATGAATGTTTTTGTTGGTGAACCTCACGGCAACTCTGGGTCTTTCTGCGGTTCCGTTAATTTTTTTTCGGATTCTCCAGCGTCGTTTTTGTACCAGTTCTTTTTTCTTTGAAAGTTTCATTTTACTAATTAGGCGGATTTCTTGCCTTCCTTCCTGCGAACATATTCGCCAAGTATGCGAACACCTTTTCCTTTGTATGGTTCAACCGGGTAATAACTTTTAATTTCCGCCGCAACCTGACCAACTTTTTGCTTGTCAGCTCCTTCGACATGAATTTTCACATTATCCGCGACTGTTACTATCACTCCCTCGGGGATATCATGTAAGATTGGGTGGGAGTATCCAAGTTCAAGATCAATTTTAGATCCCTTAATTGTTGCCCGAAAACCTACGCCTTCAATCAGCAGATCTTTTGTAAAAGGTTCGGTAACACCTTTGACCATGTTCGATATAATAGAACGGGCGGTGCCATAATTAGCTTGAGCTGCACGAGAATTGTCAGCTGGTTTCACGATTACGCTATCATCAGACTTTGAAATATTGGTTAAAGGAGAGAACTCCTGACTGACTTCTCCCTTCGGGCCTTTAACTCGGACATTTTGATCCTCAATTGACACATCCACACCCGAGGGGATTAATACCGGTACTTTTCCTATTCTACTCATTTAAAAATTGGGTTGGAGTTACCAAACACTGCAGAGGATTTCTCCTCCAAGTTTATTTTTCCTGGCGGTTTTATCATCAACAATGCCGCTCGGCGTGCTTAAAATGGAAATTCCTAAACCTCCTAACACTCTTGGAATTTCCCGATAACCGCAATAAGTGCGTCGTCCAGGTGTACTCACTCGATTAATTCCACGGATCGCATGCTCACCATCAATATACTTGAGAGTAATCTCAATGTTTTTGTGTCCGTTCTTGGTGGATTGCTCGTCACAATTGGCGACAAATCCCCGAGATTTAAGTATTTTGCCAATACCTACGCGTAGGTTTGAGTGTGGATAAGAACAGGTTGTCTTACCTGCTTTTCCGGCATTACGGATCACTGTTATAAAGTCGCCTATGGTATCGTGAACTGACATAATAAAAATATATAAATTGTTTTACCAGGAGGCTTTGATCACTCCGGGGATTTTTCCCTGTAAAGCAAGTTCCCGAAATGAAATTCTCGAAAGACCAAACTTTCGTATGGTGGCACGGGGGCGGCCCGTCAGAGTACAACGTTTTACCAAACGGACCGGTGAGGAATTCTTTGGTAACTTCGTCAATTTCGCCTGTGCCTTATAAAAATCTTCTTCTGAAGTGTCTGGATTTGACAGAATATCTTTCAAAGCTGCCCGCTTTGCTGCAAACTTAGCAACGAGTCTCTCCCGTTTTTTGTTTCTGTGAATAACTGATTTCTTTGCCATGATAATAAATTTCTACGCTGCTTCTTGCTGGTTTGAGGAATCTGTGGAATGCTTGCGAAAGGGCATCCCAAGTAGTTGGAGAAGTGCTGTTCCCTCCGCATCATTTTTAGCGGAGGTAACAATCGAAATATCCAAACCGGTATTGGTACGTTGGCGCTCCACATTTATTTCCGGGAATATACTGTGATCCACAATACCTAATGTGTAATTACCTGAGCCATCGAGCTTGGATGGAACACCCCTGAAGTCGCGAATATTGGGTAATGATATCGCAATTAATCTGAGTAGAAATTCCCACATCACATTTCCGCGAAGGGTAACTTTAATTCCGACAGGCATTCCTTCTCTTAATTTGAAATTGGAAACGCTCACTTTTGCACGGACAACCACTGGTGCCTGCCCGGATAATGCGGTCATGTCTTTTCTAAGCTCTTCTACACCATTTTTATCGAGCTCCACACCGAAAGAACTGTTGAGCACAACTTTTTCAATCTTGGGAACTTGGTGTACATTTTTAAGCCCTAAGCTTTTCTGCAAAGCAGGAGCCACTTCATCAGTGTAAATTTTTTTGAGTTCTGGGATATTCATTGATCAACAATTGGTGTTTGTACTAAGACAATATAATTTTCAGATTTCTCAGGATTCTGCCCGCTTGATACGTTCGAGAAATGGAGAGAAGCTTCTCTTTCAACAATCGCACCCTGTGGGTTATCCTGAGTTTTCTTTTCGTGTTTTTTAATCATGTTCACGCCTTCAACAATCACACGATTCTTTTCACGAATCATTTCTAAAATTTTGCCTTTGCTGCCTTTGTGGTCACCGGCAATAACAACGACTTCATCACCCTTTTTTAATTTATTACCCATGATTATAAAACCTCCGGAGCTAAAGAAATTATTTTCATATATTTTTGTCGTAGTTCCCGAGCAACTGGACCAAATATACGGGTTCCTTTGGGTGTGCCGTCATTATTGACGATCACAACCGCATTTTCGTCAAATCGAAGGTAACTACCGTCTCTCCGCCGAACTGCAGATTTAGTGCGAACTACCAATGCACGTACAACAGTTCCCTTTTTAACAGTTGCTTCTGTTGAACTTTCTTTTACATGACAGACAATGATATCGCCTATTGAGGCGGTTTTTTTGTTTTGTCCGATTCTGCGAATCATCCGGACTTTTTTAGCTCCGGTATTGTCTGCTACTTCTAGCCTGCTGAGTAATTGAATCATGGCAAGTTTATGCTACTGGTGCTTTCTCGAGAATTTCTAGAACACGCCATCTCTTAAGTTTACTTAATGGGCGCGTCGCAATAATTTTAATTTTATCCCCGACCGAAGAAGAATTTTCTTCATCATGAACATGTACTGTTGTTTTTCTGCGAATCTCTTTTTTATAAAGGGGGTGCGGAGTTTTGTACTCATAAACCACCTTTATGGATTTGTCGCCCGTCTTAGAACGGACAAATCCAACAAGTTCCTTACGATTATTTCTAATTTCTTCTGTGGTCATATAAATGGGGGTTAGGCCGTTTTGGCCTTCGCGGTTGAAAGCGCGGTTAAAATTTTCGCTCTGTCCCTGCGAATACTTTTGATCAAATGAGGCTTTTCTACCTGTCCGGTTTGTTTTCTGACTTGGAGTTGTAAAAGTTCCTCACCCAGTTCTCGAAACTTCTTATTAAGTTCGCTATCGGATAATTCTTTGATTTCTGACATTTTCATAAAAGACAAATCCTAAAAGGATTGTTGACGCAGTACTAGACGGCAACGAAACGGTAGTTTCGCGTCAGCTAATCCAAGTGCTTCACGGGCAAGTGATAAGGAACAGCCCGCTATTTCGAAAAGAACATGACCGGGTTTTACCACTGCGACCCAATGATCAACCGGACCTTTACCCTTACCCTGGCGGGTTTCAGCAGGCTTTTTGGTAACAGGTTTGTGTGGGAATACCCGAATCCAAACTTTACCCTTTCTCTTAAGGTGACGGTTTATGGCAACACGGGCGGATTCGATTTGATTTGATGTCATTCTTCCCCTGGTTAGGGATTGAATTCCAAACTCACCAAAAGAAACCGTATTTCCCCTCGAGGCTGTTCCGCGGACACGGCCTTTAAAAACTTTTCTGTATTTCGTTCTGGATGGAAGTAATTTAGGCATGGCTTAAATGATTAAAAGATTTTGTCTTCGTCCTTGAGGCAAATCCAACATTTTATTCCGATTATACCGTACACTGTGTTGGCTTCCACCAAACCGTAGTCAATATTTTCACGGAGTGTATGAAGTGGGACCCTACCTTCACGGGTTTGTTCTGTTCTGGCAATATCCGCACCACCTAAGCGTCCGGCACATTGAATCCGTATCCCTTCTGCTCCCATGGACATAGTAGTTTGAACGGCTTTTTTCATTGCCCGGCGAAATGCAATCCTGCGCTCGAGTTGTAATGCAACATTTTCCGCGACAAGTGATGCCACAAGATCAGGTTTCTTGATTTCCTGAATTTCGAGGCGTATATCATTACTGATGGTGCGGTTTAACGAGTCTCGCAAGGTATCAAGTTCTTGACCTTTCCGTCCTATCACAATTCCAGGACGAGCAGTCCAGATTGTTACACGCGTTCGACTCGATGCACGTTCAATCACGACCCGAGGAACAGATGCGAAACGTAGTTTTTTCTCTAGGAAACCACGAATCATGTTATCTTCTTCAAGAAACTTGGAATAATCGTGCTTATTTGCGTACCATCTTGCACTCCAGTTACGCCTGACTCCCAGACGAAAACCTATTGGATTTACTTTTTGTCCCATGATAATTAAGATTCGTCGGATAAGACAATGCGCAGATGGCTCATTCTCTTTTTGTAAGGGTGAGAAGAACCGCGTGCACAGGGTCGAAATCTTTTCAAGGCCGGACCCTCGTCAACAATTGCTTCTTTAATGATTAAATCATCTGCATTTAGATTGGCATTATTTTCAGCATTCGCCATTGCAGATTTTAAAGTTTTATCAAGCAGGCGTGCTGCTTTGCGGGGAATGTACTTCAGCATGGATACGCCTTCGGTTGCCTTTTTTCCCGGCAGTATACGGGCCACTTCCCTGGCTTTCTTCGGAGATATCCTCACGTATTTAGAATATGACTTTACTTCCATAATTTATTTCTGGGTATGAGGATTGTGAGATTTGAAAGTTCTTGTTGCAGAAAATTCACCCAATTTATGACCGACCATATTTTCAGTTACATAGACAGGAAGGAAATTTTTTCCATTGTGCACAGTGAAATTAAGACCAACAAAATCGGGGGTAATTGTCGATCGCCTGGACCAAGTTTTGATCGGTTTACGGTCACCCGCATTTTGTGCAGTAATCACCTTTTTCATTAAACCGGGCTCTACAAAGAAACCTTTTTTTATTGATCTTGTCATAATAAGTTATCTGTAAAAAAAATTATTTAACTCTCCGCCCATTTCTACGGACGAGAATTTGTGAGTTTGAAAGCTTGGACTTTTTCCTGGTTGGGAATCCCTTTGAAAGCTGCCCCCATGGGGAGCTTGGGTGACCACCACCAGATGTCCTGCCTTCTCCTCCTCCCATTGGGTGATCAACCGGATTCATCGCAACACCACGGACTCTTGGTCGACGACCTTTCCAACGATTCCGTCCCGCTTTTCCAATGGTTGCTTTCTGGTGACTGGAATTTCCAACCGATCCAATTGTTGCACGACATGTTTCTTTAACCAAACGTATTTCACCGCTGGGCATTTTTAAGGATGCATGATTTCCATCAACAGAAATAAGTCGAACTTCACAACCTGCTGATCTTGCCAACTTGGCTCCGGCACCGGGTAACATTTCTACACAATGAACCTTGGTTCCAAGTGGCATAAGATTTAAGGGTAATGCATTTCCTGGCTTAAATTCAATTTTATCATTGGAACTTAATAGCACATCACCAACTTGAACCGAAGATGGTGCAAGAATGTATGACTTTTCCCCGTCTGAATATTCCAGCAAAGCTAAATGAGCCGTCCGATTTGGGTCATATTCCAAGGCGATAACTTTTGATTCAATATCCAATTTCTCTCTTCGGAAATCAATTTGACGATAAAGCCTTTTATGTCCGCCACCACGGCGTCTTGAAGTTATGCGACCATAAGAATTTCTGCCTTTCTTACGGTGGACACCCTTAGTGAGTGCACGTTCAGGTCTTTTAGTGTCGAGATCAACTTTATTTTTAAGAAAGAAACGTCCCGACGGGGTAACAGGTTTTTGTTGTAAGATTGGCATATTAGTGTCCTCCTAGGCTAAATCAATACTGTCTCCGGCTTTCAGGGTAACAATTGCCTTCTTCATCCCGCTTTTATACCCAAGTTTATTGCGACGAGAACGATCTCTTTTCGCTTTAGGTTTAACTTGAAGGGTATTAACGCTTAAAACATTAACGCTAAAAGTTTTTTCTACGGCGTCCTTGATGTTCGATTTAGAAGCAAAACTTGCAACGGAAAAAACATACTTATTAAAGTTGGAAGAAAGCGAGGTTGCTTTTTCAGTGAGGAGAGCTTCTTTTAAAATTGAAACGGGTTCTTTCATTATTTATTGTCCTCCTTGCCAAATTTGGCCAACAACACATCAAGTCCTTTTAAGCTAAGAACAATTTGATCCGATTGGACAATATCCAACGGACTTAAGTCCTGAGCTCTACCAAGCCTTGCGGTTGATAAATTTCTTGCTGCTAAAGCAAAATTATCCTCAAAGGCATCCCCAATCGCCAACACTTTTTTTGACTTGGGTGCGACGGTACCAATTAGGGTTTTAAAAAGTTTAGTTTTAGGTTCGGCTACTGACCAGTCTTCTATCAGGGATATGTTTTCTGCTTTAGCCTGATCAATCAAAGCACGTTCCATAGCTAAACGTTTGATCTTTTTATTGAGCTTTTGATTGTAAGAACGTGGTCGGGGACCAAATGAAACCCCACCACCACGGCGTTGTACCGCCTTTTTATCTCCAGCACGACCCACTCCGAGCCCTTTTTGGCGATAAATTTTCTTTCCCGAACCTCTTACTTCAGATCTTACCTTAGTGGAAGCATTGCCCTGTCTTTGGTTGGCATGGACGGCAATTATGGCCTGTCTTAACGCATCAACTCCTTTTCCATCCTCAAGAGCGGGAAAATCCTTAATTTCTTTCTCCCCATTCGAAGATCCATCAGTATTGAATAACTTAAATTTCATGACAATTTACCTACTAGTTTTTGGATTTCTTTGCCACACGGAGGGTTAATATCGAACCCTTGTGGCCCGGAACACTTCCTTTAACAAGCAAAAGGTTTTTCTCGGGTAAAATTTTTACGACCTGCAGGTTCTGTGTTGTGCGACTCACATCGCCCATATGACCAGGCATTTTTTTATTTTTAAATATTCGACCCGGCCATTGGCATAAACCAAAAGAACCTCCGCGACGGTGAAACATAGAACCATGAGAAGCGGGGCCACCTGCGAAATTCCATCTTTTAACAACACCCTGAAAACCTTTACCTTTGGTTTTGGAGACAACATCAACAATTTTAACTTCTTTGAAGTTTTCGACCGTGATTATATTTCCCTGCTTAAATTCATGTCCTTCATCTAAACGAATCTCTTGGGACACCTGCTGTGCATCCACGCCTGCTTTTTTCGCGTGACCTTTCCTGCAGGCGTTAGACTTGTTGGGGGATTTACCATTTGGATTATACCCAATTTGAATGGCAGAATATCCGTCCTTGTCATCGGTTTTAACTTGTAAGACAGGACATGGCCCAGCTTCAATAATCGTTACGGGAACAAGATTGTTGTCCTCGTCGTATACTTGACTCATGCCAAGTTTTTTTCCTAATAGTTCTATTTTCATTCTTTAAGCGGCAGGCGGCTTACACCATTTGAAACCTGCTTTAAAGGTTTAATTTATAAAGTTATGTCAAACGTTGATATTTATTTCCACACCGGCGGGTAAATTAAGTTTTTTAAGTTCGTCTACCGTCTGAACAGTTGGTTCAATTATGTCAATAAGGCGCTTGTGAGTTCGTAATTCGAACTGATCCATTGATTTCTTATCGACATGAGGAGAGCGGTTTACTGTATACCTTTCAATCCGAGTGGGCATTGGAATGGGACCCGCAACACGAGCTCCGGTTCGTTTGGCTGTGTCAACAATATCGATGGCAGACTGATCGATAACTCGATAGTCAAATCCGCGAAGTTTTATGCGTATGCGCTGTCCGTTCATCTAAAATTTAAATGGTTTAAGTTCTCGCAGGTTCTCTGCTTGAGGTTTCTACTATTGTTTGAACCAAACTCTGGGGAACTTGCTCAAAATGAGAGGGTGTCATTGAATAGTCTGCTCTTCCGGAAGAAAGTGATCTCATATCGGTAGAATATCCAAACATGTTTTCAAGGGGAACGAACGCCTGAATGATGCATGCATTTCCACGGGAATCAATACCTTGAATCTGCCCGCGCCGACGATTCAGGTCTCCCATTAATTCACCCTGATACTCTTCAGGAGTGGAAACCTCAACCTTCATGATAGGCTCAAGTAGAATGGGAGTCGCATTTTTCATTGCGTCTTTAAAAGCGAAAATACCTGCCATTTTGAAAGCCATTTCAGATGAATCAACATCATGAAAAGAACCATCATAAAGGGTAATTTTGAAATCAATTACCGGATAACCTGCGACAACTCCAGAAAGTGCAGCTTCTTTGATACCGTCAAAGGTGGGTTTAATAAATTCCTTGGGAATGGAACCTCCAACAATTTTATTTTCCAATTCAACCCCTTTTCCTTTTTCTAAAGGCTCCATTTTAATCATCGCATGTCCGTACTGACCGCGTCCACCGGACTGACGAATAAACTTACCGTTTCCTTCCGAGGGCTTAAGCATTGTCTCACGATATGCAATTTGTGGTTTACCTGCGTTCGCATCCACTTTGAACTCACGAAATAATCGATCACGAATAATTTCAAGGTGCAGTTCTCCCATACCCGAGATTATTGTTTGGCCGGTTTCTTCGTTAGTTGAAAGACCGAATGTGGGATCTTCTTCCGCTAACCTTTGTAATCCAATACCCATTCGTTCCTGATCTGCCTTTGTGGCAGGCTCGATGGACATTGAAATCACAGGTTCAGGAAAACTGGGTGGTTCAAGGCGTAAATCCAAATCTTTGTCCGCCAATGTATCACCCGTGACCACATCCTTAACACCAATAAGTGCACAAATATCTCCCGAGTAAGCCACATCAATATCCTCACGGTCATTTGCTTTCATGACCATAAGTCTGGAAACTCTCTCGCTTTTGCGGGTTCTCGGGTTGTATAAGCTGGATCCCTTTTTGAGGGTTCCTTGGTAAATTCGGTAAAATACTAATTTCCCAACATATGGATCAGACATTAATTTGAATGCTAAACCAGCCACTTTGGCACTGTCATCTGGGGAAACTTCAACGGATTGCTCATCTGAATCCTCACCTTTCATGGGAGGCAGGTCGAGCGGGCTTGGAAGATAATCAACCACTGCATCCATTAACATTTGAACGCCTTTGTTTTTAAAAGCACTACCAGGGATGACTCCAATAAATTTCAAAGAAAGGGTGGCTTTGCGGATTCCTAGTTTGAATTCCTCCTCGGAAATTGGTTCGCCTTCAAGATACTTATTGGCAATGTCATCATCAAAATCAGAAACTGCCTCAAGCAGTGCCTCACGATATTCACTAGCTTGGTCAGCTAAATCGGATGGAATATCTTCAACCGTGAAACGGACACCCGACTGGTCTGTGTCATCGTAAATGTAAGCAACCATTTTAACAAGATCTACTAATCCGCGAAAGTTTTCCTCTGCACCGATTGCTAAGAACAATGGATGTGCATTTGCACCCAACTTGTCACGCATACTCTCAACTGCGGCTAGAAAGTTAGAACCCATACGGTCCATCTTGTTAATAAAACCGAGGCGTGGAACATTGTATTTGTCCATCTGCCTCCAAACCGTTTCTGACTGGGGTTGCACTCCTTCCACTGAGGTAAAAACTCCAACCGCACCATCGAGAACCCGTAAAGATCTCTCCACTTCAGCAGTGAAATCAACGTGGCCAGGTGTATCGATTATGTTAATACGGTGAGGAATGGTTGCAAAGGGACCTTCGGAAGTTGTCCATCCACAGGATATAGCGGCGGATGTGATCGTGATCCCACGCTCACGTTCCTGTTCCATCCAATCGGTGGTTGCACCTCCTTCATGAACTTCACCGATCTTGTGAACCACTCCAGAGTAAAATAACACTCTTTCGGTACAAGTTGTTTTTCCCGCATCAATGTGAGCAGCAATCCCAATATTCCGGGTATGCTCCAAAACAGTCGGACGATTGCTTGAATTAGCAGAAGAGAAATTTTCGTTACTACTCATTTGGAAAACGTTTACCAACGAAGATGAGCAAATGCACGATTAGCCTGAGCCATTTTGTGCGTCTCTTCACGTTTCTTCACCACTGATCCGGTATTGTTGTAAGCATCTATTAATTCGCTGGCCAATGAATCGGCCATAGGTGCACCTTTCTTGGCACTTGCTGCTTTAACAACCCAACGAAAAGCAAGGCTTTGTTGGCGTTCAAAAGGAACTTCAATCGGAACCTGATAAGTTGCACCACCCACTCGTCGACTTTTTACTTCGATCTTGGGACGTATGTTTTCGAGAGCACCAAGCACAAGTTCAACCGGATTTCCTTTTTCAAGTTTCTCGGCCATTTTTTCAATTGCACCGTAAACAATGCGTTGCGCCAAAGCCTTTTTACCGCTCTGCATAACTGCGTTTACCAATGTGCTTACTAATGGACTTCCGTGCCTTGGATCGGGCATGGTTGGTCTCTTAACTGCTTTTCGTCTTCGTGACATAACAAATACTATTTTCGTGGACGCTTGACGCCATATTTTGATCTACTTCTTCTTCTTTTTTCGACACCCTGACAATCAAGGGTTCCGCGTACGATGTGATAACGAACACCGTTCAGATCTTTCACTCTTCCGCCACGGAGCAAAACAATACTGTGCTCCTGCAAATTATGACCCTCATCTGGAATGTAGGCGATCACCTCATGGCCTGTTGTAAGCCTTACCTTGGCGACTTTACGAATCGCTGAGTTTGGCTTCTTAGGAGTCCTAGTGGTAACCTGCACACAGACGCCTCTACGGAAAGGGCAAGCTTTGAGTGCGGGTGATTTAGTCTTCGCTTTTTGGGGGCGACGACCTTTTCTAACTAATTGATTTATCGTGGGCATGGAGTAGAAATTTGAGGAAAAGTTGCTTAAAGTAACAGGTTTTTAAATTTTCTCAAGTATTATTTATTATTGTGAAGAAATAATTAAGCAATTTTGTCTTCCGTTTTCGATGAACCGAGGGTATCAATTTTAAGTCTACGCCATTTGGGCAAACCAGTTCCAGCAGGAATAAGGTGTCCCATGATAACATTTTCTTTAAATCCCTTTAAATCGTCCACTTTTCCAAGTGTCGCTGCATTGGTAAGTACACGAGTGGTTTCCTGGAAGGATGCGGCTGAGATAAAACTGTCCGTTTCCAGTGACGCTTTTGTAATTCCCAAAAGTATAGGCTCGCCTTCGGCAGGCTTTCCTCCCTTATCGGAAATATCCTCGTTTGAATCCATAAACGCAAAGCGGTCGACTTGGTCACCCCAAAAGAATTCAGTATCCCCTGGATCGGTAATGCGAACCTTGAAAAGCATCCGTGAGATAATTACTTCAAGGTGTTTATCATTAATGGTCACACCCTGGAGGCGATATACTTTTTGAATTTCTTCAATTAAGTATTCCTGAACCGCAGATGGTCCGAGAATTTCAAGAATTTCATGAGGATCCTTTGCCCCTTCTGTGATCAATTGACCCTTTTGCGCAAAATCTCCGGGTTGAACCAAAACATGTTTTCCATGAGGAATTAAATGTTCTTCCACCTGTCCCGATTCTTCGTTGGTGACCAACAATCTTTTCTTGGACCTTAATGTACCAGCTTCGGAAACAATTCCATCAATTTTGGCCATCTGGCCGACATTGCCTTCCTTTGGCCTTCTTGCCTCAAAAAGTTCAGCGACCCGAGGCAAACCTCCGGTAATATCTTGAGTCTTGGAAGCTTGTCTCGGAGTTTTTGCAATTATTGATCCTGCGTCAATTCTGGTTCCCTCATCGACCGCAACCTGTGCACCAGTTGGAACAGAATATGTTGCAATGGGGTTACCACTTGTATCTTTGACAATCACTTGCGGATTCAAATCCTCCTTGTGCTCAATTACTACCATTGATCGCCCACCGGAAGCATCGCGTTCAACTTTAGTAGTGACGCCAGGCAGCATATCGTCAAAAGAAATGACCCCCTTCTTTTCGGAAAGAATCGGGATGTTGTATGGATCCCATTGAGCAAGCAAGGATTCATCTTCAACGGAATCGCCATCTTTAAAATGTAACAATGCACCGGCTGGAATTGGATAGTCATCGACAATTCTATCATCTTCATCGAGAACTTGAATTGATCCAGTTTTATTTAAAGTAACCTGCTGATCATTTGCGAGTGTAACCAACCTTAATCCCTTAAATCGAAGCTTACCGGCTTTTCTCACATTGATCACTGGATCTTCCCGTCCAGCACTAGCAATTCCACCGATATGAAAGGTTCTCATTGTAAGCTGAGTACCTGGTTCACCAATTGACTGAGCCGCGATGATACCAACGGATGAACCTTCTTTTACAAGACTGTTGGTGGACGGATCAATTCCGTATTCGAGAGCCGTCAATCCGTTCTTTATCCGACTTGAAAGTGGCGACATTACCCGAACTCGGGTAATTCCGAATGCATCGATCTCAGAAGCAATTTCTTCTGTAATTAAAGATCCTGAAGAGATTACAATCTCACTTGGATTAGACGGATTATTGATATCGTCTGTTGAATATCTACCAATGATACGGTCACGCAATGGAACAACTTCATTGTCTCCTTCCATAATCGCTTTCTTAACCACCCCGTCCCGACGATCATCATCATCACAAACAATGATACAGTCCATCGCAACATCACAAAGCTTTCGGGTAAGATAACCCGCGTCTGCAGTTTTGAGTGCCGTGTCAGCAAGACCTTTACGTGCACCGTGTGTGGACATGAAGTACTCCAAAACTGATAATCCCTCGCGGAAGGAAGCTAAAATAGGTTGTTCAATGATTTCACCGGAGGGTTTCGCCATTAAACCACGCATTCCACATAGTTGTCTCACCTGTTGGCGATTTCCTCGGGCACCTGAGTCCATCATCAAGTAAACAGGGTTAATTGTGTCCTTACCTAAATTCTCGTCCAAACAGGTAAACACTTCCTTGGCAATATCGTCGGTTGCAGTGGTCCAGACATCAATGATTTTGTTGTGCCTTTCTCCCCGGGTGATTATCCCTTTTTTGAATTGGTCTTCAATTTTATCAATTTCCTTACGGGCAACCGAGATCCTCTGTTTTTTCTCTGGTGGGATAATCATATCGAAAATTCCTATCGAAATACCCGCTTTGGTTGCCATATCAAAACCCATTTCCTTTAGTCGGTCCAAGGATTCGATTGTTTCTTCCTTTCCACGGTTTCGAAATGTTTCCAAAATGAGATTTCCCAGATCGCCTTTCAATGCAGGTTGGTTGAAAAACCCTAACTCATCAGGCCAAATGGTATTGAAAAGAACACGCCCCACAGTGGTTCGGACTACGCTCTTTTTGCTAATCCCAAAAAATGTATCCTTTCCCTTATCCGGGTTTTTCATATCGATCCAATCATGCAAATTAAGCACACCCTCATGCAGGGCACTTAACGCTTCCTCAAGGCAGCCAATAAGGGGAACTCTCTTACCTTCCTCTACCTCATTCTTTGGATTCATGGTCAAAAAGTAGGACCCTAAAACAATATCCTGGGAAGGAGTTAAAATTGGTTTTCCACTGGAAGGTGAGAAAATGTTATGGGTGGCCATCATCAACAACTTAGCCTCCATAATCGCCTCAACCGATAAAGGAACATGCACCGCCATTTGATCTCCATCAAAATCGGCATTGTATGCAGTACAAACTAGCGGGTGAACGCGAATTGCGTTACCTTCGATTAAAACTGGCTCAAAGGCTTGAATGGATAAACGGTGAAGAGTAGGTGCCCGGTTAAGTAGGACAGGATGGCCTTTTGTAACCTCTTCCAATATGTCCCATACTTCCGGCGATCGACTTTCAATCATTTTTCTGGCTCCACGAACAGTGTGGACAAAGCCCAGTTCTTTAAGTCTTCGAATGATAAAAGGCTCAAAAAGGATCAGTGCCATTTTCTTGGGAAGTCCGCATTGATGAAGCTTCAATTCAGGCCCAATCACAATAACGGAACGGCCTGAATAATCTACCCGCTTACCAAGAAGATTTTGACGAAAACGACCCTGTTTTCCTTTGAGCATATCACTCAGTGATTTTAATGCCCGGTTACCGGATCCAGTTATTGCCCTGCCATGTCTACCGTTATCAAAGAGAGCATCCACTGCTTCCTGTAACATCCGCTTTTCATTGTGAATAATGACATCCGGGGTTTTGAGCTGCAGAAGATTCTTAAGTCGATTGTTACGGTTAATCACACGACGATATAAATCATTTAGATCACTTGTGGCAAAGCGCCCGCCTTCAAGTGGAACCAAGGGTCTAAGATCCGGTGGGATCACTGGAATACTATCTAAAACCATCCATTCAGGCGAAGCACCTGAGTGTAGAAATCCTTGTGTAACTTTAAGCCGGCTGGCCAGTTTTTTCTTAATTTGTTTGGATTTAGTATCATGCATTTGATCATACAAATCCTCCAATTCTTCTTCTAAATTAATACGCCCCAGAACATCACGTACCGCTTCTGCTCCCATTTTTGCTTCAAATTCATCACCAAATTCATCCTGAGCCTCACGAAATTCTTTGTCTGAAAGAAGTTGCTTTTCCTCGAGTGGAGTGCTGCCTGGATCAGTAACCATGTACTGCTCATAGTAAAGAACACGTTCCAAACTCTTTGCGGTCATATTGAGCAGCAGACCCAATCGACTAGGCATGCTTTTAAGGAACCAAATATGAGAAACAGGCACTGCCAATTCGATATGCCCCATTCGATCTCTGCGAACCCTGGAAACAGTGACCTCTACTCCGCAACGATCGCACACCACACCTTTGTATTTAATGCGTTTGTATTTACCACACGCACATTCATAGTCACGAACAGGACCAAATATTTTTTGACAAAATAATCCTCCCGGCTCTGGTTTAAATGTTCTGTAGTTTATTGTTTCCGGATTCTTGACTTCGCCTTTAGACCAGGATCTTATCACATCAGGAGATGCGACGGTTATAGAAACTCTGTCCATTGGGCCAACTTCCACACCTAGCGCTTCGTTTACTGCTTCAACACTCATTATTTACCTTATCGAGGGGGTTATTTAAATAGAAAAAATTATAGGGCATCTTCACCAAGGACACGGATGTCAAGGCAGAGACTTTGCATTTCCTTCATCAAAACATTAAAGGATTGAGGAGTACCCGCCTGTAGAGAATTATCACCTTTCACAAGAGACTCATAGATTTTGGTTCTACCCGAAACATCGTCTGACTTAACGGTGAGTATTTCCTGCAGGGTATAAGCGGCACCATAAGCTTCAAGTGCCCAGACTTCCATTTCTCCAAAACGCTGGCCTCCATACTGTGCTTTTCCTCCGAGAGGTTGCTGTGTGATCAAGCTGTATGGACCAACGGCACGAGCATGAATTTTGCTGGATACCAAGTGATTTAATTTCAACATGTACATATAACCAACCACAATCTTTTGATAAAATGGCTCTCCAGTACAACCGTCGTACAGAATTGTTTTTCCTGTTTCAGGTAATTCTGCTTCCTTCAGGTATTCTTTAATTCTCGTTTCTGAAATGCCGTCAAAAATAGGTGTAGCCACTTTGAAACCAAGCTTGTTACAAGCCCAACCCAAGTGAGTTTCTAATACCTGCCCAACATTCATTCGACTTGGAACACCCAATGGATTCAAGCATATTTGAATCGGTGTACCGTCCGGTAAAAAGGGCATATCTTCTTCAGCCACTATTTTCGCAACTACACCTTTGTTCCCATGTCGACCGGCCATTTTATCACCCACCCGCATTTTTTGTTTTTTCGCGACAAAAACGCGGACATTTTTAATGGCCCCCTGATCAATCGAGTCACCTTGTTCAATTGATTCTATTTTCCGGTCACGGTCGTCCTCTAAGTCACTAAATTTTGACTCATAACTTTCAATAATCTCGAAAACTTTTATCCTTACCGGAGAGGGTGGGATGTCAATATATCGATGAACTGAAGATAGCCTTCTTAGTAATGTTTTGGTAATCTTACGATTGGATGGAATAATAATATCCCCAGTTTCCGAGTTGGTTACATTTAATGGAATTTTTTCCCCAAGTAAAATATTGGATAGAGATTCTGTAAGTTGTGCCCGCAAATCATCAGTTTGGTTTCGGTAATCCTCCTTGATCTGCTTCATCTGTCGACGAAGATCTGAGGGGGATAGTTTTTCCTGCTCCGCATCTGTACGACTTGAGACTTTTACATCCATCACAATCCCCTGGGTTCCGGAAGGTACCTTAAGGGAACTGTCTTTGACATCTGCCGCTTTTTCGCCAAAAATGGCCCGTAATAATTTTTCCTCTGGAGCAAGATCCGTTTCACTCTTTGGGGTAATTTTTCCAACTAGAATGTCACTTGGTTTTACCTCTGCACCAATACGAACTACTCCCAAATGATCCAAATTACGTAGTGCCTCTTCCCCTGCGTTGGGAATATCGCGGGTAATTTCCTCTGGTCCTAATTTAGTGTCACGAGCCGTGACTTCAAACTCTTCAATGTGGATGGATGTGTAAATGTCATCCTTAATCATCTTTTCTGAAATTAGGATCGCATCCTCAAAGTTATATCCCTTCCAGGGCATAAATGCCACCAATATATTACGGCCAATCGCCAACTCACCCTTGTCCGTGCATGCCCCGTCAGCTAAAGCTTGACCGACTTTCACTTTGTCTCCTTTTCGGACTATTGGTTTTTGATTAAAACAAGTGCCTGCATTCGAGCGAAGAAATTTTCTAAGATCATAACAGAAAATGCCACGTTTATGATCGCTTCTGGGTTCTTTTAAGAATCGGGGCGGTAAAGAACCGTCATCGGTTACAACAATTCTTTTCCCATCAGCAAGAGCAACCACACCTTCCGATTCGGAAACTGTTACAGTTTTGGAGTCTTCGGCCACTTTCTTTTCAATTCCAGTACCCACCAGTGGTGAATCGGATTGAAGAAGGGGAACTGCCTGTCTTTGCATATTTGCCCCCATCAAAGCACGATTCGCGTCATCATGCTCAAGGAAAGGAATCAAACCTGCAGCAACCGAGACGACTTGCTTTGGAGATACATCCATAAACTCGACTTCATTTGCTTCGTATTCACTTACCTGATCACGATAGCGACAAGTCACACGGCCAACTAGTTTACTGGAAGCGGGGTCAATTTCTGTGTTCGCTTGCGCGATGAGAAACCTTTCTTCTTCAAAAGCATTGAGGTACTGCACATTCTTTGGATTCTTATCGACAACTCCCTTTTTAACCGGGTGATAAGGAGATTGCAAAAACCCGAACTCATCTATCTTTGCGTAGGTCGAAAGAGTATTGATTAGGCCGATATTAGGTCCTTCCGGAGTTTCGATCGGACATATTCTTCCATAATGTGTGGGATGGACATCACGCACTTCAAAACCCGCACGCTCACGATTTAATCCGCCTGGCCCAAGCGCGGATAACCTGCGCTTGTGAGTCATTTCTGCGAGTGGATTAATTTGATCCTTAAATTGGCTGAGTTGGCTGCGTGCAAAGAAATCTCGCACTACCGTGGTCAATGCCTTGGGATTAATCAACTTCCCTGGAGAGAGAGACTCCACACCCTGATCGTAAAGAGTCATTCTTTCCCTGACGACCCGCTCGGTTCGTGACAACCCACTTCTACATACATTGGCGAGCAGTTCACCAACCGTTCGTACTCGTCGATTCCCAAGATGATCTATGTCATCAATTCCCATGTCAAAAAACTTTCCCGCATCTTCACGAGCTTTTTCTTCATTTGATTTTCCTCTTTTGAAATCGGTAAGTTTTCTGGTGGCGGCAACTAAGTCCTCAACGGTGGTAACACGAACCTCCAAAGGGGTGTCAAGATCCAGCTTTAAATTAAGCATGTGTCGGCCGACCTTGGCTAAATCGTACCTTTTTGAGTCTAAAAAGAGTCTTTTGATAAGAGCCTCCGCATTTGCACGATCGGGTGGCTCACCGGGTCTAAGTTTTTTATAAATTTCTTTTAATGCTTCGTCTTTATTCTTGGTTGTGTCTTTCTTAAGGCATCGAATAATTGCACCTTCGTCAACGGAGGTATCGATGGCACGAAGTTGGGTCTCTCCCGCTTTCTGAAAAGCCCGTAAGTAAGTTTTGGTTAACGGTTCAAATGCTTTGGCTAATACAGCACCTTTCGTACGATCGAACATTGGCTCAACAAGAACATAATTAGAAACATTTTCTTTTTTCAATAAATCGCTTATCGAAAGAGTTTCGATGTCGTAAAAAAGTTCAATTATTTTTTGGTCTGAATCTTTTTCCTTATCCGATTCAGTGTCTAGCAATGCACGCAAAAAAGTAGTAACTAAGAATTTTCTTCTTCTACGCCTGCGGTCTAAGTAAATATAGAGTAAATCGTGTTGATCAAACTGGGCTTCTATCCAGGTACCCCGATCCGGAATAATGCGAAATCCATGGAGAGTTTTTCCACTGGTATGAACAGATTCCTCAAAGCTAACTCCTGGCGAACGGTGAAGCTGACTGACAACAACACGTTCCGCTCCGTTAATTATGAAAGATCCTCTTTCCGTAACAATCGGTAGTTCTCCCATGAAGATTTCTTCTTCACTGAAAAAAGGTTTACTTTGCCCCTCCACTTCCAAACGTAACCTTAACTTAACCTGAAGGGGGGCTGCGTAAGTACAATTTTGGTCAATACAATCCATTTCCGTCAGTTTAGACTCACCAATCGTATAACTGACATATTCTAAACGGGATTTTTCGTCATAGCTAATAATCGGAAAAACTTCGCTGAACACCGCTTCCAAACCCGCTTTTTTTCTGTGAGTCGCAGGTACCTCTCTTTGCAGAAAATCATGAAACGAATCAACTTGATTTTGAAGCAGGTTTGGTGGTTCGATGGCTTCGGTGAGTTTACCGAAATTTTTTCGAATTGCTGTATCCATAATAATATTTTTTGTCGGTGGGTAGGTAAGAGAACAAAAAAAGCCGCAGATTGCCAAGCAACCCTACGGCTTTATTTAAAGCTAGAAAGAAAGAAACAAATGCATTATTTAACTTCTACTTTTGCTCCGGCTGATTCTAATTTTTTCGCAACCTCATCGGCTTCATCCTTTGAGACAGCCTCTTTTACAGGTTTTGGCGCACTTTCAACCAGTTCCTTTGCTTCTTTTAATCCGAGCCCGGTTATTGCACGGACTTCTTTAATTACCGCGATTTTGTTTCCGCCGAATTCAACAAGAACGACATCGAATTCGGTCTTTGCTTCAGCAGCTCCGCCTGCGTCACCTCCGGCTGCAGGTGCGGCAACAGCAACGGCTGCGGGTGCGGCTGCACTCACACCCCATTTTTCTTCGAGCTCTTTAACGAGATCCGCGATCTCAATAACGGATTGGCTACTCAGCCAATCAACGACTTGGTCTTTGGTTATATCTGACATTTTAATTTATACCTCCTGTCCTGAATATGATTAGTACCTATTGGTGTTTAAGGGTGACCCCTAATTTCTTCTAGGTTGGTGGTTAGTGGTTTTGTTATTTCGGATAGAGTATCCGGAAAATGGTTAGGATTTGTCTGCTTTCGCCTTTAAAACGGTCACTAAGGATCTGGATGGTTCACTAAGAACAGTAACCAATCGAGTTCCAGGTGTATTAAACAAAGAAAGAAGTTGGGACTGCAAAACTTCCAAACTAGGAAGCTTAGAAAGTTGTTTTACTTCATCTGAAGTTAAAACTCTATCGCCTAAAGCACCCGCTTTTACGGATACTTTTTTAGTCTCTTTTAAAAAATCTGATAGTGTTTTCGCTACGCCTGATGGATCGTCTCCACCAAGAACAATCGCCGTATGCCCAGACAAGTGTTCAGAAAAATCAGGTAAGTTCTTTTCCTTAGCCGCTAAAGTAAGAGAGCTGTTTTTAACAACATGAAATTCAGCTCCTCTTTCTGCGAGCTTAGTTCTCAATGAAGTGGTTTCTTCCGAATTGATTCCCTGATAGTCAGTGAGGAAAAAATATTCAGAGCGAGAAAGATAATCAGATGCCTCTTTGATTAAGTATTTTTTTTCAGGTCTCATGGTGGGGGGTTTTAACTAAGATTGAGCGTACTTGTATTTAACTTTACGCTCGGGCTCATTGTGCTGCTAATGTAAGCATTTTTAACAAATTTTCCTTTAAAACCATCTGGCCTGGAAGACGAAACGGCTTCAAGAGCAGCACCTGCATTTTCTTCAAGTTGAGCAGTTGAGAAAGATCTTTTTCCTACAACCACGGCAAGAGAACCGGTCTTATCCATTTTAAATTCCACTCTTCCAGCTTTGACTGCGGAGATAGCCTCGACAATGTTGTCAGTAACGGTGCCTGCTTTCGGAGTTGGCATTAGGCCACGGGGACCAAGCACTCTCGCTATACTGCGAACACTCTTCATTGAATCAGTCGTTGCAAGTGCAACATCAAATTCCATCCATCCATCCTTAACTTTTTTTATGAGCTCATCCAGTCCGGCATGGTCTGCACCAGCATTTTTTGCTTCTTCCACATTTTCAGTAAATACAATTACTCGGACTTCTTTCCCACTGCCATGGGGTAAATTAACGATTCCCCGAACTGACTGTGCACTTTGCTTTGGATCAACTCCCAATGAGCATGAAATCTCAACGGTCTCATCAAAATTCACTTTTTCAAATTGATTGAGTTTTTGCAATGCATCAGACAACGGAAGTGCTTCGTCTGGAGAGAAACCTTCGATTGATTTGCGGTATTTTTTACTTCGTGAAATCATGATATATTTTCTTAATTCGCAATCTCTATTCCCATACTACGAGCTGTGCCTTCAATTATTCTACAGGCTGCATCCTCATCGTTTGCGTTCAGGTCATTCTGCTTTGTCTTTACAATTTCCTTGATTTGATCGCGTGTAACGGTCCCAACTTTATCTCGGTTAGGAACGCCTGAACCTTTAGCCAATCCGGCAGCCTTTTTCAACAAAACTGAAGCGGGGGGTGATTTTAAAATAAAACTGAAAGACCTGTCTGCATAAACGGTAATGACCACAGGTAGAATTAAACCTGCCTGATCTTTTGTTTTAGCATTAAACTCCTTACAAAAACCCATGATGTTAACACCTTGTGCACCAAGTGCGGGACCCACTGGGGGTGCCGGGTTAGCTGCACCTGCGGGTAATTGAAGTTTAATAAGACCAACTGCTTTTTTTGCCATTGTAAATTTTATTCTTGATCGGCTTTTTCAACTTGCCAAAATTCTAGTTCTACCGGGGTGAATCGGCCAAATATTGAAACGGATACTTTAAGACTTCCCTTAGCTGGATCAATGTCTTCAATTTCTCCTGTAAGATTAAGAAATGGACCGTCGAGGATTTTAACTACTTCTCCAACCGTAAATTGTACTTTGGGAACTTCTTTACCTTTGGCCTCATCAACTTGATTTAATATCCGGGCAATTTCATCTTCACGTAATGGAGTAGGAGATTCCCGTCCAATGAAATTAATTACTCCGTCAGTTTCTTTAACTTTATACCAAGGCTCTTTTTTTAAAGAACCGTGATCATCGTAAAGTTTCATTTCAACGAAAACATATCCTGGATAAAATTTGCGGTCTCTTTGTCTTTTTTTTCCATTTTTGACTTCCGAAACTGTCTCGATGGGAACCAAAACTTCGTTTAGATCTTTGGCGAAATGTTCATCTTCCTCTTTGTATTTTGCCAGGTATCTCCGAACTTTGTCCTCATGATTAGAAAGACATTGCACAGCATACCATCTCATTCCCGTTGATAAAGTCGCATTCATTTAATTACCGAGAATTAACTCGAGCGGAGTTTTTGGGTTATAAACTCAACCCAATTTGACAAAGAAAAGTCTGAAACGGAAATAAAGCACCCAAGAATGACCACACCAATAACAACGACTATTGTTGACTCCCTGAGTTCAGCAAAAGAAGGCCAACTTGCTTTCCCGAGTTCAGCAATGGTTTCCTTATAAAAGGTCCTTATTTTTTTAAATGGATTCAATTTGGTGATGTTTAAATGGCGGGAGAAGAGGGACTCGAACCCACAGCCTACGGTTTTGGAGACCGGTGCTCTACCAATTGAGCTATTCTCCCCGAAATGATCAGGGGCGTGGGGTTACGAGTGTTACTCCTGATTAAGATATTTCAGTAATATTGCCAGCTCCTATCGTTTTACCGCCTTCACGAATAGCAAATCTTTGTCCTGCTTCCATCGCAATAGATTTCTGAAGTTCAATTTCAACTCCCAGGTTATCCCCAGGCATTACCATTTCAACTCCTTCAGGCAGTTCAACAATTCCGGTTACATCAGCAGTTCCAAAGAAAAATTGCGGACGATAGCCTTTGAAAAAAGGTGTATGTCTACCACCTTCTTCTTTGTTGAGAACATAAATTTGTGCTTTTGCTTTTGTGTGAGGCTTAATGCTGCCTGGTGCTGCAATCACATGACCTCTTTGAATATCAGCTTTTTCGATTCCTCGTAGCAGAATACCTACATTATCTCCCGCCTGGCCTTCACCGAGTTCTTTTCGAAACATCTCAACGCCAGTGCAAGTAGTTTTTCGGGATTCGCCGAGACCCACAATTTCAACCTCTTCACCAACCTTGATAATTCCACGTTCGATTCTGCCAGTTGCGACAGTACCTCTTCCTGTGATTGTGAAAACATCTTCCACAGCCATCAGAAGGGGCTTGTCGACATCACGAACTGGTTCGGCAATTTCTGTGTCGATTGCTTCCATCAAATTTTGAATGGAACCTAAACCTAGATCACTCTCTTCGTTTTCGAGTGCTTTGGTGGCAGAACCACGGATGATTTTAGCGTTGTCACCGTCAAACTCATATTTACTAAGCAAATCACGAATTTCCATGTCGACGAGCTCAAGGAGTTCTTCGTCGTCACCTGACATCAAATCGCACTTGTTAAGAAAAACGACCAAATTGGGAACGTCCACTTGTCGTGCAAGCAATATGTGTTCTCTTGTTTGAGGCATCGGACCTGTCGTCGCGTCAACTACTAAAATTGCTCCGTCCATTTGTGCCGCACCTGTAATCATGTTTTTAACAAAATCAGCGTGACCCGGGCAGTCAACATGTGCGTAGTGCCTGTTTGTAGACTCATACTCAACATGCGAAACGGCAATCGTAACAATTTTCGATGCATCCCGGACTGTTCCGCCCTTCGCTATGTCTGCATAACTTTTAACTTCAGCAAGACCTTGCCTGGCTTGTGCGTGCAAAATTGCAGTCGTGAGTGTTGTTTTACCATGATCTACGTGACCGATGGTACCTACATTTACGTGAGGTTTAGTGCGTTGGAACTGTTCTTTGGCCATTTAATTTGACTTAGTTTGAATTTTATGTGGAGCCCACGAGCGGATTTGAACCGCCGACCTCGTCCTTACCAAGGACGCGCTCTACCGACTGAGCTACATGGGCGGGGGGCATGGAGTTAGAGAAAAGTTTTTTAAGGTAAAGGAAACAACTTTTTTGTCAAGTAAAACCAAATTATTTGATAAAACATAGTTACAATCAAAAAATAAAAACTTGATTATTTGAATGATCAGAACTAATGAATGAAGCTTTGCGGGCGTAGCTCAGCTGGTAGAGCACCACCTTGCCAAGGTGGATGTCGAGGGTTCGAATCCCTTCGCCCGCTCCATTCATTCTGTAAAAATATCGGTAATGACAGCCTCTATTTCAGGTTTGCATACAGCGATGGATGATAAGTCTTTTTCAAGTGAAAAATCGACAATTTTCAACCCTGCCCCCTTCAACACGGGGATCAAAGGTAAAATATCGTAGGATTTAAGATCAATATCAACCATTACATCAGCTAAGCCGATACACAATAAATAATAGCCGTAACAGTCTCCCCATGTTCGTGAAGTTGGGCCAAGTTTTTTTAAAGAATTCCAACTACTACAAAAGGGTGAATTCGAAATGCGGATTTCATCCGTTGTTAATATTAGTGATTCCTCCCAGCTTATGAATTCCCCACACTTTGACGATTGTCCATTTCGCAAGCATATCTCGTTGTTTCCTACCAGTAATTCATTGCCCAATCTAGGTAGCCGAAGTGAGCCATATAAAGGAACATGGCTCTTCATGAAACCGATTAATGTACCAAAAAGCGGAACTCCATTTGCAAAACTGTATGTTCCATCAATTGGATCAATAACCCAGGAAAAATGATTATTTTTAAGATGGTCATCAAATTCTTCGCCTAAAATAGCGTGATTTTCGAAATGTAAATTTATTTGCTCTCGTATGTATTTTTCAGCGGTTAAATCTGCATCAGTAACCAATGTACCATCGCTTTTTCTCCTTGTGTTTAGAATGTTTAAGTCAAAATGTTTATTTATAATAGAGGAAACTTCTAAAGTAACATATTGAACAAATTCAGTGAATTCAGAAAAACTTAGGTGAGTCATAAAATTAAATGAAAATATTAACTTTAGATTTTGAAGGATCTCTCAGAAACGGCATTAGAGAAATTGGTGCAATTACATCAATTAATGAAAAAATTATTGGAACAGAAGAAAAAGTTATCAGTAAAAATCAAACATGTACAAACATTCTTATAAGTATGCTTCGTGACCGACCTCAACTTTTTGCCTCGCATAATGTTCAAACCGAAAAAAATCTGCTTAAAAGATACCTTCCCTACAGTAACGAAAACAAACAATCAAAAAACATATTGTGGGGCCCATGGATAGATACAATGGAAGTTTACAAGATTTTGTATCCACAAATTGATCAATATGATTTATCCTATTTAACCAATCTTTTTATCAAAGAGGAATCCTTAGAAATGGGAACACAGTACTGCAAGGCAGGCAAAATTTCACATCACAATGCACTTTATGACGCTCTTTGTACATTTTTACTTTTAAGACGAATTATTGGAAAAGTTAACATTAGACCATTCATTCATTAATTTGGTTAGAATCATCGGTTTCACCTTGGGTTACATTTTTCGAATCACTGGAGTCATTTTCACTTTCTTCAGATTTCGATTCACTCACCTTTTCAGTTTCGTCTAACTCGACTACTTCAGATTCCGATTCTACCACTTTTTCAGTTTCATCTAACTCGATTACCTCAGATATTGCAATGAGCTTATCCTTGTCATTCAAATTAACAAGTTTTACGCCTTTTGAGCCTCGATTTGTCTCTCGTATATTATCAACCGGACAACGGACTGCTTGACCATTGCTTGTAATCATCAATATTTCGCTATCCGGATCTACACTTAATGCACCTACTATACAATCCGTATTCATAGCAGTTACCCCCTGACCTCCTCGCTTGCGTGGAGTTGCCTCTTCAATTGAACCGTCATCCAATTTACCTCCATTTGGAAGGAAGGCACTAAACCGAGTACGAATTCCAAGTCCATTCTGACCGGCGATTAAAAGTAATTTTTCATCATCAACAACCAAAAATGTATCAACATGATCTTTGGGTTTTAATCGAATTCCACGAACGCCGCGAGTTACCCGACCCTGATCTCGTAATTGATCACAGCTAAACCTAAGTCCTTTTCCATTTTTTGTTAAAATTAAAATATGATCTTCGGGATTGGTTTTTATTGCTTTGAGAACACGATCACCTTCATCAACATTAATACCAATAATTCCTCCTTTCCGATGATTTTTGTACGCGTTTATTTTAGTCTTTTTAACCACACCATTCCGGGTACATAAAACGAGGGAAAGATCAGATTCAAAAGAATCAATTGATATTAAAGCAGCAACTTTTTCATTTTTTTGCATCTCTAATAAATTAATAATGTTTCTTCCTTTTGATATTCGACTACCTTCAGGAATTTCATAAGCTTTTTCGACATAGACGCGGCCGTTTTCCATAAAAAACATTAGCGTATCATGTGCATTACATGTCTGAAGTATATTAACGGGATCGTCTTCTTTTTGACCGCTTCCAATCACCCCTTTACCACCGCGATTCTGTGATCTAAACTCTTCAACACCGGTTCTTTTAATAAAACCGCTTTTAGTTATTGTAATGACACATCCATCATTCGGGATTAAATCCTCCATCCGCACATCACCTTCATACTCGGTAATAGTACATTTACGCTCATCGGCATAAACATCCCTCAATACCCTTAATTCATCTTTGATAACGGAAAGTAGGATATGTTCATTCTCTATAATTTCTTTCAGTCCTGCTATAATTCCCATTAATTCCTGGTATTCTTCTTCAATTTTTTCCCGTTCCATTCCAGTGAGTTGGTACAGTCTTAAATCGAGTATTGCATTCACTTGTCTTTCAGAAAGAGTAAATTTAGCAACTAAGTTTATCTTCGCTTCATTTCGATTAGCCGAAGCTCTTATTATCCGCACAAATTCATCTAAATTGTCTTGTGCAATTTTATAGCCTTCGAGAATGTGAGCCCGATCTTCTGCTTTTCGAAGGCGGAATTGTGTCCTCCGTAAAATAACCTCCCTACGGTGGTCAACATAACACTCCAGGCATTCCTTAATATTCATCTGCCTTGGTCTTCTTTTGTCCAAAGCTAGTAAAATGACCCCAAAGCTACTCTCAAGCGCAGTCAGCTTGAATAATTTGTTAATGGTAACTCGCTCAATTTCACCTTGTTTCAGTTCAACCACGATTCGAGTAGTTTCAGTAGACTCATCACGTAGGTCGCTAACTCCATCAAGAATTTTTTCCTTTACTAAATCCGCAATACGAGTAACCAAGGTTGCTCGATTTGCGTTGTAGGGAATTTCGGAAATTATTATCTGTTGTTTTCCATTTTCAAGTTCTTCCGTGGTTATTGTGCCCCTCATTCGCACAATACCACGGCCCGTGTGCATGTAAGAATTAATACCAGTTCTACCGGCAATAGTTCCACCGGTAGGAAAATCTGGGCCGGGTAGAATTTCAATTATTTCATCGATGGAACAATTGGGTTGGTCTATCAATAAGCAGACCGCGTCAATCAACTCCCCTAGATTATGAGGAGGTATGTTGGTAGCCATTCCCACCGCAATTCCTGAAGATCCATTCATTAAAAGAGAGGGCAAGGAAGAGGGTAGGACCGTTGGTTCAGTTGAACTTTCTTTGTAGTTGGGAGCGAAATCCACAGTATCTTCATCAATATCCTTCAGTAATTCTTCCGCTATCTTGGTAAGCTTACACTCTGTATACCGGTAGGCGGCGGCAGAATCTCCATCCACCGAACCGAAATTTCCCTGACCATCCACTAAGGGGTATCTCATAACCCATGGTTGTGCCATTCGAACAAGCGTATCATATACCGAACTATCCCCATGTGGATGATAATTTTTCAATACTTCGCCCACCACACCTGCGCATTTATCATACGCACGATTGTGGAGTAGTCCTTCTCGAAGCATCGCATAGAGCACCCTTCGGTGTACTGGTTTAAAACCATCACGGACATCTGGCAAAGCCCTGCTCACAATAACTGACATCGAATAATCGATGTAAGCGGATTGCATAATCTCGCTTATATTTCCTGAAAAAAGTGTTTTATTATCTGTCATATGAAAGTTTTTAGGCGTCTAAAAATGAGACATTGAGAGCATTATCTTCTATGAATGCTCTTCTTGGTGGGACTTCCTCTCCCATAAGCATTGTAAATATATTATCCGCAGCAATTGCATCTTCTATTTCCACTTTAATTAAGCTACGTTTTTCTGGATCCATTGTTGTTTCAAAAAGTTGCTTAGGGTTCATTTCTCCCAATCCTTTGTATCTTTGAATTTGCAGTCCCTTACGGCCTTGTTTCCTAATTGTTTCAAGAAAATTCCCTATGGAGAATATTTCAATTGAATCTTCTTTTTCACCCGAACCGCTATTGGTTATGATATGATAGTCTGAAATATCTTCTTTATTTGAAAAAAGTGTATAATTAATTCCAATATCATGGCATTGTTTTAATATTTTTTCTATTTCATGTGATTCGTAAATTTCATGAATTGAGATTCTTTGACTCACCTTTTGTTCATTTATTTCAATTTCTCTTGTAATCGAATCAACTTCATTTTCTTCTACAATCTCTTGAGAAAGCATAAATCCTGCTTTTGCCTCAATATCCTTAAAGAATCTTATCTCTTCTTCGTTGCCAGTTCGAATTCTTGCTAGATAACGGGGAAGAGATTCCGATTCTCCATCTAATTGCGCTAACAAACGGGTGAGCGTGCAACCGTAACGCTGTATTCCTTTTCCCAGTGATTCAATTTTCAAAAAATGGTCTATAAGCACTTTAATCTTCTCTTCGGGAAATACATACTCATCGCTTTTTCTTTTGAATTCTATGTCTTCGCACCCCAAAGAGAGAAGTATTTTGCTCATTTCTGAATCATCTTGAATATATTGTTCGGTTTTTCTTCTCTTAATTTTATATAGCGGGGGGCGAGCGACATATACAAATCCGTTTTCAATCAGCCCTTTCATTTGCCTAAAAAGAAAAGTCAGAAGCAATGTCCTAATATGAGCTCCATCTACATCGGCATCAGTCATAATTATAATTTTATGATAACGGGCTTTGGCCGCATCGAATGCACCCTCTCCTTCATGATCTCCGATGCCTGTGCCCACAGCAGTGATTAAACTTCTGATTTCTGCATTATTGAGTACTTTGTCTAAACGGGCTTTCTCGACATTTAACAACTTACCCCGAAGTGGCAGAATGGCTTGCGTCAATCTATCCCTTCCTTGTTTGGCGGATCCGCCTGCAGAGTCGCCCTCTACAATATAAAGTTCGCTTTTTGCCGGGTCTTTTTCGGAACAATCTGCGAGTTTTCCTGGTAATCCACCCCCTGATAATGCTCCTTTTCGGACTGTTTCGCGAGCTTTTCTCGCGGCCTCTCTTGCCCTTGCTGCATGAATCACTTTTTGTATCAATGATTTTGCGGTATCGGGATTCATCTCGAAATAATATTTCATTTTTTCCCCGACGATCTTCTGAACAATGCCATCCACCTCTCGATTCGAAAGCTTGGTCTTTGTCTGCCCTTCGAAACGTGGTTCTGGAACTTTTACGGATACAACTGCAGTTAGACCTTCGCGTACATCATCACCGGTTAGTGATAATTCTTTTTCCTTCAACAGATCATTTTGACGGGCATAAGCATTAATTACCCGAGTTAACGCGGTGCGAAATCCTGATAAATGAGTTCCTCCCTCCACATTATGAATCGAATTTGCGTACGCGTAAAGTTGGTCTGTAAACGAGTCATTATAAATAAGTGCCACATCCAGTATAATTTTTCCTTCTCCCGTCTCTGCCGGAGCATCTCCGGAGAATGAAATTGGTTCTGGAGTAAGACAATTTTTATTCTGATTTAAATACATAACATATTCACTTATTCCGTCTTCAAAAATAAAACTTTGTTCCCGCTCCCCAGCATCTTCTTTTAAGGATATCTTAACTCCGGGATTCAAAAATGCTAACTCTCGAAGTCTTTTAGCTAAAACATCGAATTTGAATTCTCTCGTTTCAGTAAAAATTTGTTCATCAGGAAGGAAGGTTACTTTTGTTCCAGTCGTTTGACAGGAACCTATGACATTCATTTTTTTGGTGGTTTTCCCCCTGGAAAATTCCATTTGATGGATTTTTTCATCTCGTCTAACTTCTGCCACGAACCATTCGGAAACTGCATTGACACACTTAGCACCAACTCCGTGCAATCCTCCGGATACCTGATACGCACCTTTGCCAAACTTTCCTCCCGCATGAAGATTGGTGAGCACTAGCTCCAATGCAGGCATATTGTGCTTTGGATGCACATCCACCGGAATGCCTCTTCCGTTATCCTGTATCGAGCAGGATCCATCGGCATGAAGGTGCACTTTTATTTCGGAACAATAACCGGCCAATGATTCATCAATGGAATTATCCACAATTTCAAAGACGCAGTGATGTAATCCCCTTTCATTGGTATCTCCGATGTACATGTCAGGCCGCTTACGAACACCCTCCAAACCCTCGAGTTTCTGAATTTGAGATGAATCATACTTTTCTTCTCTATTTGTGTTATTTTCTTCTGACATTTTTGGTATTTAAATGGTTACTTTTTCAATATTCTACTTCTTTGAAATAGTGGGTTTGATATGAATATTGAACTGATTTTTAAGAGCTGTGTGTTGGCTTATTTTATACCTTTTTTTGAGTATTTCAGTCAAGGTAGGATTTAAACTTTGTTGTGAAATTTTTCCAGGGGTTTTGTTTTGGGATATCCCGCGGCTTAAAACGGGGTGATTTAGTTTTATAAGTGAATAATATAAAATGGTTTACATTGAAATAATACTCACTTTAAATGATCTTTTTAAAACCGGTTTTCTCCCCAAATAATTTTCTTTTTCTTGGATTTCAGAAATAAGATAACGAGCCAACTCAAACCCATTAAAATCTAAGCGATTTCGCTTTTATTTTTCTACACCAAAATACCCATTCAGGAATTAAAGAAATTACTCAGAAAAACTGCTTGGAAAAAAGCCCCAATAGGTCGAAACAAGAATTACGGTGCCAATAAAATAAATCAAATTGAAATAAATCCCCACTTTTAAAAAGTCTTTGAATTGATACCCGCCAACTGTGTAGACAAATGTATTTGTTTGGTAGCCAATTGGGGTAACAAAGCTAGCCGAGGCCGCAATGCAAGCAGTCAATACATAAGCACGGGCGTCACTGATTGTCATTTCCATTAAATTTGCAACCTCCAGGGCAATGGGGGCCATGATTACAATTGTCGCATTATTTGACAAAACCTCAGTTAAAAATGCAGTGCATAAATACAGGACTATCAGAACGGCCAGTGGTTGCCATTCCGGCTCAAACAATCCGATTCCTATTCCACCGACCACGGAGGCAAATATTGCTGATGCACCCGTGGTTTGCATAGTTATCCCAAGAGCAAGCATTCCATATATTAATATTAATATATTCCATTCAATTGCTTGATAAGCTTCACGGGCTTTTACACATCCAGTAATTAACAATATTGATACTCCTAAAATAGCCGCTATGGAAATAGGTAATATTTTCAAGGTTGCAATTGATACAATTCCCACTAGCACACCAATCACAATGGGTGCTTTCTTTTTCATGTTCTGCATGGGCATGGTCGCCTGATCCAAAAGAATCACCTCTTCGGATTTTCTCAATCTTTCGATTGCATCCTCAGATCCCAAAATCAGTAATGTATCACTGGGTTGAAGTCGGATTTTTTCGATTTCCACGCCAAGATTTTTTCCTCGTCGATGAACCGCAAGAATTGTTAAGTTAAAGCGGGCCCGAAAACTTGCATCCGAAAGATTTTTTGATATCAGAGAGGAGGAAGGTCCGACCACGCATTCAACCATGACGCCGGTTCTGGAGGAAACTTGTTCAACGCCAAGTAATGATTCATTAATCAAATTAACACCCTCAAATTCGCTGGTTTCTATAATTCCCTGAGGTTTGCATGATAAAACCAAACGGTCATTTGCGTGCAATTTCTCTTCCACTTTTCTAGCTGAAATTGCGACTCCGCTTCTTACAATTTCTAAAAGTCTCACTCCCGAAAGTTTTGTTATTCCAGAATCCTTAATTTTTTGGCCCACAAGAGGAGAATTTTTCTGCACAATTGCCTCGGTGAGAAATTCCTTACGGTCTAAATCCGAAATAATATTGGATAACGCTTCACGGTTAGGCAGGAGCCTCCGTCCAAATATAACCAAAAAACTCAAGGATATACCGAGTAAGGGCAGACCAATTTTTGAAAGTTCAAACATTCCTATTGGTTCCATATTTTCATAGATACTTGAACTCGTTATTATACCACTGGCGAGTATGTTGGTACTCGTGCCAACCAAAGTACAACATCCGCCAAATATAGAAGCATACGAAACCGGTATAAGCATTTTAGAAGAGGGAACACCCATGGTTCGAGAAAGGCTAATCACAACGGGTAACAAAACCACTACCACAGGTGTATTATTTACAAACGCTGAAACAAAGGCGACAAGAAGCAGTAATATTAGCATGAACTTGGCGTAGCCATATTTACAAAACTTTCCTAATGAATCGGAAACCTGCTCAATTAATCGGCATCGGTTTAATGATGCACTTATTACAAACATTGCCGCAATAGTAAGAGGTGCTTCATTTGAAAACACACTTAAAACCATAGATATAGTTGGCCATTTATCACTGATTTCTAAACCGGAGAAAAGAAGAACCACCCCTAACAATGTTAAAGCTGTCGTATCAACACTTACCTTTTCCATTAAGAAAGATGTCAACGCGGATAGCAATAATCCGAATGCTAATATTGTTTCCCACTCCATAAATTAACCAAAGTTTTGATTGGCAGTTGCAATGATAGACATATATAAGATCAAATACAATAATTCTTAAAGTTGAATTTTAGTATTTCATTTAAAATTTTCTCTATCAATGAATTTCAATCCCATTCTCCGTCCGAGGCGACTTCGAGATAATTCCATCATTCGTTCATTAGTTGAAGAAATTAAATTATGTCACGATGATTTAGTATTTCCGCTTTTTGTTTCTGAAAATTCACGAACTCCGGAGAAAATCGATTCCATGCCAGAAATGTTTCGATGGCCGCTCAAGTCTTTGCCCTCTAAGATAAAAGAGTGTCAAGATATCGGGATAAAGGCATTCGCAATTTTTCCCCAAATTGACTCATCCAAAAAGAACCCACTGGGCAGCGATTTTTTAAATCCTGACTCTCTGACATACAGAGCGGCAGAGGAAATTAAATCATCGATTAGTGATGTTCTCCTAATTGGAGACCTTGCGCTTGATCCATATACTAACCATGGACATGACGGCGTTCTCGATTCCACAGGGGTGGTTGATAACGATAAGACAGTAAAAGCTCTTTCTAGGGGGGCTGTTATGGCCGCAAAATCTGGCTATGATTTGGTTGCGCCTTCTGACATGATGGATGGAAGGGTCAGTGCAATCCGTAAAGAACTGGATCAAAACGAATTTCAGAAAACCGGAATAATTTCTTACTCAGCTAAATTTTCATCCGCATATTATGGTCCGTTTCGGGAAGCCATTGGCTCGGGTCAGACTACGCCAATCGATAAGTCAAGCTACCAACTTAAAACTGGCAATTTGCGGGAAGCAAAAAGAGAACTCAATCTAGATTATGCAGAAGGTGCTGATATTTTAATGATAAAGCCAGCTGAGCCTTACCTTGATGTTATCAGTTATGCAAAAACAGAATTTGACATACCAATTGCTGCGTATCAAGTTTCTGGTGAGTACTCAAGAATTTGGGCATCACACCTGCAAGGTTGGTTAGATTTAGAATCATGTGCCATCGAGTCCATGCTATCAATAAAAAGGGCAGGTGCAGACATTATTTTCACCTACTTTGCTGAAAGAATTGCCAAGTTAATTTAAGCTTCCTCATCAGGGGCTCCTCCTTCGTAGGGGGTGGTGTCTTCTTTTTCCTCTTCCTCATCCCACTTTAGGTCTGCGTCTGGAAGCATTTTTTCTTCCTTGTCTGAAACTTCAATTAGATCAGCTTCCAAATCAGAATAATCCTCCTCATTTTCTTTTGATTTATCCGATTCGTCCTCTAGGTCTGCGTCAATTGCGAATCCATCTGGAACAAATTCCAAAATTGAAAATAACTCATCACTGAAATGAGATCTTTTTCCTTCAAGAAAATCATTATTTTGTTTCTCGGCTAATACCTCCTCCATTTCTTCCTGGGTATAAGGTTCGGCAAATTCTATTAGTTCATTCAGCATGGCAACCCTCTTTTCAGAAACATGATTAAGAAAATCTGCATACGGTCCTTTTTCTTCATCCAATACATCGGGTAATGCGAATAACATGTCTTCTGCTTTCAATAAAGAATCTCTCACCCTTACCAAACGAATAAGCCCTCCTTCAATCTCTTCCTCAATTGCAAAAGTAAAGAACGCATCGTCTACCAACTGCGATTCCAGTCCAAATTCTGTCATTGAATCTAATAACTCGTTAATGTAAAGGAACTGCTTGGGATCTATAATGCCAAGATTATCTACATCCCAATTTTCGTTATCGCTTATCGAGTTGATCCACCAATTCTTATCTTCGCCGATACGAACGATGCACCAATCTAGACTAGGTCCTGTTTTTTTCATTGGTTTGTCTTATGATTAGTTGCTTTTGTTTTACAACCATCTTTTTTAAATATGACGGTTTTTTTCATTATTTATCGCCCTGAATGGGCATTGTGGTTAAATGTAATATGTATTTCGTGAATTTAATCTATAAAAAACTTTTTCGACCTCTTCTTTTTCGCCTCGATGCTGAGCGCGCACACGATTTAGCATCACAACTTCTTTCAATTACAGAAAGCTCAAATATATCAAGAAAATTTATTCAGTTTTTATCTTCAAAAAACTCATCTGATATCGATCTGTTCGGTCTTTCTTTTCCAAATCATTTAGGCTTGGGCGCGGGCATGGATAAAAATGGTTCATTCCCAAAAAGTTTTGCCTCACTTGGATTTGGTCATGTTGAAATTGGCACTATCACTCCTTTAGCTCAGTCCGGAAACCCCAAACCAAGACTTTTTAGATATCCAAAATATAACGCACTTGTCAATCGGATGGGCTTCAATAATGATGGGGCAGATGTAATAATTAATCGGATTAAACAAATCTATCCAAAAGGCGAAAGATCCGTTCCTTTGGGAATAAATATAGGCAAGGGTAAAAACACTCCAATAGACAAAGCCCATGAAGATTATATCTATTGCTTAAATCAGTCTTTTTTACAGGCAGATTACATAACTGTTAATATCAGTTCACCCAACACCCCTAACTTAAGAGATCTTCACAAAATGGACTTAATTGCTCCTCTTCTGAAAATTCTCGTAAATACCAACCAATCCTGTGCTAAAAAGTATAAGACCTTACCGGTTCCGCTTATTTTAAAAATTTCTCCGGATGAAAGCTATAAGTCCCTTGAAAATATAATCTGTAATGCAAGAGAATGCGGATTCTCTGGGGTAATTGCAACAAACACTACAATCAGCAGATTTGGTAAAATGCAGTTAGACTCAATAGAGAATGGAGGATTAAGTGGTGACCCATTAGAATCAAAATCAAATGCTATTATCAAATTTTTAGCAAAGCTTACTAATTATAATTTTCCAATTATAGGGGCAGGGGGGATTTCGTCATACGATGCCGCAATTAGAAAATTGGACGCGGGAGCTTCCCTTTTGCAGATATATTCTTCTCTTGTATATAATGGTCCTTTTTTCCCATCTCGATTAAGTGATTCTATTAGGCACAGAAGGAAAAGTTGGGTATGATTACGTTTTTTCGCCTTGATCTTAAAGTTTAATTTATAATGATTTAAGATGCGTTTACTGTCATGAAAAAATTGATTATAACTCTTTTGACCATCTGTATAGTTTTTTTTGGCTTTGCATTCCTGATTCTTTTTGAAGCAAGTACTGATAATGCCCTCAAATGGTGGGCCTCTTACTCTAGGAATAGTCCGTCTTTACCCTACAGTCCGTATAAAATTAGGCGTGAAGATTCAGCCTTTCTTAGAATGGAAGAAGCGAACAGCGTGAAATTTATCGATAAGCATATTTTTTGGAAGGGTACAGGTGCCGTTGCATTACCTGAAATCACCAAGTCAGGAAAACTGGTGAAACTAATTATGCAATCAGGCGGAGAAGGTTATTCAGAAGATGTTATAGCCGTGGTTACGGGCAGTATGGGAAATGCATTCAAGTTAGGAAAAGTATTTGTAGAAAATGGGGAAATAATGGGGGTTGAGATAGAGAAATCTTCTTTGTGGCACACCAGCCCGAGAGCATTTTGGGGTGATGAAGAACTACCTTATAGTGGAACAGTAGAAAAATTGTTTCCGAATGGACAAGTAATGTTTGAAAAACAGTTCCTTGCCGGATTATTACACGGCAAATGGGATATGTTCGAAAAGAACGGATTAAAGAAATTTTCAAAGGATTATGTCCAGGGTAAAAAACAAGGCACTCATATCTATTACTTTGACGAACCACTTCAACCGGACGGATATGTTTATATAAAAGACGGAATCAAAATACCGGGCACCCTATGGTTAGAGGCTAACGAAAACGCAAAGGAAAAATACGGAAAAGAATACGGTACTCCAGATTCTAATCAATATGTAATCCAATTATTCAAAGCAAACCAAGGTTTTCAACAAGTCAGGTTGTTAGAGCATTGGAAGGACAATCAAAAAGACGGTCTTTTTGAAGGGTTTGATCGATTTGGCAATAAAACCTTTAAGGATGAATTCAAACTTGGACTTCGAGTAAAACACAGGACTTACGACAAAACGAAAACCAAATCCTTTGACAGAAAAGTTACGAATTAAAACTGGTGCTCAAGGGGGGACTCGAACCCCCACGCCTTACGGCACTAGATCCTTAGTCTAGCGCGTCTACCAATTCCGCCACCTGAGCAAACATTTTGATTTATAAAGAGATGAACAAAAAAAGCAAGTTCTCAAAACTTGATATCGTGTAAAGTCATGGAAGAAGAAAAAAACAAAATGGAAATAGACTTAAGTAATCTGAAAAATTTTGATTTTTCAGAGAACTGGGACGTCAATAAAGATACTAAAGTTTGGGCCAAAAAAAATACTAAAAGGGAACAGTCGAAGCCAAAGTTTCGGAAAAAACAAACTTATAAAAAACAGGAGAAGAAACCTGAGATCTACCAAGTAACAATTTCACCTAATAAAACAGTTCTGGGAATACTAAAAGCTGAGATTAAGAAATCAGGTAAATCATATGGAGTGGAAGAAATTATGACGACAATCTCCGAAAAACTAGATCGTTTACAAATTAAAATTGAGTATTTTAATCCAGAAGAGAATAACAATTTCTACAAAACAGTTTTTGATAATTCAATATTCTCAACAAAAGAGAAAGCATTAAAACATATACTTGAAAATGGTTTGGATAAGATTATTGAAATTAATAAAGAGGAAGGTGAAAAACCAAATGGAACTTTCAATACAATTCTAAAATGTGGAATCACGGGCAAATTTTTACCACCAAAAAACTATCATAATTTTGAAGGAATAGTGAGAAATTTTATCTTTCATAATAAAATAACCGTGGAATTTGATAAATATATTGAAAGTCTTGAAAAAATTGACGATCCAGAAAGTGTGAAGTCATGGATGGAAACACCATTAATAAATTTCACTTATGAAATTAAGAGAAATACAGCTACAGTAAAGAAAATAGATAATCTTGATCAATTAAGTTTATTTATAAATGATTTAAAAAACGGATATATTAGAAACGCCGAACATATAACCATTAGTGGAGCAAATCTAGAAACTTTAGAAAAAGATATAAGAATTTTGGTTAATGACATAATCAAAACTTCGAAAAAGTGGCGCAAGGATATGTTTTTTAACATACTTATTAACTTAAAAAAGAGTGGTTTTTGTATTTTTAAGCACGGTGAAAATAAACATTTGTTTGCATGCTATGCAAAGGCGAAAAAAGTACAGGATAACAAACTATCAGCTACTTGTGATCAAATAATAACAAAAGTTAATGCGTTTAATAATATAAATAAAAGTGCATTAATGGAAAAATTATTAGAAAAAAATATAGAGAAAAGGACGGCTATTAGAGAAATTCACTGGTTACTGAAGGAAGGTTACATAAGAGAATTCTCAAATGGTAATCTCACTATTAGTTAGATGTTCAATTATTATCGAGCGTTTATTTTTTTTCAAAACTGATATATTGACTAAGAATTGCTCGCAGTTTTGAATAGGCAAATACTGCTTAGGCCATTCGATGACAAGTATCCATGGTTCGATTAAGTGATAATCTAATTCACATAAAAGCATATTACTGTTCTCATCTCTATAAAGATCACAATGTATGAAGTTAATTTGTTCCTTGTGAATAGATATCCTTTCATAGGATGAACTACTTAAATCACAAATACCGAATTGTTCAGCTAATTTTTTCGCAAAATAAGTTTTTCCAGTACCTACATCACCATTCAAATATATAATTGAGTTTGGTGAAATTAATTTTGAGAATTTAATAACGAGGCTATCCGTATCCTTACAACTTGCAGAAAAAGTAGTTTGTGGCACTCTCATCATTTAATTAAAATAAGACTAAACATAATACCATTTAGTATGGAGTGCATTAAAATTGGTGTGATTATCGTTTTTTCTTTCTCGTAATATAAGCATAGTAATATTCCAAAAATAAATAAATACGGGAAAGATAGAAGGTTTAGATGCACAAATGAAAATAATATTGAGCTTATAAAGGCACCGAAAAAAGGCCCAAGTAATCCTTTAAACACTCTATATATCAATCCGCGAAATATTATTTCTTCTATTATAGGAGCTATAATAACTATCATTATAAAAACACTTAATAATTCTGTTGAATTATTTGAAATTCTTAAATTTCTTACTATTTCTTGTTCCGAATATTCATAAAATATCGTTTTTGACACTAGCGATACCAACGTAAGTATTGGCCATATTATTATTATGTTTTTTATTATTGATTTTATATAGTCAAAGCTTACAAAATTATGTTTTATGGTAACTAACTTGCTTCTTAATTTAATTGAAATCAATATAACTATAATTGTGTTTACTATTAGATTTCCCAATGTAAAACAAATTATTATTGGTCCTACTAAAAGAACATATCGAGGATGAATTAAACCTTGTGACAAACTGGAAGGTTTTCCATTTCTATTATATAATAGTATTAACGCCGAAATAAGAATTACCGCATTAAATAACGCTTCTATAAACACTTTTATGATCTATCGTTCAAATTCAGCGTATTTGAATATAGATTTTCCATTTACAAAAGTTTGAATAATCTTTCCTCTAAACTTTTTTTCCTCAAATGGCGAATTGGATGCATTTGTAAATCGAGAATTTTCATTGTATATCCATTCATGGTCTGGATCAAAAATTGCAATATCAGCTCTCTTTCCCTCAGAAAGACACCCTGCACTAATATTCAGGATTTTTGCAGGGTTACATGACATCAGATTTACTAGTTTCTTCCATGAAAATTGATCTTTCTTTTGCAATGTTTCATAGCACGCTGAGAAAGCTGTTTCCAATCCTATCACGCCCGCGGGTGAAAGATCATATTCAACATTTTTTTCGTGCTCCTCAAAGGGCTCATGAGCACTAGTCACACAATCTATTGTTTCATTAAGTACCCCACGAATAAGATTTATTCTATCGATTTCTTCTCGGAGTGGGGGAGATGTTTTATAATTTGGGTTAAATTCCGTTATTGATTCTTCATTAAAAATTAAATGATGGGGTGTCACATCTGCCGATATTTGTATTCCTTTCTTTTTTGCATCTTCAATCATTTCAACAGACCCGTTGGAAGAAATCGAGGTTAAGTGAATTTTTGTATCCACACTTTTGGAAATTGATATAGCACGTTGTACAAATAATTCTTCCGCAATTCTTGGGTAACCACCAAGACCCATCTTTAATGCCTGAGGCCCGTCATGAGCAGACCCACTAACTGACAATGAGAAGTCTCTTGGCAAATCGATAACTAACAATCCAAACATTGCCGCGTATTCAATCCCTTTTGAAAAGATCTGTGTGTTTTGTGGTGTCATCGGGCAATCCGACACCGCAACCACACCGATTTCTTTTAGTGAGCCTAACGGTGCAATCGTTTCTCCCTTTCCGTCCTTTGTCAAACATCCGCAAAGTAGTATATTTACAACAGCATGTTTAATTATTCTATCTTGTATATGTTGAATTGTTCCCGGATTATCTGCCTTAGGGGAAACATTCGGCATCAATAATATGGTTGTGTAACCACCGGCTGCAGCCGCTTTTGAGATTGATGAAATATTTTCACTTTGGCCACCAGATATGTTTTTTAAATGAGACCTTAAATCCACCAACCCTGGGAAAACTATTTTTCCCTCCACATCTATTACATCGATCGGGGTGTTGGCTGCGACATCTTTAATATTAATTATTCTTTCCCCTTTTATGTAGAGGTCTTTAATTTCATCTACCTCATTAATTGGATCGATTATCCTTCCTCCCTTTAAGCATGTAATCCTCATTCTACTTCACCTACAATTCCTTTGGTCGTGCAAAGATACAGAATCGCCATTCTAACCGCAATGCCATTGGTAACTTGATTAAGAATGAGAGATTGTGAAGAATCGGCTAACTCTGAATCCAATTCAACTCCTCTGTTGACCGGACCCGGGTGCAAAATTAAGGTTCCTTCTTTTAGCCATTTTTTCCTATCTCGGTTTAAACCAAAAATTGTCGTATACTCATCCAATGAAGGAAAGTGCGTTGATGACTGGCGTTCATGCTGGATTCTCAAAAGCATAACCGCATCTGCATCCTTTAAGGCATCCTTTAAATCATGGCTCACCTTCGCACCCATACTTTCAAACTGTTTAGGTACCAAAGTTGAGGGACCTGCAAAAGTTACCTCGGCACCCATTTTTGAAAGAGCCCAATAATTCGATCTGGCAACCCGGCTAAAAAGAATATCACCAAGAATAGTGATTTTCATACCTTTTACACTACCGACTCTTTCTTGAATAGTATAAAGATCTAAAAGCGCCTGACTTGGGTGTTCGTGGGCACCGTCTCCTGCATTAATTACAGGAACATCAACGATTTTTGACAGAAATAAAGGCGATCCCGGTGAAGAGTGTCTCAACACAATTGCATCTGCCCCTAAAGCCTGAATATTTAAAGCGGTGTCCCGCAGGGTTTCGCCCTTGGTTAAACTGCTCGATTTTTCAGCAACAGTAATTACATCCGCATTGAGTGACTTGGCTGCCAGTTCAAATGCTATTCTCGTTCTCGTACTTGGTTCCATAAACAAATTTACGATCCTTTTCCCACGTAAATAAGCTTTTTCGCTACACCCGTTATCCAATTCGTTTTTTAAAAACTTTGCCACATCCAGTATTTGATTAATTTCTGAACAGGTTAGCTCTTCTATTCCGAGTAAGCTTTTTTTATTCCAATGAGTTAAATCCATTTTGGAAAACATATTATATTGAATTTAAACTAGTTTGAAAAGGTAGTTTTTTTTAATTTTATTCTTTTCTATTTCCAAAAAGTATCCTGTTTCGGCAGATAAGAATTAGGTCCTTCTCCATCTTCCTGTATGTGCTTTGGGGGAGCACCTGCTCGTTCGTTTAACTGATCGTTCCGCTTTTTGATCATATTCCTGAGAATTTCCTTAATTTTCTGTTTCATCCAAATTGATGTGGGAGACTCGGCCCGATAGTCTGCTGGACCATTATTATGCACCCTGGAACGTTCCACCAAATCACAGGTTTGTTCAAATTCCTTTTCGTTTTTAGGATCATAAACTGCATAAGTTTTTCCTCCCATTTGCTTTACAACTGTAAAAACTGGAACATCACTTGGGCCATCAGCAACATAAATCATTTGATCAATGGGTACCCTTCTATCTTCGTGTGGTATAAATGAATTTACATCAATCGCGGAATTTTTGTTACACCCTTTGTTTATTTCAAATACACAGCGTGTCTTAATTGTATTGTCCACAGTCATTCCTACCTGTGAAATTTCTAAATCCAGTGGTAAAGAAAATTCAGACTGATTCATATAATTCGGCGGGAGGGGAGATTCAATAAACTCACAAGCAAACACATCTTCCACATAGGGCGATATTTTACTTCCCATAATAATTTTAGAAATCCCTGTACTAATTATATAATGTTCAATTTTAAAATCATACCCTTTAAATTCCGTTTCATTTGCTATTTTTCCTAATTCCACAAAGAATTCGGGCAGGCCGGGATAAAATTCAATTTCCCCTCCTAATTCTTTTAATTTTTCATTGGTTAGGCCTCTCATCGGCCCATTCTTCACATAGCTTAATAGGTGATTTAAATAAATTGTGTCAGGGGAGACCTTTAATCCACGCTTCGCGTAAAGCTCTGGCAATTGATTAACCTCGGTCCAAAATACTTTTTCATTGATGCCAAAAAGATCAAACAAGGGCTTCTGCATATAGCCGGGAATTAAGGTTTTATCAAAGTCCCAAACACAGGCTACTATGTTTTGTCCATGAATCTGTCGGTTTTGTTGATTTGGGTTCATTTACTAGTTTTAAAGAAAATATCTTATGCTATGCTAAAAGATACATGGATGATTTACCAAATATTCAGCCCTTTCTGCAACGATACAATGAACTTGAATCTAAACTGGCAAATCCTGATGTTTTCAAAGACCAACATCTCGCCACAAAGCTCTCCCGCGAACACAACCGAATCAAGGTAATTCTTGAACAACACCAAGAGTTGAAAGATTGTGAATTGGCTATAAACGAAAGTAGTGAGCTTCTCAATGACCCTGAGTTTGCCGACACCGCAAAAGAAGAAATTAATTTACTTGAAGGTAAAATTCCTAAATTGCACCAGCAGTTGCTTTATTCGATGCTTCCCGAAGACCCTGACTTGGGAAGAAATACCATTATTGAGATACGGGCGGGGGCGGGTGGAAGCGAAGCTTCTTTATTTGCATCAGACCTTTACCGAATGTACACAAAATTAGCCGAAAGTAAAAACTGGGCATTCGAATGCTTAAGTCAAAGTGTTTCAGAAACAGGGGGCTTCAAAGAAGTGATCTTTCTCCTAAAGGGCAGTGATGTATGGTCCAAACTCAAATTCGAAAGTGGAGTTCATCGGGTTCAAAGAGTCCCAGTTACAGAAGCAAGTGGCCGAATTCACACTTCAACAGCAACCGTCGCAGTTCTACCGGAAGCTCGTGATGTTGAAATCAAAATCGACCCGGCGGAATTAGAAATTAATGTGTGCCGGGCAAGTGGGCCGGGGGGTCAGGGGGTAAATACTACGGATTCGGCCGTTCAAATTTTACATAAGCCTAGTGGACTGAATGTTTATTGCGCCGATGAAAGGTCCCAATTAAAAAACAAGTTAAAGGCGATGACTGTCTTAAAATCAAGGCTATTGAAATTGAAACAAGCTGAAGAAAGCGAAAAGTATGCCCGGGAAAGGAAAGATCAAGTTGGAACGGGTGATAGGAGTGAAAGAATCAGGACCTATAATTTTCCTCAAAGCAGAATTACAGATCATCGAATTAACTTCACTTCACACGCTTTAAACGAAGCCTTACTGGGTGACCTTGAAGAACTTTTTAACGCTCTAACTAAAGAAGATCAAAGGATCCAACTGGAAAATATGCTGTCGAAAGATGAGTGATCATATTATATCATTTTTGGAAATTATAAATCTTTCCACTGAATATTTAAGAAAAAGGGGGGTACCAAACCCAAAGTGTGATGTGGAGTGGATAGTATCAAGTGTAACCAAACAAAAACGGGTTGAATTATATCTAAGTTTTGAAAATCCAGTTGAAAAAGACCAAAAAGATAAAATTAGGAAATTAATTATTGATCGTGGTAAAAGAAAACCGCTCCAGCATATTTTAGGTAAGGTTAATTTTGCGGGGTATGAAATAAAATGTGATAAACGGGCACTTATACCAAGACCAGAAACAGAATATCTTACCGAGTTAATAATGGATAGATTGGAAAAAGATTTCTGCGGAAAAATTCTGGATATGGGGACAGGAAGTGGTGCAATAATAATTACATTATGCATTCAAAACAAGCTATGTACCGGTCTCGGAATAGATAAATCGTCTGACGCGATAAAATTAGCAGAAGAGAATTCTCGGTTTCACTCGCTTGACAATATTAGGTTTGAGAATTTCGACTGGAATGAAAGAAAATTAAGAGGAATGTTTGATGTTATTGTTTCCAATCCTCCCTATCTATCTGAAAGCGAATGGGAAAGCAGTGAACCCGAGGTAAAGCAATTTGATCCCAAAGTGGCCTTAGTTTCAGGTAATCAGGGAATAAATGATTTAATTAAGGTAATTAAAGAATCAACGAAACACCTGAATAAAGGTGGTTTACTCGCACTTGAAATTGGCTTGGGTCAAAAGGAGGTTTTGGAAAAAGAAATCATCAAATTCTTTTACGAGATTGAAGTAGTCAAAGATTTTTCAGGGCGGGAAAGATTCATATTTGCCAAAAAATCATGAAATTAAATCTCCTCCAAGATTTCTTGTTCTCTATGGGAAAATTGCTTGGTTTCAATAATATTTACCCAGTCTGACATAATTCGACAGCTTTCATGGAGCCTGATATCAAAATTCTCCGGGAGCGAAAAAGAATTGGTGGAATTAACATCCTGTGTTTCTTCACCTCTTACTATTCTTGACTTTAAATTTTGAGATTCAACGATGTTAAGCGGAATATTTTTCTTGAGAAAAGCGTCTTTGGATAGTTTTTCAAATTCCTCGTTCATTTGTTTGGTAAAGTCCTGATCTTCAATCTTTTTAGTGAACCTATTTTTGAAATTTAATGAAAGGCTTTTTTCCTCTCTTTTCTTTTTGTACCAGTTCACATTTTTATTCAAATAAGCAAATTCAGATAAGGAATTTTGCCGTTCATTACTCGCTTCGTTAAGAAAATTAACCACATCTGCTTTGTATACAAATTCATCCGCTGATCTTCTGAAGTTTACCGGTGCAATGCTGTCACAAGGAAGGGCATTTTCCAAATCTGATTCTCCAATTGGCAGGAAAGTGTTAATTGTTGGCATTGAAATGTCGCTTTCAACACCCTGAATTTGTGTACTTTTTCCTGACGGTAAATAATATTTTTGGATGGTTATTTTCGCCGCACTTTTTTTGCTAGACGAACTGAAATTGAATGGCAAATTCATTTGAATGAGGGACTGTACCGTACCTTTGCCGTGGGTTGTTTTATCGCCTACAATAATCGCTCTTTTATGATTCTGCAACGCACCTGCAACAATTTCGGAAGCGGATGCACTGTACCTCGAAACTAATACTATGAGCGGACCATCCCACGCCAATTTTGGGTTAAAATCAAATTTCTTTCTAATTTTTCCGTCAGTACTTTTTACTTGAACAACCGGACCCCTCGAAATAAATAAACCAGCTAGGTTAACCGCTTCGCTTAAGTATCCTCCTCCATTTCTTCTTAAATCAAGAATAACTCCTTCGATTTCTTCTTTTTTAAGTTTTTGTATTAATTCCTCCACATCGTCTGTTGCTTTCGGTCCGTTTCCACTGGAGCCATAAAAAGACCGTAATTCTATGACTCCTATTTTGCGTTCTTTTTTTTCCAATGTAACTTTATGAATTGATGCGGATGCCAAATTGGAAGTTAATTTAATTTTGTCCCTAATAATTCTTACAATTTTAGTCGATGAAGGGTCATTCACTGGCTTAATTTCAAGCCTTACAAGGGTATCTTTGGGACCTTTAATTAACTCAACAATTTTAGATAATTTCATGTCAACAACATTGACAAAGTCTCCATCTGCTTGTGCAACCTTTACGATTTTATCCTTCGGGTTAAGTTCTCGTGATGATTCAGCTGGTCCACCTGGTAATAATTCGGTGATAGTACAATAACCATCGTCATCGGTTAAGACTGCTCCAATTCCGACCAATTCATTATTCATTGTCTGATCAAATTTTTCCTTCTCTTTTATGTTCATGAAGGTCGTATGCGGGTCAAACATTTGAGTAAGCGTACTCAGGTATAATTCCTGTACATCCGTGGATTCAAACTCAACTATACTTTTTTTCCACCTTTCATAACGTTTTCTTACTTTTTCCTTGGAGTCTTCAATAACTTCGATCAAATCGCCATTATCATAAATATCTTCGGTCGAATTTATATCCACGCCGGATAATGCCTCACTAAGAATTTCGAATTCAATAAGTTTTTTCCATGTCTCGTCTAGTTGCTCATCACTTTCATCCCATGGGCCGTCCTCCCTTTTGGTGAAATATGTTCTGTTTGAATCAAACTCAAAATCTTCATTTAGAAAATTTGCAACCCACTCGAGGCGGGTTAGTGATTTGTTTTTGTAGAAATTATATATCTCAAATCCTGGAAAAAGGTTTCCTTGTTCAAAAAAAGTAATCAAAGTGGGAGAAAATTTGGAGGAAAAACTTTTTGTATCTCCACGTGTAAAATATAACTTCAAACGATCTAATTTGCTTAGATAACTTTCAATAAATTCTTCCGGAGTGAGATCCTTAATAGAAACTTTGTTAAAGTGTGCTTGCTGTAAAGCTTGTACAAGCCACTTTGTTTCCTGTTGCATCAACGGCGTGGGTTGCAATTCCTGATTTTCAGGTAACTTTGCAGACAGATAAGGGTCTGAAATGAAAATGGCGAAGACGAGATAGTAAAAGCATGACCGAAGTTGACTCATATAAAATTTTCTAGTGTAAATTAATTTCGAAGCAAACCTTTTGCTTTCTCCAGGGTTAACTTTTCTTCCTTCGTCAATGAACCAAAACCGGCTTCGTTTATTTTATCAAGAATTCTATCAACCTCGTTCTGCAAATCAGTTGAACTAGAAAGGTTAATTTTATAGTTACTTTTGTCAATTGCATTTTTAGGGCTACTTGTACCCTGATTTTGAAATATTGTAGATACTTTCGGGGAGGAAAATTTAAAAACAAACCGAGGGAATTCTTTCCCTGACCGAAAATATAAAAAGACGAAAGCACCTGCTGCGCAACCTCCTAGGTGAGCAGAATGTGCTATGTTTCCAACTCCACTTATCTCGTAGGATAGAAGACCGTGAATGTCATACAATAATGTTCCAATCAAAATCCACCGAGGTTTGATGCTGCATGGTAAGACAAAGAAAATAAGAAGTGTAATCGGGTTGTCGGGTTTTTTTAAACAATAAAAAGATAGAATTGCCATCACACCAGCGGATGCACCCATCAGGGTTTCTGGTTGGCCTATCGTTGTGCCGTTGGGCAATGCATATTCAACCGGAGAAAAATGAAAGAAAGACCAAAATATACTCCCAACAACCGCTCCAATAAAAAATAAATAATAGAAATTGTATTTTCCTATCAATGATTCCACACCACGTCCCAGAAAGAATAATAAAAGCAAATTTAAAAATATGTGCCCTAAACCGTCATGAAAAAAAGTGTAGGTAATAGGAGTCCAAAGCAGAAGGTTGGATACACTGGAAACCGAAAAATAGAAGTATTTACGAAGTAATAAATCTAAATCGGTAAAGATTAAACCAAGGATAAAAAAAAGGATAAAACTTACCAGATAAGAAAATATAAGGGTCTCTACAGCAGTTCGCCCGCTAACAAAGTGTTGTCTTTTCATGTAGGGTCTGTCGTATAACATAATCTACAATCTAAGATTATACGGTTGAAGAGCAAATACTGTTTTTTGAAATAAAAAATTCCTCCCAATGAGAACTCCAATTTTAGGAATCTTGATTCCATACTTAGTGTTCAGCATCTTGTTTGAAAATCAAACATTTAAGCAAAGTACCATGATGTACTTACAAGGATCGTATGCAGTAATGCTACTAGGGTATTACAAGTATTATAGGCCAAACACGAATATTGTGAAAATCAGTCTAAATATTGTTTGTTCTATAATCTTGAGCTTTTATTTACAATTCAATTATCGAAACCTGGTAGAGTTAAATAGTACAGAAAATAATTATTTTCCTCAAAGGGAAATAATACTCGAAATTAAAATAAATCAAAAAGTGAAAAATCGTCGAACTACTGAAAAATTTCATAAAAAATATTTAGGATCAGTTGAAAAGATACCACAATTTGCATCGAGAATAATAAACCGTAGGATTTTATGTTCAATAGATTATAAATTAAAAGAAAGCTTAAAAGGAAAAATTATACAGGTAAAAGGAATAATAAATTTTGATGATAAGAACCTGTTAAAAATTAAGAGATGTAAGCTTATTTCAATTAAAAGTAATTCTACATATTCAAATGTAGTAAGTAAAATACGGTCATATATAATAAAAACCTTTGAAAAAGTTAATGTACCTGAAAATGAAATAAGTGGATTTCTAAATGCCATTTTTCTTGGAAATAAGGATACGCTTAGTGAACAGGAAAAGGAAAACTATCAATACAGTGGTACCATGCATCTGTTTGCTGTAAGTGGCCTCCATGTGGGTTTTTTATATCTAATATTTTCATTCATATTTTCAATATTTTGTAAAAGTCGTATACTTAAAGAACTATTCGTTCTTTTATTGATGATAATATATTTGGAACTGATTTATTATCCTCCATCTGCTATACGTGCAACAATGATGTTATTTGTTTGGCAGTGTACTACTATTTTTTCGAAGAGAAAAAAC
>JBJLCO010000010.1:0-62540 GCA_045567635.1 Opitutales bacterium | reverse complement strand
AGCAACTTCAGTCGCCGCATGGAATAATAGCACGACTTATGCGACCAATAACGTCGTGAGTGGGTCGGATGGTAATTATTATCGCTTCAAGGCGGGTGGCACATCCACGCAGGACCCAATCAGTACCACGCAAACTTCCTGGGACCTGGTCATAAAAGCGGGAGATTTTGCAAATACCAGATATGGTGCGACTACCACCGCAACCAATGATGCCGAAGCGGCATTGGGCTTTCAATATGCAGACACCTACATGTGGAGACAGAAAGGTATCCCGGTACCTGGCTCAGGAACCGGTTGGGCTGATTATTGGGAAAAATTACAGGAAACCGTAATTCAGAGTAGTCAAATGCTTGGCACCATTGACATGACGGTTTCTCTTGCCAGTTCAAATTTCTCGACCGCACTCACCGGCTTGGCTGCTGGCCTGGGTAATTTCTTTATTGGTGAAGGGGAGGGCGCGGTCAGGATCGATTACGACGCGAACAATGACACGGTAAGCAACTTGGTTGACCGGGTGAATGCATCGGATGCGAATGTTCATATGTATTACGATCCGGTTAGTGATCGATTTGTAATCAGGAACAAGGATGCGGGTGCAGTGGGCATCACATTGCATGAATCAACAAGCTGGGATGCACTCGGTGCAAATTCTGGAGCAGGCAACATACTTAGTTCAATGGGGCTTGCCGCACCCGGCACAATTGGCACCACCTATAACTCCAACAATCATGCATCCTACAAGAACGGCACTTATGTAAAACTAAGCGGAGTAGGCAGTGACCCGGATACTTACTGGCAGGCATTACAGGATACAATTAGTGAGGGACCATCGACTGCAAGTACTCAATGGAGGCAGGTGATTCCCGGAGTGGGTCGGGCAATGTCCAGTGAGCTTGGTCGAAATTCCACCGTAAAAGTAAATGGGGGAGATTTAGTTTACAGCTCCAAAACAACTTTTACTGAATCTGAGCATGGATATAAGGGAATTACCTTTGACATCGCTCAGGCTGAGGTTGGAAACACCGCTAATTTTGTGGTCGCAAGAGACAGCACACGGGCGAAAGCGGCGGTGGAGAAATTTGTCGAGGAATTTAATGATGCTCAGGACTATATCAATAGTTTGACTTCGGTAACAAATGACGGTGAAAATGTATCCGCAGGTAAGTTTTCGAGTAATATTGAAATCAGTCGACTGGGAAGTCAGTTAAGAAAGGTTGTCTTTGGGGATTCTGTTCCCCACTCGGAAAGTGGAACCACTTCGGACGGATCAAATTTAATTATTAATAAGGACCGGGATAATACCCTTTATCCCGGAGACTTATTGAACCAAGCTTTGGTCTCCATTGCGAGCAGTTTAAACTTCAGCAGTAATAATAACGACTACATTGTTAAAATTTTAAATCATAACGGAACGGGCAACCCCGCGTATTATAAGTACACCGACAGCGGCAATGACAATACTTATGTTACAGGAGATTGGACAGCAACCGATCCGGCATACAGCAGTTTCCGCCTTTCCAATATTGGGCTGGATTTCGGAACCGGTTCGGACCGGATGCTCATTAAGAACTCAGCCCTTCTGCTTCAGGAACTTGAATCCAACCCGGATAAGGTTAAGGCTTTATTTACCCAAACCGCAGCAACTGTTTATGATGCGAACACCTTATCCAGTCGAACTTACCAGGGTATCTCGGAAGCGGTAGACGAATTCATCAGTGCATTCCTTTCGGGTGACAGTGACTCAGGGTACAAAGGGGCATACAATACTCACATCGAAAGCGTAAGGAGCCAGAATAAACGAATTGATGAGAAAATCGAAGATATGGAGCGCTACTTGGAACAGCGTGAAAAAACATTGAGCGATGGATTTATGCGAATGGAAGAAATGCAATCACAGCTCAACACCCAGCTTCAAACACTACAAAATTCATTCAGCAAAAAATAATGAACATTTTAAAATATTCAACCTTCTGCTTCGTTCTTATATTGGGTTTTGCAAGTTGTAGGACATTCGAGCAGGAGAAGATTGTTGCCAGAGCCGAGCCATTTGTGCCCACTAACCTTTATCCTATTGAAAGACTGCCCGCTTATTTCAACAGGGTCGTGGTTCTTCCCTGCTTCCACGAAGACGACGATTCCCCGGTGCTTGCTTATATTGATGATGTATTTAATCAGGAACTTGCTCAGGAAAGAATCTTTGAAACAATCCGAATGAGGCCGTCCGATATGAAGCGAAATTTTGGTAATGAAAGAGTATCATCTTCTTCTGATCTGCCGGAAAATTTCCTTCGGAACATCGACAGAGATGACCCAATGCACATGGCGTTTTATTCATAGATATCCATTCGTTTCGACCCTTCCGTCCTATTTCCCTAGGAGTTCGAGCCAAATTGGTGGATATCAAAACGGGCGAATTCATGTGGGCTATTGACGAGACATTTGACGCTGGCCATGGAAGTATAATTGTGGGTTCGCGGATTTTTCAGGAAAAGTCCCAAGTGCGTGCACTTTCATCGAAGACATCAGGTAGCGTCCTCCAATCACCAAGAGTTTTCGCTAAGTATGTGGCATCCACCTCATTTGCCACACTGCCACTTAGGTGATCAAAAAGAGGGTTGCAATTATTTACATTTTGGCACAATATAAGCTTAGTTTATATAACGATGGAAGCAATATCAGGAGGTGAAAACAAAGGAATTATTCATGTTTACAGCAAGCATGGCACGGTTAGTAATGTCCACTCTCCCAAGCCCTCCGACGAGTCGACTAAGACTAACTTAACCGATCTTACTAATTTAGCCCAGCGTGCTGATTTATCAGGTGAGGATATTCGCCCCGAAGCGATTAAACGCGCTCAGGAACTTTTATCCAATCCGAACTGGCCTAATGATTCCGACCTTGAGGGGTTGTCCGAAAAACTTCTTTCCACCGAAGACTTCACCAGTTAAGTTTTTCTAAGCCCCATTTATGCAGTACGACAAAATAGCAAAATCCTACAAGGCTCAGTCCGTGCAGACTGCCAGTCCGGGAAAACTCGTTTTAATGTTATTTGATGGCTGTCTTCGTTTCACAACTGCGGCCAAGCGGGCATTCAATGAAGAAGAATTCACCAAGCGCAATGAGGATGTGAACAACAATCTGATTCGTGCCCAAAACATTGTTACCGAATTACAGTCCTCGTTGGACATGTCTGTACCCGGTGAATTGCCGGGTACTTTATATCGACTTTACGATTATGTAATGCACCAGCTTCAACAGGCTAACCTGAAGAAAGAAGCCGAGCCTATTGACGAAGCGGAAAAAGTGATTACCGAACTACGGGACGCCTGGTCAGAAATGCTTTCCCAAAATCCTGAAAACGAAATCTCAGGAGACCAACAACCTGGCTCACTTTCCTTAAAAGCATAGTCCCAAAAATGTCGGATCCGAGGGGATATCCCTGCTGACTTTGTTCATTTCCTCGAACTTCTGGAAGTACAACGAAAACCTTTTGCATGCCGAGACCCAGGCGATTGCCGCCAAAGAGCTGGATATAATTGAATCTATCCTTCAGAAAAAAGATGAAAGCTTGGAAATTGTCTTAACTGCACGCGATAATCTCGGAGTGGACCCAAGGACCAATCAGCAGTTGGACAGCCTAATTGATCGAGTAATTGAATTACAGAAAAGAAATGCAGATTCTTTTCAAAAACTGGTCAATCAACAGAACTCGAAGGCAAGTTCTAAGGACGAGTCAAAAAACCTGCTGAGTAACCGTTTGAAACAGGCGTATTCAGGGAATAATCGCAACTCAGGGATACGGCTGGATTAATTGATTTAATATCAGTTTGGCTTTGGTACCCTAGCATTCCGCTTGCCCGAATTTTTATTTTGTTTATGTTTGATATGCTTATGAGCAAAAAAAAATCTATTTGAGAAGGTCTGGGATTCCCATGATGTGGGGACAGTTACAAAATGGGCAGACTCAACTTTTTGTGGGAAGGCACTTAATTCATGAAGTGACCAGTCCACAGGCTTTCGGTATGCTTCGGGGAAAAAAAATTACCCGTCCGGTTTCCAGAGAGAACTTTTGCCACCGTGGATCACATTGTGCCCACCAATGAGGCACAGGAACCTTACTCGGACCCATTAGCAGACGCCATGATCAAAGAATTGAGGGCGAATTGTGAGGAGTTTGGCGTTACTTTTTTTGATACTGATACTGGAAAACAGGGAATAGTCCATGTGGTGGGCCCGGAGCAGGGGTTAACTCAACCAGGGATGACAATCGCATGTGGTGATTCCCACACTTCCACTCATGGGGCATTTGGAGCAATTGCTTTTGGAATTGGAACCAGCCAAGTGCGGGACCTTCTTGCAACCCAGACATTGGCGCTCGGGAAGTTAAAAGTCAGAAGAATTGAGGTAAACGGCACTTTAAATCCCGGGATTTATGCAAAAGATGTGATCCTTCACATTATTAAACTTCTTGGAGTAAACGGCGGAACTGGTTTTGCTTACGAATACGCGGGCGATGTGTTTGATTCATTTTCCATGGAGGAACGAATGACTGCCTGCAATATGTCGATTGAGGGCGGAGCGAGGGTTGGTTATGTGAATCCCGACGAGAAGACATTTGAATATCTGAAGGGAAAACCTTACTCCCCTAAAGAAAACTGGAATGACGCGGTTTCAGGTTGGGCTGCGTTCGCATCCGATCCAGGATGCAGCTACGACGACATTGTAAAGATAGACGCTGCAGAAATTGGGCCCACTGTAACTTGGGGGATTAACCCTAGTCAGGCAATTGGAATTGACGAGTCTATTCCCGACCCAGAACAGGTTGCAGAGCAAGATAAAGCCAGTATTGAAGAGGCAATTGAGTATATGAAGATCACTCCTGGACTACCGATCAAAGGTACGCCGATCGATGTGGCTTTTATCGGTTCATGCACAAACGGCAGAATTTCAGACCTTGAGGAAGTGGCCAGCCAATTAAACGGATTTAAAGTGAAGGAGGGGATAAAAGCTATTGTAGTTCCCGGGTCGCAAATCGTGAGTAAATTAGCTGAGGAAATGGGTCTCGATAAAATTTTCCAGAATGCCGGTTTTGAATGGAGAAGAGCGGGGTGCTCGATGTGTCTAGCGATGAATCCCGATAAGTTGATTGGAGATCAATTGTGTGCGAGTTCAAGCAATCGAAATTTCAAGGGCAGGCAGGGAAGCCCAACTGGAAGAACGATGCTGATGAGCCCTACCATGGTGGCCGCAGCGGCGATTACCGGAGTTGTGTCAGATAGTCGGGAAGTATTCACATCTTAGCACGATTTAGTTATGCCACTTGAAAAAATAAAGCAAATCGCAGGAAACGCAGTCTATGTACCTGGCGACGACATCGATACAGACCGCATCATACCGGCACGTTTTATGAAATGTGTTACATTTGACGGGTTGGGGGAGTATCTTTTTTATGACATGAAATTTAATGAGGATGGTACCAAGAAAGAGCATCCGCTTAATGAGGTGTGTCACCAAAATGCATCCATTCTACTTTCAGGCGTTAATTTTGGCTGTGGGAGTTCCCGCGAGCATGCACCGCAATCACTTTATCGGGCGGGCTTTCGTGCATTGATTGCAGGTAATTTCGCCGAGATTTTTTTTGGGAATTCCATTAACCTGGGGATACCGTGCGTTTCTGTCCCCAAAGAAAGAAGGGATTTACTTTCCTCGCTCATTGCCGAAGACACTACTTTAAAGGTGACGGTCGATGTGGTTGAACTGCAAATTCGGGCCGGCGATCAGATTATCGAATGTGAACTCAGAGCGGGTGCGAGGGAATCTCTTCTCAACGGGGCATGGGATCCACTTGATGAATTGCTTGAGGCCAAGGAGAGTATTGAAAAGGTTCATCATAAATTAGCCTACACATGAACGGAAAAATGCTGATTTACCGAGTTGTCAGCAGATTATTTTTCTCGTTATCCATTTTATTTTTTACTGGTTGCCTGCCAGATGATGAGATTATCCTTAAAGATGCTGAGTTCCTAGAATCCTTATCTGAAAACGGGATTGAATATCGCCCGCTACCCATTGAAATTAATCCAATTTCCCTTAAGAACATCAAAACTGCATTAAGTAGGCAGTCTTTCCAAGCTGGGGAGTCTCCATTTTTGCTATTTTCTTTCAATTCTAAAAAAGAATGCTCAATGCTTGAGTTAGATTCAAATTCCAGTTTTCGTATTTACCGAAATGAAAACCTTGCATTGCTCGTCAATAAAAACGATCAAGGATCCTACATCAAGATCTTTGCTTCTATGCATGCAGGATTATCCTACAAGCACGCAGGCGTCTTTATTTATCCCCTTGCTGTATGTTTATTTCTGGTCGTTTTCATTATCACTGAAAGAACCTATTCACTTCGTCGCGGTCTAACCTTTCCCCGAAAAGTGGAAAAAGCACTCAGGTCAGGCGAATTCCCAAACAAAAACTGGAAAAGACGCTCCGCAGCGGAACGAATTAGCTATGTTGCCGTTCATGAAAAACCTTCTCACGAAACTTTAGTGGCTTATTCAAGACTTGAAACCGCCGCCCTTGAAAAGGGATTATTCCTACTCGAAGTAGTAGTGGCAGGAGCTCCCTTGATTGGTCTGCTGGGAACCGCAACCGGCTTGGTGCAAGTCTTCTCCAGTATGCCTGCGGGTGGCCCTTCCGGTGGTAATGAAATATTTTCTGAGGGGATTGCCCTGGCATTGCTGACTACAATTATTGGTCTTGGCATTGCAATTCCAGCATTAATTGGTCACGCCTACCTGACTCGAATTGTAGAAAAAAGAACCGCATCCCTGGACTGGTTAACAGCCCGTTTGTTGGATGCGATTAATAAGACCAATCATTCCGAGGTAATTAATTAAATGAATTCAATTGCAAGGAAGAAGAACAAGCCCCGAATTGATGTCGTTCCACTCATCGATGTGTTGATGGTTTTAATTATCTTTTTTTTAGTCACCATGCAGTTTAGTGATTTGCGAGCCCTCAATGTAAGATTGCCTAAAATTGACACCGCCGGTTCCAATCTCATCCGTAATGAATTACTTATCTCAATTTCCCGGGATGGGGAATTTTTTATCGATTCTCAAAAAGTTGACTATGCAAAGCTCTCAAGTTTATTGCAGGCGACTGAAAACCTTCCCCAAAAGCCGATTGTTTTGGTCCTTGCGGACGAAGATGTACCTCTTAAGCATGTTACGCAAGTTGTTGATCTTTGCAGAAAGCACATGCTTGAAGACTTCCGCTTGCAGTCCAGGTAGCCAGTTAAAATTCCGGGAAAAATGGATTATATTGCTTTTCCTCCCCAATAGTGCTCATGGGTCCGTGACCCGGGCAAATTATCGTTTCGTTAGGCAGAGTCATAATTTTCTCCCGATTTGTCCGTAAGGCATCTCGATAGGAAACCATTCCGCCTCCCATTGAACCAGCAAACAATGCATCGCCAACAACAGCAAGAGGTGAGGGCAGGCCGCTTATCAAGTAAGTAGTGCCCCCAATGGAGTGACCATAGGTGTGCAAAGCCTTAAGTGAAATATTACCCATTGAACTTTCGAAAAACTCATCGATAGGAAGCGTATTTTGAATTTGTTCACTCTTATGGACATAAACTACAGGATTTCGAAACGCTTCCCGCATTTGATCTAAGCAATAAATATGATCCCGATGAGTATGTGTTAACAAAATAGCATCGACCTTTAAGTTTTCTTCTTCAATGAATGATAGAAGTGAATTACATTCTGTCCCAGTATCAAAAATCCATGCTCTTCTCGTACTCTTTTCAAACACGACATAAGCATTCACGGTCATGGTGCCGAATGCGGACTCAAAACTGCGAACCTGTTCCAATCCAACCTGATTGGGAAGCCATATCTTGCCTGCTGAGATTAATAACTTTTCTGTGTCTAATTTCAAAATCGGAGCAATCTTCGAAATGACTGACTCCATTTTTTCGCCTTCTAATAGTTTTTCGATCTCATCTCTCTCAACTGCCGCCATCTGTGCGAGCGTAGACTTTCCGATGTTTTGCCCGCGCATTGCTTTGGCTATTATATCCTCATGATTGTCTTCAAGCATATTTAATATTTATGGAAAAGGAAAAAATATCAGTATATGTTTTGGCCTTCAATGAGGAGGATAAAATTGCAGACACTTTAAAAAGCATTGATTGGGCCGACGAAATTGTGGTCATTGATTCCTTCAGCACCGACCGGACAGTCGAGATTTCACAAGAACTCGGAGCTAAAGTGGTACAGGAGAAATTCGAAGGTTTTGGAAAACTTCGTATGTCTGGAATTAAAAATACTTCGTATGACTGGATCTTTTCGATCGACTCGGATGAAAGGTGTACTCCTGAAGCAAAAGCTGAGATTATATCAATTATTAATAATGAGGAGTCAAAAGATATTTATTTTATACCAAGACGAAATATTTTTATGGGAAAAAAAATCCGCTTTTGTGGCTGGTATCCAAATTACCGTCAACCTCAACTTTTCCGCCGCGGTAAAATGACATATGAAGCAAAAGATTTAGTTCATGAAGACTATATAATCAAAGGATCAGTGGGACATCTTACAAAATCTATTACCCAGATTCCATTTCTGAATATTTCAGAGATTATTCAAAAAATGAACCGATACTCCGAATTGGGAGCGGGCAAATTAATCGAAAAACAGAAAAAATGCCCTTCGAATTTTAATATTATTCTTCGAAGCTTATGGACATTCATAAGAATTTACATTCTCCGACTTGGCTTTCTTGACGGTGCAGCAGGTTTCGTCATTGCCTTTTCCAATATGGAAGGAACTCTCTATCGGTATCTAAAGTTTCGCGAACTGTCTAAAAGTAATTGAATTAACAAAATTGAGAATCGTTCAAGTAGTAAGAAGATTTGGGGCTTGCGGTGGCATGGAAGAATATGCCTACCAACTTTCTTTCGAACTAAAAAAACTTGGGGTAGATGTTAAGGTAGTTTGTGAAAAAGTGAGCAACGCTCAGCTTGGCAGCAATATTGAGACAATTGAACTGGGCGAGTCACTGAATAAACCCCGTTGGTTTGCTCATTTAATTTTCTCAAGAAAATTAAAGAGATGGGTGAAGGACAACCCTCATCCCTGCACGATTATACACAGTCATGAGCGGGTCGACTGCCACCATGTAACTACTATTCATTCCACACTCTACAATTTCCCCAAAAGGAAAAGACTGACAGGTTTAAGGACCATGATGAACGAAAGAATTGAAAAAAAGGAAATGGCGTCGCAAAGTGTTAAAAAAATAATTCCAGTCTCCAATCTGATTTCCGCACAAATCAAAGATAAATACTCTTTTCTGTCAGATAGATTATCAGACCCCATCTGCCCGGGGTCTGCCCCCATCAAAATAACTCGGAACATACTCAACCCGGATTCGCCAATTATTGGATTCATGGGAAAAGAGTGGAAGCGAAAAGGCTTACCGAAGGTATTGGCAATATTCAGAGATATGAAACTTAAGATTTCAAAACTAAGATTATGCATAGCAGGTTTCCCCAAAGAGGAAATCATTGGATTAGTGGATGAGAAAGAAGAAGATATCGAAGTAATCGGTCAAGTTGATCGAAAAGAAGACTTTTATTCAAAGATTGACCTATTGCTGCATCCTGCAAAGCAGGAAGCCTATGGCATGGTCATTGCCGAGGCATTATCACTTGGCATTCCCGTACTCTGCTCAAGCGAATCAGGTGCATCGGAAATCATACCTGACAAGCAAAATGTGATAAGTCACGAAAAAGAAGTACACCATTGGAGCAACCGGTTGAACCTAATGATTTCAGATTTACGAAATAGTTCTTCTTGTAAGACAAAAGTTAAAACCTGGAATGAAGTCGCGATCGACTATCTCCACCAGTATAAAATGATATTGTCCGATGACTAAGTGCATAAAGTGGCTAGTCATTGCTCATTGCATGAATATGGACGGACAGGCTGCAAGCCACCATGTTAGCGATAAATTACCTTACTTGAAGTCAATGGGCATCCAACCTGTCCTATTGAGTGCTGCCTCAGGATCCCGGGATCCGACATTTGAGCACCATCAAATATTTTCGCCTGCACCATCGGGATTGAGATTCGAAATGCGGCATTATCTGCGGAGGAAAATAAAGGGTAAGGTTTGGTCAGAGGCGATTGTCGCATTGACAACACTCACACTCTTACCCTTGATATTGCTTGAGAAAATATTCCTTCAGCTTGATAGTCAGTGGTCTTGGTTTATCACTGCATATTGGAAAGGAAAACAGCTTTCCAGCACCCACAACTTCAAGGTAATCTATGTTTTAGGCGGTGCAAGTTCAGCTTTCTTAGCTGCCTATTTAATTTCCAGGAAATCGAAAGTTCCAATCATAGCCGAGTGTTTTGACCCTCTAATATCCAAAGATTGGTCAAGAAGCAAAGCTTCTTACAAATGGAATGGGTGGATTGAGGGAATTATCAGTCAAAAGGCAAATTCTGCCGTCTGGTATACTACTGGTGCTCTTAGCGATGCATCCTCCCGTCATAAAATACTATCAAGAAAGGGACATGTCATTCGTCCCGGGATGTCTCCGCCAGATTTTATGGGAATAACTTATGAAAGGTGCGACAAATTGAAATTTTGTTATTTTGGCGGCTTGAGTAATCAAAGGTCACTTGATTGTTTCCTGCAGGCACTTAATGAAATATTTAAAAATAATCCAAGTTTCAGTACCTTCATAGAGGTGCATATTTACGGAGGCAAACTAGATGAATCCAGCCTTAGGGAAGCACAAAAATTACCTGGCACAGTGCTTATCGATCATGGCAGGCTCGAGCATGACCCTTACTCGAATAAAAGTGGCAGGCAGAGGGTTTTGGAAGAAATGAGAAAAGCCGACTTCCTTATTCTTCTTCACGGAAAAGGTTTGATATGTAAGCTTTATATTCCATCTAAAACATACGAGTATATTTGGTCCCTTCGTCCGACTATTGCAATTTCCCCATTCCCAAATGAACTAAAATCCATGCTGCCCGAAAAAGAGCACTATATTGCAGATCAGGCCGATATTTCGGATGTGCGAAACAAGATTTCACTCGCAATTAAAAACTGGATAGCAGGAGATGTTGAGGATTGTGTTCTTACCCCGACTTTTTCAGCAGAGGACGCTACCAAAAAAATAGTTGAACTGGCGCTTGTAAACTAATGATCTTCAATAGTTATATCTTCCTTTTCGTCTTCCTCCCTATTACTTTACTCATTTTTCGTTTATCCAGTTATCACTATGGCAAAAGAACCGCAATTGCGGTTTTAGGTATTGCTTCATTCATTTACTATGGGTGGTGGAATCCCCCTTATATTTTCCTTCTTCTTGCTTCAATTATTTTTAATTTTTATTTTGCGGATATAATTTCGCAGTCAAATAAAAAAAAGCATTTCTTGGCATTGGGTATTTTGCTAAATTTGGTGTTGCTGGGATATTTTAAATATGCGGGCTTTTTGATTTTTAATATCAACCTTTTATTTAAAGGGAATTATGAATTAGGCCAAATTCTTCTTCCCATTGGTATCTCTTTTTTTACCTTTCAGCAAATTGCATATCTTAGCGATATTTCGAAGGGTCAAAAGATGAAGTACTCGTTCGTGGACTATATGCTATTTGTTACTTTTTTTCCTCAACTGATTGCAGGCCCGATTGTCCACCACAAGGAGATGATGCCCCAGTTTTCGAAAACAGATGAAGATGCTGATTTTAATCTCTCCTTGGGCATAACCCTTTTTCTGATCGGACTAGCCAAGAAGGTGATTGTTGCCGACAATTTGGCACCTCATGCATCTCCAGTATTTTCTCACGCTGCAAATGATGTATCATTTAATATATTCGAAGCGTGGATAGGTACTTTTGCCTACACCTTTCAACTGTACTTTGATTTCTCAGGATATTCGGACATGGCATTAGGGATTGCTGCCATGTTCGGTATATTCCTGCCCGTAAATTTTCTGTCTCCTTACAAAGCTACAAACCTTGTCGAATTCTGGAGGCGCTGGCATATTACCCTTTCTCGATTCCTTCGTGATTACCTTTACATCCCCTTAGGAGGCAACCGGAAAGGAAAGGGTAGGGAGCTTTCTAATCTTCTTGTTACAATGGTTATCGGAGGGCTTTGGCACGGAGCGAACTGGACTTTCGTTGCCTGGGGGTTTCTTCATGGACTCGGATTGTCTGTTAATCACATGGTTTCAAAATTAACCGGTAAATTTAAATACAAGTTTAAAGCGCTTTCTGCCGTAATAACTTTTTCATTTGTTTCACTTACCTGGGTTTTATTTCGCTCTGAAAACTTTAATTCTGCTCTTTCAATGTACTCTACAATGTTCGCTTTCAAGGGTTTAATTCTGCCACATGAAATGTTAACGACTTATCCAATCTTCGGAGCAGAGTATGCAGGGGAATTTCATAAGACTCCAATTGCGATTATCATGGTTTCCGGAATCATTGCTTTTCTAGCACCCAATAGTCTGCAGATAATCAATTCAGCAAAATTCAATTCACCGATTAAACTTCCATCGACCAGGTTACAATGGAGTCCAAGCTTCAAATGGGTTGCCTTTATGACTTTGCTTTTCATCGCCTGCCTTTTGAATATGACCAATATGAGCGAGTTTCTTTATTACCAGTTCTAATCATTTGATGCCTGCGAAACTATATAATACGATTTTCCTTTCTTTTTTTACAGTATTAGCGCTTATTGTCACTTTTTTCGTTTTTTGGCTCGATCCATATGTGGGTGACTTGGCACGAATTGGAGCTTACATGGAAAACGAATATGGATGGAATGAACCACAAAAGAAATTCCGAACTCCATTCTACACAATAGGTGAAAACATCAATGATTATGATCAACATTTTGATATTGTCACGATCGGGGACTCATTTTCTGTTAATCACGAACAAAGCTGGCAAAATTATTTGGCGCTCAGCTCCAATTCATCAATCATTACCTTTCATCGTAGATCCGTCAGTTTAGATGAAATCATAAAGCACCCCTACTTCGTCAAATCTCCGCCTGAAGCTTTTTATTTTTGAAGTTGTAGAACACGGAATCCAGACTGTCCTTCACAATTTTTCTCCACCTAAACAGGAAGAAATAAACCCCACGAATTCAATCAGCCAAATTAATTTTCAGGAGATTGAATATTCAACTTTCATGGAATCCTATCCGCGAAACAAATCCAGTCAGTTCTCCATGGATACTGCCCTGCATTTCATTAAAACTAACATCAAACAGAGACTTGGCAGTCGAACGAAAGCTTATCCGAAATTAATTACAGGGAAGGAATTATTATTTAGTAACGCAAATACTGAGTCCGCTTTGTTTTATCACTTAGATAATTTAAAACTTTCAATTTCAGAAAATGAATGGGCTGTCATTGAACAGAGGTTTGCCGCCGCTCAATCCATTGTGCAGGATAACAATAAAACGACATTTCTTGCCATGGTGGCACCGGATAAAAGAACAGCGTATCGCCATCTCATAAAAGATGAAGGAACCACCTATCAGTCAGCAATTGAAATGATGCCGGGGAAATATAATGTCAACTGGATAGACACATTGGGCGGACTCAGGCACATGATAGACCAAGAGGTTATTGATGTATACCTGCCCAATGATATACACTGGGGTTATCAGGGTTACAAAGCCGCTTTTATCTCCACGAAGAAAAAAATTCAAAGCTTAAGTTCCAAGTAATGGTAAAATACAGTGTCATTATAATTAGCTTTGAGAGTTTTGCTGAAACGACCGAACTTTTATTAAATTCGCTTCTTTCATCGAAGAGTAAATACAACGCGGAAATAATCCTTTTGGATAACGGATCATCAGTCGAAACTGCCGACCAACTCAAGCGAATCAAAGACAAGGACGTGCGGTTAAAAGTAATCTTCAATCCAGATAACTTAGGCTTTGCTGGAGGTAATAATAAGGCGTTCAGAAAGAGTAGTGGGGAAATTGCCATTTTTCTCAACAGCGACACGATCACTTCTTTTCATGCACTTGATAGACTTGTGGATGAAATGGAGAATAATCATATAAGAATACTTGGCCCTATTTCCAATGAAGTCTCTGGAGTTCAGAAAATCAAAATATTCTCCAACGATGTAAACCACATACTGAAGGAAGGAGAATTCATAAATAATTCAGATATTTCACTTGAACCCTTTGAGACTGACTGCCTTTCTTTCTTTTGTATAGCAATCAAGCGCAAGGTTTATGAGGAGCTTAACGGTTTAGATGAGGAGTATAAAATGGGTTACTACGAAGATACTGATTTTTGCTTTAGAGCTAGAAAATTAGGCATCCCACTCCATTGTAGTGAGAAAGTTTTCATTTATCATAAAGGGGAGGGTAGTTTTGGTAAAACTTCTATTGAATCCCAAATAAATCGTAATAAAAAAAGATTTAAGAAGATTCATGGCGGATTTAAATCAAGAAAAGCAAGAGTGGAGAATCTGGGGAGAATAAAATTCTACATAAAGCAGTTGAAAGCAGGCAAAATGAGCCCAGTTGTTGATTATTTATATTCTCGAAGGACCTCGATGATTTATCCAAGCAGACCAAGGAATTGGGTCAAAAAGATCCAGTATTTCTTTAATTATTTGGCAATTATATTTAAAGATTAAATCCATTATCATAAGTTATCATCAAGAAGCTATTTCAAATTTTCGAAAGATACAAGGATCTGGATCCATCTGATTATGATGTCGATGCAGTCTCGAAGATCAGCATAAAAAAGTTAAATAAGCATTTAAAAGTTTTCAGGAAAGAATCAGTTCTCGAAAAAAAACTTCTAATCGGCAAGAAATGCTGCAAAATGGCAACTAAGGCTGGTTTGCTTTATTCCAAAGAAATTGAACAGGAATTAATCGAAGTTGGTCAATCGATTCCGTTTGAATCCTCAAGTCCATTTGTCAAGAACTCGCACCTTCATATCATGACCCAGGCCTTTCAAACAGGTGGTCATACCAGAGTTTGCGAGCGTTGGATTGAGTTTTCAAGAAACAACGAGATGCACTCAATCCTTATGACTGAGCAACGAAATGATCCCATACCAAAATCACTAGAAAGGGTAGTCAATGAGAAAAGGGGTAGTATTTATACTCTTAATTCCTCCCCCCTTGTTAAAATAAAAGAGATCAGGGAAATAGCTTCAAATTACGAAAAAGTTATATTACACATACACGCCGATGACCAAGTAACTTTCATCGCTTTTGCTACAACAAACTTTAAAAGACCAGTCCTTTTTTTTAATCATCTAGATCATGTATTTTGGATTGGGACTGCAATTTCAGATCTCGTGATAAATTTAAGGACAACAGCAGTTGAACAATCCATTAAATATAGGTCCGTGCAAAAAAATATTTTTTTGCCATTACCCATTAAAACTCGAGGTCTTAACTCAAAAAAGAAAATTGCATCCCTAAAAAACAAATTAAAAATAAGCCAAGATTCTAGAGTGGTTGTTACCCTCGCATCAAGCGAAAAATATACCCCAATTAAAGGGTATGATTTCGTTAAAGACTTTATTGAAATACTAAAAAAATATAAGGATTTGCACCTAATTGCAATAGGACCTTCGCCAACTGAGAAAAGATGGATGATTGCTCAAGAAATAACCGGCAACAGAATGAAGGCGATTGGCAGAATACCTCATGAAGAACTATTTGATTATCTCTTTTTGGCCGATTTTGCTATCGATAGTTATCCCATGCCTTCATTCACTGCTCTCCTCGATACCGCCTCCTGTGGAATACCATGCGTTTCATTAGTTACACCATTTGGTTCGATGGACTGCGTACAAAAGAGTGACTCACTCTGCTTAAATAAGGAAATGCTTTATGATCAAATCACCAAAATATTCGATTCAAGAATTCAAAACAACCTTTTTCAAAAGGTTAAGGAGTCTCATTTCAAGGAGCCTTTTCTATACTATTTAGACAAAGTAAAAAAGGAATCTCCTAATTATCATGAACTAACAGATGAGATAAGCTACGAAGTCAAAGGAATATCGGAAGCGAACAGGTTTTATATAAAAATTCAACTCAAGAAAAAATACATGAAGGGATTTTTGAAAGTTTTCACCACGAAGCTTAAACTGTATCTTAGAATTTAAATTTTTTGTATTTAAATTTTAAATTCTGAAAAGATTCTTCATTAAATTCAAAATACACTTTTTCATCATCACTACGCACGATTTTGGCTTTAGTTTTGAGATGAAAAGACACTACTTTTTCATTTTCTTTCAAAACTTCAAACACTGACATTTGAAGTTTCAAGCATTTAAATCCAAATTCATAAATTAACAATGCAGACTCAATAGGATAAGACTTGGGGCATCCAGTTTTGAGTATCCAACTCCCCCAAGAGAAAACCCTGTCGTTTATGCCATAAACCCTAACCAAGCCAACCTTATCGCTGGCATTATTCTTTATTAGAAAGTAATACTCAGAGCCTTCGGCTGACCTAACCTTGTAATCTCTGAGCCATTTTTCTTGCGTGAGTAAATCTGGTTCAATTTTAGATAAAAATTGATTCAATCTTGGGTTTGTTCTTAATTCTATTATGAAGCTTGCATCATCAACATCAATTAACTTTAGATGTAAGTTTTTCGTTTTTAAACTTTCAAAATGGGCATTCATTTTTGAAAAAATCTATTAAATCTCCTTTTCCATTTAATTTTTTTCTTTTGATAATTTGAATAAGCATCGAGAGAGCGACTCCAATACGATTGATCAATGACGCCAAGATAATTTTTTGTCAAAACCTCATCGGTTTCACCTAAAGATATTCCCTCTTTCCACTGTTCTTCAAAGCCCCAAACCTTAAAGAGAGGTTCGCGAGGAATAATAGGGATTGTTTGATCGTGTAATAAAAACTCCCCATACCATTGAGTTTCACAGGGAAATTGAACAATTTGATCATAAAAACTTTCTTCTTTGGGAGCCGCTACTTTTTCGTACATTGTTCTCCATACTTTCGAGGAACAAATCATAGGTGTCGGTGCGAAATCAAAATGGGGTCCTTTTCGGTCAAATAAGCCCAGTGCCCGCTGGCGTAATTCGTGATAATCACGAATAAATCTTTCGTTGCCGGCACGAGCCGCCCAATCCAACTGATGACGCCCCTCATTCATAATTGTGTAAGGAGTATGCTCATCAAACATAAAATCTCGGATAGTAAAATCCTTGATGAAATAAGAGTCAGAATCTATTATTAAATAATTCTCTGCCAGGTCTAAACGCCAAAACTCCGATTTCACAACTTGCTGCATAGTCACGGGAGGTAGTTCGATCTTTTTTGACCCGGAAAACCTCATAGTAATTTGCAGGATATCATCATCCTCCAGATAATTGATGTTTTGATCTCCAAGCCTTTCCCTAAAAGATGTAGTATCTACCTTGGGAACTATCACATAAACAGGCAATTCATCCCTATTATGTTCAGTTATGCTTTTGACCAAACGATCAGCACGATTTAAATCGTTAAAGTATGACTTTATTACAATTGCAAACATATGGTAATGAAAGAACTTAATGTAGACTTAATTATAAGTGCTTACAACAACGCATCCTCAGTTAAGCAAATTATTTCTCTCATCCAAGGGGGTACCGCTCGTCCAAGTTCAATTCATATAACCGATGACGGATCAAACTCCCAAAATAGAAAAATTATTGAAAACCACTTAAATCGCATCGAAATACCATCATTCTATCATTGGCATAATGACAGAGGTTTCAGGAAATCAAAAATTTTAAATCAAGGGATATTGAATTGTAAAAGTGAATGTATAGTTTTTCTTGATGGTGACTGCCTCCCCCATAGACATTTTATCAGCGATCATCTTAAGCTAGCTGAGAAAGGGTATTTTATTCAGGGGCGCAGATGCTTTGTGCGGGAGTCAGAAGTATCCAATCTGCTTAATAAGCAAACGACATTAAGAAGATTGATTCTGAGCGGAAAAGTAAGTGGTTTATTAAAATCCATACGCTTACCGAGGCCTATTGTAAGAAAAAACAATCAAATGCATGGGCTTCTCGGATGCAATCTTGGCGTTTGGAGGAAGGATCTAATTTCAATAAACGGATTTGATGAAGACTATGTTGGATGGGGAAGAGAAGACTCAGATCTTGGTGCCAGATTGTATAATATTGGATTATTAAGGAAGATTGTGCATGGTAGGGCGTTGGTCTATCATTTAAACCACCCGGAGAATGACAGAAGTGAGCTTAGCCAGAACGATCAAAGACTGAAAGATACTATTTTAAACAAAAAAATCCGTTGCAATAATGGCTTATTGAAGGAACGCCCTGATCTAAGTTCAGGAACTGAGTACTCCTGAGACTTCCCTTATAACACTTTCTGGAGAAATATCCTTTATATTGTCACCTTCAGCGCATTTAATTTTAATCGAGGGTGATTCATAAACTGGTCCAGTCACGGAAGGGTCAGTCGGGCCAAAAATAGCAACGAGAGGAAGCCCAACCAAATTAGCCAAGTGCATAGCACCTGAATCGTTACATACTAGAGCTGTTGATCTTTCAAAGCAATCTACCAGATCGACTATACTCGTTTTGCCGGATTGGTCCTGAACTCTTTCGTTGTTCACCTGTGTTCTAATCATATTGCATATTTTTGAATCGTTTGATGTCCCTAAAATCATAAAAGTATGTGAAGGGAAGTCCTGGAGCAGTTTCTCCAAAAGCACAATCCAATAGCCAACCGGCCATCTTTTCTCAGGGGAATTGGATGAACCTGGGGCAATGCACACCACTGCTTCATTTTTTTTACTTAGACTCTTCGATACGAGGGGTGAATAACAAATTTCTTCCTGTAAACCAAAGTACCTTAAATATTTTTCCCACAATAGGACCTGATGCTTTTTTTTATACTCTTTCGAGATAATTGACTGATGGCTAAGCATTTTCCTCTTCCTTCCCGTGCTTCCCCCCAATCGCAAAGGTGAACCGCAAATATAAGCCTCAATGTCTCCGCGGAGCGAATTGGTAAAAAGGAAATGGATATCGGGGAATTGATTCCTCAAGGGCAAAAGCTTAATGAAATACCCAAGCCCCTTTTTAGGCATCGTTATTACGCGATGCCCAACGTTCATATGTTCAAGTAAAGATTTATACTGAACTTGACAAAGAAGAGTGATTTCGGCGTCAGGTCGGCCTTTTTTGATCGCGTTAATGAGTGGCAATGCCATTACCACATCACCCAACCAGTTGGGCATCCTGATCCATATCTTTGTTTTTCGGGGAATAAGTGAGGGCTTGGGTAATTTATTTCTTTTCAAATGCAGTTGGAAGATCTGCTGAGGGGAATTCTGCGTTTTCCATTTGCCATGAGACCAAAGCCACTCCGGCATGCCTTTAGGGTGACTAATAATCATTTGCTCGATTTTATGATGGGCCGTTTTAGAAACTTCACCAATTGGAACCTGCCCTAACTGGTGAAATTTCAGCCTTGCACGAAAGAAAGATAATCGAACGGGGCAGACAAGAATCACTTTGGCACTAATTCCCTTTAGTAAAATATCAGGCAACGGGGTAATTGAACAAAGCCGATCAATGAATAAAGAAAGTTCGCCGTTCAAACCGGCGTTTTGATCAAATAGCAAAGCCAACCAATTACCTTCAATTAAGTGCTTACGTGCCTGAATTAGTCCTTTTTTTCTTGAAAAAGTCTTCAACCCCAGATTAACCCGTGAATTATTGACCCAGCTATCCAACGAAGAGTTCGAATTTGGGCGATAAATTGCCCCCAGTGTTTTTCCATTACCTGGACGGAATGCAGAGGAAGTAGCAATTGACTCAAATAGCGTAACATGCGGAAGAAGGAAAAGTACGGGTTCCCCATTCTGCCTGAGTTCTGCTAAATGCCGATCTTCGTCCGCCGGGTAAATCAGAGTTGACCGTCTCTCAAACTTGGAAAGGTGAGGGTAAATCAGGGAGAAAAAACCCATTTCAAAAAGATAAACCGTGGATTCCAAGGCAGCACTTTTTATTTGGGTGTAAGACCAGTCCGGAAATGCATGCGTGAGATTAGAAAATAAAAGTCTCTTTCTCTTCGATGGGACGAACAAATATAGTTTTGCCAAGAAAATGACGAATGAGCCGAGGATATAATAAGGGAGCTTAGACATTAAAAACCCCGAACCTACAATGAGAAACTTGGTCATGATTGATCCCTAGAAACCGGAAAAGATAGAAATTCCAGAACTCGTTCGACCTGTGCAATCACTTCATCCACAGTTATAAGTTCCATCGCTTCAGGTTGATGAATCCTTGAATGAATTGAGTTTTTGCTTCCACCCCGAAACTTCTTTAATGCCTCCCCATGCCTGTTTATGGAAAAATCAAGTGCGCGGTACGGACCAGTAAGCAAAGGATTCGCCACTGCGTAAAGTCCGACGACCGGGGTGTTGACCGCACGGGCAAGATGAACTGTGCCGGTGTCGGGGGAGAGCAGGAAACTTGCTTTTTCAAGGAAATACGGGAGCTCTGCAAGCTTGACCATTCCGGTAAGATCTAATGGTGGAATCTTGCAATGATCGAATAATCTACGATTAAAATCTTTTTCGCCGGTTTCACTTCCACCAATCAGAACCACCTTTAATCCAGAGCACTGGATATGATGAATGACCTCAGAGTAAGACTGAAGAAGCCAATTTCTCTCAATCTTACTGGCCGAAGTTGTAACCGCCATAAATGGCTCATTATGAGGCCATTCTTGAGGTAATGGCAACGGAGGCTTTCCGAAAAGTCCCTGCCAGGATACTTCGTCGGGCTTTGTGATATCTAATTCGTGTAAAAAACTAAAATAAGCATCCACGAAATGTTCTTCTTTCTCTCGTATGCACCTATTAATAAATAACTTATGGAAATCCTTACTGCGGCTGGAATCAAATCCGATCTTTGTTTCCGCCCGGACATTTATACTTACAAGATGAGCCGACAAACTGGCTTGTGCTAGTAGTAAAAAGTCAAAATTTTGCTTTCCTAGTATTTGCCGGCATTGAATAAACGATGTAATACCCTTTGGCTTGGGAATGATAATAAATTCAACCCCTTCGATAAACCCGAACATCTCTTTCGCTTGAATCGTCGTTATCCAAAATACCCTGAACTTTCCAGTCTTCGCGAGGTAAGAAACCATTGCGGCACAGAGTACAACATCACCAAGGGCGGAAAGTCTTAAGATTGCAACCTTGGGGAGGTTGGCCGGCTTGAGATCGTTATTGTTCAAAGTTGGAAAATTTATCGTTTCAAATTAAAATGTTAGGATATTATTTAAAATCCCAAAAGTAGAAACTCGTCAAAGTAAGAATGGTTTTGCGGTCATCCCAATCAACTTAAGGTCTTCGGGAAACAGGATTAGCCAGTGCAAAAGGATTCAATTAATTAGTCTAGCATCCATCTGCGAATAATTGTATAGATTAGCGTACCCTTTTTAAAAACAACCAGAAATGATTGATCTAGCCTATTTTCGAAATAATTTAAATGCCTTAAAACAAGCCATTGGGCGCAAGAAGTTTTCCTGCGAGCTCGATCTTGCTGTTGAATTGGACCAAAAGAGGAGGGAGTCCATCACCGCGGCAGAACAGACCAGGGCGGAGCAGAAAAAAGCGAATGCTGAAATGTCTCAATTGCCTAAGGGGACGCCGGAATTTGTAACCAAGCTCCAGGAAATGAAATCTCTTGCCGCTCAGGTTAAAGAATTGGAATCAGCGGCTAAGGAGGCCGATCTTAAATTCCACCAAATTTTTCTTACTATACCCAATATTCCCCATGATTCAGTTCCGGACGGAAGGGGTGAAATGGACAATCAGGTAGTATCCACTTGGGGTGATGTGTCGGGCGAATTCCCTCATGCTTTATCTCATTACGACATTCCTTGGTTCGAGAAAATGATCGATTTTCCGCGTGGCGTGAAAGTCGCTGGAGCTGGTTATCCTTTTTATCTTGGTGAAATGTCCAAACTCGTTCGAGCACTGATCAATTTCTTCCTCGATGAAGCCTCACAAAACGGATACGAGGAGATTCATTCCCCGATAGTGGTAAACGCTCAAAGTGCGACCGCCACCGGGCAACTACCCGATAAAGAGGGCCAAATGTATTTTGATCAGAATGAAGAACTTTATTTAATCCCCACGGCAGAGGTTCCGGTTACTAACTTCTACCGTGATGACATTATTCCGAGCGAACAATTGCCCATAAAAAGATGTGCTTACACACCTTGCTTCCGGAGGGAGGCAGGAAGTTGGGGTAAAGATGTCCGGGGCTTAAATCGCCTGCACCAGTTTGATAAAGTGGAACTTGTAAAATGGGTCCATCCTGATGACAGCTTTGATGAACTTGATTCCCTGCGGCTTGATGCAGAGAGTTTACTTCAGAAGCTCGGGCTTCCTTATCGAGTTTTATTAATTTGTGGAGGCGACATTGGATTTCCTCACTCAAAGCAGTTTGACCTTGAGGTTTGGGCAGCAGGGCAGAAAAGATGGCTGGAAGTTTCCAGTTGCAGTAATTTTACCGACTTTCAAGCGAGAAGAGCGAATATAAGATTCCGGGAGGAAGGCCAAAAGCCATCTCCGGTTCATACTCTCAACGGTTCAGCTTTAGCAATCCCTCGGGTTTTGGCGGCGATTTTGGAGAATAATCTTCAGCAGGACGGACGAGTAAAAATTCCCTCATGCCTGCAGAAGTGGTTCCCGGATGAATATATTGGGCAAGGTGACTAAATGAGCAGTTCCCAGTCTACCCCCGACAACTTACCTAAGAAAGCGGGTGAATTGCTTAAAAATACTCCACCCACCAATTGGCACCCTTGTTCTAGCAAGTTCCTTTTTGCCTCCACTAATCAGCCTTGGCTGGTAGCCTGTTCGGGAGGTGCCGATTCAGTAATGGTGCTACTCCTCATTTACGCATTATTCCCGAAATCCAAGCATCGATTAACCGTAGTTCATTTTAATCATAAATTAAGAGGAGACGATTCCGAGAATGATGCAATTTTCATAGAAAGAGTTGCGACTGACCTCGGACTTGCATTTGAGCTTGGTACAGGGGGAGTTGCAACTAAACGCGATGAGGGGACGCTAAGAGAGCAAAGGCAAACTTTTTATCGTAAGATTATTAACCAAAAAGGTGCAAAAGTCTTAATTCAGGGCCATAACTTAGATGATATTGCAGAGACCTTGCTGTGGAGGATTCCAAGGGGCGTTGGGATCGAGGGTCTATGTGCACCCAGACCGGTGCAGGAATTAGGCAATTTTCATCAAGTGCGCCCTCTGCTCACACTCTCTCGCAATTATATTCGAAAAGCACTTAAGCGTGAAGGTATCGAATGGAGGGATGATTCAACAAACAATAGTGCTGTTTATCTCAGGAATCGGATCCGCAAGAACACACTGACTCAATGGAAGACAGATTCTGACCGCGATGTGCTGCAGGGTGTCCGTCGAACCCGGGATCTATTGGATGAGCAGAACGCTGCCCTTGAACAATGGGCGAGAGAAATACTGCAAGAATATTGCGATGAACAAGCACTAAGGGTGGAGGGCTTAATCAGTTATCCCCGTGGACTGATAAGAAAGGTAATTACACTTTGGCTTGTCGAAAAAATGAATATCTCCATTATTAGTCACTCCAACTTGGATCAAATACTCGATCGCTTGGTTGCTGAAAATCAATTTGAAGTCGATCTGAATCAGGGATTTAAATTAGTTCTCAAAAGCAACTTGCTCACCAAAAACATTCCTCATGGAGAAGCACGGAAATGGAAAACCTACAGTTTGCCCCCCCGCTGTAAAATTTTCCTACCTGACGGTTTTTTCCTGAAACTTCATTCCATCAGTTTAAACTCTGCACTATTTAATGAAATTAAGTCAGGTATGGTTGACCAGAAAAAAAATGCCTACCTTTTGCAAATTGAACCGGATGAAAAATTATATTTCAGAAGACGGCAACGGGGAGACCGTTTTGAACCCCTAGGCTCTCCCGGAAGCAAGAAAGTAAAAGATTGGATGATCGACCGAAAATGGGACCAGAATGCAAAAGAAACCGTCCCTTTGATCGTTAACAATAATAACCAAATAATGTGGATACCTGGGTTCCCTCCAGCAAAGGAGCGCTCAATCAACAGTTCATCCGGAAAAGTAATCCGTTTGACTTACCACCAATCAAGCTCATTATGTTAGGTTGTGGAAAACAATTCGAATAAAGACGGCGAAGAAAAGCCAAAAAACTTTCATCCAAAAGTCTTGCTTATTTGGTTAGCAATTCTCGCCGCTATCATTGGTTTGGCCATGGTTCAATCCCAGGAAATTACCCAATCCGAAAGCTATGTTACTACGGTTAACGATCTGATCCTTGAAGCCAAGGACGGAAACATTGAAATGGCGATTATTGAAAGCGATCCGAAGGGTGGGGAGGAGTGGTATGCGATCCAAGGTAATTTTAAAAATCCCAATGTGATTTCATCTGACAATGGTAAAGATTATCAATTATCACCCTTTTATGTCAAAGGAAGGGTTACGGAATCAGAATATAAGGAGTTGAGAAGACTACTTGGGGATAAATTGTCTGAGAAACCCTCAAGCACAATTTGGACAGATTTACTGTTCAGCCTTCTTCCATTTTTGCTCATAATTGGCCTATTATATTTCCTTTTTGTCAGGCAGTTGCGAATGGCTGGCAAAGGGGCACTCAATTTCGGTAAAAGCAAAGCTAAATTGCTCACCCGAGAGAATGAAAAGATCGTATTTGACAATGTTGCGGGTTGCGATGAGGCAAAAGAAGAAGTTTCTGAAATTGTTGACTTCCTTAAAGACCCGAAAAGATTTCGTAAAATTGGAGGAAAGATTCCCAAAGGTGTCTTAATGGTGGGTCCCTCCGGGTACTGGGAAGACCCTACTAGCCAAAGCGGTAGCTGGAGAAGCTGATGTGCCTTTTTTCAGCATTAGTGGTTCTGATTTCGTGGAGATGTTTGTCGGTGTCGGGGCTGCCCGAGTTCGCGATATGTTCGAGCAGGGAAGAAAAAGTGCTCCCTGTCTCATTTTTATTGATGAAATCGATGCGGTCGGTAGACAGCGTGGAGCCGGATTAGGTGGAGGCAATGATGAGCGCGAGCAAACACTTAATTCACTCTTGGTTGAAATGGACGGTTTTGACGGACATGAAGGGGTAATTATTATCGCGGCAACCAACAGGCCGGATGTACTTGATAACGCATTGCTCCGACCCGGTCGATTTGATCGTCAAGTTGTGATTGATCTGCCTGACATGGAGGGAAGAGAAGCTATTTTAAAAGTTCACGCAAAAAAAATTAAGTTATCAGATGATGTTGATTTAAATTCTCTCGCCCGTGCGACTGCTGGTTTTTCAGGGGCTGATTTAGCGAATCTACTCAATGAAGGTGCCTTGATTGCTGCACGCAGACGAAAGAAAATGGCAGAGAAAATCGATTTAGATGATGCCCGTGAGAAAATTTCCTTCGGTACAGAACGGAGAAGGGTAATGGATGACGAGGATCGTAAAATTATTGCCTATCATGAAGCGGGGCATGCAATTGTTCAGGCAATTGTTGATGATGGGCTACTTCCAATCCACAAAGTCACTATTATTCCCCGCGGGCAGAGTCTGGGCAGTACGATGTTTACTCCCAAGAAAGACATTCTCAATCACAGTAAACGGCGGGTACTAAATCAGGTTTGCTGTGCAATGGGAGGAAGAGCTGCGGAAGAAATTGAGATTGGCGATGTCACGAGCGGTGCTGCTGGGGATATAAGAATGGCCACCAACATAGCACGTAGCATGGTGTGTGACTGGGGCATGAGCGATCTGGGGATGATATCATTTGGCGACAAACAGGATCAGGTGTTCCTAGGCAAGGAACTCTCAAGGGCCCAAAATTACAGTGAGGAGACGGCACAGAAGATCGATTATGCAATCAAGGAGATTATTGATGACCAGTACACCCGTGCTAAGGATATTTTAAACGAAAACATCAAGGCATTGCACGCTTCTGCGGCCGCATTGCTGGAGCATGAAACGATTGAAGGTAAGCACATTCATGAGATTCTTGATCAGGGTAAAATCGTTTCTCCCATCATCAAGTCTGAGCCTCTAAGTCAGCAGGGCAAGGAATCTGAGGATGATCAAAAGAAGAGTGAATCTGAGGAAGATAAATCTAAGGATGATGAACTTGGTCACGGTCCGGAACCGGTTGGTATACCTGCTTGAGCTTAGTTATCTGAAGTGTAATTTTCTTGCCAAAAATTCTTCGTTTGTTATTTTACCTATTACTATGAGCAGACATCCAAGTTTCAAACCTCCTGGAGGATTAGCAGTTAAACGAAATGTGCTGAAGCGTTTTGAGCGTGTTGAACTTTTACGACAAAGAGGTCAGTGGAAAGAAGGGGATCGCGTAGTTTCTTTAATTAAAACAAAGCCTGAAGAGTAATTATATTCCTGACGGGTTGTTAACCCACTGGAAAAATTCATCTGAACTCCCCACCTCCCAATATACCCATTGAGGGTTTTCATATTGGTGTTCCTTTTTGAGTGCACTAAATACTCCCTTTTCATTTCCGGTCTTGAACTTAAGAACTACCCGCCATTCCTGTGTTTCCTGTGTCTCGTTCTCCCAAATGTATTGCGATACAATCGGCCCCTCGACCTGCCCGCAGGCTATTAAACCTTTATCAAGCAGTACTTTAATCATATTCAATGCATCCTGTTTTTGGTTACATGTCGTCAGTCCAATATAAACCTTCCCATTCATCTTGTTATAAATTCATTGCAATTATTTTTAAATTATTCATTATATAACTTTTAATTAACACCTGACCCAAAAGCCCAATTACCATTGTGAGAGACGAATATTTAAAAGAAGCTCAAAAGATCATCGAAGATCCTAATACATTAATAAATGTGGTGTCTCGCCGTTCCAAGCAACTCAAATTTGGTAATAAACCATTGGTTGAATCCTTGGAGAAATTGGAACCTGAGGATATCGCTTTACGGGAAATCATTGAAGGTAAGATTTCCTACCTGGAATGGGAAGATCGAACCCCCGAAGGCTAAGGGTTAGTCCCCGTCCTTCTAACCACTCCCTGATATAGGGGGGTACAGTACATACCGTGTCGAAAAAAAAGAAAAATTCGAGCGTACTACCTGTCCTGACTAATTCAAAGGCCCGGCATAAATATGTTCTGTTGGATAAATACGAAGCAGGAGTGGTTTTAAGCGGTACTGAAGTGAAATCAGTACGGGCGGGAAATGCTCAAATTACTGAATCATATGCCAGATTCATCAAAAATGAACTCTTTCTTTTTAACGCTCATATTGCAGAATATGAATTTGGCGGAGAAGAAAATCATCCCACACAGCGACCCCGTAAACTGCTACTTAAAAGAAAGGAACTGGAAAGATTAAAAGTTGAAGTTGAGGCTGCCGGAAAAGCTCTTGTCCCGATAAAACTTTATTTCAAGAATGCACTGATCAAATGCGAGATTGCGGTGGGTTCCGGCAAAAATGTTCGCGATAAAAGGCAGGACCTCAAAAAGCAGGTGGCACAACGAGAGGCAGATCAAGCACTCAAAAATGCAATCAAGCGGTGATTGATATAATTCTACTCCACCCGGAAATACCCCAAAATACTGGCAGTATCGGAAGGATTTGCGCTTTTTCTGGTAGTCGGCTCCATCTCATCCATCCATTGGGATTTGAAATAAACGACAAAAACCTGAGGCGTGCTGGATTAGATTATTGGAATGCACTGAAAGTATTTGAGTACCAAAATTGGAATGAATTTTTGAATTCGGAAAGAAAACCCAGACGCATTCATCTTTTTACCACCCATGCGAAAAAAACATTGTGGGAAGTTGAATTTAAAATGAATGATGGGTTGCTTTTCGGTAATGAGGGCAAGGGTGCACCCGATGAAATCCATAAATGGGCTGAAGGTCATCGGGTTACTATACCAAAATTTCAAGAAGGACTCCGATCATTAAACCTTGCAGTATCAGTTGGAATTGCTACCTACGAAGCGATCCGACAAATTTCTTGATAATATAATAAAGTAAAAAGCATTACTAAATTCAGTCCATCCGTTTCGATTATATTACCGTTTAAGGACGCCGTAAAAACAGTGTCAGATTGTATTCACTCCATTCAGGCACAGTCCCTTGATTCATGGGAACTGATTGCAATAGACGACTCCTCCAAAGACGGAACCCTGGAAAAAGTCCTTTGTTTTGCTGAAAATGATCCCAGGATTAAAGTTTACCGCAATCAAGGGGAAGGAATTGTGGATGCATTAAACAATGCCATAGATTTATCAGTTGGGGGATTCATCGCCCGGATGGATGCGGATGATATTATGCATCAGGATAGACTGTCCCTGCAGTCTGAGTTTCTGATCAATAATAAAAGTATTGGGCTGGTTTCTTCCCTTGTATCCTACAAGGGGAACAAGGAAGCAGATTCCCGCGGTTATCAAAATTATGTTAATTGGATCAATACGCTGAAAGAACCAGAAGAAATTTCGCACAATCGCTTTATCGAAAGCCCTGTCGCACATCCGTCGGTAATGTTTAGAAAAGAACTGCTTACATTTTTGGGATGTTACCGAAAAGGTGAATTTCCCGAAGATTATGAATTGTGGCTAAGGTTTTTGAACAACGGGGTAAAAATGGCAAAGATTAATCGTTATTTACTGATTTGGAATGATCATGCCAATAGATTATCAAGAAATGACCAGCGATATAAACTTCCCGCTTTCCAGAAAATTAAAGCCCAATATGTCACTCACTGGATAACGGAACGTGAAATTTCCCAAGTTCCTGTTCATGCCTGGGGGTATGGAAAGAATGCCAAAAAACAGGCGAAATTTCTAAAGCAATGTGGAGTTAATATAAAAGTAGCCTACGAAACTGATTCGAAAAAATTTGGTCACAACGAAGACGGAGTTGAGATTGTACATTATGAAAGAATACCCGAGAAAGGAAAGGTCTTCATCCTCATATTGATTGGATCAATGGGGATCCGTTCTAAAATCAGTCAATACCTGACAGACAGAGGTCACCAAAACGGAAAAGACTATCTGTTCCTTGCATAAATCAGGAATAAACCAAGTTTTTTATTTGATCATTAGGTAATCTGTCTTGAACTTTAGGAATCATCAAATCCTCATGAATAAAATAATCCTTCTTCTTTTTTTAAGTCACCTGCCTCTGTACGGAGAATCTCCCCACGATGGTTTTATCCCCTTATTCAACGGGAAAAATCTAGATGGCTGGTGGGGATTAAAAACCGAGGACCCGAACAAATGGATGAATCTTTCAGTGAAGGAAATGAAATTGAAGTGGCAGGCCAGTCAAAAAGATATCAGGAGGCACTGGAGAGTGGAAGATGGAATGCTGGTTAACGACGGAAAAGGATTATTCCTTTCGACTGAAAAAAACTATGGCGATTTTGAACTAAAACTTGAGTACAAAACCGTGGCAGGTGCTGATAGCGGGATTTACTTAAGAGGGGTACCCCAGGTACAAATTTGGGATACCACCGAGGCGGGAGGAAAATGGAAGCTCGGAGCCGACAAGGGCTCGGGCGGGTTATGGAATAACGGACCGAAAGGAGTACGGGGGCGCGACCCGCTTCTGCATGCGGATCAACCATTCGGCAAGTGGAATCACTTCCACATCACAATGACAGGAAACCTCGTGTCTGTCAGGTTGAACGAAAAACTTGTCGTCCATCGGGCCCCGCTATTGAATTACTGGGACAGAAAAACTGAAATTTCGAAACGCAAACCACTCGCAAGCAAAGGTCCGATTCAATTGCAAACGCATGGCGGAGAAATACGATGGAAAAACATACTCATAAAAGAGCTGGAGCCTAATTGTTGCGGAGAAGAAGAATTTGAGCCTATATTCAACGGGGTAAATTTCAACGGTTGGAAGGGGCCTGTTCAAAATTACGAAATAGTCAATCAATCCATACAATGCATTCAAGGCAAAGGAGGAACGATTTATACGGAAGAAGAATATGATGATTTTGTCGTCAAATTTGAGTTCAAGCTTCCTCCTGGTGGAAACAATGGCCTCGCAATTCGTTATCCCGGCAAGGGAAATGCCGCATACGATGGAATGTGTGAAATTCAGGTGCTTGACAGTGAGCACAAACGTTATGTCAAATTAGACCCGAGGCAATACCATGGCTCTGCATATGGACTGACGGCAGCACGAAGGGGGTTTCTGAGGCAAACCGGAGACTGGAATAATCAGGAGGTCACGGTTGTGGGTTCTCGCATCATTGTTCTTTTAAATGGCAATTTAATTTTAGATTCGGACTTATCCCAAATTGATTCATATATGGCCGGGAAAAAGCATCCCGGTCTATCCAGAAGTCGCGGTCATTTTGGTTTCGCGGGTCATAACGACCCGGTAAGTTTCCGGAATATTAAAATCAAGAGAATCTGAGAAATCATTAGTGCCTTCACGAACGAAGCGATCTACGCTTAGTCGACAACCCTTGAGAGTGAGAGAGAAATTAATGATTTCGTTCATTTTTGGGTGTAAGCGTTTTTCAAGCTTTTAAATTTTAATGAAACAATTTCAATCATTGTACATCTAATATAATCAGCATTCTTAAAATCATCACTTCACTGCCAGTGAATCCAATAGTGACAAACAATGAAACCCAAAAGATTTTACCATAAAGAGCATAATTTCGGGCAAAGAAAATAACCGGGAGAATACCAAGCCTAATTAGGCATAGGGTATTAATCAGGAGCATAAACCAACCGATGATGTGCATCCATAGTGGCATCCCTTAGGTGCTAATGAATTTATTCAATCTTACAATGGAAAAACCTCCTACAGAGACAAGATTGCTTCTATTCATCAAATAAGATATGAGTGAATGATGTTTGAATCATCTAGGGTAGATCAAAAGCGAAAAAGAAAGGGAGAACCATCCGGCCTTTGATGAAATCAGGGATTCATGCGTGAAAGAGTTGCGTATGAAAGGATTCGAGACCGAAGTTTACCTTCTGCCTGGCGGAGTGGGAGTAAAAATCTTTAACGGTGACCATCCGTCTATTGTTCAAATTGCCCACCTTCCCATAATCGAGTTTGATTTCGATTATTCAGGTAGTCCATCGATTGAGCATCTTGCCTTTTTCCAATTACAGGGAATCCGATTTTCACAGTCCAAAATCCAATCTTTTGCTAAACTTAACCAGTTTTCCCTGAGGAAACTTCACTCTGATGGAGCACAAGCCACAGATTTCGAATCGCTTTCGAATCACCAACTGGAGGAACTATCCTTGCGCAAGACTGATGTGGCGGAACTGAATTTCCTGAATTGTGCTCCGGTCCATTCCCTCTTTTTATCCAATTCACGCATCACGGACTCAAGTTTTCACTCATTGAAAGAGAAAAAGTTTGAAAGATTGGACTTATTCCGCTGTGAAATTTCAGACCTGAGCCCGTTTGCCGACTCTCCCCTTGAGGAGTTAAATATAAGCGGAACCAAAACAGAATGTTTATCCCCATTATCCTCCTCGCCGTTAAAGAAACTGGAAATGAGAGCAACAAAAGTTACGGACTTGAGTCCTCTTGCACATTGCCCACTCGAAATTCTTCACCTTCCAGGCTCACCGGTTAAAAGTCTCAGTCCACTAGCATACTGCCCAATCCATGAGCTCAATATTGCCGGACTGGAAATTGAAGACCTTTCCCCTTTGCTTAGCATGCCCTTACAAAAACTGATTGTTTCCAATAAAAAATACGAGGCGCATCAAGTTTCAATCCTGAAAGACTTGGAACTCAGTTCCTTAACTTTCCCCGGTGGTCCGGTCGATCAAAAGGTGGAGGATTTCCTCGAAAATATCGCCAATTACTAAATTTAGGCAAACTTTGTGCCATTCAACACTTGTCCCAATCAAACTTCTTAAATAGATTGTTCTCATGCCCAACCGTTCGCTAAGAGATATAAAAGATTACTACGATGTAGTGGTCGTTGGTAGCGGACTTGGTGGTCTCACCGGAGCAAATGTTTTGGCCAAGCAGGGGCACTCTGTCCTTTTGCTGGAACATCATTACCAGTTTGGTGGTTTAGCGACATGGTTCAAGCGGGCAGGGGGGCACATTTTTGATATTTCCCTTCACGGGTTTCCAGTAGGAATGATTAAGTCTTGCCGGCGTTACTGGACAAAGGAAATTGCTGACTCCATCGTGCAGTTGAAAAATATTCGCTTTGTTAATCCTCAGTATGATCTCAAGACTACCTTTGACCGGATCGACTTCACTCAAATCCTCCAGGATTCTTTTCAGGTTGCCCGCAGTAAAGTGGAAGATTTCTTCGAACATCTGCGCACCATGGATTACTTTGCCAAAGATGGTGCCACAATCGGTGATTTATTAGAGCAGTTTTTCCCAGGCAGGGATGACATCAAACGACTCCTTCTTGAGCCCATTGCCTATGCCAACGGTTCATCCCTTAAAGATCCTGCCATTGCTTATGGTATTGTTTTCACCAACTTCATGAGAAAAGGTATCTATACGTTTAAGGACGGGACCGATTCATTGATCAAGAAAATGGTCAGTGAATTACGTGGAAATGGAGTGGATTTAAGAAGGCAATCCAATGTTGAATCGCTACTAACCGAAAAAAGGGACGGACGTCATCACGTTTCCGGGGTGGTGGTGAATGGGAAGAAGATTAATTGTGGCGCTGTTTTATCCAATGCAAATTTGAAAAACACGATTGAGAAACTGCTCGGTCTTTCCAAGTTACCCAAGTCATTCGCGAAAGAGGCTTCCGAGGTGCGCTTAAACTCCACATCCTGCCAGGTTTACATCGGTATAAAAAAAGGCGAATCCATCCCTGATGTGGGTGATCTTATTTTTACTTCTGAATCAGATTCTTTTTCCTCTGAGGAATTAACTGATTTTCATACAACAAGCCGAACTTTTTCGATTTATTACCCTGACACAAGACCAAATAGAAAAGTGCCAATGCACAGCATTGTGGCATCAATTAACGCAAAATGGCAGGATTGGAACAGGTTATCAGAGGATGAATATAAAAAAGAAAAAAACCGCTTATGCGAAGAATCGCTGCTAGCCTTGGAGAAAATCATTCCTGATATAAGAGGTAAAATAGATCATATTGAAGCCGCTACTCCTCGAACCATTGAATACTACACCCAACATGCATCAGGAGCATCATTCGGAACTAAATTTGAAGGCCTTGATGTGTCCTCATCCCTTCCTGATCATGCCCCGGGCCTGTTTCATGCCGGATCGGTGGGGATCATTATGTCGGGCTGGTTAGGGACTATCAATTATGGTGTAATAACCGCGAACAAGGTCGATAGCTTCCTACGTGCGAAACTCGGCAGCAAATCATAACCCTACAGTTCGCCATTTTAAATTTATAATAAACCATGGAAGATATTCACCGGAGAATTCCACACAGACCACCTTTCCTGTTTATTGATAAAATCTTGGAGATTACTGATTCCGGTGCCAAAACCAGCCTCTCCGTTCGCCCGGACTTTTCTTTCTTTGAGGGGCATTACCCGGGTAATCCTATTATGCCGGGAGTTCTGCTGTGCGAATCCGTTTTTCAAACCGGGGCAATATTCCTTTCGGATCACATTAAAAATGAATCCCTTAAAGATGAGAATGTCACTCCGGTACTGTCCCGAATTCGTGACGCCCGATTTAAGAGAATGGTTTTACCCGGTGACGAAGTTGAAATTTCAGTCACAATAAAGGAACAAATGGGCCAGTTTTACAATCTTTCCGGAGAAATTAAAAATAAAGGCAAAACCGCCCTCACCATTTCATTTGCGCTCGCCCTGGTTAAAGACCAGGGATAAAGCATGAGTTTTCTTGATTTAAAAGGAAAAACCTTCCTTATTGTCGGTGTGGCAAATCGTAAAAGCGTGGCTTTTTCGGTTGCCAAAATACTCGAGGAGGAAGGTGCCCGGGTCATTTACTCAGTAAGAAGCAGTAAAAGGAAAAGCGAACTCAACAGCCTTCTTACCGGGAAATCTATTTTTGTTTGCGACTTTGAAGATGAAAAGCAAATTGAAGAGTTGGGGTCTGACTTGGAGCAGGAACTTGACGGACAAAAACTTGCCGGGATACTGCATTCAATTGCCTTTGCGAATTATTCGGAAGGTTTGAAACCATTTTACGAAACCAAACGAAAAGATTTCTTACAGGCAACACAGATATCATCATTCTCGCTGGTTGAGTTAGCCAATGCATGCTTGCCGGTCCTCGATCAGTCCGCATCTGTTGTAACCATTGGAATATCATCCACCACCGTGACGGCGGAAAACTATGGTTATATGGCACCAATTAAAGCCTCCCTTGAAGCAACTGTACGATATCTGGCCAAATCATTTTCAGGGCACAGTCAGGTAAGATTTAATTCAGTTAATGCAGGACCGCTGAAGACAAGTGCATCGGCGGGCATCCCTGGATATCTGGTGAATTACTTATACGCCGAAAAGCTGACCTTCCGAAAAAAAGCATTGTCCACTCAGGAAGTTTCCAAATTAGCTGTTTTCCTATTAAGTCCATGTTCATCGGGAATCAATGGGCAGGGCATTGTTGTGGATGCGGGGATGGGACTGAATTACTTTGATAGCGAAGTGGTTGAGTCTGCAATGAAATTGGATGAATAAACGATTTTCCCGGGTATCAATCGAAGCAATGGCCTATGCTTTGCCTACGGAAGTATTCACTTCTGAGCAAATTGAGGCTGACCTTAGTCCTCTGTATGAGCGATTAAAGTTACCCCGGGGCAGGCTCGAATTGATGACAGGAATTAAAGAAAGGAGGTTTTGGCCTTCTTCTTATCGACCGTCGGCTGCTTCAGCGGAAGCAGGCAGGAAATTAATCATGCAGGGAGTGGATCAAAACAGGATTGATTTGCTCATTCACTCATCAGTCTGCAGGGATCGGCTTGAACCTGCGACCGCCTCTTATGTTCACGGACTTCTTGGGTTGAGCGGAGACACCCAGATCTTGGATATTTCAAATGCCTGTCTTGGATTTATTAATGCCGTAGTTTTAGCAGGAAACATGATTGAATCAGGCCAAATCAACCGGGCAATGATCGTCGCCGGAGAAAACGGAAAACCACTGGTTGACCGAACGGTTAAAATACTAAATCAGGGTGATCTTAGCCGAAAGGACATCAAGCCTTATTTTGCAAATTTAACTATCGGTGCAGGGGCAGTTGCTTGGTCTTTGGTGAAATCTGACCTCACCTCCCCAGACTCGCCCAAATTAGGAACATTTTCATGCGAAACTGACACCTCCTTTAATCATCTTTGTGAGGGTGACGCCGACGGCGATGAGCTTGTCATGCAGACAGACTCGGAGGAACTTTTGCATGCCGGTATATCCGTGGCAAAACGGGCATGGACTAAATTCGTTTCCGCCAGTCAATGGAACTCCGAATCACCTTCTTTAATTGCCACTCATCAAGTCGGCAAAGCCCACACCCGGGCTCTTTTTGAGTCGCTGAATCTTAATCTGAATAAAAATTATTCCACATTTGAAACATTGGGTAATTGCGGCTCTGTCTCCCTTCCTCTGACTTACACCCACTCCTGCGAGGATTCACCTGGCCGCTTAAATGAACGAGCCGTTCTTCTTGGTATTGGCAGTGGGCTTTCAAGTTTAATGCTTTCTATAAACCCTTGAAAATCCCTCCTTCACTTTCAACCCATTACCCATTTACGGGCAATTCATTTAAAGTGAAGGATGGCTATAACCTGCACTACCTCGATGAGGGAAAGGATCTGGGTATTCCCACTCTATTTTTACATGGCAATCCGACATGGTCATTCTTTTACCGGCGATTAATCTTATCCCTTCGGGAACATGGAAGATGTATAGTGCCGGACCATATTGGCTGTGGATTGTCTGACAAGCCATCCTTCCCTGATTTTGCCTACGATCTCAGGTGCCATGGCGACAATATCCGTGACTTGGTGAACCACCTTGGGATAGATCGATTTCGCTTGGTTCTGCACGACTGGGGTGGTGCAATCGGGTTATCCGCTTTCCGTAATGAACCCGAAAGAATTGATAAGCTTGTGGTCATGAACACGGCCGCTTTCCCTTCCGACGATGTACCGAAAAGAATTTCAATTTGCAGAATCCCAGTACTCGGATCTCTGCTCGTTCGCGGATTGAACGGATTTGCTGGCCCGGCCACATTTATGGCGGTTAGAAATCCAATGAAACCCGAAATTAAACATGCATTTCTTTACCCTTACGACAATTGGGATAATCGAGTTGCCGTTTGGAGATTTGTTAAGGATATCCCGAAAGAAAAAAAACATCCGAGTCGCAACTTATTACAGGAGACTGCCGATTCGCTCGGTCACTACAAAGATACACCTGTTCTTGCCTGTTGGGGAATGAGGGATTTTTGTTTTCATGGTGGATTCCTGAAGGAATGGCGTCAGTTTATGCCCCATCTTATTGCTCATGAATTCGAAAATTCAGGCCATTATTTACTCGAAGACGACTACGAGGGTTGCCGCTCAAAAATTGAGCCTTTCCTTTTCGGTTAACATATAATCCGGCATCTTGCACTTGCTTTTCCGTACAAATCGTCGCAATTTAATATAATGGCTCCTGGCAAACCGTTGAGAAGCAGAGAAGAGCGTACCCATAATGTCGTCTCCATCGAACCGCATGATAATACATCCGACGCCTACCGTCCGGAGCAACCCAGGCGATCAGATATGAGCTTTGGCTTTTATCTTTCGATCGCAGTTATTACCTTCCTTACGATTTTATTTTTCTCAATTTACGAACTTGCAGTCGAATCGTGGCAAAGATTCAAGTAGAGAGAACACCTGACGGGCTTGGATTAAAGGAGTTTGATGACTTCCAAACTTATATTGAATTGGAAAGACGACTATCCTCGTACACATCAAGAAATTACCGACATTCAATCGTTTGTTTTTTCTACTGGTTGGGCAAGATGGAGGGTCAACAAATTCAACCGAATGTAGTGACCAAAGAGCAGGCCCGTTCTTATGTCATTGAAGCCCAATCCAAATATTCACGCCGAACCCTGAGGAATCATATCTCAGGGCTCAGGACATTTTTCAAGTTCTGCCTTATCCGGAAACGGATTGCAATTAACCCCTTTCATAATCTCAGCCTCCCGAAGCCCGATAAGCCCCTTCCTCAAATTCTGACGGAAAAGCAGATTTTCAAATTACTTGACCAGCCGATTCTGAAGAGTGAGGAACAAGCGAATCCAAATTTTCATGAACTGCGTGATCTGCTGGTGATGGAACTTCTTTACGCTGCGGGCTTACGGGTTAGTGAATTAATCGGAATAAATTATGGAGATATTAATTTTATCAATGCATCGGTAAAAATCACCGGGAAGGGGGGGAAGGAAAGGATTTCACCCATTGGGCAAAAAGCGCTTAAAACCCTCTTTCGATTTCGGGAACTGTATGCAAAGGAATACTCGAACTCCTCCCCCGTCATTATTAATCAATACGGCAATCGCCTCTCGACCCGATCGGTGCAGATTTTGCTGAAAAAATATCTCGGCGCTGCCAAGTTACCTTCGAATCTAACACCTCATAAAATTAGACATTCATTCGCCACCCATCTGCTTAACCGCGGTGCGGACCTGCGGGCAGTCCAGGAACTGCTGGGGCATTCAAGCCTGTCGACCACTCAAATTTACACGCATGTCTCCGCCGCCCGCCTGAAAGAAGTCCACGGTCTTGCACATCCACGTGCCTGAACATGTATCATCCATCAAATTGATTTCCAATTTCTCCATCCACTCCAAAGAACAATAAATACTTATTTTTACATATCATTTATTTTTCTTTTCATTGAAATGATATAATATTCTTGTTTCTTTTAATTCTAAGTATTTTAAATTTTTCATGACAAATTACATTTTATATTTTTCCCTCCTTCCACTCTTGGCGATTTCAGCAAAACCCATTGCTTTTGATTTCAAAGACCCCAAGGGTGTGAACAATATTATTTTTCAAATGGATGCTCCACTTGAGTCCATTAATGGGTCAGGTGACGGTGTTTCCGGAAGTGTGGAGTTTGACCCCGGGAATCCCGAGTCCACCAAGGGGACGATCTTCCTGGATGCCAAAAGCCTGCATGTGGGAAACCCGGTGCTTAAAGAGCACATGCACGGAGATGACTGGCTTGAAGTTGAGAAGTTTAGCCAAATTAAGTTTCATCTTTCACAACTCCAGAACGTTAAAAAGGTAAAGAATGACTACCACGCAGATGCCAAGGGTAAAATGACGATTCGTAATGTGACTGTTCAGATAAATGTACCGGTAAAGCTCACATTCCTGAAGGATATGCTCATTAAAAGAAATCGCGTGCCGGGCGATCTTCTTGTGCTGCGTTCAAAATTCTCGGTCAAGCGTGATGATTTTAATATTCAAAAAGGACAAAACCTTGAAAAAGTAGCCAACGAGATTGAAATATCCGTCAATCTCGCTGGAGCTGCACCGAGTAAATAGTTTTATTAAACGGCGGGCGGTTAAAACCGTTAGCACTTTTTGGCGGGATCGTGTATGACATGATCTCGCTTTTCTATTTTTTTCATTTAGTGTATATTCTTCCTCTCATGCCCGCTAAAGATATTTTTCCGATTAACGATCGCCTTCTCGTTCGCTCAGACAAAGAACTCATGCTTTCACAAAAGAGCCGTGCGTACTGGTTTTGTGGTCTTTCAGGGTCGGGCAAGAGCACACTGGCCATTCAACTGGAGAAAGATCTCCATAATGCAGGAATTTTCTCGGTGGTTTTGGATGGGGATAACTTAAGGGACGGACTCAATCAGGATTTGGGATTCAGTGATGCAGACCGTATGGAAAATATTAGACGGGTAAGCGAAGTTGCGAAAATCCTGGTATCGAATGGACTGGTTGTTATCGTTTCATTCATCTCTCCCAAAAAAGAATTCAGGGAATTAGCCAGTAAAATTATTGGCAGTGACTCATTTCGCGAAATCTACGTCCAGGCAGATTTTGAAACCTGCCACAAGAGAGATGTGAAAGGGCTTTACGCCAAAGCTGAAAAAAATCAAATTAAGGATTTTACGGGCAAATCCTCTACTTTTGAAGCTCCATTGGACCCTTGGATTAGCATAGACACTGCCAATGAAACGAGCAGTAAATCCTCCCAAACACTCTTCAATCAAATTATTAAAGATGTTCAAATTTAACTCGAATGCAAAACTATAACTTAACTCACCTCGAACAGTTGGAATCAGAGGCAATCTTCATTCTTCGCGAGACTGCTGCCCAGTTTGACCGACCGGGTCTTCTATTCTCTGGCGGTAAGGATTCAATCGTGATGGCTCATCTTGCCGCAAAAGCATTTACTCCCGCAAAAATCCCTTTCCCATTTGTTCATGTTGACACGGGTCACAATTTCCCGGAAACCCTGAAGTTTCGTGATGAATTTGTCAGTCAGCAAGGCGTACATCTAATCGTCGGATTAGTACAGGATTCAATCGAGCGAGGAACCGCCGTCGAAGAAACGGGGCCGAATGCGAGCAGAAACGCACTTCAATCCGTCACTTTGCTGGAAACAATAGAAAAGGAGTCGCTTGATGCCTGCCTGGGAGGCGGGAGAAGGGACGAGGAAAAGGCAAGAGCCAAGGAGCGTTTTTTTTCCCACCGGGATGCCTTTGGTCAGTGGGATCCCAAAAATCAACGACCCGAGCTATGGAATCTTTTTAACGGGCGAAAAGCTCCCGGTGAAAATTTTCGTATTTTCCCACTGAGTAACTGGACAGAAATGGATGTGTGGCAGTATGCAAAAATTGAGAATATTGAACTGCCCAGTCTTTATTTCAGCCACAACCGCGAAGTTATTAACCGTAATGGAAGTTTACTCGCAGTTTCTGAATTTGTTTCCCCAAGAGAGAATGAAAGTCCCGTTAAGGAAACGGTTCGTTTCAGAACTATTGGGGATGCCACCTGTACCGGAGCGGTGCTTTCATCTGCATCCAATCTCGATGAAGTAATTGCGGAAGTGGCCGCGTCCCGAGTAACTGAGCGTGGTTCCCGGGCAGATGACCGAAGGTCGGAAGCGGCAATGGAGGATCGGAAGAAACAGGGATACTTCTAAAATATTTTATTCAAATGACAAACCAGAACAGCTATTTAGACATGGACCTTTTACGGTTCACCACCGCTGGAAGCGTGGACGACGGAAAGAGTACCTTAATTGGCCGACTTTTTCATGATACCAAGGCAATTTTCGAAGACCAATTAGAGGCAATTGAAAAAAGCAGTAAGCAGCGGGGTGATGAGCATGTCAACCTGGCCCTGCTTACCGACGGACTTCGGGCTGAGCGTGAACAGGGCATTACGATTGATGTTGCCTACCGGTACTTCGCCACCCCTAAACGAAAATTTATTATTGCCGATACTCCGGGGCACATTCAATACACGAGAAACATGGTCACCGGGGCATCGACAGCCAACCTTGCGTTAATCCTGGTTGATGCACGGAACGGGGTCGTGGAACAGACGCGCAGGCACACATTTATTGCCGACCTGCTTGGAATTAAGCATGTGGCGGTGTGCATCAACAAAATGGATCTTGTCGATTATCAGGAGGAAGCATATGAAAAAGTGCTTCGCCAGTACACCGATTTTGCATCCCGTCTGGAAAATGTGACCGACTTGACTTTTGTTCCTATTAGTGCCCTGAAAGGGGACAATATTGTTGATCGGTCCGAGAACATGAAGTGGTACAAAGGGCCTCCGCTCCTGTATCATCTTGAAAATGTGTATGTCGGATCGGACAGCAATCATGTGGACTCACGTTTTCCCGTTCAATGGGTTATCCGCCCCCATTCGGATGTGCATCACGACTTCAGGGGGTTTTCCGGTCGCGTGGCCGGAGGAGTATTCAAAACCGGGGATGAAGTCACCGTTTTACCGTCCGGTTTCTCCACCAAAATTTCTAAAATCCTGAAAGGTGAGGAGGAATTGGACTCTGCCTATCATCCCCAGTCAGTCACAATATTGCTGGAGGATGAAATTGATGTCAGTCGGGGAGACATGATTGTTAAACCGAATAACCGTCCGAAAATATCTCAGGACCTTGATGCTTTTATTTGTTGGTTCTCGGCCACAAAAAAAATGGTGAAGGGTGGAAAGCTTATTTTTCGTCATACCACCAAGGAGGCTCAGGCAATCGTTTCTGACATCCGCTATAAAGTGGATGTTAATTCACTCAGGAAGATGGAAGATGTGGACGGTTTTGAAATGAACGATATTGGCCGTGTTTCACTACGGATCTCTCAGCCTGTGTTTCATGACACCTATCGTAGAAACCGAAATACAGGAAGCTTTATCCTGGTTGATCCTTTTACAAACGAAACCCTGGCCGCAGGGATGTTAAGATGAATTTACCGCCGGGGCAGATTGAACAGTTGCGAGAACTCGGACTGCGCCTGATTTCTCAGCATTCAGCTCGGGTTGTGGTTCCTGCCAAGCAAGAAAAAGCCGGCTACTGGTTTGGCGGGGGTAATATTATTCAGGAAAGCGGAGGTCGGATCGTTCTTTGTGGAAGATACCGGAATGCCGGCGATTCAACCACGGGGACCGGTGCCGGAGAAAGGGGACTGGAGTTTGCGGTATTTGCCGGAAACGAGAAGGTGGAAAATCTCGATAAAATACTTTCTTTTTCCAAAAAGGATTTAGCTCACTCTTCCAATATTGTGTCGATTGAGGGTGGTTGCCTCATTCAGACACCAGACACGAAACAATTTGAACTGTTCATTTCCACCGAAAAGCAGGTCGCTTATCCAAAGTCGTTAATTAATTTCCAGAAACCGGGAACCGGAGTATGGAGTATTGATCTGCTGACAGGACAGAATGCTGAGTCAATTGAGTTGGCTTCAATCCGTACGGTTGCCTCTTCGACTGATTCTGACACTCTTCACGCCAAGGATCCGGTTGTTTTTTACTCTCAGGATGGACATACTGAACTCCTTTACTGTAATCATCCATTTTCATGGTCGAGTTCGAACACGGGTCTGGTAAGGCGAAAAAAAGGGGAAACCTCCTTTGGAACTATTTCTGATTCTGTTCTCTCCCGGGGGAACTGTTGGGATGTGGCCTGCTCACGACTAACCGAAAGATTATCCGTGCCAAAGATTGGTTCTTTTGCAGGTCTCCCTGATCTATCCCTGTACTTTTACGATGGTGCCGAGTGCCTTCGCCCTTTGGAACAAAATCCGCAGGCATCCAGGCGACCACGGGGATATTCCTGTGAAGAACTTGGAGGCTTAGCCTGGGGGTGGGACAGTGAATTCCCTAAAATTAATTCAATATCAAAGGATTTCCCCCTTTTCATATCACCTCATGCCAGCGGATGCAGTCGCTATGTGTCTGCTATCTTCCTCCAAAATGGGGATTTGCTCGCCACCTGGCAGCAGGCACAACCTGACGGATCTCAACCGCTTGTAGCTCATAAAATTGATTATTCCGAGGTAAAGCGAATTTTGACCGTTTAAAAATAATTTATTCAAAAGTTCAGCTTTTCAGCTGGCACAATGGTTTGGATGTCTTTTACCATTTTTAGAATTTGAGAAAGGGAATTTCTATTTTTGTCGGTAAAAGCTAATTTCATGGTTCCTGCCCCGGATGTCTTTCCGGAATTGGATGCCATTTCTAAATGAGAAATATCTTTAAGCATTTCCATCGGACCACCTGGAGGTATGGGTAAATCCATCTTCAAAATGGGAGCGATATTAATTTTGAGAACAAAATCATTCTTTTCAAAAATCTCTTTTCCTGAACCACTAACCGGATTCTTTACCGAGCCAGACTGAGTGGCTTCGAGATGATCCTTACTGGCAATAAGGAGAAAATCATCTTTTTCAGTTATTGAATAGCCCTGCATCATAGCGAAGCCCATACCCATGGCTACTGGAGGTGCGGATTTGAACTTTAGCCATCTTTCAGTATCAATAGATGCCGCGACAATAAACTCTGGTTTGGGCATGGCGGCCATCATCATGGCTCCCGGATCCATTCCGCCTGGAGGAGCACCACCGGGGAAACCTCCAGGAGCACCCGGGACTGGGAAGGGCGAATCTTCCATGTCATCATCTCCAAAGGGATTGTCTTCGGCAGGTGAAGCATCATCTCCAAACGGATTATCTTCAGCAACATCAGGGCCTCCTGGGAAACCACCCATACTTGTAGGGTCTGGCATTTTAACATCGGTTAAGGATACCATGAATTCCCCGGTAAATGAGCTAATTACATCTTTAATGGATAAGTCACCCAATTCAGGCATTGGTTCATTTAGCTTAATGTCATCTCCAAATTCGGGAAGGATTTCCTTCTCTGCAAATTCAACGAAGTTTGAAATATCAAAAGCAAAACCCAATGCCAGTATGGCATCCGCGGGTGAGAATTTTAAAATTCCATCAGAAAATCCACCTTTTCCATAAACCATGTCATTACTGGGAGTATCTATTTTAACCTCTCCGACCATTTCACCATCCTCGAAATTCAGGGTAAGCGTTCCACTTCCCCCTTTAAGAGTATCCAGGTTAACATCGTCAAGGTTGGCTCCCAAATTATCGAGGATAGAATCTCCGCCAAACCAGACTCCCATGTCATTTTTCTCTTTTGAAAAAGAGGAAAAAGTATCTTGGTTTTTGATCAATGCATCTGAACCATCTGCGGTCATGAATTCTTCGATCGATGGTTCTCGGTCTTTGGGTCCATCCGCACCACCTGCATAAAAGAAGTCAGACCCAACAGCGACTTGTGGTTCTGCACCGTCGGGTCCACCAAGTGCTTGGTAGAGATGATATCCATCTTTTTCAGTTGGTTTATCAAGACCAGCAAGCAATTCGATCGTATTCATGAACTTTTCCTTGTCTGACAACTTCCCCGCAAGACCTCCGGTTGGTGCTAAGCTTGTATTTTCGTTAGGGATAAGATGAATTTGAAAAGGTTCGGAGATATCGATTCCCAAAGAGGATGGGTTTTCAAGTGCCTTGGCAACCATGGGAGGTAAGCCCGGGGGCAAGAGTGCAGCGATATCGTCACGACCTTTTTGCAGGAGATCATTAACTCGGATCAAAATAACAGCTCCGGCATCGGAGGGAATTCTTTCTACTAGAGGAATATTATTATTTGATGACCCAGAATTCTTTGGTTCTTTTTGGGGCTCATCTGATGCTTGCGAAGAGCTTTTTTCAGCCTGCTCCGATTCAGTTTCATTATTTACAATCTGATCACCACTTTCTTCATCATCGCCTGAAAAAAGAAAGATAACACTGCCAATCATTAAAATCAGAGCAACCGCTCCAACCGAACCCCATATTATGAGTTTTTTATTACTGCCTTTTCCTGGTGTAGGCTGAGCCTGGCTAGTAGCCTGATTGAATTTGCTTTGGGCATTACCTGCGTTGGGTGCAACCTGAGCCTGTGGTTGCTGGCTAACAGGCTGTACGGAGGCAGGTTGGCTCAGACCGGGTACTTGGGAGAGGAGAACCCAGTTCTGCCCGTCGTGACACGCCTGATCCTGTAATGTGAATGCACCTTGTTGGATGTATTGTTGAACTTGTTCGATGGTGTAGGGACCGTATTGAGTCCCGTCTTTATGTACATAAATATTCATGGGCAGGAAGGATTTGTATGTGAATTATTATTAAAATTAATCACTATCTTTAGTGCAAGAACGGAAAGAATGATCAAACAAAATAAAAAGGTACGAGTTTTAGAGGATTTCATTCAAGTAACCGTGCCTCGTTTACTTAGATTCCCTTACCCCAGTAAAACTTTTTGTAACACCTTTAATATAAATAATGAATCAAGGATAGCATTTGTTACCAAAAAAATTATGGAAACTCGTTATTTTACATTTCCTTTTGTGCATCATCGGAAGCCCCACCTACACTCGTCACGTTTCCAACGCACTTTTCAATTCGGCGATTTTATCCTTCAAGGGTTAGATTTCATATAATATGCTTAATCAAATAACACTTAAAGAATCGATAGTCTGTCCTTTTTTTTGTATTAAAAATAATGCGTGATATTTTCAAGTGGGTCTCGAATAGGCATTTACCGGCAAGAATTTGGCAAGGGTTGAAGCAAAACTTTGTACCTGGTTTAATCCTATGGATCCTGGGGCTTGGCTTAGTCGGAACCTACTATCTGGTGGAATCTGTAAGACCTTTATTTGTACGGATCATTGCCTGGAAACAGGATTATGGTTATGCGTATTCTGCATTTTCGACTGCCTTGTTTGGTGGATTGCTTCCCTTCGTATTCATGAAACTGACGGGACGAGGGGGGAGAGGGAGACCACTGCTTTACGGTTTTATTTTTGTTATTTACTGGGCTTTTCGTGGCATTGATGTGGACGCATTTTATCGATTACAGGCAATGATTTTTGGGACCGGTGTGGATTGGCATACCATAGTCTGTAAGGTTTTGGTGGATCAATTTATCTATTGTGTTTTTTGGGCAACCCCAGTCACAGCACTTTTTTATGCCTGGATGGATGTTGGCTTTTCCGTAAAACGATTGAGGGTGGAAAAGAGCGGTTCCGAGATTTTTGACTTAATCTTAATTTTTACAGTTTCCACTTGGATGGTTTGGATTCCGGGAACGGCAATTATTTATTCCTTACCTTCTCCTTTGCAGATTCCGCTTTTTAATCTTACCCTTTGTTTTTTTGTGATTCTAGTAAGCCTGTTTGGCGGGCAAACAAAAGAGGATCAATGAGGAAAGCTTAAAAATTAGTAAATATATGCTCAGGCAGAACAATAATCTTCTGCAATCCTCATTACTCTTGTATTGAAAAGTTCGCAAACTCGACCAATTTTGGATTTTTCTAGGTAGCAAAGCATAATTAGGTGAAAGATGATCATTCTAAATGAAAGAGTATGGAACTGTTAACTCTACATTTATTGAAAAGAGCGCTATACTATAAATCGACAATCGCTTGACCACCGACTCAACAAAATAATAGGTTTATTCAATGAAAACTTTTTATAAACTTGCGATTCCGATTATTTTTTTATCATCAACTGTTTTATCTTCGGGGTTGGATGAGCCCAAAACAGAGGAGAAATCTTATACGGAAAAAATAAAGGAGGTATACGAAAAGGGTTTAAAAGGAGCCAAGGAAAAGTACGCGGAAACCGTGGGTGACGGGAAAAAATTAACTGGCAAGTCAAAGGAGTGGATGCTTAAAGATATCGAAAATATCGGCGATTGGGAGTATAAGGTGGTAACTTTCGGGACAGAAGAAGCCATGGAGGTGGAGAAAAATTTAAATGAACTCGGTCGTGAACGTTGGCAGTGCTTTTGGGTGGAATCGAATAAAAAGCAAAAGAGCTTCTATTTTAAGCGCACAAAAATGAGTTACCTTAGCAAAATTCCAACCGGTGCAATTCTGAGAATTATGGCTGATTTTCAGAACGACTGAATCTTTTCACAAAAGTTTCCTGCCCGCCTCACAAGTTGGAAGTGATGCTTCATTCATTTCTCTCTCTCTTTTTTGCTCCTTGGGTTTTCCCCGCATGAAGGACATTTAAATTCATCTTTTGAAATACGGTTATCGTAGGAAGAGATAACCCCGCATTTTGTACAAGTGAGTGCCTCCCTGTGCCTGAAGGGTATTTTTCCTTGTTTAAACTTAAACTCAGAGTTTGAAATCCCTTTAGCATTTTTGATTATTTCCACACGCTCCTTTTCAGATTGTGCATAACTTAATTTTTTAATTAGTTTGACCACCCTTTCGGCCGTGTAAAACGCAACATGTCCCATCACTTTCGAACCTCCCCAACTTGATAAATCTTTATTGAAAGTTTCTGTTGTACCATCAGCTTTTTTTCTTTTAAGGGCGATATAATCGGTTATTTTTTTCATATCTCCACCTTGATTTGCCGTGATGTTGGAAGTTTTTCTCCATGTCCCATAATCTTCTAACTCTTGCCATTGTATTCTAATCGGCTTACCACCTGTGGAAAATCTGATTGAATCAGATGAAATCTTTAAATCATTATCTCCTGAAGTTGCAGAAGAGTATTTGAATAAAAAGACTAGAAAGCATAGTGAAAAAAAGATACCCCCAACCATCAAACTTTCCGGGTTCACAAGACTTGTTACAATCCATGCTATCGGGGTAACAATTAACATGCATCCGGTTACTTTGCCTTGCATGTCATCTCTTAGAATAATCATCATAATCAAGTTAAGTTATCCAAAATTATAATTTCAATAACAAAACCGGATAATTGCATATATTAAAGAATTAAGATAGCCATTTAATTTTGATTGAAACAACCAAAGCAACTTAATAAAGAAAATTTATTTGCCTTTAATACAGATCAGATCTTCTGCTGTCCGAAGGTATAAATCTCCGTTTGCAAGTGCAGGTGTTGACCGGCAGACTTGATCAAGTTCGGTTATTCCTAATTGTATAAATTCATCACTATCCGCAATTGAAACAACCTGTCCATGAGCTGAAACACAGAATATCTTATTACCTGCCCGAACGGGTGACCCGAAGAAAGTATCTCGGACGCCCTCCACTCGGGCCTTCCATACCAGTTTGCCATCTTGGGGGCGAACACAGGTGATTACACCGCTGTCGGCCCACAAATATAGTCTGTTATTCGATAGCAAAGGAGAAGGAATGTGAGGCATAGTATTTTCAAGTCTCCAAACCTCCTCGGCTTTTCCAGTCTTAGAAGCGGATGCAGGTCGAATCGCAACGAGGTGTTTATCCAAGGTGGTAAATCCGCATACTCCCAGTACCAAATCACCTGCAACAATCGGCGAGGAAATAGCCCGTTCAGAATGAGGGCGCCCGAATACTGAAAGTTCCCAAAGTTGTTTTCCTGTTTGGGGTTCCAAGCTTGTAAACCCTAACCACCAATTGGTGAAAATGAGTTCGTTTTCACCTTTGGGTGAAGTAAAAACGCAAGGAGTGGAGTAGGTTAGCCTTTTACTTTCTCGAGGTACTGTCCATTTAATTTTTCCGTTTTTACAATGAAGTGCGTAGTGAGCACCCCCCCCTTTTTCCTGATCGTTAGGAACAATTAATAAATCCTCAAAAACAATGGGGGACACCGCAAAACCGTGTCCGCCTTTCACTCCTCCTAGATCTTTTTCCCAAATTAATTTTCCGTCATGGTTGTGTGCGGTAACCATAAGCTGTGTGGCATGTCCCCACACGGAATAAACATGGGATGCATCTAAAGCCGGGGTACTTGACGCAAAGCTGTTAAATCGATGTGTCTTATGAGTTTGGGAGGGGTAGGATTGGATCCATTCTTCCTTGCCAGTGGCTGCATTTACACAAATTATTTTTCGGGTTCTTCCTTTATCTGTGGAAGCGTTAAGGAATACTTTATTATTCCAAACCGATGGCGACCCATGCCCGTCTTCCTCCAGAGGGAATTTCCAGCTGAAATTATGTTCTTTCCATGATGCAGGAAGGTTAGAATCCGCATATCCGTCTCCGTTATTGCCGCGAAAGCGTGGCCATTTCTCAATTGCATTTAATGATGCTAAAGCAAGAAAAAGAGTTGAGGTTATGATCCCTCTGTGCATTTACAGTTTTTTGATTTTTATATTTTTAAACCAGACAACTTGTCCATGGTTTTGGAATCCAATATGACCGGTTCGTGGCAGGTCCTTGAGGGCAGTTTTAAATTTATTGGTCGTGCCATCGGGGTTTTGACCGGCTTTCTTCCAGTCGTCTAAATTGATCGAGAATGCAAGTTGGCTGTTTAAGGAGAAGGAAACCCGAGGACCTTTGCAAATAAGCTCAGCCTGATTCCATTGCCCGATTGGATTGGAGAATTCTCCCTTGGGGGCGACACCATCATAAAAAGATGCATTTAACTTTCGTGGGGGAAGTATCTTCTTCGCTTTTTTTTGAAACCCTTCGTTATCCATCAACTGGATTTCAAAACCTTCCTGAACCGGGTCTTCTGGATTACTTCGATAAAAAATTCCCGAGTTTGCACCTTCGGATAATTTGTAATCAAGACGAAGAGAAAAATCGCTGAATTTCTTTTGGGTCCATAGGAATCCCATGCCCTTAAGTCGTTCAACTCCTTTTTTATCCTTTATTTTCTCCATCCGGCAAACCACGGATCCATCTTTTTCAATTTCCCATGATCCAGGTCTTAGATCAAAGGCATTCAGATCTAATCCAGAAAAAAGAACCTGATCTTTCGCGAAGGTTGAAAGGGTAAGGAGACTGGCAAATACCGGGACTATAAAGAGTTTCATTGTGGCGTGGTGGGTTTTCGGGTTCGTGGAGGCAATCGTTTGACCACGGATTGGGGAGGGTCTGCCTCGGGAACCTGAAGGTTTTGCCGGTGCAGGGCAAGCTGCCGGGAAAGCCGGTTCTGCACGACTGCATATTCAGCATGTCCATATACGCTGGTGATTTCGTTCGGGTCATTCTTGAGATCGAAGAGTTCCCATTGATCGACATCATCCTCATAAAACCGAATCAATTTATAGCGTCCGTCCGCAACCCCGTAGTGTCTGCGAACCCAGTGGTATCCGGGATACTCGTAGTAATGATAATAAAAACTTTTACGCCAGTCTTTGGGCGCCCTTCCTTTAAGCAACGGGACCACCGAGCGTCCGTGCAGATCGCCGGGTGAATCGATTCCTGCCACTTCGCAAAAGGTACTGGCGAAATCGATCGGAGAAACAATGTCGCCTGTTCCGGCTGCCCGGCTTAATCACTCCGGGCCAGCGTACCAGCATGGGGGTGCGTAAGGACTCCTCATACATCCAGCGCTTATCGAACCATCCATGCTCCCCGAGATAGAAGCCTTGGTCGGAACAGTAAATTACAATGGTGTCTTTTTCGATTCCGGCTTCCTTGAGGTAGCCAAGCATGCGTCCCACTCCATCATCGACCGAGGCGATACAGCGGAGATAATCTTTTACATATCTTTGGTATTTCCAACGGACCAAATCTTTTCCCTGCAAGTTGGCTTTTTTCAGAGCCTCGTTCTTGGGGTTGTAAGCGGCATCCCAAACTTTTCTTTGTTCGGGGGTAAGGTTTCCGGGAGCATCCAGTTTTAGGTCTCCACGGTTCATGGTCTCAGCGATCGTCATATCCTGCTGGTACGCCGCAAGAGTACGACCCTTATAATCGTCAAAGAGAGTATTGGGTTCGGGCAGGGTTACATCATCATACTTATTGAGGTACTTGGGGCCGGGTTGCCAATTTCGGTGCGGTGCCTTGTGCTGGTACATCAGCATGAAGGGTTTGTCTTTGTCCCGTTTACTTTTCATCCATTCGAGGGCAAGGTCGGTTATAATATCCGTCGTGTAGCCAACATGTTTGATTACCTCATCATGTTTACCGTCCCCGTCTTTATCCACGCGCATGGGTGGATTGTAGTAAGGACCCTGCCCGATGAGTACTTCAGAATAATCATACCCCTGTGGCGACATATGGGTTCCCAGGTGCCATTTTCCTACCACTGCGGTTGTGTAACCGGCTTTACGAAGAAGTTTTGGGAAAGTTTGCTGAGTACCGTCGAACTTATTTCCATTCACGAGAAATCCATTTGCATGAGAATATTTCCCGGTCTGAATGGCGGCCCGCATCGGTCCACAAATTGAGTTCGTAACATAGCACTGTTCGAAAAGCATACCGTCCCGGGCGAGGGAATCGATACTCGGGGTAGGGCAGTGTTCCTTGAGCCATGAATTATAGGCACCCACTGCCTGGTAGGCATGATCATCCGTAAAAATAAACAGGATGTTGGGTTTTTTAGTGGCACTTAATAATAGTGACGAAAGAGTAAAAAATAAGATGAAAAATTTCATAATATCGAACTTACATAGACAGATTTATTGGTCAAGTGCCCACTGGATAAAAGTAAAAGTCTTGGTTCAGGGACCGCGGGCCGGAACTTAAAAAACAGCTACATCCTGTAAATTATTTTAAATCGCGCAGAAACTCGCGCTTCTCATCCGCTTTTTGCGTCACCAGATGGGCCACTTTTTCGGTATCTTGGTATTCATTCCAGTCAAGGGTGAGTACGCGGGTGTAGTGATCCATCTCCTTGATAAAACTTTCGTATCCTTGGTGTAGTTTTTCCATATATTCGATCGTGATTCCACCCTCGGCATCACGACCGCGTTCCTTGATCCGTTCCATGGAAATCTCCGGGCTTACACGAAGATAGATCAGGACATCAGGATAGACCAGAAAGCGTTTCATCACTTTGAAGTGACCAATATAGGTTTCGTAGTCTCGTTTGTCGATCAGACCGGCTTCATGAAGCATGCGGGCGAAAATAGTGTCTTCATAAATGGTCCTGTCCTGCACCGCACCTTTTCCCTGATTCCAGACAATTTGCTGGTGTTGTTCAAACCTCCGAAAGAGTAGATGGATTTGCATGATCGCCCCCCATCGATTCATATCTGCATAGAAGTCATCGAGATATGGGTTGTCATCCACGGGCTCATTGTATGCGTCGTATTCAAAGTGATTGGCAAGCTTTCGGGAAAGAGTTGACTTCCCCGCCCCAATAATTCCGGCAATTCCAATAAACATAATGTTTAATTAATTGCCCGTATGGTTTCGGTCAAGCTTTGGGATTTTCGATCAGGTTCCGCAAAAGGTTTCCAGCACTTGTTCGGAGGGTTGGGGGGGTGCCTGGTAGTTCAGCAGATGTTCTCCATCTTCGTATGGTTTCTCGACCGCACCCAGAAGGTCATGAAAACGGGAGAAATCGCCTTCCTCAGCAGATTTCAGGGCTTCCTCGACTTTATGATTGCGGGGGATGACGGAGGGGTTGACTGATCTCATCAGTGCAAACGATGCTTCCAAGCCTTGTTCCTCTTCTCCAAGACGATTTTGCCAGCGGACATGCCAACTTTGAAAGCTTTCGGAAGCATAAAGCGCTTCATTGGGAATTTCTTCTTTGCATAAGTTCAGGAAGGTGTTGGTGAAGTCGGCTGAATTCTTATGCATCCAGTCAAGCAGGTCGGTGATTAGTTTCTCATCCTCCTTGCCCGTCTCAGCAAATCCTAGCTTGGAACCCATCATGGATAGCCATTTACTTTTATAAATCTGTTCGAACGAATTCAATAAATCCTCGGCCGCTCCGATTATTTTTTCTTTTTTTCCATTCATCAAAGGCAATAAACTCTCTGCCAGACGGGCCAGATTCCATTGAGCGATATAGGGCTGGTTGGCATAGGCATAGCGTCCCTTATGATCGATCGAACTGAAGACGGTGTCGGGGGCAAAGGTATCCATAAAGGCACAGGGTCCGTAATCGATGGTTTCTCCGGAGAGGGCCATATTATCGGTATTCATGACTCCGTGGATAAAACCGACTCTCATCCAATGGGTAATTAATTCTGCCTGTTGATGGATAACTGCTTCGAGCAAAGCGAAGGGTTGATTTTCTTTTTCCTTAATCTCCGGGAAATGCCGGTCAATCAGGTAATCGAGCAGGGCCTGAGTAACCTTCTTATCCGCTTGAAGGGATGTAAATTCAAATGTTCCCACTCGAATATGTGAACCGGCAATCCGGGTAAGGATTGCGCCGGGCAACTCGGTTTCCCGGTATACTTTTTCTCCGGTGGTTACGACTGCCAAACTCCTTGTGGTGGGGATTCGCAGAGCGTGCATGGCTTCACTAATGATATATTCTCGCAGCATCGGACCAAGAGCAGCCCGCCCGTCCCCCCGGCGGGAGTATGGCGTACTTCCCGACCCTTTTAATTGCAGGTCAAGTCGTTGACCGGACGGTGTCAGGTGTTCCCCTAAAACGATTGCCCGGCCGTCACCAAGCACGGTGAAATTCCCGAATTGATGTCCGGCATAAGCTTGAGCAAACGGGACAGTTCCTTCTGGAACCAGATTCCCGGAGAGAAATTCGGTTCTCTCTTCCTTCCGCATGCCGGAGAGGTTGAGTCCAATCTCATCGGCGAGTTTGTCGTTAAACACAACGATACCGGGCTGACGGACTGGAGTGGGAGCAGTTTTTGAAAAAAGTATACCGGGTAGTTCGGTGTAGGTACTTTCAAGCTGGAATGTGAATTCATTCATTGTTGGTAATAAAAAAGGTGATTGTGCTCCGTCACTTCAGTTCATGGCATACGGAAAGTATCGAGGACGGACTGCGCAAACGCCATGGGAATCCAGGGATAGCGTAATTCAGTTCCATCACACCCAATGGTGGGTATTGCTTGCATGCCCGTGCTTCGGGTCTGTCACCGTAACTTAGCCATTTCCCGCGGAAAAGTGAAAACAATATCGAAGAAAAGGATCGGGGGAAAAATATTATAATGCATTGATCTGATTAGAAGAGTTTTCGGTCTATAAACAACGACAAATGGATCAAACTTTTAAAATTGTGTTTGAGCGACTGCACCAGAATTCACATTGAGGGAAGAAAGTCAGTTTTCCAATATTTGGATTATGATTGTATCCTCCCTGTCATCTGATTTTCTAGAACTATGGAGCTGACAAATAAAATAGAGGTTCAATTTATAAACATTCTATCCCAGAATACTGGCTTTAGTGAAATTAATGCCGGATATTTATACGCACTTATCTCATTTTTGATCATCATCGGTCTTGGTTGGGTTTCCAATTTTTTCGTCAAGCAGTTTGTCCTTGGATTGGTGCGATCCTTAATTAAGAAATCAAAAACTTCCCTGGGTGAACATTTGATTGGGGAGAAATTTTTTCATCGGTTATCTCATTTGGCACCGGCATTCGTAATTAGTTCTCTATCCGGACTGATGCTGGGAAATTACCCGTTCCTCAATGACCTGGTTGGAATTGTGGTTAATCTTTACCTGGTTGTTATTGCCCTTTCAGTCATTGATTCGTTAATCAACGCCCTTTATAAACTATCGGAGAACACAAAAATTTCCTCCAAACTCCCGCTCAAGGGAATTTGCCAGGCAATTAAGATTTTAATCAATGGAACAGGAATTATTTTCATCCTTTCCATATTGCTGGATAAATCCCCGGTTTATTTCTTTTCCGGTCTGGGAGCCCTGACTGCGGTTCTCTTGCTCGTTTTTAAAGACGTGATTCTTGGTCTGGTTGCCGGTGTTCAGTTGACCACCAATAATATGGTGCGGAAGGGGGACTGGATCGAGATGCCCAAGTACGGAGCGGACGGAGATGTAATTGATGTTTCCCTCACCACCGTCAAGGTGCAAAACTGGGATAAGACCGTGAGCACTATACCCGCTCATGCCCTGGTCAGTGACGCATTCAAGAATTGGAGGGGCATGAGCGAGTCGGGTGGGCGCCGTATCAAACGATCAATACATCTCGATCTTTCCAGTCTTCACTTTCTCAAGGAAAGTGAGATAGCAGAGCTGGAAAAAATAGAACTCTTGCAGGGTTACTTTAAAGATAAAAAATCAGATATCGGTGAAAAAGGACTGGAGGTCGAGAAGCAGGGCTTGGTGGCACCCCTTTTAAACGGCCGGAATCTTACCAATGCGGGAACCTTCCGGGCTTACTGTCTGGAATACTTGCGGGCTAATCCCGCAATTCATAAAGAGGGTATGACTTTTCTTGTCCGTCAGCTTGCCCCCACGGACAAGGGGTTACCGATTGAGATTTATGTTTTTGTAAACGATGTCAGATGGGTTCATTTCGAAGCAATCCAATCTGATATTTTTGACCATCTTCTTGCCTCCCTTCCTATTTTTGGTTTACGCGCGTTTCAACTGCCCAGTGATTCAAGTTTCTCCAATCTGCTTGGTTCGAAAGCCTGAAGAAGGACTAAAAAATTTTCCCTTTGTTTGAATAATGTAATTCAACTGCTTTCCGGGGTGTTTTTCTTACTGGGATGTTCCCCGCAAGAGGAACAAGGGTTGTCTGATTTCACCAGCGATGGATGCAGTCTTTTCATTAACGGGACTTTTGATAACCCGGAACTATGGAAAGAGTGCTGCCTTAAGCATGATATTGCATACTGGCAGGGCGGGACCGAAGAGGATAGAATGCAGGCAGACCTCGCTTTTAAAGCATGTGTCGAAAAGAAAACCGGGGACTCCACTCTTGCGAATTTGATGTACGAAGCAGTCCGGGTAGGAGGGGAACCCTATTTTCCAACATGGTACCGATGGGGGTATGGTTGGCCCATTGGGCGCGGCTATAAAAAGCTGACGGAACAGGAAAAGGTTATGGTTAAGCAAAAGCTTAATAATTATAGGGCGTCCATTTGATTTCTGTTGCATGAAATGTGCAATTATAGGTGGTGGTGCAGCTGGTTTTTTTTCTGCGGTCAGACTCGCTGAACAGAATCCAAAAGCTGAAGTATCAATTTATGATTCGAGTAAACAATTCCTCAAAAAAGTAAAAATTTCTGGTGGAGGCCGTTGTAATGTCACTCATTCTTGCTTTGAACCCAATGAATTAGCTCTGCATTATCCGCGGGGAGAAAAGGAACTGAGGGGGGCTTTTTACACCTGGCAACCTCAGGACACAGTGGACTGGTTTGAATCACGTGGAGTTCAAATCAAAACGGAGGAGGATGGCCGCATGTTTCCCGTCTCAGATAATTCGCAAAGTATCATTGATTGCTTACATGGGCAGGTTAGAAAAACGGGTGTTATATTATTTAATGGAGTCGGAGTTAAATCCTTACTTTATGAAGATGAACGATTTACTCTCGGGTTTTCCACTGGCGTGAGTAAAAGATTTGATCGCGTATGCATTGCCACGGGTTCGATGAAGTCATCTACACTCACTCAATCAATAGAAGACCTCGGACATACCATTGAACCCTTAGCGCCATCCCTTTTCGCTTTTGATATAAAAGATGAACGGTTGAAAGAATTGGCCGGGATTGCAGTCAAGAATGCATCCGTGCGCATTCCGCCCAAAGGCAAATTTCAAACTGGACCTGTTCTCATTACTCATCGTGGACTGAGCGGACCGTCCATTCTAAAACTTTCCGCCTGGGAGGCTCGGCAATTCAATGAATTGAACTATGAATTTCAGATTGAGTTGAACTGGTTGGGGGATCGCAATAAGTCCGATTTACAAACCCTTTTTTCCCGCTTGCGCAACCAGCATGGCCAGCAACTTATTAAAACAAAAGTGTTTGAAAGTTTACCCAAACGGTTATGGGAGAAAATCCTGAAACATCTAAAAATGAGCGACACCATGCAATGGGCTCAATTACCCAAGAAAATGGAAACCGAGTTAATTCAGGAACTCCTTTCGGCCAGATTTCAAGTATCTGGAAAAACGATGAACAAAGAAGAATTTGTTACCTGTGGAGGGATATGTTTAAAAGAAGTGAATTTTAAAAAAATGGAAAGCCAAGTAATTCCCCATTTATATTTTGCCGGAGAATGCCTTGATTACGACGGAATTACCGGTGGTTTTAATTTTCAGGGTGCGTGGACCACAGGTTACATTGCAGGTACCGCAATGGCAAAATAACAGGTTCCGCCTTTGAGTGGGACTATTTATTCTGATGTTTTAGTTCCTTAAAAATAAAAGAGGAAGAAATCTTATCCCGTTATTTTTTTCCGCTCGATTACTTGTAAATTTGGAAAAGATTCTTTCGGGGAAGAATCCGGTAATGCCCGAGAAAGTGCCTGGATTTGGTTGATGCCGAACCTAGTTTTACTGGAACCTGGGATTGTGAAAGTTACTGGCTATACCCTTATCTGTTTTAGCGTCCTGTTTAAGTGCGAACTTCTGATTCAGTATGGGTAGGTGGTGGATCTTTTTTGGGAAGATTAAGGACTTCGCTTTTTCTAAGTAGTTCTCTTTTGCTCGCATCAATCATGTGGGTTTGAAGATATCCGTGTTTGATCAGTTCCGTTATCGACCGGCTGTTCTTAAATCCGAGCAAAAGAGTGGCCTGACGCTTGGTGATATAATTGTCTGAAGGATCTACAATCTTTTTTTTCATTTCAGGAAATTTGATTTTATTTGGTGCGAAGCCGAACCCGCAGGAACTGTTTTCCCCCGGATGCGTTTCGGGTGGCGGAGGTTTCCCAAAGTACCCGTTCCATGCCCCCACCGGCATCGACACCCTTTCCGGCCGCACCCCCGTTGAGATCGACCTGAGTGACTCCCGAGGTCGTCCATGTCCGAAGGTCGGTGCTTCGTTCGACAATATACTCAATTCCTTCATCGTTATACTGGGCCTGATATCGCTGGAAGGTAATTCTCTGTTTGCCGTCCCCTTTCCTGATGGAGCGGGGGAGGGTATCCTTGGCATCACTGCTAAGGGAATCTCCCCCGAATGCCCGTTCCATAAAATTACTGATTCCGTCCCCATCGGAGTCAAAGTCATCCGAATCGAAGAGGAGTTTCGCATCCTCAATAGTAATGGAACCGGATCCGTCGAGGTCAATCAGACCCTTTAGCGTTTTCTTGGAGAAGAGTTTGCGGGCAAATTTATCACGCTCTTTCTCATAGCGCGGATCCATGCGTCGTTCGTCAAAGAAGGCACTTTTCCCGGGCTTCTTGACCTTAATCTCCCGGGTTACGGCCGCGGCGGCATTGTAGCTTCCGTTTCCTGCCTGAGTTGCCCGGATGGAAACGGTCAGTTCATCGGCACCCCCGAACCCGGAGAAGTTTTTCGAGAAGACAAGCATGGCATTGGCCCCGTTCCCAACCAATTGCATCACATTATTGGGGTTGGCGGTAAGGGTGTAGGTGACAGCAAGATTGGAGGTGGCGGTGGCCATTCTTCCCAGCGGGGTCGGTTTTCTCGAAAGGGGAAGGTCACGTAAACCTCCTTTTTCTCCCTGCTTGAAGAAGATCGTCTGTCCCTGCTTGTTGGTGATGTTGAATGTGGTGTCCGCGGAACTGGTGAAGAACTGTGCTCCGGTGGCGACGGCCCGTACGGTGACGGAACCGGTGGAACTGCCACAGGTAATCTGACTTCCGGAAATAGTGGCGGTTCCGGAAACCACGGAGTAGGTGGGGTTGACCGGTACGGGCTTGTTGGTGATCCCGTCGAGCACGACTGCTTTGACGGTGAAGCTTTGCCCCATGCCCATATCCCCGATGGCATCGAATACCAGTTTAAGTGGGCGTTTGACGAGGAAGGTCCGGTCGACCGGATTGGCGGGTGCATAAGTTGAATCTCCTGCCTGCCCGGAACGAACGGTGACCGAACCGGTGTCGGAGAAGGTCAGCCTGCTTCCGGATAGGGAGGCAATGTTTCCGCCCGATACAATCGAGAAGTTGGCATCCAATCCGGAGGAGGCGGAGGCATTCAGATCGAGTGGTTGATCAATCCTGACTTCATTGGGAGTGGTGAAGGTGACAGTCTGCGAACGCTTACCCATAATCTTCATATTGAACACCACCGGTGTGGCGGCGGAGAAGTAAGCATTTCCGGCCTGCCGGGCGGTGATCCGTACCCGTCCCTGTCCGCCAGGTTGGAGTAGACCGGCAGAAGTGACTGAGAGAATGGAGGTGTCATTGGACTCGTAGGTAAGGGCGAGTCCGGAGGTGGCATAGGCACCTTCGAGATCAAAGGCGGAGTCGAAGATCGACATGAAGCGTACATTGTCACTGCTGTCTGTCGGTACATTAGTCGGGTTAAGTGAAATCAACTGGGATCCACCAAAGAGGGGTTGAGTTGACTTGAACGGATGTCCCGCAACCAGTCTCGCATTGGATCCCCACTTGTGGGCGAGGTAACCTTCCATTCGGCGAATGGCAAAGTCAGTCAGGCTACCGGAGAAGAGCATGACTTCGTGCATCACTGCATTGCCCAACTGATTTCCGATCGCGGCGGTTCCGGTTCGTCCGGCACCGAGAATGATTTCCCGGGTTCCGGATGATGGAATGGCGGGCACACTGGTCCCGGACTGGGCGGATCCAATTTGAGTGGTTCCATTGAAGAAGAATTCACCGTCCGCATAAGTCGCACTCGCTTTCCGGCGGAATACTCCGACCTGAACATTGCCTCCGAAATTAACCGAGGGGAAGCTCAGTTCACCACCACCGTTAAAGTAGTAGCCACCATTCTTGGCCATCCCAAGAACCTGTCCAGCGGTGCCTGCGGAGTTTCCGAAGTGAAGGATTTTTTCCGGTTGGGTTCCGGCAGTCTTCACCGCCACAAACAGATGTGAAGCTTGGATTGCCGGCGAGAATCGCTTGGCATGGTGCGCCGTCATGTGTGCACCCGGCATTGCCCTGATGTGGATCCAAAGGCCGAGTCCGGGTTTTCCACCGCTGACCACCCGGACGGGTTGTAGGTTGGTGGTTCCCTGACTCAATGTATTGGAACTACCCGAACGGTCTGCCCAGTTGCTTGCCTGAGTCTTCGAACCATTGGTTATAAAATCGGTGTTTGATTCAGCCAAGCCATCCGCGTTGATGTCATTGGCATCCAACCAGAGAATCATACCGGGGAGCGAATCGGAGTAGGGACTCTTTTCGGTCACCGTGATGGTGAAGGTGGCGTTATTATTGCTGGCCGCATTGTAAGTACTGTCCCCATCTTGGGTCACCGTAATGGTGGCGGTTCCATCCCCCTTGGGTTTGAGACGGGTTCCTCCGGATGTCACTTCAATTACCGCGGAACTGGAACTAGCGTAGGACAGGGCCAGTCCGGTGGCGGTGGTGGTTCCTGTTTTGATGGACTGCAGGGTGGGGGCGAATTCAAAGTCCCCATTATCCATGGTCAGGTTGGGTAGGCTGGAAGATCCACCATTGGTCATGATGGTCTGGTTTGCCTTGGTCACGGTGACGGTTTTAATCACCGCACTGGCTGCCTGGTACTGCCCGTTCCCGGGCTGGGTGGCGGTAATCGTGGCATTGCCCGCACCGACCACTTGGAGGAAGGTACCATTGACAATCGATGCGATGGAGGAATCGGAACTGATGTAAGTAATGGGCAGATTAGCATTACTGCTCGCGGTCAGGTTCAGATCGGCCACACCAAAGGCCCGGCTGCCCAATGATTGACTCCAGGTAATGGTCTGAGCCTGTTGGGTATCATCAATCACAGAAAGGGACTGGGTGGCATCTGGAGCGGCGAGATAAATTCCGTTTCCTCCCTGGCTGGCGGTAATCGTGATCGAGCCCCCTTTCTTCAGAGTCAGGGTGGTTCCGCTCACTTCCGCCACTGTATTATCACTGCTTGCAAAACTGACCGCTAATCCGGAGGTGGCAGTAGCATTGAGTTCATAGGTGCCCGCAGTCAGGCTGGCATCACTCAAAGTATTAAAGGTTATGGTCTGGGTTACCTTGTTCACCGTGAGGGTTTTTTCCACAGTGGGTGCCGGGTTGTAACTTCCGTTTCCATCCTGTGAGGCACGGATCGTGGTGACCCCGGACCCGATAATGGTCACGGTTCCGTTACTCTCAACCGTGGCACTGGTCCCTGAGACCACCGCAAAGCTGACCGGCAAACCGGAACTGGCAGTGGCGTTCAGATCAAAGTTCGCGGATTGTACCGTCTTATTGGGTATGTCCACAAAGGTGATCGTCTGATCCACCCGCGGGGTGGCGGTGACGATGAAAGGCTGACTCGCGGTCGCAGATAACCACGGGGACTGGCCAGCCTGGGTTGCAGTGATGGTGACCTTGCCCACTTTCAGGGCAGTGGCCACATTACCGGAGAAGGACACCACACTACTGTCATTACTGTCATAACTGAAAGTACTGAGTCCGGAGTCGGAGCTGACATTGAGGGCAATGGTTTGCCCGGCCTGTTTGTCTGATAATGGTTGGAAGGTCAGAACCTGAGCTCCCCCGAATGCCGGTTTCCCTACCTTGTAAGTGTGCGTGGAGGGCAGGCTGCTTTCGAGTCCCCACTTGTGGGCAAGATAACCTTCCACTTTATGACGGACTCCCTCACTCAGGGCGGAGTTGTAGGCAATCAGTTCTGCAATATCCCCGGCAAAATCATTCCCCACTTTGGTCGCGGAAGTGGGAGCCACCGGATCGGTTCCAGTTCCCTTATTGATCCCGTTCACATAGAGGGCATAATTTCTGGGATATAATTGCAATGTAATCAAGGCGGGGGAATGGGACGAAATACCCGAGTCCATCCACGCACTTCCCTGGCGCTTCATGCCAAACTTACCCGCTGATGTGGTCGCAAAGATATTACTTCCCAACGGTTTGGTCTCGGCTGACTGACCGGATGCCTGATTCATCACCGCAATCACAGTCGAAAAATCATTGCTCGAGGTGATGTCCAGACTCTGGGCTGCGGTGAAACGGACCACTCCCATATTATTGAGGGCACTGGCGGCATAGGTGGGTTTGGCATTCGCCGTTCCCTGTCCGGCATTATTGGTGTTGCCCGACTGGTCAATCCACTGAGTGATTGCCGAGCCGTTCGCCAGCGAGTCTGCGGTGGCATCTCCGTTGATATTGTTAGCATCCAACCAGAGCCGGAGTCCGGGGAGGGAGTTGGCCTGTAAGTTGAAGTAACCCACGGTGACGGTCTGGGTAACCGATGGGGCAGTGTTGTAGGCACCGTTACCACCTTGACTGGCGGTAATGGTCGCGGTTCCGGCTCCCCGGATTTTGATCGTCTGATTGGGAACGGTTCCCTGGACTTCCGCAACCAGACTGTCGGAACTGGTGAAGGTAATATCCAATCCGGAACTGGCTACCGCAGTGGGGGAGAAGTCAAAGTCGCCCACCGATTTATCGGTAATCGGGGTAAACGCGATCGTCTGGTCCGATTTGTCAAAGGTTGCGGTAATTGAACTGGAGGGTGCCTGAGCATAACTGTTATTTCCTGGCTGGGTGGCGGTGATCGTAACCGTACCCGCTGCTTTGACCGTTAAGCGGTTGAAGTCACCGTTGCCATTGCCATAGAGCTGGCTGATCAGGGTGGCGTTCAGTTCGGCACCATAGAGGCGGACATCGTCAATCTGCCCATTGAAATAGGCCGAGCCTGATGTACCGTCGCGGCCAATGACAAGGTCGGCAGTTGTCGCGGTGTTGATGGCAGTGGATCCCGATCCATTGGTCGCGGTTCCGTTGATATAAAGCTTCGCCCCACCGGTATTTCCATTGGCGGGTATGGTGACTGCCAAATGATGCCATGCTCCATTGGCCAATCCAGTGGTCGAAGTGGTCAGGGTGGTACCTCCGAGATCAAGCACGGCGGCCCCGGATCCATTCAGGGATAATTTGAACAGGGTACCCGATCCGGATGCACCGAACTGAAGCAAGGGTTTATTTGCGGTCGAGGTTTTAAACCACAGGGCAATGGTTCGACGGGCATTACCGGTAATGCCCTGGAAATTATAGTCCCGTATATGATCATTGCTTCCATCGAGAGTGATAGCATTGGCAAATTTTCCTGAATTCCATGGCGTACCGGTTGCGTTACGCAAGGAACCTTTGTGTCCGGCGGAGGATCCGTACACGGAGGAATCAATGGCATCCAC
>JBJLCO010000009.1:0-114597 GCA_045567635.1 Opitutales bacterium | reverse complement strand
TGGTAAACTTACAATTGTGCATGGAGGAAATAAACTGACCGTTGACGATAATACAGCTTTTAAACTTTTTGATTTGGAGGTAAAACAGTCGGAACAAAAGGCAAAGCTCCAAAGAACTCGGATAAACTATCCGGTAATTGCGGCAAGTTCCAGTTTATCGGATTATTACGATAAAAAATATGATCTAATAAATACACCAATGACTTGGGCAGAGGCCAATCGCACAGCTTTTAATAAAAATGGCCGTTTAGTAATTATTGGATCGGTTCAGGAGCAGAATTTTATTAATAAATTATTTAAAACAGCCAGTCGGGGAACAAGTACAGATGGAACCTCAGTCACTTACGGGTGGATCGGGGCAACGGATAATGAAGATCAAAACGGATCCACATACAATCAGGATACAAACATTTCCTCGGAAATGGAAATCAATGCAACCGAGGGTGATTGGAAATGGCTTAATGGAGCAGATTTAAATGAAACCTATTCGAATTGGCTAAATTTAACCGAACCAAATAACACGGCAAACCCCGACCAGGATTATGCTGCTATGGATTGGTCTGATACCAATGGTTCCTGGTTGGATTTAAATTCGAGCTATCGATTACCTTTCGTCATTGAATATGGTGAGTTAAATATGCCGGGCGGAACATCGGTCGCGGTGGATGGCTTTCGAAAGGTTTTGGTGGTTCCTGCCCGATTTATTGATGAAGGTATTAATTACGACCCCTCTGCAAGTCCTATGGCTGACCGTCAGGGGAATGTAAGTGGATTGCAAAAAGACAGTTTTGAACCAGTCACACCTGAAAATTTATACAATGCAATGCAGGGAGTTAAAGAATTTTACCTCAGAAATTCAGATGGTACTTTTCACCTGGAGCCGGTTATTTCTCCCACCGTTACTCTGACTAATCATAAATACGAAATTATTACAGGTTCGGGAGAATCCAATCTGTTCGATACAAGCGGGAACTATTTTTCTGCCATCTGAAGTGGAGCACGCTGAACTCAGTCCTGATCCCCTTGATATGCCCATTGGAGAGTCTGCAATAGCGATGGCCGCTTCATTAAGTTCTGACTTTAATTTTAACGGTCCTGCGTTTCGGGGCGTATCGACAATTGTTTTAAATAGCCCACTGGTTGGAGGTGCGTTTACTAAAGTTCCCACGATTACTTTTTCCGGAGGAAATATTGATCCGGCCACTAATCAAGCAGACCCCAACTTTGTTTCTGCAAAAGCGGAGGCTTTTGTGAATGCGGACGGCAATATTACTGGAATCAAAATATTGGACTCCGGTGCTTACTATCATGGCACTCCCAACCTATTGGTAGATGGAAGTGCAGCTTTATCTGCCCAATTTACGGTATCCGTTGAAAATGTCTGTATTTCATGGGTGGTAATCAGCACACACAGCCCAGGAGCAGCGGGCTTGGGTTATGTTGGGGGTCCGGGTTCACATGTTGACGCTGGTAGTGGTGGCACGATTTCAGCCGGCGTCATTGCCCATGAATTGGGTCATAATTTCGGATTGCTGCATGCGAACAGATACATTGCTGAGAGTGAAAAGCCCAACAGTGATGAGGGAACCTTTGTCGAATATGGCAGTCCTTACTCGGTTATGGGAAGTGCGACCGGAGATATTGCAAATGCGGGCGACCTGACGATTCCCTCTAAGGTGGCGACGAAAAAAATTAGCGGATTTGGTCTTACGATTGGAAAAACTAAAGGAGTGGATGTACTAGAAGTTTCTACTTCCGCAGACTTGAATAACTCTCCTCTTCTGGAAGTAGGACATGATTCCGAGTTTATAATCCCGAATACTTTCCGCATTTACCGGCATGATTATGGTTCCGCACCTCTACCCCTTCAAATAGCGGAGTTTAAAGTTTCCCTCCCTGCTCAGGAACTTGGCCTACTGGAAATTGGAAATATTTACGGCATCGAAATTGACGGTACGGGCGACCATGCTGGTGGTACAATGTCTTTTAAAAATGGAAGTTGGACCCTTTCACTTGATAAGGCAGGAAAGGGCTATGTTGAATCCCCGATAGTCAAAGTCCTGAACGATAACAATCAAAGCATTATGAGCTTGAATCCAGATTGGATTCGATTGGCCGCAGGGACACAGGAAACAATACAGGCAGATCTTCGCGATTATTCCGCAAGCGCTCATCGTGGATTGCGTGGAGTGGAAATAAGGGCTTCCCAGTATTCCCCGGTAGGGACTGACAATGGTGCCAATCTGTTGGCCTATTGGCTGTCGTTCCGCCATTCAGCAAATGAGTATGGATTAACTGTATTAAATGGAACGGGTTCAACGCAATTTGATTTCGTTGAAAATCACCTTCTGGATATGACTCCGAATACGCCGGGTGATTTTACGGACGCATTTCTTCTGCCCGGACATACTTTTTCTGATTACGAAGCGGATACTCACATCACACCCATTCGAAGGGGAGGGGTTTATCCTATGCAATATCTTGAGGTGGTACTTAACATGGGAACGGTTCGGGGTGGAGAATCCAAGGCACCCAACTTTGTGGTCCAAACGAACACCCGTACTCCCAGAATTGGAGAAATGGTAGAGATCACCGCCGCGGTGTCGGACGGAAACACATCCGCTTATGCTTACTCTTGGTTCACTGATGAGAACATGGAAAGTGACATTACTTTTTTAAATAAACCAACAATTTATAAATCATTTGAAAATTTGGGACGATCCGTTGTTCGGGTCGTGGTGACGGATATGAAAGGCGGAATATCTTCACAAAATATTGTTTTTAATGTGGGTGATTACGAAAAATCAATATTATCTTCGATTTCCGGATCCGTTCGATCGAAGGACGGATTTATGCAGGGTGCCCGGGTGGTGGTGGAAAAGGCCCCAATTATTGAACACACGGTTAGCCTGCAAGGAAGCGAACGGGATTGGTACCTCCCCAATGGAAATAACGATCCCCTGAAATATAATATTGATGGCTCGGATTCACCAAAGTTAATTTTCCGGAAAGGTGAGGTTCACCGTTTTCGTTTTGATTCCAGTACGGAAGGATTTCCCATGACATTTTTTGAGGAACCTGAAAATGAACAGGCAAGAGTAAAAATTAATATGCTTGTCACACCGGTAGTGGATGATCGGGCGGGAGGCTTTATTCAATCAGTGGATGCAAATGTATCGGGAGGCAGTGCATTTTCCACTTATGTGAGTAGTGAAATTGGTACGATTGATGAATATCAGGAAGGCCGAATTGGAATCATAAATCAGCCACTTATTATCACCCGTCCATATGCCAAGATTTTATTGCAGGACACAAATGTCACTCATGTAGTGGTCAGGCCGAGCATGAAGGATGATGAGGGTCAGTATATCAGTTACGGTGGAGTAGGGCATGACCGGGATAATCCACCCAATGTCAGTATTAAACGATCCAGTTTGTGGGAGAATTATAACGAAACGAATGCCACAGCCACTGCCTATGTAGATGGAGTGGGTACCATTGCACCGGTTTCAGGCATTACTTTTCTGAGCGGAATTTGGCAGAACCGGGCAAATAATGACCCAATTCCTGAACTAGTGGTATGGGGAACCGGAAGCGGTGCCAATGCGACTGTGGAAATCTACAACCGGCCGAACAACAACAAACCCCATCGTCAAATTGTGGTTCATGATCAGGGAATTAATTTCGAACCCAATGGTACCATGGCGGTATTGCATTATCCATTGGATCCGTTAATGAGCCTTTCTTTTGACCGGCATGAAACCCTTTATGACGAACCGGAATATGCAAGATACCAACCATCACCTGTTTGGAACTCTTTGGTCACGAACAGACTAACGCACTATTGGAATTTCGACGAAGTAAACGGTACGATGGTAAACGATCAGGTAACGAACGGATCCGTTAACTTAAATTTACAAAATGGAATTGATCTTTCAGACGCGAATCGTTCGCAATGGGGAACGAAAGGACGATCAGTTCGGTTCGAAGAGGATAACGCACCGATTAATTCAAGCGGAACTATGTTACCTAATCCACCTTACACCTTGTCCGTTTGGTTGAATCCAGATGAAAATGACACTTTTCTTTTTAACGGCGGGTTTGGGGCAACGGATTTAACTTCTTCCCATGCTCACCCGGGGAAAAGAGAATTTTCTTATGATACTGTCACTCTATCACGATCCACAATCCACAATCCATGGGTTCATATTGCAATTGTCGCTGAGTCAGGCGGAAACGGACATCTTTATGTTGACGGAAATCGAACCGCGATAACCGGACTGACATCCGGTAATTTTTATCCTGACCAGTATTCCGGGCTAATGGATGAAATGCATATCTATTCAAAAGCGATGACAGAAACTGAAGTTAAAAGATTGGCCGGCCGTCTTTTTCTTGATCTTTCGGGTAATCGTTTGCATGCGGTTCCGATTGGCACTGACTTTAATATGTCCGCTCCTCCGGTTGCTGGTGCGACTGGCAATAATCAGGGGGTTTCAACAGAAAGACCGGGAGTCGCGAACAGCCCTAGGGCGGGCAATTCAAAATTAGGTGATACTTTTCCCGGTGAGAATCACGGCAACTCGATTTATTTTGATGATAATGATTCACATATTGATTTGGCTAATAACATTACGAGTTTTTCCGGACTTAATCAGGGGAGTATAAGTTTTTGGATCCGGACACCGGGAACTGATGAAAGCGGAGATTATGCAGACTTAACTGTGTTAAGTGCTTCCGATATCGATGATAATGAATCTTATTTTCGTTTGATGGTCAGGGATATTGGTGTGATGCAGTTACATGTAGTGAACGACGGAACCGAGGTCGCCAAATTTTACACAAATCAATCCTCTAAAGTACGGTATGAAGGTTCGCCCGGACAAAATGATTGGCACCATGTAGTTTTAGTGGTCGATGCCAATAAATCAGCATTTTGGGTGGATGGTAAGAAAGCGACCTCGATTAAGTATTCCTCCGGTTCAGGAGATAATCGTGCTTTCTTTTCGGATGTGGAAAATATGGATACTTTTACAATTGGGTTACATCAAACTGCGGAAGCCAATGCCACCAATTCGTATCGTGGATCATTGGATGATTTCAACTTTTATGACCGTACACTTACTTCCACGGAAATTAATTATCTTTATAATTTAAGAAAGGGAAAAGAACAGTTACCCCGACTCGAAGCCGTGGTTGATGCAGTCGGAACTGTAGAAGTTACCCAAAATGGGTTAGGTTACAAGGAAACCCCCGATGTGTTCTTCTCCTATGGCCAGGAAGGAAACTTATCCAGTGAATTGATCAGTTATTCGACCGAAACTGATTTGTCGAATGAAACCAACGCATCCATTTTAGTCCATGGAAAGTTGGCTTTTGTTCAGGACACCAGCTTGATCTACTCGTACCATTATGTAAGGGATGAAAGTGATTCATCCTGGCGTCAGGGTGCGGCAATCAAAAATAACGGATGGCGGGAATATGGAATGGCTTTTGGTAAAGGAGAGCTTAATGCTACCGGGGTCGATCGTATTTTATGGACGAAGGATACTGAACGACTGACAACGATTCAATTACCGGATGACCGAAATGTTTCTCATCGCTACCTTGAGTATGTGGTGGAGGAAAATGGAAGTTACGCGGCACCCTTTGGGTTAAGCGGGTATACTTCTCCTCCTGACCTTTCAATTGGAACATCTTCCACCGACAAGAACGCAAGTGCGTATGCCCTTTTCTTCATTGATCAAAATAATTCCGCCGAGATTGTAAATCCGGGTAGGGGATATACGGGTGTCGGATTTAATGCTAATTCGGTTCGAATAAGTGGTCCCGGATTCAGGCCTGAACAGATAAACCGCGTAATAACCAATGATTTTCTCGGAAATCCAAATATTGATGTGGTAGCAGTTCGCGAGGAGGAATATATCACCACCAACCGACCCGATCTTCCCAGTATAACAGAAGGGAACGAACTGTCATTCGGCGGCCAAAATCAACATGTGTTTAATGATTGGACGACTGGAAACGCCGATCACGTTATCAGAAATGACATGAATAACACCGACTTTAATCAAACCCTTTCCCATGTTAAGGTTTCCGAAACAGGATCCGGTTTTTCATTACCGGTAAGTGTTTCCTTGGTGGGAGGATATCCAACATCAGAAATTCTAACCCAATGGGTAATGAGCGGAAATACAACTGAGTATGTTTTTACACCCGCTCAGATTGAAGTAAATGCGACCGATGAGAATGGTACTATTTTAAGCTTTAATATTGTGAACTCCGGAGCCGGATACGCGATTGCACCTACCGTCCTGATTACGGGAGGAGGAGGGTTTGGAGCCCGTGCGATTGCGAATATTGATTTAATCGGAACGGGAAGTATCACAGAAGTTATTCTTGATCCCTTGATTACCAATCCGGGCGGTCGCGGATATTTCAATAAGAATTCGGGCAATATTCCGAGTGCCAGTCTCGTGCATTCTCCTGCCCTTGATCCGAATAATGAGCAGGATGCAAATCTTACCCTCCGGCTCGGAGGTTCTTTAGAGAGTATCCCCACTTGTGGTGGATGTCGAAGCGGAAGCCATATTGCCACAAGATTGGGTACTCATACAGAAGTGTGGATTGAGATTTGGGACAAGAATCGAACCGAGGCTGAAATTGATGCCAATGGTGACCGGGCACTCGCGGTGGCTAAAGTTAAAAACGGAAAAATTGAAAAAGCGATCGTGGTTGAAAGTGGGTATGGCTACATCGAACCCGTTGTCTATGTTAGGGGTGCTGGATCAAAGCACATGAACTATCGAGTGAATAATAATAATTATAACCTTAGGGAATGGCGTTGCGTGAACCTGCGTGAAAGTAAAGCAGGCACCTTAGTTGAATGTGGACATATTCAACGGGGGATGTACCCTCCCGAACAATGCACCGGTGAAGTGGATTCAACTTTTCCAGCTTCAGCCGAAGAGTCTGACAATGCCATAGCCAATTGGAATACTAGGCATTTGAGAAATAATGTTCATTTATGTGATTCTATTTTTACTTCACCTGATTTCACTCAATTGAGGGACTACAATGCATCAGCTCACTTAAGTTGCGGATTTAAGAGCCGGGTTTGTTCGGGGACAAAAGTGAATTTTGTTCTTCTCAATGATGTGTATCGCTGGCCCTATGAAAGTTGGACGGGATTTGATGCAAACTTATCTGCTCTGGTGGATAATGGTAGAATAAGTGAAATTTTGGTTCACAATCAAGGTGCAATGTATGCAAGCTCCGAAGTTCACATATTTGGAACGGGCGGTGGTGTGGACGCGATTCCAGTGTTCAATGATGCCGGTCTGAATACGCGGGTAATTTTTGACGATCCAAAACTAAAAAATCTTGAAACAGACATTATTAATAACCCAATCGGGGCAGGGCAGGGCTTTCAGGAAAGGCCTTGGTCATGGGATATGCGAAATGAAGTGTCCGGCGATATATACAATAGTTTCTACACTCCCACTTTTGGTGTCCGGGAAAAAGTACTGACGAGTTCAGTATTTTCATCCATCAATGACCCTGAGACATCTTTTGGGTCTCCCACGCTCAATGACAATTTAGGAGACCGAGTGTTAGAGGTCGTCATTAATGATAATGGATTATTTAAATCGGATCGTAATGTGAGTGAGATAAGGATTGATTTTAATGGTTCACACAGACCGGATGCGAACGGGGACGAATTGCCCGACTTCTTGGAGGCAAGTGCACATGCTTACACAACCAACCGTCTAACCAAGATCTATTTCGACAACAATGGCACTTACCTTGATGGTAAGGGCACTGTTAGTACCCTGGATGACCGCTGGAAAAGTCTTTTTACTGCTCAACCGGTAGTTAATATAATCGATCAGTTGGGTACGGTTTCGGTGTCCTCAAACAATAAAAGCCCGTATTTGCGGCTTAATGGAATGGTGGATTATGATTCCGTGGTCGAACTGGGATATTTTGATTTGTATGTGGATGATCGATTACCCAGTCAGTTTTTCTACGGTTCCAATCTTGGAACCAATAGCTCGCCGTCGATGGGAGGAGAAATTATAATTACCGAAGGTTTACCGGGAATGAATTGGGCCCTGAATGAACCGAATGAAAAAAATACCACTGCTTATACCGACCGGAATGGATTTTATTCGTTATCTAATTTAGAGCCCGGTCTTTACAATGTGGCAGTCTTTATGGAGGACGAAAATTTTCAGGAAAGCACATTTCGTTCAGATGGAAACGGGTCGACGGTTACGGAAGTCCTTTATGTTCCGGGAATTCCAAACCTTACCATGGAAACGGATGGACGGGGTTCGGGGAACAGCCGATTAATATGGACGGCAGATTCCCGTTTACTTAGCAGGCCAAGTACTGCAATGAGTGTGACTGACGAATACAATTACGAACAAAAAACGCTCGAAGGAATTGGGGCAGGGTTTCGACAGGGAGAAATGCCCCAACTTACTGTCGTGCCAAGCCCGTCCAACATCAGTTCTGCTTCTCCCAAATTGATCACCACGGTCATGATTGACGGTTCCCTGAAAATTGAAATTGTGGATGATGAAAATACCACGGCCTTCTATCCAAACGATCAATTTACGCTTCATTATTCCTCGAGCATAACTGGAGTCGATTTTCGAGAGGATTTTCTATATTCGCGAAGCAGGAATTCTTCCTGGTCCGGGACATTGGATGCACCCAATCGTGGAACAGCCCGCCTTGAGATTTTTCCTAATGACGGCAATGGAAATAATCCAATAGAAGTGCCTATCAGCTCCGTTGGGTCAGGAGATCACAATTTCACATTCCGTGCACGTGCCTATGATGGAAATGGAACTATGCTGACCACGGAAGGAGTAACCTGGTCAATCGAACTGGACTTCAATTCGAGCGAGGGGAATAATTCAAATGTCGCTGCACTGAATAGTCCACAGTATTACATTTATGGAGATGATGGTGCGAATGGTTTGGGGTATTACTATCCGGTTTATCTCACTAATAACGGTTTAGGACCTCATCATACTCACACGATTGATGGAAAAACGGTTTATATGGAAAGTGATAATGCAAATCATGGGCAGGTAACTTTTCCAAGTGAAGCGGCACTTGAACCTTTTCCTTCTGATTTTAATAAAACAAGTGAAATGAACCTCCTGCTCCGATCTACACTTCAAAGGGGAAGAGTGGAGAGTGTTGCGATTTTATCACCAGGTACCAACTACAACAGTAAATCGCAATTATTGTTTTTGGGAGAAGGGAATGATTTTAACGGCAGTTTGGTTGTTGATGGAACCGGAAAGATACTGGATGTAAACATTTCCAATGGCGGATCTTCATATAACTCGAACTCGCAAATTCAAATAATCGATGCCAATGCGAGCGGGGCGTCCTTGTTGCCCGTTTTGGGAGGAGGAAGTTTTTATCTTGTTGCTTCAATGAACCATGGCGGAGCGATTCTTTCTTCCCGAATTAAAGTATCTGCCTCACCTAGGGCCCAGCTTTCATCAAAGGAAATTTGGTTGAATCGATATTTAGACAGTACATTGGAAAGAAATAATACCTGGTGGAATAGCGATTTAGACGGTGACGGACTGAGTAATTTTAAAGAATGGAGTCTCTCCACTAATCCATATCAAAGTGATTCCGACGGGGATGGGCTTTCAGATTTGTCCGAGGAAGGAAATTTTACCAATCCCATGCAACCAGATACGGACAGTGATGGCTTGAATGATTTTGTGGAACTTACAATTCATTCCACTAACCCGTTGCAGTTTGACAGTGATTTGGATGGATGGAGTGATGGATACGAGGTTTCCATCAATCAAAACCCATTGGTAAAAGATATTGAAAGTACGGGTTTTCTTTCGGGTATTTTCCAAAATACCACGATTTTGGAAAATAATGTTTCTTCTTACCTTGAATTTAACAATAGTACAGGCTCATTTTACAAGAAAGTAAATCTTGGGGCAACCAGTCGCTATCCACATTATTTTTATCAGGATTTGTTACCACAAAATCAAACTTACACCTTAACTGCATTTATTGACCGAAATGGAAACGGAGAATATTCTGCTGGTGAACCTACCGGTCTGTGGGAGGGAAATGTAAGTTCAAATGCGGGATTAATAAAAATTCAAGTGCTTGATCCATTACCGTCCATTCAGTTTGCCGCAGGAGTTGATGAAAATGTTAGCATAAACCCGAGTCCGGAAAATCTCTTCCCATCAGGTGTGGAGGCTTATGACCCTTACGAGGGGGCACTTAGCCAAGCAAATATTACCGTTGAAGGGAATGGAACCACAATTTTTGACCGTAATCAGACAAGCGGTGTGTCTTCGGTTAAGCCGAATGTAAGCCCGGGATATTACGAATTGAATTTCTATGCCTCTGACGGGTTGGGTACTAAATCGGAAATTATTACTCAAAAAATAGTTGTTCGGGATGTGACGAATCCTGCGTTGCTTTTATTTCAGGACAATAATCCAACCTTAGAGGCGGGAACTATTTATTCCGACCCCGGGTTTTACGCCTATGACAATGTGGATGGAGACATCACCAACAAAGTGAGCTATCCCGAAAATTTCATTTCCACTATTCCGGGAATAAACTATATCTCTTACACTGTCACAGACAGTACCGGAAATTCCAATTCCACACAGCGGTCAATTACGGTAGTGGACACAACAAAACCCACTCTTTTGCTAAACGGGGATACCTCGATCACGATGGAAGCGGGAGACATTTTTAATGACCCCAACGCCACCTGGGTAGATAACGCTGACGGGACGGGAATGGTATCATCATCTGTCCCCGTGGATGTGCAAGCAGTGGGAAGACAATTATTAAGTTATGTTTATACCGACAAAAGTTCTAATATAAGTAATTCGGTTACCCGTTCTTTAACGATTGTGGATACCACACCCTCATCGATTTTTCTTAATGGAAACGCCACAACAATCCATGAAGCAGGACAACCTTTTGTGGATCCTGGTGCTTCATGGATTGATAATGCTGATGGAAATGGAACCGTTTTGGGACTGGGTGATTTAAATTCGTCTAAGTTGGGAGAGTATGATCTCGTATATTCATACAAAGATGAATCAAACAACTCATCGGTTTCCTTAACCAGGAAAGTTCAAATTATTGACACAACCGCACCCCAACTTCAATTAGTCGGAGATCAGAATATCACCACTGAGGTTGGTTTTTCCTACACTGACCAGGGTGCAATATGGATGGATGCGATCGATGGAAATGGTACAATTTCTTCGATCGGAACTGTAAATGTTCAATCTCCTGGGGTTTATTTGCTAAATTACTTTTACACGGATCAGGCTGGGAATGCCGGACAACCACTTCCTCTTTCCAGAACGGTTACAGTAAAAGATACTCTTAGCCCCAACATTGTGTTTCCGCAAAAGGAATTCACTCCGTTTATTATTGGTCAGGAAATAGTGTTTACGGATATAGTAGCGGTTGACCTTTTTGATGGAGATATAACTTCCTCTTTGCAAATATCTTACCCTGCCGAATTTGATGCGAATAAGACAGGATCTTATCTTGTCAATTTTTCAGTGACGGACAGCTCCGGGAATTTAACTTCGATCAATAAAAGAATTCATATTCTTGATGCTGTATCCCACAGCCTGATTTCAACGGAGAGCACATCTGATGAAGGCTGGTTTTCCTCTAATTGGCTGGGGAGCTTTTACCCTATCGGAGGGTCGTGGATTTACCACCTCAAACTAGGCTGGCTCAATATTAGATCCGGGGGAACGGATGGATATTGGATTTGGGATTCTTACCAGCAGATTTGGTGGTGGACAAATACTGACACTTTTCCCTTTATTTATCTTTCCGAAGTTAAAGGTTGGCAATACTTAGATCTTCAAAATAATCCAGTAAGAGTATACAACTATCAAACATCAGCCTGGAGCATTCGTTAAAATTTATTATCGCCCGCATGAATCTTTCGAAAAATAAGGTAAGCAGATTATTTCAGTTCTTTACCTGTTTTTGTCTGGTGCATTTATCTCAGGCTCAAAATATTGACCTAGGAATCCAGTTTACCGGCGCTCAACCTACCCAGGTACCAGTAGGGTCTGTCTTCGCGATTACCGGACAGGTCTTCGTGGAGGCAAATGCGACTGGTGTCACAGCCGGCCAAACCGTGGTCGCCACCGCTGAATTTAAGGATCCCGATGGTTTGTTAATTGGAAGTCATACCCAGACTTGGAATGGATTTCCAGACGGGCCTTCCACTTTGGACAATGACCTCACCGGTGCCCGTCAGGTTCTTTTCACAATTCCTTGGAGTCAGGCACAAAAATGGCAGGCTTTGGATGGAAACAAATCGCAGTGGAGCGTTACTTTACGGTTGGATGGAGTGACAGGAGAGGTCAGTTTGGCAACAAACCAACAGACCCATTTTTTTGAGGTCATTATACCCGACCTTGAAGTAAGGGATAATCCAGTTGTATCTGCAACCGATCTTACTACCGGTAATCTGTCCAATGTTTTTTTACCGAATACGGAAGTTACGGTTCAGGGAGTTGTTGAAAATATTGGGGGAGTGACAACTCAGGAAGGAGTCCTTTTTCCCCTGATTGCTAGATTGCTCAATGCGAACGGAACCGTGATGGATGAGGAAATGATTGTTCTTCCAAACAATGGAAATACCCGAATGCTTGCCGGAGATGTAATTAATTTTACCATTCCCAATTTACATGTGCCCCCCAATGCGGCTGCCAATGAAACTTTTACCGTGGAGGTAATTGTTGACCCTACTGATTTAGCCACTGGGCAACATCTTGTTTTTGAGACAGATGATACTACGAATAACCGCAAACAAGTAAATTTCACAATAAGTGCACCTAGCCCTATTTTAACAGTGGATCCTGACAGTTTTGAGGGAGATACTGGAACCTTTCGTGGGCTGGCTCCGGTTCGTTTGTCATTTTCCGTTCGAAATACCGGCACCGTATCGGTGGGAGCGGGAGATATTTTTAATGCCCAAGTACATCTATCTGAGAATGACACTAGTTCAAATGATGATTTTATTTTGCGCGAATTTGATCTTAGCGGAAGTGCTTTAGGGGCAAATCTTTTACCGAACGAAACCATTACTTTTGATTGGATTCAACAGTTACCGGATAATTTTGAAGGAGATTATTATTTGGTAGTAAACATAAACGATGTAGATTTTGCTTTGGAAAATACTCCCGTAATTACTCTGATTTCAGAAAATAGTGGAAATACAGAACGGGTTGCCACTGAAAATCGAAGCACGGAAAGACCACACTCAAGTAGTGACGGGACATTGGTTGTATACGAGGAAACAGACACCAGCGGAATTCAACAGATCTTTCTTAGCAACATGCAATCAGGGGATACCATACAGCTAACAAATTCTTTTTCGAACCCTAACATAGGCGGAAATGGAGATAGCCTTCGTCCAAGGATCAGTGCGGATGGGAGCACAGTGGTATTTCATTCAATGGCAAGTGACTTAGTAGCTGGCGATGAAAATGAACATGCCGATGTTTTCCTATACAGAACCTTCACACAACAACTGACAAGGGCCCAAAATTTTGGAACGGGAGAGGAACCAAACAATAACTCTTATTATCCTGACCTTAACCTTGATGGCAGTATAATAGTTTTTGAATCTGATGCCACGAATCTTCAATCCACTGGGGTAGTAAATTCGGGCCGGCAAATTTTTTTATGGGACCTAAAAACTGACGGATATGGTCCCATCCGATGCATAACCAACGGAAATGCAGACAGCAAAAGCGCGACCATTGATTATTCGGGCAACTTGGTGGTATTCTCTTCATACGCCTCCAATTTATTGGATGTAGCCGATGTAAACGGCCAAGAAGATGTGTTCCTTTTTAAAGTAGATGAAAACAAAACTTACCTCGCCAGTCTTACGGCTTTGGGCATGCCTGCAGATGATAGTGGGTTTTCCACTAGTCCGGCCATAAGCGGAGACGGATCGACAATCGCCTTCGTCTCCTCGGCGAGTAATATGGTTTTCGGAAAGGGGGTTTCACATATTCAGGTATTATCCGGGGGGGCTGGTTACTCTGGTAATCCCACAGCCATTGTCTCAGATTTGAACGGAAACGGAAATGGGGCAATATTAAGTTTGGCAAATGCAATTGACGATTATGGTCAAGTTTTGGAGAGCGGAATTGAAATTGTTTCAGGTGGATCCGGATATAGGCAACCCATTGTAAGCATAATTTCGGATCCGACTCAACCTAGCCCCACGGAAGTTGCTCAAGTTAAGGCAAAACTTTCACACCCTGATGGCGAGGTTTACGCCATTCAAGTGGCAGATATTTTGTCAGTGGCGGGTCCTTCTTCGTTTTCATCACGAATCAGTGAGTCCAATCTTGGGATTGGAGGCGACATGCAAAGCCGTGAACCCAGTATTAGCTACGATGGTCAATTTATTGCTTACACGACTAAATCATCCAACCTTTTGGATCAAAACATTACCCGTGAAGATGGGACGGTTTTTTACAATCAACCAGGAAAGATTGCTACTGCCCGAGCTATCATTGTGGGGGGCATAGGGGAAATCGAAATTCGCAATTCTGGCATCGGTTATAACGCAGGTTTTTTAAAAATTGAAGATTTTTCCGGAAATGGATCGGGTGCTGTTGCCAGTTATCAGGTTGATTCTGCAAATGGAAGAATTATTTCAATTAACATTTTAAATCAGGGGAGCAATTATCAATTGGACACCACCGAAATTACCGTGGACAATCCGAACGGAGGCAGTGGATTTCAAGCTGGGACTTTACGTTTCCCCTCTGTGATTGGATTTGGAAATAATCGAACGGGAGGAGGAAAAATTCATAAAATTGAGATGATAGAGAATGGTAATGGGTATCAATTGCCTCAGGATGATCAAAATATTTCGAGTATTATTTCGTTGGATGGTGACGGGGTTGACTTGGACAGCGACGGGAAACCGGATGCAAAAGTAAATGGAAATCGTATTAAATTGGGTCCGAATGGCGAAGTGTTCTTGGAACAACGCTTTGACATTGAAATTCTTTCAACTGGCAGTCTGGATAATACAACTTTAACTTTTTCAGATTACAATAAGAGCATTGATATTACATTTGGTAATAGTGCATCCGTGCTCCAGGTGAATACCACAGGCAAAGATGCTTCCACAATTCGTGATGAGGTTTTAGTCATGATCCTGACGCAGTGGAAAACTCCTGAACAACTTACGGACGGTCCTTTGATTGAAAACAATGCTAGCGGAGGAAAAACCTTCACTTTTAAAGCTCTCTCTGGAGTTGTACAGACCAATAATCCAAGCTCTGTCCGGGTAACTTCTCGGAGCAATATGTTATTTAGTGGGGGAGGTTTCACACGAGCGACTCCCGTAATTGCACCACCGGCTGTAATTTACGGCTACTCTGAAATTTTGTCCGGTACTACTGTGGTTTCAACTTCGGATGGGAGACAACTATCCGATGTTCTTACCGATACCCAGACCGATGATATTTATTTGTATGACATGAATAATTCATTAAACGAAAGAGTGAGCAAAAGTACCTTCGGTTTTCCTGTTAATTATTTACCTAGTTCAGTCGTGTCTATGCCGAGTAATCGTTTTCCTTCAATTAGCTCCGATGGAAGATATGTGTTTTTCAGCTCAGATGCCGCGGGAAGGGGGGGATTGGCTTTTGGCAACTCCAACCAGTCTCCAATCGATAATAATTTGGTAAGAGATGTGTTGCGACATGACCGAAAAACACAGGCTATTTCTCAAACTCCTAATGTGACCGCAACAATGCTTAACCCTAGTTCAACCGACATTTCTTTAAATAAGTATTCTTTGGGTAATCAAATTGAAATATCTGTATCAGCGACCGCGACATTGGGAACAATTGAACAAGTAGAGCTCTTTTTGGACGGAAAACCCTTAAATCTTCCAATCTCTTTCCCGCCAGCCGATCCGATACTTGGGCAATATAGCAGGGATGGAATTTATGGATTCAACTGGACGCCTACTCGCCCAGGAGTTTATGAATTATCCGTTCGTGCAAGGGATAATTTTGGCCGTTATTCAAAATTGAATCAAATGTCCAAATCGATTGTCACCGTGGGTGCGGATTCACTTGGAGAAAAACCGATCGTTATAATGACCGAACCTGTTCCAGGAGGATTTGGAGATACTTTTCCGGATTATTCTTATGGCTCGCAACTTTTTATCAATGTAGAAGCTTATGACCCGGATGGTGACCTTGAATATGTTCAAATTTATTTGAATGGCCAACTACTAGGTAATGCTGAGGGACGTTACGGTAACACTTACATTTATAAATGGACAATCCAAAGGCAGGATGCGGATCAACAAAGTTTCGTTATTCAAGCAATCGCAAAAGATAATGATGGCAATATTGTTCGAAGTGGCAGTTTGTCAGGAATTACTGTCGAAAATAATTTAAGTCAAAGACCTACAGTACGGTTAGACCGGGTTACAGTTGACCAGGAAGGAGTGAAATTGCGTGCAATAGCCGGCCAACAGGGAAATTTCTTTTCCGGAGTTTCTCGAGTGCAATTTTTCGCTAATGGGGTTACGATTGATGCCATAGGTTCGCCGACTTCTTTTTTGTCCACAGGTGAAGAAGCCTATGATTTGACATGGAAGCCGGAAAAAGCCGGCGTTTATACTCTTTATGCAATGGCGGTAGGTTCTGTCGGCGATAATGGCGACCATTATACCATCAGTTCCCCGTTAGTCTTTGAAGTAACTGAATTTCACCTTTCCTCATTCAATTCAGATAATGTTGCACCTATGATCACATTGGTTAGTCCCGGACCGCATTCAAGTGGAATTGCCTTTGCCACTGCAGAAATGGGTAGCTTGGTCGATGAAACTGCGACGAATTATCGGTCAGTGGTCAACCTATCGGTTAGCTCCCCTGGATATGGTTACAGTGAGCCGCCTCAAGTTATTTTTTATGGTGGTGGTGGAACGGGGGCTTCTGCAACTGCAAGTATCATGAACGGAGCGGTGACCAAGGTCAACCTGATCAATAAGGGTAGCGGATATCCCAAAACACTAAAATTGCAGCCATCTACCGTGGTTTCTGGAGTAGGTTTGGATATGACACCTGTTGTAAAAGACGGGGTATTGACGAGCATTCCAATTGCATCCGGTGGCTCCGGGTATTCCTCTACGGATTTGGTGAGTATATTCGACTTGCAAAATCAAGCATACGCCGGATTTGGGGCTAGAGCCGTGCCGATTGTTGATGCGAATGGATCTATTTTATCACTAAAAATTCTTGATGCGGGGCAAAATTATGATCCTGCGTACATGCAGGTCTCGATATTAGGCAACGGAAGCGGATTCGAAGCCAATGCCAGTAATGCGACCATTGAAAACGGTGTAGTCTCAGAAGTGTTGATATCTTCGACCGGTTCGGGTTACACCAATGGTTTCTCGATCATTCCAGTTCCCGGAACGGATGGAGCAGGAAGTGGTTTTAATGCCGAAGTGAAAACGGAAGATATCATGGATGGAACCGTTTCCCTGAATTTAATTTCGGGCGGTTCTGGATACTCAACCAAACCTGATGTCATTCTTGATGGTGGAAAATTTTTAAATTATGATTATCCGCTTACATTTGTAGAAAATTCTAGGGTTATTTTGCAAGCCCGAAGTCTTTGATCCGGATGGAACTGTGGAAGAGGTAAGATTTTATGGAAGCGGTAAACTTTTAGGTTCGGCCCCCCTTGGGAAATTTTAACCGGTGTCACAGTCGTGAATGCGGGCAGTGGATTTGCAATACCTCCATCTGTTACCTTTAACTGGTGGTGGTGGAAGTGGAGCAGATGCGACTTGCGATTATCGATCAAAATGGGGCATTGGTGGCAATACAACTTACCAATATCGGTTCAGGCTATACTTCTCCTCCGATTGTAAACATTACTCCTAGTAATGGTGCCAGTGCGAGTGCCACTATTGATACAGATGTTATAAATAATGCCACACGAATAGCCGGTACAAATCGATATTTCATCGAGTGGGTTCCACAAGATCCAGGTACTTACAATATTTCCGTTGAGGGTATTGATAATGATTTCAGTAGTACAATATTATCTTCAGATCGTTACATAACAATTGTTCCGGAAAGTTCTTCAAAAACCCCTACGATTTCATTACTTGGACCAACCAATGGAGAATATTACACCTCGGGTTCAAAACTTCGTATTTATGCTCAGGCGGATGATCCGGACGGAACTCTCGAATGGGTTAGGTTTTATGTTAACGGAGAACCTTATAAAAGGCCTTTAACCGCACATTCCGGAATTGGGTCAGTGAATTTTCCCTACGGTGTTGAATGGACAGTTCCGGCTCCGGGAACTTATACATTTTCTGCCAGTGCGATGGATAACAGTGGAAACGGTATCATGTCTGGAATTTCGACCATTACTAGTACCACACAGGTAAAGGTATTTTACCCGAGGCAGCATTTAAGTCACCCGTTCGGGTGGCAAATGCAACGGCTAATGTTATCGGAGGCTCACTCAATTCTATACCGATCACTTCCGGCGGATTTGGATATGTTACCGTTCCTAAAGTCGAAATTCTTGGAGACGGGCAGGGTGCTTCGGCCGTTGCAATTATTCAAACTGATCAGTCTTTGCCAAACTACAGCCAGGTAGTGGACATAAACATTACCAATCCAGGTACTGGTTACACCGGGTCATCCACTAAAATTCAAATACTTGGTGGATTTCCTCAAATTAAACCTTCAGGAGAAACCGCCATTGCGAGACTCAATTTTGATATTTTTAGAAACCCATTCATCACGGTTGTTCAGGAAGGTTCAGGGTATACCAGCGTTCCCCGTGTCGAAATCCAAGGGGCGGGTACTGGGATGACTGCTGTTGCTAGACTAAGCAGAACGGGCTCAGTCAGTTCGGTTCAAATAACCAATGCGGGTACAGGTTATTTTACCAACGGAAATAATATAAGTTTTGTGGGCGGTTTCGTTTTTTCAGAAATGTCAATGGAAGTGGAAGCTTTTGATTTGGATGATGAAGTAAGCGAGGTAACTTTTTACGAAAACGGCGTTCCTAAACAAATGGATAACACCCCACCCTATGAATTTAACTGGCAGATTGGCTCAAGTGGGTATTATGACCTGCATGTCGGGGTCATGGATAGTAAGGGGAACCGAAATGTATCCAGTATTTTGCGCCGCGAGGTGTTCAACGAACTCAAGAATAATGTTCTGCTCCTCAATAAACCTAACCTTGAAAACCAAGTTTTTAATGTGGGTGGTACCATTAACATAATATCAAAAGTACAGGATCCATTGAATGAAATCGAATCATTGAATTTATTTGTTAATGGAAAAATGGAAGTAAATGCGAGTAATTTAGTTAATGATCTTTATCAGTCGACTTGGATGCCTCAGTTAGAGGGAACCTATGAATTACAATTATTTGCCCTTGATTCATCCAATAATTATGTCGGCATTTCTGAAATTGCCCAGGTAAGGGTTGCAAAATCCTTTGATTGGAGTGGCGGTTTACCCCGTGTTAACATTATGAATCCTGTTATGGATGAATTTTTCACGACTAAATCATCCATTCAGATTACCGCTAACGCATCGGATCCGGATTTTGATCTTAAGGAGGTACAGTTTTATTTAAACGGATCCCCTATCGGAGATCCCCCTAGCTACACCAGTTAGTGGATATTCAGATTTTTTCCCTTATATGATTAGATGGGAACCAGAAACAGTAGGCATTCACTTTGTATATGCCGTGGCCACAGATTATTTTGGGAATTCACAAATGTCTCAGGCGGTGGCGGTCCGAGTGACAGAAGGAACCGCACTTCCTCCCAAACCTAAGTATGCAGGCATTGTTCAAGTTGCGGAAGTTCAGCCCAAGTTGGTGGGTGATGGTCTCTCCTTCACTATTTCTAATCCAGGTTTTGGTTACATTACCCCTCCCAAAGTGGTAATCGATAATTTTGGAACTGGTGGAACTGGTGCAAGTTTTATCATTAAGCAATCTGAAATCGATTCTTTGACTGGAGAGATTAAATCGAATGATCAAAATGTCTCGGGTGCAGGATATACTAGCTTGCCCAGTGTTCGCCTTGAAGGAGGTTTTCCCTTTATTGAAGCTTCGGGAGTACCCGGTTTAGCTGAGGCCACTGGAACTACAATTGTTACTTCTCCTGATGATGCTGGAAATAGACGTGAGGTGCCGGGTCTCGCTTCAATTGGAGTGGTTAGTCGTGGTTCTGGTTATTTACAACCGCCAACAGTAATGATTTCTCACCCAACTGCGGAGGGGGCAGAAGCAGTTGTCACCTTAAGACCTGCCACGAATGGTAGAGGCAGTGAAATTGACCAAATTACCGTCACCCTTCCAGGAGGGGGTAGACCTATCCGTTTTGACGCAAATGGATCAAATCCAATCGAATGGTTACCGGGGTATGATGTTCCGCGCACAAGTGTTTCACTTATTGGGGGAATCCCTTTTGATGAAGCGACTTTTGAATTTGCAGAGCCTGTCTTTACGGACCCACAAAGTGTACTTTCTTCAATCAAATTTTATGCGGTGGGAAATAACCAACATCTTGAGCTTCCTGAGCTCAATGATAATCCTTTCAGGTGGACATTTGGAACTGCACAACCCGGAGTCTATGCTTTGTATGCTGAGGTTGTGGATAGTCGAGGAAATGTGAGGGCATCGGAACCAATTTATCGGGAAGTAAGACCTGCCAGTTTGCCAGAAGGTGATTTTACATCACCCCTACCGGGCGAGGGGAGAGGCTATCATTGTAAACGGACAAATCACGGGCATTGAATTAACTAGCCCTGGTGCTAGCTATAATTTGCCGCCTAAAGTTGTATTTGAAGGGGATGGCACGGGAGCAACTGCTTCCGTGACTATAGACACTACAACTGGACATATCACGGCAATAAGCATTGATAATTCGGGAAGCGGATACACAAATGCCAAGGTTCGCTTTGAGGAAGGATGGGTGACACCACAGCAAATTGATGAATATGTTCTTGGTGAGACTATAACCATGGGATTAACCGCTTTTGCAAAGTCCGCAGAAATTCGGGAGATTCGCTTGATTGTAAATAATGCTGAAAGAGACGAGACAACTTATCCAACCTTAACAGCGGAACCAGATTACGGAGGATATGAATTTCCATCCCAAGAATATGGCACTTTGACCGGGCAGGGAGAATTAGACGCAAATATTCAACGACTGGACCGTTGGAAGTACGATGGCACTATGCCTGATTACAACATATACTTTACTCCTAGTGATCTGGGAATTTACAACATTGAAGCAATGCTTATTGACCATAACTGGCTATTCGACGGTAACAAGCAGTTATCGGGTAAGGGTTCATAATGGAGAGCCTCCTGTGGTTGAACTGGTAACTCCAAGAACAGGGGAGTCTTTTGCTTTGGACTATGATCGAAACCAGGATATTCGTCTTGTTGCGAAAGCACAGGACCCGGATTGGCAAGCTCGATTTGGTGGGGATCAACAACTTGACAGGAGGAACGAGTTGAATCGTGTATGGTTCTATGCTGATGATCAATTTGTGGGTGTTGGCAACCGGATTTTGGGAACAGATTTATATCAATTTGTATGGCGTCCCACAGTTGCAGGAACCTATCGAATAACCGCCATTGCAGTGGATGATCAAGTGGGTGATGTGAACCAAGAATTCGGGGATATTGGCCGGGTTGGTGGAATTGGTACATCTGATCCACAATATGTTACCATTACCAACCGTAGCGGATCGCGGCCCCCCGATATTCTACTTTTAAATCCTTCAATCCCTCAAATTTATCCCGGATTTACGGAAATAGGTGCACTTCAAAGTCAGCCTCCCCCTAATGATGATCGTAATCTTCAACCCGACCTTGATCCGCAAAATTTGTCGAATGAATTTAGACTCGCTGCGGAGTATCCCAATTTGTACACATCCGGATCCCGCGACATGGTGTGGGCTTGGGCGGATGATCGGGATGGGGATTTACAGTCGGTTCAGTTTTATGTGAACGGTGCAAATGGAGTAATTCAATTAAGGAAGAATCCATCAAATGGAGACTCCATTTATTTAAATGATGGGACAGTCGCAAGAGATATTGTTTTTGGAACTGATTTAAATGTGGGATCCGACACAATTGAAACTACTAAAAACCTTAAGAACTTTTTGAATGGACTGGTAAGTACAGGTTACAAGATAAACCCCTTTTTGCTACCGGGAGCAGCCACTGTTTATGAAAAATCGACTTTGCTTATTGATTTCGAAAATTCATTTGATTCCAATTTAACTTCAAGTGATGAATCCAAAATATTTCCCTGGCTTTTTAAGGAACTGCCCAACACATTAGGTGAGTATCAGGTTCGTCAATCCCATCCGGTTGCCCAAGTGCTGAACGGATTCGGGGGTACTTATTTTGCCCATCCTTTTGTACCCGGCCTAAACGGAATTTTTTCCATGTATGCCGTAGCGAAGGATACAAGCAATAATCGCGTCATGTCGATTCCCTCCCATTACAAGTCAACCATGGGTGATTTCAATAGTTCGTCAACATCGGCAACCATTCAAATGCTCGCGAACGGAACCACCGTGCCGTTTGGAAATAATTCACATACTATTATCTCAAATGTCACTTCCCAATATCCATTGGAGTATGTTGAGTTTTTTGACAACGGAAGAATTTTTGATACCCCTGAATCTGTGGTTGACGAAAATGGAACTTACCATCGTGGACGAGCGATTGAATTTGATTCACCACCATATTTAGCTACATGGAATGTATCCGAGGTAGGTGAACACATCATATATGCACGATTTACTGATATTAAGGGTAACAGTTTCCTTTCCAACCAGATAAGAGTTTTGGTTGAACCACCGGAAGGCAAACATCCTCAAGGAACTTTAACAATTTATATTGGGGCAGATGATGGAGACGGTGAATTGGTTGCCGGAGTTAGTGTTGGTTCAACCGTGATAGCCCGTGCTGAGTTTGTGGATGCCGATTCATCTGGACAAACAGTGGATTCCGCTCACTTTTACCTGAACGGAAATTTAATATCCTCCCAGACAAGTCCACCCTTTTTCGCTAAGTTTTCCCCGACTACAATGAAAAGATTAAGTGTCCCAGAAGGCAGTTGGGATCTAGCAGTTGTGGGAAAAGATGAAGACGGAAATGAAGTTGAATTGAAACAAACTGCACTAGTACAAGGAGCAGTATCATTACCCACTGCTAGGATGATATCATATTCGGGCAGCACAGGAGAAATTTACGACGGTACAAATCTTCGTCTGTCCGTTGTGGCCACCGGAGACGCAGAAAGTTTGGCGGCTATGGGAGGAATGAGTTTCTTTGCCAATGGAATTCCTCTCGGTGTGGATCAGGGAATAGATGAGGTTGATGGATCGGGGAATGTTATGCAGAAAACTTTTCAATTTGAATTTGAAGTTAACTATCTTCTTCATGCCAAACGCGATGACTCTTTATCAATAACCGGATTAGCTTCCGTAGACCGAACGGGAATCCTTCCACCCAATATAACCGCAGTTGTTGGAACGAATAGCTTAAATTATAAGATTTCAACTCCGAGACCATGGGAGAACATTGAATCAATGATAGGCGAAATAAACAGAGATTTATTAGATGGCTCATTGAGTCCTGCTGAAATAATTCAAGTTACCCAAACCAGAACAGGGGATGATTACTATGCATGGATTTCTGAGGTATTGGATAGATCTGCTTTTGAGCAACGTGTTGATTTAATGGCGGCGCATAAGGTGGCCATAGGCGAGTGGTTTCAATCTTATCAAGAATTTGAAGACGACATTAATTTTTATTTGAGAAGTACCACGGGGCTACTTCCGTCTGCGACATCAAGTGCATTACTCAAAACCTATATTGATGATTTGTTACAGGGAGCAGATTATCGATCCAAATTTGGTCAGTTACCCTTTTTGGTAGGATCCTGGTTCAGCCGTGAAATTTATAATTATCCGATAAACAGAAAAGATTTTGTTGGTCAATGTTTGTATAATAAATACGGTCAAGTATCTTCTGTTTCCCAAAACTTACAAGGATCCAGAAAACTTCTTAGTTTTTGGGGAATTTCAGAACCGACATATTGGGAAATTAACGGAATTAGACCAACTTCACCGACTGTGCAGCCTCCCGAACCTGATCCGCCGCCCCGTCGGGACGCAGGGTACTCCATTCTTAACAATTTTAATCCGGGAAGGTATTTTTCAGGCGAATTAGCGGTGGAACTTATTTGGAGACTCGCAACCGAAACGAAAACAAATGGTTTGCCTTATATATTGTATACCAATGACATAAGAAACTCGGTTTTTAGTACTGCGACCTTAATGACCTTGATATGGCAAGATAAATGGGATTTTTCAGAGGAGGACATTCAGGAACTCTTACCCTATACAGAAACCGACAAAATTAAAAAAGTATTAACGGACCCTCGCTTTTATGCACGTTTTAATTTTTTATGGAAATCATCAAAAGTTATTGATGAAACCAAATCTTCATACTGGAAAAACGAGAATTGGTTTGGAGATTTTAATGACGAACATTTTCCATGGATTTATAAGCCAGGTATTGGATGGCTTTACTCGAGTGGAAATGACCAAGATAATGTTTGGTTTAAATCACCCCGAGCTATACCTTCCACGAAAGAAGACGGACAAGAAAAAGAAAAAATTGAGTGGTTGTGGACAAAAAAATCTTTTAACTTAAACTCAAATCATCTCATATTTTATAGATGGGGTGGTGCTGATACCGCAGAAAATGAGAGATCTTGGATAGCTTTTGAGAAAAAGAATGTTGATGACCTTTCTTTAGTGGATCCACTAATCTATAACAAAGATAAGCATCAGTGGGAGCCTTATGTAAGATAGAGTTTAAATGAGTTTCGTTTTGATTGTTTGTTTAGATTAAAGTCACTGTGACTAAATTTGTTCACCTCACCCATTCACTTGATTTTAAAACCGGAGGAGTAGTAGAAGCGGTAAACCGTTTAAATGAGGAATTAAGTAAAGCCAATATGTCTTCTGCTATAACAGTTGAACCGAATTATTCAGGTAAGGAATCTGTAATTGCCCATGGCCTATGGCAGTGGCCCGGTTACAGGGCATGGAAGAACTTCAAGAAAACAGGGGTTCCGTTTGTGGTCTTTCCTCACGGGATGCTGGATCCGTGGTTTAAAAAAACTTATCCATTAAAACATTTAAAAAAACAAATTTATTGGTGGCTGGTGCAGGGAAAAATTTTGCAGGATGCACTTGCCGTTTGCTTCACTACGGAAGAGGAACGATTACTGGCCCAAAAAACTTTCATACCCTATCAATGCAACGAGGTCGTTACCGGATTGGGAGTGGCAGAACCACCCGGGGAGGCAGAGCAACAGGTCAAATTACTCCATGCCCACCTGCCCCAATTGAAAGGGAAGAGAGTCCTTCTTTATCTGGGCCGGTTTCATCCGAAAAAAGGAGTAGATATGTTGATTCAATCCTTTTTGAAAGATTGTGGAAAGGATGACATTCTTCTCCTTGCCGGCCCCACGGATAATCCGGATTCTTTTTTGAGAAGCCTTATGCATCAATCCATTGGGATGGAGAACCAAATTATCTGGTCCGGTATGCTGGAGGGGGATTTAAAATGGGGAGCCTTGCGGGCAGCGGATTCGTTGATCCTTCCTTCGCATCAGGAAAATTTTGGTATGGTTATTGCCGAGGCACTTTCAGTGGGTACGCCGGTTCTTTTGACTGATAAAGTAAATCTTTGGAGAGAGGTTGTGGATTCAAAGGCCGGGATAGTGGCCAATGATGATCAGGCGGGAATTGATCAGTTGGTTAAAAAATGGCGTGCAGGTGAAAACAAATCATGTGTAGATAACACGATTTCCTGTTTTCGTGAAAAGCTACATATTTCAAAAACTGTAGAAAAAATCATTTCTATTTTTCCGAAAGAATAAAACTTTACAGCAGCGAAATGAAAATAACCGTTCTGCATGGAGCTTTCTTACCAGTACCGGCAATTCGGGGTGGAGCGATCGGAAAGGCGTGGGATGCACTGAGTCAGGAATTTGTCCGGGCTGGCAACGAGGTCACTCAGATCTCGAGAAGATGTGATGGACTGGCAAGGGATGAACAGATTGGTAAGATCAGGCATTTACGGGTGGATGGATTCGACACCGTCAGAAATCCAATACTCTTAAAATGGAAGGAATTTTTCTATGTCTTGCGTGCAAAAAGAGTTCTTCCTCCTGCTGATATTTTAGTTACTCACGCATTTTGGGCACCGATTCTTTTTAGTAAGAAAAAGTATGGGCGGATCTATGTGCATGTTGGGCGTTACCCCAAAGGTCAATTTAAGTTTTACTCCAAAGCAAGTCGCTTTCAGGTACCAACCCAAGCAATTGCGGAAGCGGTAAAAAGTGAAATCCCCGATCGTGGGCAGAGTATTTCCGTTCTTCCGTATCCCCTCGATTGGAAGGTTGATTCAATGGATAATTTTTCCGATCGCCCCCAACGGATTCTTTATTTGGGTAGAATTCATCCGGAAAAAGGGGTGTATGAACTAATACGATCTTTTAAAAATATTCCGTCCAACAAACGAAGGGGTTGGCGGTTAACTATCCGCGGACCTTGGCGCGCAGGGCAGGGCGGCGGCGGGCAAAATTACATGGACAAACTCAAAGGTTTAATCAAGGACTGTTCATCGGAAATTGAAATTCTTGACCCCACTTTTTCTTCGTCGGAATTAAAAAAAGATTTGGAAAATACAAGGCTTTTTGCTTACCCCTCACTTGCGGAAAAAGGGGAGACTTTCGGATTGTCGGTTTTGGAAGCAATGAGTTGCGGATGTGTACCCATTGTATCCGCATTGGAATGTTTTCGAGATTTCGTCAAACCTCAGAAAAATGGTTATGTGTTTGATCACCGGTGTCAGGATATTGAAAAAAACCTTTCCGCGGCTCTAACAAATGCAATTCATTCCCCCACTGAAAACCAAGTGTTTTCTGCTTTATGTTCTCAAAGAGCAAAAGAGTACGAATTGGAGAGATTATCAAAAAAATATCTTCAGGATTTTAGCCTTCTTCTTGCTGATAAAGATTCCTAAACCTCCTCTCAAAAGTCTTGGTTTCTGCATAATAATCATCTATCATATATGGATGAAAATGTCTTTTCGTCTATTGCTTACCTTTGGTTTTATAGGAGCACTCACTTACGGTTTTTTACTATTTTCACAATCACAACAGGAGTCGGTTTCTTCTTCAGAAGAAGTTGGGAAGGTCACTCTGCCCAACGAGCTGTTAGATGCAGCTGGTAGTTCAGTTTCATCGGACCAACTGAAGGGAAAGTATATCGGATTGTATTTTTCTGCCAGTTGGTGTGGACCCTGCCGGACTTTCACTCCCAAACTGGTTAAATTCCGAGATCAACATTTAGAAAAATTTGAAGTAGTATTGGTGGGATCGGACGGGAGTGCAAAGGCACAGGCGAATTATATGAAGAAATACAAAATGCCATGGTTAGCTTTGAAGAATCAGTCCGAAAAAGCCCGCGAATTGAGTCTGTCTCTCAATGTTGAATATATACCTTATGTTATTGTCCTGGACCCGGATGGTAATGTGGTGACTAAAAACGGTAAGGAAGATATCGCCAGGCTGGGACCGGATGCACTTGCATCCTGGCAAAAATTCTAAAATCAACTCAGAGCCGGACTGGAATACCGGATTTTCTCATCTCTTCCTTGGTTTGGGAAATAGTGCATTCACCAAAATGGAAGATGCTGGCGGCTAGAACAGCACTCGCTTTTCCCTGAATTATTCCATCAACCATATGGGAAGGCTGCCCAACTCCGCCGGATGCAATAACGGGAACTTCAACTGCTTCGCTGATCGTTCGGGTTAACTCTAAGTCAAATCCATTCTTTGTTCCATCGCGATCCATACTGGTCAAAAGGATTTCTCCTGCACCCCGACGGACAACTTCTTTGGCCCATTCTTCCGCATCGAGGGATGTGATTTTTCTTCCCCCATGAGTGTACACGCTCCAACCCTTGCGGTCAGAATTCTTTTTGGCGTCAATAGCTACCACAATGCATTGATTTCCAAACATAGTGGAAGCTTCATTGATAAGGGTAGGGTTGAGTATTGCCGCGGTGTTTAAGCTTACTTTATCCGCTCCGGATAACAGCATGTTTCGAATATTATCAACATTTCGAATGCCTCCTCCCACCGTAAGAGGCATAAAACAAGTGGCTGCTGTTTTTTCAACCACACTTCGCATAGTGTTCCGTTCATCGCTTGATGCGGTAATATCAAGAAAAACAAGTTCATCTGCACCCTGTTCTTCGTAGGCTTGCGCCACCACAACGGGATCACCCGCATCGCGAAGTTGTTTAAATTTAATTCCCTTTACTACTCTGCCATCGTCCACATCGAGGCATGGAATAACTCGAACTGAAAGCATGGTTGGGTATTAAAAATGAGTAGAATCGAAAAAGGGACAATTCGGGATTTCTTTACTCGTCCGCAAAAGCGATATCCGGATGGTAGGACAATACGAGTTTGTACTGCTGCCCCGGTCTCATGACTAGTGGATGATCACGCATCAGATATTGAACATAATGAATGTTTCCGGCGTATCCTCTGTACTCAGAATTTTCAGTAAGGGTTTCGAAAGATCCCCACTTTGCCTGAAAATCGTCAATCTCAACATTGGCACGCAGACCTTCTGCACCCTGTCTTAATGTGGTTCCCAGTCTGTAGGTGGAGTGAGGAGAACCAATGACGAGGGCAAGCCTCATTTTATCAAGGGTAATTTGGTTTTTAACCTTGAAGCAAAATTCTGACTGCACGCGGCCGTCAATGAAGGACCACTGTACCTGACAGCTTCCAATTCCATATGCAAAAGTGCCATCCGTTTTGATGAGATCTGGCTGATCGAACTTGAGATAGAAAGATTTCTTGAGTCCAATTCCGGTCACACAATTTTTCCCGTAATACGACGGAACCACAACCGCGTCTCCAAAAGTGAGTTCCGGCATCATTACGGGTAAATATTTATTAACCGGCCAATCAAAGATTCCTGAGCAATGAGGGAAAGCCAGGTTGTCAGAGGTCAACTCTTTTCCCGGCCCAATTAGTGGAAGCTGATACTGAATACCGTTATTCTCATCCCGGTAAAGGAAAGTACCATGTTCTCTTTTGTGGGATTTATCAAAAATCACGAATCTCCCTGCCGTTTTCGAGCGGTTGGAAGGAGGCACGCCCAATGAACCGCCAATTACTTTGGCAAGGCGGGACCATTGGCAAAGGTTGCGGGCGGCGTCAAAATTGGCCATGCGTGTGGTATGATTGGGCACAGTGTTTCTTTCAGCGTCCCGTATTACAAGGTCTCCTTTTTCCTGATCAAGGTAAGTGACGAAGAAATACTGAAAAAGTCTGCGTAATGTATCTAGGTAAAGGGGCATTTTATCCGCGTTTATCCAGTGATCCCGCATGGACTGAAGGATCATACTGATACAGTGAATCTGACCGTAAGCACCAACCGAGCGACCGTAGTTCCATCCAAGGCCGTCCTGCCGGACCATATCCGGTAGCATCTTCAGGTATTTTTCAGCAAAAGTTCTAAGCTTGGGAAGTTTTCGATCCTTTAAATGAACATTGGCGTGTAGTTGAAGAGCCTGACGAATAAAGATAAATGATAACAAACCATAAACATCATAAACTCCGCCAGTTCCCTTGATATCATCATCAAAAAAGCCACTTGAACTATTAGCTTCTATGCGTTCAACAAATCGATCGATCACTTTTCCGGTATCATCTTTTTTGGTCAGACCGAAACTAAAGCGAGCTACAGATTTAGCCACATTGAAAGCCTGATAGTGGTCTTCATGGTCAGAACGGGCCAAAAGACATTCATCGAGTTGCTCCCTAGTCGGGTCGAGCAACCGTTCCCATACTGCATTTCTTTCTTTGGATGCGCCAAAGGATAGTAACCCAAGTGATGCGTAGGCCATTCCATTCTCATTGGCCTCTTCATTAAAAGCCTGTTGCGTGACACATCGGGCGGCCAGATCGTGCAGGTCGTATTCCCCGAGTTCTACTTCTCCCGTGGCTCGAAAGAACTCACCAATCGCGAGGGCGGCGTGACCGGGTTCGTCCGCTCGGGACTTTTCACCGTCTGCCGGTGAGACGGTTCCGTCTTCGTTGATGTGCTGAAGGTTGTTGCCCAGTAGAGAACGGGCTAAATCCAAGCATTGATCAGAAAAATTGTGCATAAGGGGGCTTGAAAGAGTAGAATATAGAAGTGAAGAAAGTGTCGATAAGACAGGGTTTTGTCAATGAGTTATGGCGTTTGAATCAGCTTGAGAAATTCTTCGTTGGACTGAGTGGTTGTCATTCTGTCCAGTAAACTCTCGGTGGCATCAATAATCTTCATTGGAGACATGGCCCTTCGGAGGAAGGAAGTTTTTTCTAAAATTTGGGGATCAACCAAATCCTCTTCTTTTCGTGTTCCTGAAGAAGCCAGATTTAATGCGGGCCAAAGACGAAGTTCCGCGACTTTACGATCCAGAATAATTTCACAATTTCCAGTCCCTTTGAATTCCTGAAATATAAGTTCGTCCATTTTCGACCCGGTTTCAACCAAGGCAGTGGCCACAATAGTAAGTGAACCTGCCTCTTCCGAATTTCTCGCCGAGGAAAAGATTTGTCTTGGTTTTTCCAAAGCACGAACATCCAAGCCGCCGGTCATTGTCCGACCACTTTTACCTGAAGCTGCGTTGTAAGCCCGGGATAGACGGGTGATTGAATCCAAAAGGAGAACGACATCCTTTTTGCTTTCAACCAATCTCTTTGCCCGCTCAATGGCGAGTTCAGCGATGCGTAGATGGCTTTTCACTTCCTCATCATTGGAGGAGGCATAAATCTCGGCCGGGACAGAACGGGAAAAGTCGGTCACTTCCTCGGGCCTTTCGTCAATAAGCAAAACCATGAGGTGACATTCGGGGTGATTTTCCTCAACCCCTTTTGCGATGTCATGAAGAATGGTGGTTTTTCCAGCCCTTGGTGGGGCCACAATCAGGCTTCTTTGCCCTTTACCAATGGGACAAAACAGATCGAGCACACGGGTGGTCATTCGACCGTCCTTTGTTTCAAGGTTTAGTTTTTGCTTGGGCTGGATGGTGGTAAGCTGATCGAAGCGGAACTGTTTTTTTCGCTCCTGCAGGCTCATTCCGTCCACCTGATGGATGAACCGAACTTTGGGGTTGGGCCGGTTTTTATCGGGAATGGAATCCGCGGTTATGATCGATCCCTTTTTAAGTTTGAAACGACGGATAAGTTCCTTGGGAACAAATGGGTCAGTGGGGGTGGTCTTCCCGCCCCGTTTGGGGTCAAGAAGCACTCCGGTTTTATTTTCATTCAGTTCGAGAATACCCTCTACTTTGAGGAGATTCTGATCAGTCTGTACATGTTCACTCATCAAAAGGATAAAAAATTCGGCACACAATGCCTTGGGAATTCCGAAAAAAACGGAAGGGATTTAAGAATCAAAAGTGTAGAAATTAAGCCGACAAAAGTTATAATGGCTTAAAATCTTCCAATATTACATGTTTTCCTCATGCTTAAGTCAACCTTGTAAAATCAAATTAGAAAAGGGTTTGTCCTTAGGAACATATAGTTTTATTAAATTAAAGCTTCATGAATAAAGCCTTTTACCTGACAACAGCAATAGACTACGCAAACGGATCTCCTCATCTTGGACATGCATACGAGAAGATTTTAGCCGATGTGATTGCCAGAACAAAAAGACTCAATGGAGAAAGTACGCATTTTGTGACCGGGCTGGATGAGCATGGGCAAAAAGTTCAACAGGGTGCGGAAAGTGAGGGAGTTCTCCCTCAGGAACGATGTGACCGGATTGCCAAAGAATTCAAAAATTTATTGATTGAGTTGTCTGTTTCAAATGATGATTACATTCGAACCACCGAATCCCGCCATAAAAAGGTGGTTTCCACATTATTGCAGGATTTATTTGATCGGGGTGAAATTTATCAGGCCGAGTATCAAGGGTTCTATTCGACGCGGGCAGAGCAATTTCTTCAAGAAAAGGACAAAGTGAACGGGGAATGGCCCGAAATATACGGCGAAGTTTCTCAAATCACGGAAAGCAATTACTTTTTCAGACTCAGTAACTATCAGGATTGGCTAATTGAGTATTTAGGGAATGAAAAGGATTTTATTGTCCCGAATTTTAGGCTGAACCAAGTACTGGAATTTTTAAAGGAACCGCTAAACGATCTCTGTATTTCAAGACCCAAGGATAGGCTTGAATGGGGAATACCGTTACCGTTTGACGAAAATTATGTGACTTATGTATGGTTTGATGCATTGGTTAATTATGTATCGGCAGCCGGGTATGGGCAGGACGATTTTATGAACTTATGGCCGGCTGATTTGCATGTCATTGGAAAAGATATTCTTGCTCCCCCGCATGCGGTCTATTGGCCAATTATGTTAAAAGCCTGCGGTCTGCCTTTACCCAAACAAATACTGGCCCACGGATGGTGGATGAGTTCCGGAGAAAAAATGTCCAAAAGTACCGGAGAAGTGGTGGACCCTTTAAGCTTGGTTGAGCAGCGTGGTGTGGATGCATTCCGATATTTTGTAATGCGAGAGATGACGGTGGGGCAGGATGCAGATTTCTCCCTCGAACGTTTCGAATCACGATATAAAACTGATTTGGGTAACGATTTGGGTAACCTGCTCAGTCGATTATTTCATATGACCGCGACCTATGAAAACAGTATTGTTCCTAAAGTGGAACTGAATGAAGAATTTGAACAAAAAGTAAAATCGAATTTTGAAGAGGCAAAAAAACAGGCAATGGCCCGATTTGATTCATTTCAATTTAATCAAGGCTTGGAGCAGATTTTTATATTCATACGTTCGATCAATAAATATGCGGATGAAAGAACTCCCTGGAAATTGGCTAAATCAGAACTCAGTGAAGACCGAATAAAATTGAGAACCTGCCTTGGAGTCATGGTGGAGTCACTCAGGCTTGCCATACAAATGCTTGCCCCCGTAATGCCCGGAGTTCATGAAAAAGTGAATAAATTATTCGGATTGCCGGTATGCAAAAGTTGGGAGTCTGATCTGAAATGGGATTTTAGATTGGAAGGAATGCGGCTGGGAGAAAAAACTATATTGTTCCCCAGAGATTAATTAAGACTGTTTTTCATGAACGGTGGGTTGAAGAGTCACTTCCGTCATGAGAACGCGGGTGTCATCCGCATCTAAAATTTTAATGTGTAAATTATTGAGGGTCAAAACTTCTTCCACATCTGGAATTCTGCCAAGTTCCCGGGTGATAAGACCTCCAAAACTGGTCAACTCTTCTTCTTCTTTTACACAAAGCTCACTGGGTAATTCATGAACAGGACTTAATCCGGAAATTTTCCATTTCTCTTTCCCCAATGGTTGTACGCTGTTTTCTTCCGAATCAAATTCGTCCTGGATTTCCCCCACAACCTCTTCCAAAATATCTTCGAGTGTAATGACGCCGTCAATGCCGCCAAATTCATCGCGTACCAATGCCATGTGAACTTTCCAGCGCATCATTTTTCGTAACGCTACAGGTAGAGGGTCTTCGGAGGAAAGAATTGCGGGAGTTTTGGTAAGCGATCGTAATTCGATTGGTTTTCCTTCACTCAATAGACGGAAAGCATATTTGACATGGATGATTCCGATGCACTGATCAAGATCTCCCTCGCAGATCGGGAGCCTTGTGTGTCCGCACGATCTTACAATTTCAAGATTTTTTTCGATCGTATCTTCACAGTCCAGAACTTGTACCTGATTTCTTGGAACGAGCACATCCCGGACATGTAAATGTCCCATTTCCAGAGTATTACCAACAATTTCAAAAACTTCCGGATCAAGAGTGGTGCTTTCCCTGCTCAAAGTTCGAATATGGTCAGCCAATTCGTTTTTTTCATCCTTAACCACGACCTTGGGGTCGGCCCATGATTTCATTACTTTTTCAATTTGACCCAGAATAAGACTGAACGGGAGGCAGAGGAATCGAATGAGAAGCATGAAAGGTTTACCCAGTTTTAAATGTATCGGTAAGAATGAACTGGCCGCAACTGAGTGGGAAGCAATCCCCGTCCAGGTTCTTTCCCAAAGAAACGCAGAACCGACAGAGATAAGCAGATATAAGAACTGATAAAATATGGAAAGTTCAATTCCCTGACTCAGGAAAATATAAAAAAGGATCGTTCCTAATAATAATTGAAGGGAGGAAAGGAATGCAGCTTCCACATGAAAAGGTCTTTCATGATTGGGTGCCGCCAAAAGAGAATTGAGGAGCTTGTTGGAAACTTTGTTTTCCGGTGCCGGTGAAAGCCCAGCCCGGACCCGGTCAATCAAGGCCCTGTAGGTGTTCACATTAAGCCCCCATAAACTCAGAAACAACCAGCCCAAAAGTAGGTAAAACCGGTAATCGTGGAGAAAGAAAACTTCGTTCATTGTGTTGCCTTCACCTGCTCAAGAACTTTCTTCAGAGCGATAAGGGCTTTAAAATTTTCCTCTTCTGTTCCAATAGAAATTCGAACAAATGATTTTAAACTTTCAGACATGGGTCTAGTGATGATTCCCTGTTCTTGTAGAGCATGAAAGATTGCATGTCCATCCCCAACCTTGATCAGTAAAAAGTTGGCTTCACTGGGAACATACTCCAAATTCAATTGTTCCAATCCGGCGGACATTTGTTCGAGCCCGGAACGGTTTCTTTTTCGACATTGAATGACCCATTCTGTGTCCTCAAGGGCAGCCATTGCAGTGGCTTGTGCGACCGAATTTACATTGAATGGCTGCCTTACTTTTTGCAGCAGGTTGATCAGTTCATGGTTTCCATATCCATACCCAATCCGCAGACCTGCCAGTCCGTGAATTTTTGAAAATGTGCGCATGGCCAGAATGTTTTTTCCCGCTTTCATTAGTGGTCTAAGGTCAGGGGGAGATTCAAGGTACTCAGCGTATGCTTCGTCCAGGCAAAATATGACATGGTTCGGGAGCGATTCAATGAACTGAATAATTTCGCGGGAAGAATTGGAGGTGCCAGTCGGGTTGTTGGGACTGGGAAGAAATATCAGCTTGGTTCGTCCGGTGATGGCCTCCCGCATTTGGGTAAGATCATGGACAAGATCGGGCATTGGCACTTCTATCGGAGTCGCACCCATCAGTAATGACATTAATTTATAAACCACAAATGCGTGCTCACCCACGATGACCTCATCTCCTTCTTCCAGGAAGACATGACCGAGCAACTCGATAATTTCATTGGAACCATTCCCTAGAATTATTTGGGAGGGTTCGAGACCGAGGGTCTTGCAAATGGTGCTTCTTAATACCAATCCACTGCCCTCGGGATAAAGATGAATGTTTTTAAATGCCTCTTTTCCTGCTTTTATCGCATGAGGGGAAGCCCCCCAGGGGTTTTCATTGGAGGCGAGTTTACAAATATCTTTGGGGTTCAGATTGTAATCATGTGCAACTTGCTCAATGGGTTTTCCTGGTTGGTAAACTGGTTGATCCAGAATGCGAGAATTCGCAAGTTGGGATAAATTCATATATAAACATTCTACTCAATGGAACTCCCAGATTCAAGAAAAAGGGCGTAGAAAGCTTTGGTTGTTTAAAGAGAAAAAATCTTTTATGTTTATCCGGTGAAAATTGCAGTAATGGGAGCGTCCGGATTATTAGGATCCGCTGTGTGCAAAGCGGTTATTCGTCGAGGATACACTCTCCTGCCTTACACGAACATTTCAAAGCTTTCCTTTTCTGAACAATGTAAGGCCAAACAAATTTCAATTTCAGATGAAAATCAAATAACAAGGGAATTGTTTGATCAGTGGCCGGATGCAGTGATCAATTGTGCTGCCATATCTTCTCCTGACACCGTTGATCAGTCTCCGCAACTGGCCCGTTCAGTTAATATTAATGGGGCCGAAAAATTAGCTCAAATCTCGGCTCACATTGGGGCCCGCCATATCCATCTTTCAACGGACATGGTGTTCGACGGAACAAAATCACCCTACCGTTCTACGGACATACCAAACCCAATGAGCGAGTATGGCCGACAAAAATTGGAAGCGGAAAAAAAAGTATTGGCGGTAACAGAAGAAAACCTGCTCGTATTGCGAATAACTTTACTCAATGGAAACAGTCCGATGGGTGGAAGGAGTCCTCATGAAAAAATTCTTCGGGCATTGGCATCAGGGTTCGAAGTAAATCTTTTTGACGATGAAATTCGTCAACCTTGTTCAGTTGAAAATCTTTCTGATGTACTGATTGAATTAGTGGAAAGACCCAATTTGAACGGACTTTTTCATTGGGCGGGAAATGAAGAAATTTCCCGGTACGAACTGGGCGTCCGAATTCTTAAGCGGTTTGGAATCAGTCCGGAAAAAATTCGCCGTGGCAGTGTGAAAAATTTCGTTAATAAGAAAGGCGAAAACCGACCCCATCATTTATCATTTATATTGAATCCTCTTTCCACTAAGATTCGAACACAACCTACTTCGGTGGATGATCAACTCGAAGAATTACAAATCCCGGCAGATCTCTACCCATGGTATCGAGAGTTTTCGGATGATCCCTCCAGTTATATTCCGCGTTTTTAAATTATAATGTCCCTCAATTTTTACCCATACCGGAAGGAATCCGGTCCTGAAAATATGGCCACTGATTTATGGCTTTTTCAGGATCTTGATTTAAGCGGTCCGATTTTCCGACATTATGGATGGTCTAGTAATGAAATCACTTTTGGGTATGGTCAAAACTGGAACTGGGTGGGTCAGCAGAACATTGCCCGTGAAAAACAATGCACCCGCAGACCAACTGGAGGCGGAATTGTAAACCATGGGACTGACTGGACTTACGCACTTATTCTGCCCCAGGCGCATCCCTCGCACAGGATTCCGGCCCTTGACCTGTACGAGGAAATTCATCTTGCGGTCGGCAGGGTACTGGAGGATCTTGGTTATGAAACTACCCTTAAACCCTGTCCGATTAAAGGGGAACAAAAAGCCGCGATTCCCGGAAATTGTTTCGCAGAACCGGTGGGAAGAGACTTGATGTCAGGGAATGGTATTAAAAAAATTGCCGGAGCTGCGATGAAGAGAACCAAAAAAGGAATATTGATTCAGGGAACAATAGATCATGTTCAATCATTGCATGTAAGACCGGAAAAATTTCTCGTTTTATTTGTTGCCCAACTGGAAAATTTGTTCCGCGAGGAGGTACAGGAGATGAAATGGGGGAAAGGTTTTGAACAAGAACGGAAGGAGTATGTGGAAAAATTTTCTTCGGCTTCGTGGCGGCAAAACAGAACATCCCCTTAGCGGATAAAAGTGACAATATTTTCCACATGCCGGGTTTGTGGAAAAAGATCAAAGGGCTGGACCTCGGTAATCTGATATCCACCATCCACAAGTATTTTTGCATCCCTCGCCTGAGTGGCCGGATCACAGGAAACATAAATAATTCTTTTTGGTTTAAAGGAAAGTGTTTGCATTAAAAAATTCTCGTCACACCCTTTTCTTGGCGGGTCAATTACGAGAGAGTATTCTTTGTCATCTTTCCTGATTTCATCAAAAATTGACGAGGCGTTGCCGAGGAAAAACTCGGCGTTCTCAATTCGGTTGATCAAGGCATTTGCCCGCGCCCACTCAAACCCTTCCCGGCTGATTTCGATTCCGTAAACTTGGGTAAAATATTTTGCGGCCGACAAACTAAACAATCCACCCCCGCAATATGCATCTACCAGGAAATCGGAGTCACCTGCTTTTGCCTGATCGATCACATAATCAACGAGTGTGGGTAGAATGAATGGATTATTCTGGAAAAATTCGCCGGCTTTGAATTGAAAAACAAGATCCCCGACTTTTTCAGATACCACTTTTTTGGGATCAGTCACCACTCCTTCCAGGGTATCTCTTAATAAAAGAGTGCCCCCCTTTTTTTTGCTAAGCCCCTGATGAAGCTCTTCCCGTGCAGCCGGAAGCTCACGGTTTATTTCATCGGTGGCAATCGGACATTCCGGTACATCAATGATAACTTTTCGGGATCCATATCTAAGAAAGCCAATCTTCCTTCGATCCGACGAGCGGGCTTTTTCATAATGGGGAGTAAGTTTGGATCGATAACCGTATTGATTGGGGGACGGAACAACCGGGAGAACATCAACATGAAGGCCGCTAATTCGTTCAAAATTATCAATTACCTGATTTCGTTTCCATTGGAGTTGTGTGGAATATTTTACCGATTGATATTGGCAACCGCCGCAAGTTCCAAACAGGGAACAATGGGGATCCACCCGGTCGGGTGATTTTTCCAGAACTTCAATGCAGTCAGCATCCGAGTAACTTTTATGATTCCGAAAGATTCGAGCTCTTACTTTTTCCCCGGGCAGAACAAAGGCAATCTGCACGACCCATCCATTATCCCGGGCAATACCCAGTCCTAAGTTGGTTACATTTTCAATCACAAGAATTAATTCCTGGTGATAGGAGTAGGGGTGATCTTTAAAACCTTTGGGTGCTAAATTCATTGATGAAGTTTCGTAACGGGCTCGCTCTATTCATGCAAAACCCTTTTTTTAGATATTATGACAAATCCAATCTGTAGTGTAAGTAATTCCAAGGTAAAGGAATTGGTGAAATTACGCGAGTCAGCGAGGCGAAGAAGGGAATTAAAGCGTTTTGTGATCGAAGGCTATCCTGATTTAAAATGTATTTTGAATGCGGGGCGAAATGTGGAAGAAATATTTTTTTGCAGAGAACTGATTGAAAGATCGAACCGGCGGGAAGAACTGGAAGAGCTTGAAAAGGAAAAGATATTATTGACTGAATTAAATCGTGAGCCCTATGAAAAAGCGTCTTACCGAAAAAGTTCGGATGGATTTATTGGGGTAGCCAGTGCCTGGCCATTATCTCTGAATGCAGGCGTGAATGAAAAAACTGAAATATGTATCGTTCTTGATGAAATAGAGAAGCCCGGTAATTTAGGTGCCATTATTCGAACAGCGGAAGCTTTTGGAGTGAATTCGATTTTATTATCTGATTCTGTCATTGATTGTTTTAATCCCAATGTGGTCCGTTCCTCCCGGGGCCTAATGGGAGCAATCAATATTGGAATGGGAAGCAAGGAGGAGGTTCATTCCTTTTTGGTGTCTAATCAATTTTCACTCGTGGCAACCAGTGGAAAATCAGAAATTTCTTTTTGGGACCGGGAATTCAGTCCAAAAATAGCGTTTATTTTTGGAAGCGAAAAACAGGGTCTTGGAAGGTTCTGGACGGATCGTTCAGTTGATTTAATAAAAATTCCCATGAAAGGGAGTGCGGATTCATTGAACCTACACGCGAGCGCAGCTTGTATACTTGCGGAATACAACCGCAGGGGTGGAGGTTAAAGGGTGCGGAGCCAGGGATTTGTTTCTCGGAGTGCGTCCGTCATATTTTTTACCGGAGTGTATCCCAGATCCCGTTCGGCGGATTGATTGGAGAACCAATGGTCGTGGGCAAGTTGGCAGGCAACAAAACGCGTCATTGGGGGTTCTTGTTTAATCCGTAAAATTTTCCATATCTTCTCCAGGCTAGCTCCCAGAATAAAAGCATTTTGAAAACTCAGTTTTTTGGTTAAAGGAGGCAAATCAATGGATTGAAAAACCTGGTTGAGCCATTTCCATAAAAAGACCGGTTCACTTTGTCCAATAAAGTAAGGTTTCCCGCCCAGATTTTTATTTCTTATCATTTTCTGCATGGCACAAATTTGTGCGTGGGTAACATTTTCAATATGGGTAAGGTCAACCTGATTTTGTCCGGAGCCAATAATGCGCAACTTACCGGCTTTATGGCGGGCAATGACCCGTGGAAGTAAATGGGGATCATTTTCTCCCCATACAAGGTGAGGGCGAAGAGCAATCGTTTGAATTTTTCCGGGCGAATGAGCACCGAGAACTTTCTGCTCGGCAATTGCCTTGGTTTCCGCGTAGGGGGAAAACCCGGTGCTTCCGTATTGGAGGGACTCGTTTCCTCCGACAATTGATTTTCCGCAAAACACAACGCTTGGAGTGCTTGTATAAATGAGGCGGGGAATATTAGCGGATTCGCACGCGACCAAAATTTTTTCCGTTGCAACCACATTGGCATTATAAAATTCAGAATATTCTCCCCAGACTCCTGCTTTAGCAGCGATATGAAAAAAGATATCCGTATCCGAAAGAAGAGAAGCAGGAAGCGTATCTTTGCTAAGATCAAAAGTGTGATGGATCAATTTGTTTGAGCCCGTAGTACTCGCAGGTTTTCTTCCAATTGTATGTACTTCATGACCGGCACCGGATAAATTTTGAGCAAGCGAAGAACCAAGAAATCCCGTTCCTCCGGATACAATAATTTTCATCAAAAATTGAGATTGGCGGGATTATCCGAAAAAATCTTAGACCATTTTTTAGCGAGGGATAACCGATGTATTTTTACATTGTGCCTCGAATCAACTGGAAGAGATTTTTCAAACACCACATGAGAGAAAGTAAACGCAGGTAAATGAGCCCTTAAAGTCTGAAGAACAAGTTTTTTAATTGTGGGGAGCTCACTTTTTGTAATTTGCGGCAATACTTCAACCACCAAGCATGGTTTTTGGTGGGGTTTCTCGCCAAGTCCAATGAGTGCAGAGTTTGAAATACCTTCCAATCCGTTAATGATCGGTTCACACTGTTCAGAATCAATTGGTCCATCCTTGGATATAATTCTTTCCGCCTTTCTTCCCCTGAATCGCAGCAGTCCTTCGGAATCAAAATATCCCAAATCACCCATTCGATGGAAATTGGCTTTTCCATTATTGAATTTTGAGTCAACGGTGGCCCCGGGCATTCGGAAGTATTCTTTGCTTACCACGGAACCGGAAACGCAAATTTCTCCCACTTCTCCCCGGGGAAGTTCCTTGGGGCAATGAACGCCCGATTCAAAGGGGGAAAATGTTATCGGAAGAATCTGCACAGAATTTCCGGGCAGAGGCCGGCCGAGGCAGGACCCATCTCCCTTGGCAATGCTATCACTCAGAATATTGATATCATTATGATCGGCGTACGAAATCGGGAGTGCCTCGGTTGCTCCGTAAGGTATAATTACGCTTCCATTAGGAATAACTTGTGCGAGTCGCTTAATGAGTGAGGGGTGTGCCGGTGCTCCGGCGAGAAAAAATCTATTTATTTTGGGCAGGGTGATGTTTCTTGAATCGCAGGAGTATGCAATTTTTTTTCCAATGATCGGAGAAGTGAATGCGGTGGTAATTTCAAATTCCTGAATTGCATCGGTGAGCTTTTGGGGGTCCGCCGCCGCGGGTTTTCTTGGGTTCATTTCGGGGATAACGGAAGTCACGCCAAGTGCGGGATTAAAAAGTGCAAAAATGGGCAGAGTGGCTAAATCCCTTTCTCCCTTTTCGATCCCAAAATCCTCTTTGAGGTGATTAATCTGTGCCGCAAAGACCCGATGGGAATAACTGACCCCTTTAGGAGTTCCGGTTGAACCGGAAGTGAATACTATTGCAGCAAGTTCGTTAGCGAGGGTATGTGCGGGTGGGATTGAAGCAGTGGGTTGTATTTTTTTAATTTCCTTTAAGAAATGTTTCGATCGAACAACCACCCTTTTTGTTACAGAACGAAAGGGTGAGGGTATAAATTTGCGCATCCAATGGATGAGAGAAACACCAATTAATGCCGACGGCTTTGTGTTTCTGATACAATTAAGAAAAGGGCGTAAGCCCATCCCAGGATCAATAATAATGGGCACCGCACCCAAATAGAAAAGAGAGAAAGCAATAAGAATTAACTGATAGCCTGGTTTTACTGCCAAAAGTACCTGATCTCCTGGGCCAATTCCCATTTTGCTTAAGTAAGTGGCACAAAGCTGTACTTCAGTATTAAGTTCTAGAAAGGAGCGGGTTTTAAATTCTCCCCGCTTTGCGGAAATTATGGCCGGTTGGTTGGGGGACAGATCCGATGCATTTGCCAAGTGGGAGGCAATATTTTCATCTTTTCGGTTTTCACCCACAAGGTTATTTGTTTTCGGCCAACCATCGTTCTGCATCAATGGCTGCCTGGCAACCCATACCTGCGGCAGTAATGGCTTGGCGATACACATGGTCCGCACAGTCTCCTGCCACATAAACCCCGGGAATCGCCGTCTGAACCTGACTGCCGTTTTCCGGGATTAAATAACCGTTGGAATCCAGGGGAAGCAAATTTTCAAATGGCTGGGTATTGGGGATATGACCAATCGCGATAAAAACCCCTTTGCAGGGGATTTCCTCCTGATTATTTGTTTTAAGGTTAGAAATGGTGACCGCTCTAGTTTTCCCCTCTTCATCGGGAAGAATTTCCTCAATGGCTGAATCCCAGACAATTTCAATTTTTTCATGGGACTGTGTTCTTTCGGCCATTATTTGTGAGGCTCTCAGTTCATCTCTCCGGTGAACGAGGGTCACTTTTGAGCAGAAACGGGTAAGGAAGAGAGCTTCTTCGCAGGCGGAATCGCCACCCCCCACCACAATTACATCCATATTCCTGTAAAAAGCTCCGTCACATGTTGCACAGGTGGTTACTCCTTTTCCTCCATACATCTCTTTCTCTCCGGGCACGCCCAAAAGTCTGGGGGCGGCCCCGGTGGCAATAATGATGGCTTTCGCCTCAAATTTTTTATCGCCAGAAAACAGAACTTTTTTGTCCACACCCAGTTCCACCTTATCAATGAACGAATTTTCGACTCTCGCTCCGAACCGCGTGGCTTGCTTACGCAATTGATCCATCAGGGAATATCCGTCAACCCCTTGAGGGAAACCGGGAAAATTTTCCACTTCTGAAGTGGTCGTGAGCTGGCCGCCGGGTTGCCTGCCTTCCAAGATTAAGGGATTTAAATTTGCCCGTGCGGTATATATGCCCGCGGTGAATCCGGCACAGCCCGTTCCAAGAATGATTATGTTTTCCATGAAAAGTATTTAGGTAATAGATATTTTGTCGTAACCGAGAATAAAGAACTTATACAATAATGAATGAGTTATTCTTTTTTGATAAAATAGATGAATTGGTTTGATAGTCATTGTCACCTGAAAGGTTTTTTAAACAAGGGAATTCTTGAAGAAGTTCTTCTGCGTGCAGAGGAAAAAGGAGTTTCTCGTATGATGGCAATTGGAACATCTTCAGGTGACTGGGAGATTTATAAGAATTTGGCTAAAGAATATCGAGCTAAAATCTTTTATTCTGTTGGATTACACCCTTGTTATGTGAATGAAAATTATGAGGAGGAATTAGAAATAATGAAACAATTTACCGATCAGCCCAATTCGCCTGCTGCCATTGGAGAAATTGGATTGGATTATTTTCATCTGCCCAAAGAAAAGAATGAAGCAGAAAACATCATAAAGATTCAAAAAATTGCTTTTATGGAGCAGCTCAAATTGGCAGCTGTCCAAAATTTGCCCGCTGTTATTCATTCGAGAAATGCCTTTGAGGATTGTATCGATATAATAGACAACTCAGGAATCAATTGGAACCGCGTATTGTTTCACTGTTTTTCAGAAGGGCCCGACCAAATAAAGCGGTTGAACCAAAAAGGCGGAATGGCCTCGTTTACGGGCATTATCACATTCAAAAAAAATGAATTTCTGCGCGATGCCTTAAAGATGCAGGGAGTGGAAAATTTAATTTTGGAAACGGACAGTCCTTATCTCGCCCCCGAACCAAAAAGGGGAAAAGGGAATGAGCCGAGTTATCTTGCCTTGATTGGAGAATATCTTTCCGATTTTTTATCCTGTGATCAGGAAGAACTCGCAAACCAGAGTTATTTGAATACATGTAAATTTTATGATATATAGAGTTAATCATCGTTAATTTGATCAGGTTGGTTTTCTGATTTAATAATGAATTTACAATTTTTCGTTAACACTTTTAGATAGATAATATGAGCAGTTCAAAACTTTCGGATAAAGACCGGGCATTTCGATCAAAAATTCGAATGAAGATGTCAAATTTGCGTACCAGGTTAAAGGACTTGCAGCAGGAAGTTATTACAGGTGAATCCCAACAGTCGGATGTGGATGCCTGTAAGGGAGAAATTGAAGTTTTGCGTAAGGAGTTACAATCTTTAGAGGATGGTGGACACACGACCTTTATCAAAGCGAAAACGATGCTTGAACCCAAGAAAAACCTTTCTTCAAAGGGCAAGAAACTTGAGTGGAAGACAAACTTGTTAAAGACAAGGCTGAAGAGTGCCGAAAAAAAGCTACTCCAGGAAGAAGGCTCATCTTCCAAATTAAAAGATAAGCAACAGAAAATCGTCGACGATTTAAAGGAGCAGATTCAAATGCTTGGCGTGGAGAGGACTGCGATCGATAATTTTAATCATACACGGTTTCTACAGCTAAAAAATCAGCAGTCAGAAGGAGACAAGCAAACCAGGGAATTGCAGGAGGTCGAAAATAAAATAAAAGAGATAGAGGAAAAAATTTCCAAATGTAAGGAGTCTGAAGAAGGCAGCAAGGAGCAATTAATGGATGATCTTCATCTTGCGGAAATGGAAAAAGAATCAATTGAAAACTTTACCCATGACGACTTTTTGGAGAACCTCGAATCAATGAAGGCGAAGAGAAGAAGTGGATTAAAATAGTATTCCACTAATTCATTTTTTGCTCGGCAAAAATGGTAACTTTTGCCTGCTCTCCCGATGTGAGATATTTTGCCCTCTTAATTGCCTTAGCGGTGGACAGCGTGGGATTACTCGCCGAGTGCGGGAAAATGTTTTTTCGATTCATACGGGAAAGAACTCCCGCATTTCTAATAATTCTCAGTACATCACGACGGACACCGCAGAGAAGGACATGGCAATTTTTTTCCTTTAGGTAATCAAGCAGTTCTTCCAGCGCCATGACAGAAGTGGCATCCAAATGATGGGCATTAAGAAGTTTTAATACAAGAACGCGCAAATTTGGATCTTCTCCCACTCTCCTGATTTGTTCATAAAATAAATCAGCCGCCGCAAAAAAAAGTTCACCTTCCACATGCACGATGGAAACCTCTGGTTCAGGCCGTCTCGATTTAGTGGAAAGTTCAGCCAGTTCACCGGCTTCATTGTAACCATATTCAACCATTTCTGGTTCTGCCACTTTGCGAAGAAACAGCAGGATTGAGGTTACCACGCCTGCAAAAATAGCCATTTGTAATGAAAAAAGAAGTCCGACTAAAAGGGTGACGGAGAAGGTAATACCATCGGATCGTGTGGCCCGTGAAACCGCCTGAATTTGCCTTCCTTTGATTAAAGAAGCACCAATAAAAATTACCAAAGTAGCCAGTGCGGAGACGGGGACATAGGATACAACGGAACCGAGTGAAAGATAACCGGCAACTACAAATATTCCCGCAAAAAGGTTGGATGCGCTGGTTTTTGCACCGGATTGAATGTTCAGGGTTGAACGAGTGAGCGAACCCGATGCCGGCATACCGGAAAAAAGAGAGCACCCCACATTTCCCATACCGATGGCAAAGGTTTCCTGGTTTGTCTGTATTCTTTCCCCTGCCCGGGCAGCCAGAGATTTTCCAATGGAGAGACCTTCGAGTAAACAGAGTAAGGAAATCGCCACGGACGCCCAGAGAATGGTTCCTCCATAATTTTGGAGAGTACTCAGTTGAATGGATGAAAAAATGCCCAGAGAGGAATCAAAGTGTGCCAGGGTAGTAACCGGACCCAATCTGTCTTCAAAAATGAAGTTGCAAACGGAAGCTAAAATAAGAGTGATTGCCACATTCGGAAGCATTTTTAGCTTATATTGTAACAGCAGATAGCAACAGGCGGTAAATCCGCTCACTGCCAAGGCGGAAGAGGAAAAATCTGACAATACCCGCAAGGAAGCATATATAATCTGCCAAAAAGTGGCAATGGAGTCATTTGAATCCAATTCAAGACCCAAAACATGTTTGATCTGATTGGCAATGATCAGTGCCGCTGCTGCGGTAACATAAGCGGTTATGACAGTCCTCGAAACGAACTGAATCATAAATGAAATTCGAAGGATGGATGCAAGAACAAGAAAGCAACCCGAGAAAAAAAGGATCCAGGGAAGTATTTCGATTGCCCGCTCCGAGGCCATTCCTTCCTGATTGATCAGGCCCAGACTTGCAAAGACACCAAAGAGTAGCACGGAAGTTGCATTCGTTGGACCCAGGGTAATGAAGCGGGAAGTTGAAAATATACATCCAACGATTGCGGCCACTGCGGAACCCAGTAATCCGTATTGAATCGGCAAACCGGAGACGAGAGCGTATGCCATTCCCTGGGGAATGGCGAGAAGGGCTACATTGAGTGCAGCCTGCAGGTCGGCTTTGAGTGAACCACTTGAATAATCCTTAAATACCAAAAGGAGCGGAAAAATGGAACTGGGTAAAAAGCGGTTATTTTCTCCGGAGGAGTTATTTTTTTTTGAAAGGTTCACAGGTGAAAATGATGATTCGGATACTACGGCTATGCGAAGTAATGTCGAAAAAGAAAAAAGTAAAAGAATTTAAAGTTCTAGTAAATCGAACCGATCATATGATTGTTACACGGATGTAACCAAGTAATTAAATTGGTTTCGGCAAACAGGAGGTGAGTCGCAATCGCGTTCAGAATATATCTTTATATCTAATAAAGCGAAGTAATCACTTTTATCATCTCCGATTTTATCTGCTCCTTCGAGTGCACCTTTTCCTTGCGTTGATTTGCTGATTCGCAGCGGTGTGAAATCTTACCGGAAAACGTTTTTTCTAATTTAACCAATATTAATCCGCTAACCAATATGAAGTAACATAAATTTTCAGGCACATGGTCAGGACGATCATGTCCAAAATTGATTTATATCAAATTATAACGACAAGGATGTCTTTATAGTAGCATATATAATTGCATAATTATTTTGTAATTCCGCACGCTTTTGCAAGGAAACAATGTAGTTATGCTCATTGTTAACTATCTTACAATATAACCATTATGATCATTTCAGATGCACATAACTTTGCTTCGAAACTGTCTCGTGACATGGACAAAATCCATCAGGAAAGACGGGCTCACATCGAAAAACTATCCACTGGCTTGAAAGTCAACCAATCACCTGACGATGTGGGGGCACTGTCCAACAAAATAAAGCAAACAAGTGAAATTAAAAGACTTAGGGGGGTTACGCAAGGTCTTCAAAATGCCTTATCTTACACTCAAGTTCAGGCGGGTGCCCTGAACAATGTAAATCGAATTTATGGTCGTATGTCGCAATTGGCCGCAATGGCGATGGATATAACCAAGTCAGATTTGGATCGGGAGAACTATAACAAAGAATTTCAAGAACTTCGTGAACATATTTTACAAATCGATAATGAACAATTTAACGGACAGGATTTGTTCCGTAATACAAAGTATGCAGTTATAAATACTGGATCAATGAATTGGACTGACGCACGTGCTCATGCAGCGGCAGCAAATGCTTCTGATCCGGAATACGATCATTATATGGCAACGGTAACTTCTTCAGAAGAGCAAGATGAAATTGACAGGCAATTAGGAGATGCAGCGAATGGAACGGCTCTTTGGTTGGGAGGAAGCGATCAAACCAATGAAGGGGACTGGAGATGGGTTGAAGGTCCAGAGGGAAAGGAAAACGGTGGATTGGGAAGATTATTTTGGCAAGGCAATGGAACAAAAACACCGCCTGCCCCGGGAAAAACCACAGGATCTGCATACAATGGAGCATTTGAGAATTGGAACGATCCTAATGAGCCAAACGACTCAGGTGGTGGAGAAGATGCATTACAAATTCTTTCTACTGACGGAGAATGGAACGATTTATCTTTATTAAATACACGCCCGACAGGATATTTACGAGAAAGTGACCCCAATAACTTGCGGGCTCATGATGATGCATTTGGAGGGTTTTTTGAATTGGCTAAAATTAGTTTTAAGCGTTTTTTACCAAGTACTACAATCGATTTAACTTCAATGACGAATGCCAAGGATGCGATGTCTAGAATAATGGATGCTCAGGAGGATGTGATCGATAAGATTGCATTGGCTGGATCCAACGAATCTCGTTTGAATTCTGAAATTAGTGCACTCGCGAACGATATAATTAATCGTGAGAAATCTCTTTCACGCATTGAGGATGTGGATATGGCAATCACTGCAAGCAGGCTTGCCCGGGCGGAAATAAAAATGCAATCCACCACGGCAATATTTGCCCAGGCAAATAAACTGTTTAATCAGAGAAATTATGTGGAGGATCTTTTATCCTAGGTTGATTTCCTAATGACAAGATTTTGTTTTGCTATTTGCCACTTTTTGAATTCTGAGGAGAAAAGGGCGTTTTTTTCATCCAGTTGTTTTTTGACTGATTTTAACACCCTAAATCGTGGGTGAAGGGAATGAATATCATTTTTTTTCATTTCGAGATCCACCAGTATTCTTTGTAGTTCAATTTTTCGGTCCAAAGAAACTCTAGATGTTCTCTTAATATGGTCAATACCCCTGGCAATTTCCTGTGCGAGGGAAGATTCCAGTTTATCCAAATTTTTATTAACCTCTTTTTTTAGGATGGGCTCTAACTCTTGTTTCGCGAGCAATTTTTTGAGTTCCACAATATTAGAGAAAAAATCCTGCACATTTCCAAAATCAGCGAGCATTTTGATTGTAAGATATTCAGAAGAGTCTTTTTGAGCCAAGTGGATATTCTCGATTTCTTTCAGTGCCTTTACTCCCGATTGAATGTCATTCTTCACCTGGGAAAGCTCCGCCAAAAGAGCAATTTCCTCAATCGACTGACCGGGGCTATTTTCATTTTCCTCCTGTATTTGCTTGGCTAATTGGAGTTGGCTCTGCTCAAGCATGCTGATTTCCCTTCTTTGCTTTGCTAGTTTTGGAAGCAGGGGATTCCCCGGGGACTCTTCATTGAGTTCCTTTGCATAGGACTCAGTGATTACCCGGGTCAGTAATGAAGAAGCTTTAACGGAATGCCCGCGTACGGTTAATACCAATCTATTGGGTGATTCAACATCCTGTGCAATAGAATAAAGCGACCGCAGGATAGTGGTTTCCGACTCGATGAATACATCGTTTAAAAACGGACTGAATATTAATTTTTTTGCATTCGGATTATCTTGGAGAGACTTAATGATTGCCACCAAAAATTGATCCCCTTTGATTGCCTCTTTATGGAGATGAGAAAAGCGAGAATTTGACTTCGGAACCTCAAGGTGGACTTTTTTTTCTGCCCATGCAGAGGAATTTTCAAGAATTGCACTTGTGTTTATTTCAAGGGAGTCGTTTAGCTCCATGTCCTCTGCAAGTTCTGACGGAGTGGTAATTAAAGAATCTTCATAAGCAATCGCGGTATTTTTTTTAATTTGATCATAATATAACCCCGCACCAAAAATAATTAAGGTAATGAAAATGAGCAATACGCTTTGCCACGGTTGCATAAAAACAATAAATTTTTTTTTATCCTCGAGTGCAACACGTTTTATCCCAGAGTAAAATCAACCATTTAAAATGGCGGACACTCCGATAACGATTTTGTCATTAGGTTGACAAACGAATTTATTCAATTTTCCCTGTATTTGTTTTGAATGAAGAACCAATCCCTTTTGATTTTTCGACAAAGCTCACAGCTTTGCAAAGACCTCTCTATGCCTACATTCTAACTCTTCTTCCAAACAGAACCGAAGCGGAGGATATTTTACAGGAGACCAATCTTATTCTCTGCCGGAAAGCAAATGAATATGACCCGCAAGGTCACTTTCAGGCATGGGCTTTTAATATTGCCCGCTACCAAGTGATGGGCCACATTTCAAAATTCAAAAGGAGTAAACTGTATTTTAGTCCCGACTTAATTGATAATCTCGCCGAAGAGTCCGTTGATTTAAAGGAGATGGACCTCTCCCGCAAGGCACTTCAAATTTGTTATGAATTATTACCCAAGCACATGAAAGCGATGGCTCGGTTAAGATTTCGCGAGGACAAAAGTCTGCTCGAAATATCAAAAGCTTTAAAAAGACCGATGGGTTCGGTGTCGGCCACACTCCATAGAATTCGAATAAATTTGATAACCTGTGTGAAGGATAAAATCCCCGCGGTTGAGGCTGAGCTTGATTCTTAAAATTTTTTTTTTGTAAGATAATCAGATCGAGTGCTAATAATCTATATACCATTCGTACCCCATGAAAACAGAAACGCGCAATTTTAAAGAAGTTGATCAACTGACATCCAAAGTTTTGGATGATTTGCACACGGAAGAAGATCTCGATCGTTTATCCGTGCTGCTTAAAGAGAGTAAGGATGCTCGATCCCGTTACAGGGAACTGACCATCCAAGATTCCATGTTGCATTGGGAATCAGTGGAATTTGTGGAAACTTCGAATGCTAAAATCATTCAGTTTCCTGTGTTCAGTTGGCCTGTATTTTCGTCTATGGCCGCGGCAGTGGTTGCTCTTTTCGGTGTCTGGTGGTTTCACTCCTCTGCGAATCATATTATTAGTCCATCGAAAGAAAATGCTGAAATTGCGAAATCTGAGTCCGGAACGCTCGGTATTTTACCCTCTTCTGCTTCTTCCGAACTGAACGATTTTAACTCCGTTGGTACAGTCGCGGTGAATGCAGCAGATTTCCCCCTGCCTTCCCCGTTTATGTCAACCGAACAGACTGCGTTAAATCACGCGCTCTACGGAATCGAAGTGTTGAAGGAAAAAAGGAATTTTGGTGAAGGGGGAGTGGTGGAATATAGAGATGCTTTCACTAGCTGGAAAAGAAGTGAATTCCTGTCTGTCCCGGCTGAGAATGGTATTTTACCCATGACCGGAGAGGGTATGTTAAAGTTTTCTCCCATGGATGTGGATGTGCATGCTCAAAACTCGGAATCTACGGAAACTCTTCAAGTGGTTGATGTCAGGAATATCAACTCTGAAATGGAACGGGGAACGGCACAGATCCAAACCAGTGTATTTTTTAATAAGAGCATGGATATAACCGGGGATCCGACAGAATTTTCCCTTTCTTTCCATGCGATTGCCAGCGATGAAAATAATGAGAATGCTTCCATTGCTCATGAGGAATTTTACCTCGAAAGTGACTTGAATCCATCCACTTGGGAGGAATTAAAACAGGACTTCATATTACCCAACGGTACGGAATTTGTAATCGTTTCAATGACTGCCCGCATGGATGGCTCTCATGTCCTCTTGCCCAGCGAAGGCGGTCACTACGCGGATGGATTGACGATCAATGTATCAATTGACGGACAAGACACGGTTGGACCGCTTTGAGTCATCTCGTGGTAATCGGTTCTTCTTGACATCTGTGTAATTCAAAGAAAGTAGATTGGGATGAAATATATCCTGATTTTCTTATCATTGAATTCTTTACTGGCTAATGAATGGCCTAATTTTGGAGGTCCTGCCCGCAATCAGTTTTCAAATGAAGGGGGATTAAAAACAGTCTGGGGTGATGAGGATCCCAAAAGATTGTGGAAGATGAATGTCGGGATTGGATATTCGTCTATAATCGAATCGGAGGGATTGGCATATACACAGGGAAATGCGGATGGAAGAAATACCTTGTATTGCGTGGAGTCTGCGACGGGCAAAGTTATTTGGCAGCACAAATATCCATGTGCAAAAGCGCCTAAATTTTTTGATGGCGGGAGTCGCTCCACTCCAACCATTGCAAATGGAATACTTTATTTATGCAGTCATGAAGGAGATTTCTATGCATTGGATGCAAAAAACGGGTCAATTCTTTGGACTCAAGATTTGATAGAAGATTTAAACGGAAAAAGGCCCACCTGGGGATATGCGGGGTCTCCTTTGGTGGTGAAAGGCAAAATTATTTTTGAAACTGGGTCAGAGAACGGCTCTTTGGTCTGTCTGGATGCAAAAAATGGAGAATTGTTATGGAAAAGCGGGGAAAGTGAGGCCGGATACGCTTCACCCATGCTCAATTCTTCTGGAGATATTGTTGTTTTTAATGAATTTGGTATCATGACGCACGATTTGCTTACCGGAAAAATCAAAAAAAAATATCAGCATAAAACACGATATGGTATAAACGCAGCCCAACCTATGCTCTTTGGGGAAAAAATCTTCATTTCATCCGCTTACGGGAAAGGTGCCGCGTTAATTGATTTTCAGAAAAAGGTTCCCTCCTCGGTGTGGGAGTCGGAGTCCTATTCTTGCCAAATGGCAAGTTTGGTCAGAAGGGGGCAATATTGTTACGGAATTCACGGGCAGGCGGGGGCCCGCTCTGAGCAGTCCAAATTATTTTGCATGGATCTGAATAATGGGCGGGAAAAATGGAGTCAGAAAGGTTTTGGATTGGGAACGATACTTCTGGTCAAAGAAACTCTGGTTATCCTGAGCGATCGTGGAGAATTATGTCTCGCGGGCGCCAATCCCTCAGCATTTAAGGAACTCGCCCGTTTTCAGGTATTGTCAGGAAAGAATAATTGGACTCCCCCCACATACATGAATGGAAGATTACACTGCCGTAATTCAAAGGGTGACTGGGTTTGCCTGGAAATGGCTGAGTGATGAACTTTTAACGACTTAGTTCTTTTCTCTGGGAATTGATTTCTTCTGCCAGTTGACTCAATAAAGACAGGAAATGAGTTTTTTCTTTTGGGTTAAGACATGATAATACCTCATTTTCCAAATTTTCCGCGATCGATTTCCCTTTTGTAAACTGCGAGGTGCCGAACAAAGTTGTGAAAATGTTCTTCTTTCTTTTATCCGTTGAATTTGTTTCCCTCCAAATCAATTTCAATTTTTCCATTCTCCTCATTAATCCGGCAATATTATTTGAATCAGTGGACATCAAATCAGCCAGTTTAGTTTGAGAAATTTCACCTTTTGGAAATGCGTGAATCCATCGGAGTGCAATGTACTGATCGGGAGTCAGGCCAATAATTTTAACCCTGTGCATGAATGCACGGTTCAATTTGTTCCAGCATTCCCGAAGTAAGGGCGGCAGATTTTTAGACCGCGTTTTGGCGCGGTCTGTTCCCATGGATAAATGATGACTTTTTAACTTCGGCATTTGACAATATACTACATACAAGTACTAATTTGATAAAAATTCCATCCCAAACTGCACCCACCTATGAATTACCGAATAATTATCGTTTGCTTACTTGTCGCTTTTCAGTCCTGTTGCACACTAAAAAAATCTTCCAATAACATCACGGAAGAAGATACAAAATTAAGCACTGTTGAAAAAGATTGGCTTTTCTGGAGAGGACCGGATGGAACTGGTGTGTCTAAGCAAACCAATCTGCCAGGTTTACTAAGCCTTGAAAAAGAATCTCTTTTGTGGACCCATGAAATACAGGGTGGTGGTGTGCCGGTAATTGCAGGCGGAAGAGCCTATCAGTTTGGCTATTATGGAGTGGAAGATGAATTACAGGAAGCGCTGGTTTGTTTTGACGCTGCATCCGGAAATGTACTTTGGGAACGGACGCACAGTGATTTTATCAGTGATATCGTTTATAACCGGTATGGAGTAGGTGCCCCCTGTGTAGACCCGGCCAGCGGAAATGTATATTTTCAAACCAGTCCAGGATTATTGATCGGTTATGATTCAGAAGGTAACAAATTGTGGGAGCGCTCTCTGATGGAGGAATTGGCAAGATTAACCTTTCCGAACGGACGAACGGGGGGTCCTTGCGTGGATGGAAATTTGGTAATTATCCATGCAATTACCGCAAATTGGGGAAAACAAGGCCCCGCTCGTGACCGATTTTATGCCTTTGACAAGGACACGGGAGACTTGGTGTGGAGTTCCACCCCGGGTATCACACCCAAGGACAGTTCGTTTTCACCGTTAACCTTTGAAGACCTTCCAAGTGGAAGAAGAGTTTTTTACAGTGGTACTGGGTGTGGTCATGTAGTCTGTATCGATGCCCGCACGGGACAGCCACTATGGCGGTTTCAGATGTCTTACGGTGGCGTTAATTCCGGTGTTGTAATTCATAAAGATACAATCATTGCGGTTCATGGAAAAGAAAATACTGATTCTTCGACAATAGGCAGGATGGTTGCTATCCAGAAGCCGACCAGCCTTCCCTCTCTGGGTGAGGAGATTATAATACTAGACAGAGAAAGTGAGGTGTGGAGAAATAATGCCATGGAGGCATTCACGAGTACACCGGTTTACAAAGACAATCGATTGTACACTACGATTAAGCGCGGTGAGTTGATTTGCTCGGATGCGGAAAATGGCGAAGAAATTTGGACGCTGAAATTGGCTCCCGACCAAGTACATGCTTCCCCGACATGGGCGGACGGTAAGCTTTATGTGCCCATGTTTGACGGTAAGGTCTCAGTCGTTAAAGATAAGGGAGATGAGGGTGAAATTATCAGTCAGGTACAGCTGGAGGGATCTTGCCTTGCTGCTCCTTCGGTTGCCCATGGCAGGGTCTTCGTTCAATCAAAGAAAAGACTTTATTGTTTCGGTTCTGACCAGGTTGCCCCTGCTTTTGTTTCTCAGCAAACCGTGACTCCACCTTCCAACACCCAAGCGGTTTCATTACAAGTTGTTCCAGCAGAATTTTCTCTTAAATCTGGGAATTCATTGGCTTTTAAGGTTTTTTCACTGGATAAGAATGGACGGAGGATTGAAGAAGTAAAAGAGGGGTTAAGCTGGGAAAAATGGATTCCACCGACCGCAAAAGTACAGTCCGAAGTGGATGCGGAAATCTCTTCGGACGGAATCTTAGTTGCGGAACAGGATGCCAGACTTTCCGCCGGTGCCTTGCGGGTTAGTAAAGAGGGGATATCCGGTATCACCCGAGGGCGCATTCTCCAGGATTTACCTTATCTTGAAAATTTTGAGGAAGGATTTTCACTCACTCAAAAAAGCTCGGATGACATTCCATTTTCTTATGCTCCACTTTCCTGGCTGGGAGCAAGAATGCGTTGGCAGGTCCAAAATTTTCAAGGTAACCTGGTTGCGGGCAACACCTTGGACCGGGTTTTATTTCAAAGAGCCATCAATTTTGTCGGCCATAAGGATATGAGTAATTACACTGCTGAAGCGGATGTAATGACAGATGGTGACCGCCGGACAAAATCAAATATCGGACTTATTAATCAGCGCTACATATTCGCACTTATTGGAAACAGTCAAAAATTAGAAGTTATCTCCAATTACGACCGTTTTCGACACTCGGTTCCTTTCTCTTTTAAAACCAATATATGGTATAAATTAAAAACCCGGGTGGATATTTTAAAAGACGGGACAGGAATGATCCGTGCAAAAGCATGGATAAAATCCTCGGATGAACCGGATGCCTGGACGATTGAGGTCCCTCATGCGGTTCCCCATCTTCATGGGGCACCGGGGGTTTATGCGATGTCCCCTCAAAGTAAGAAAAAAGTTTATTTCGATAATTTGTCCATTAACTACAACAACTAGCATTCAGTCTTTATGAAAATACATATTACTAAAAATCTTTTATTATCTCTGGTTTTGTTCACTAGTTCAACTTCCTGTCTTTTTGCTGCGGATTGGCCAATGTGGGGAAGAGATGGAAGCCGAAACATGGTATCCGATGAAAAAGGTATAACTTTTGATTTTTCACCCGGGGAAATGGGCGATGATGAGGTGGTGGATATGAAAACGACCAAGAATGTTAAATGGGTCGCAAAATTAGGATCCCAGGCTTATGGAAATGTAACAATTGGAAATAACCGTGTTTTTGTCGGAACCAATAATGAATCTCCCCGAGATGAGGGAAAAAAAGGAGATCGTGGCGTGGTGATGTGCCTTGATGAAGAAACGGGTGCCCTCGAGTGGCAACTCGTTATTCCCAAACTCGGTGCGGGCAAGGTAAGCGATTGGGAGTACATAGGTATTTGCTCATCCACTGCTATTGAAGGAGATATAGTCTATGTTGTGACCAATCGTTGTGAGGTTGTTTGCCTGGACATAAACGGACTGGCCAACGGAAATGCGGGACCATTCAAGGATGAGGCATCCTACGTGAAACCAAAAGGGATGAAAGATGCGATAAACGAAAAATTGGATGCGGATATTATATGGATGTACGATATGCGAGATCAGCTTGGCGTTTTTCCTCACAATGTAACCAGTTCTTCCCCGGTAATCGTGGGGGACACCATTTATGTGGCCACATCCAACGGTGTGGATTGGTCACACACCAATATTCCGAGTCCCTTATCTCCTAGTTGGATCGCGTTGAACAAGAAGACGGGAGAACTGGTAGGAGAAGATGGTTCCGGTGCCAGTGAATATGCGCTCCATGCGGCTTGGTCGTCTCTGACTTACGGAGAAGTCGCTGGAAAGGAAACCCTTATTTGGGGTGGAACGGATGGATTTTGCTACGGCTACAAAAATGAAACGGAAAAGGATGCGGATGGATATGATCTTTACCAGCCAATTTGGAAAGTCGATTGTAACGAACCAAGTTATCGAAAAGACAAAGAAGGAAAAAAAATTCCTTATGCCACTCCGCCGGGACCGAGCGAATTAATCGGGACTCCCGTGCTCTATAAGGGAAAAGCATATTGTGCGATCGGGCAGGACCCTGAACATGGTGACGGAGTCGGCCGCTTGTCATGTATTGATGCGAGCACCGGTGAAGTGATTTGGAAATACACGGATGTGGGTCGGACAATTTCAACGGTTTCGATTGCCGATGATTTAGTCTACCTCGCGGAGTATGCGGGAATCATTCACTGCATTGATGCAAATACCGGAAAGGTTTATTGGACTCACGATTCATTCAGTCGTATCTGGGGCTCCACACTGGTGGTTGATGGTAAACTTGTCCTGGGGAATGAGGACGGTGACCTGCTGATCATGGACCATGGGAAAACCAAGCCAGAAGTTCAAACAATTAACATGGGTGCCCCCGTTTACAGTTCACCGGTAGTCGCCAACGGGGTTCTTTACATCGGAACGCAAACTCACCTCTACGCAATTGGGAAGTAAATGTGAACCAGACATCTTATCCCATGGGAAAAAAATTCATCTGGGTTCTTTTTGTTCTTCTCTTTATTCTGCATCAAGACGCATGGTGGTGGGATGACGCTTCTCCAGTCCTTGGTTTTATGCCAGTCGGGTTAGCTTTTCATGCTGGGTTTTCGATCGCGTGTGCAATTTTGGGGTGGGCTGCGATTAAGTACGCCTGGCCACACGAGCTTGAACGCTTTGCCGAAGAGGACAATACCGAAGAGAAAGCGAACTGATGACCACTCTAATTGTAATTGTTTTATACCTGTGCCTGCTATTGGGACTGGGCTTTTTTAGTAGTCGGTTATTCAGGGGAACAAGCAAGGACTATTTCGTAGCAAGTCACAGCATTGGACCATTTTTGTTATTGATGAGTGTCTTCGGCACCACCATGACCGCATTTGCATTGGTTGGATCTACGGGGAAATCTTTTGAGCGGGGAATTGGAACTTACGGATTAATGGCCTCGATAAGCGGGTTGGTACATGCGGGAATATTTTTTCTTATTGGCATCCGATTGTGGGCATTCGGAAAAAAATACGGATACATCACGCAGATACAATTTTTCCGGGCCCGTTTCGAATCCGACCGGTTGGGCTATTTACTTTTCCCTATTTTGGTTTTGTTGGTAATCCCTTATTTACTGATTGGAATTATTGGTGCGGGAAAAACGATTGAGCCCGTTACCGCAGGAGCATTTTCTGAAATTTTCACCAATCCAACCGCCCCTCAGTGGCTGGGGGGAATTCCTCCTTGGTTAACCGGATTGGTTGTTTCCATGGTGGTGCTGACTTATGTCTTTTTGGGCGGATCGCGGGGGGCAGCCTATGCAAACACTTTTCAGACTATTGTTTTCATGATTATGGGAGTGGTTGCCTTTGTTTACATTATTCAGGGCCTCGGGGGACTCGAGCAGGCAGGGAAAGTTCCCGCTCGAATCAACGAAAAGGGGGTGATTGTTCAGGATTATCGATTTGACAAGCAGGCAAGGGAATTATTGAAGAACGATCCTCCCAAGCCCATTGGTAAAGTTTTAGATTCTGAAAGTTCAAATTTAACCGATACGCAACCCCATCTCTCCCGGACACCAGTTGCAGTTGAATTTAAGAAAAAGAATCCAAAAACTGGGGAGATTTCCTCGTTCGAAAGAGAACTTGGAATTCCTTTCATTACTTTTGTTTCTTACTTTTTTATACCTTTAAGCGTGGGCATGTTTCCCCATCTTTTTCAACATTGGCTGACCGCCAAGAGTGCAAAAGCATTCCGCCTCACCGTTATTGCCCATCCACTTTGTATTATGGTGGTCTGGGTACCCTGCGTTTTGGTGGGTGCATGGGCATCCGGAGTGTTGCCACCCGGTATTCCACCTCCGGCAGTTTTATCCGCAATGCTTAATTTATTGGTGGGAGATCCTGTTCTTACCGGATTACTGACTGCGGGAGTACTGGCCGCAATCATGTCTTCCCTCGATTCCCAGTTCCTTTGTCTGGGTACTATTTTCACCAACGATATCGTGCTTCATCGTGCCGGTTCAAAGAAGTATTCCGACAAACAGGTCATTCTGATCGCACGGGTTTTCATAGTCGTGATTGTCGCTCTGACCTATGCTTTGGCCATGTGGGCCAAAAATGCGAATGTATTCGATCTTGCGGTTTGGTGCTTCAGTGGGTTTTCCGCACTGTTCCCCGTAGTCTTTGCCGCACTATACTGGAAACGTGCAACCAAGCAGGGTGCATTTGCCAGCATTATGGCCGCCCTTGTTACCTGGGTTTATTTTTTCCATCTTTCCGGGTATGGTGGGGAGATGGTTATCGGGCCGGGTATCATACCGGCTGCAGTTTGCTTTGGAGCTGCTGCACTTGCGATGATTATTGTTTCGCTTATGACCAAGCCACCTTCTGAGGAAACTCTTCAGAAATTCTTCCCTCCGGTCCAAAAATTGTAAATTTCTCAATTCCTTTTTTATTGAACTTTCATGAATATAGAAGAAAAAGTTAAACATGCCGCAGAGGAGCTGGATGCTCATGTCGTAGAAATTATAAAGTGGCATTTCTCGCCTGAAACGGGATCGCCGTTCTGGCTCGACTGGGCAAGCAAGCAGGACTGGAACCCATTGGAAGAGGTCAGAAATTTCAAGGACATTTGCAATAAATTCCCTCACTTTCAGGACGAGTGGTTGAGGGATTTACCCAATGAAGTCTGGGTACCCCAAGCTTACAAGGGCAGACCATTTAACATATTCGAAACCGGAGGAACCACGGGTATGCCCAAGCAGAGAATAGGGTGGGATGATTTCCGAATTGATTACACAGAATTTTCCAAAACATTAAAGGATGAGCATTTTCCACGCGACCATTACTGGATGATGGTCGGCCCGACCGGACCACGTCGATTGCGGCTTGCGATTGAACATCTTGCCAATGAACGGGGATGTTCATGTTACTTTGTCGATTTGGATCCGCGCTGGGTAAAGAGATTAATCGCAGGCAAACAATTCGATCAGGCACGGGCCTATATGGATCATGCGATTGATCAGGCCCTGACCATCCTGAAGCACCGGAGCGTGAGCGCATTATTCACCACGCCAAAATTGCTCGAGGCGTTGGCGGAAAGAAAAGATCTTATCAAAGCGGGAATAAAAGGGGTTTTTTGCGGAGGTACCACGATGGACAAACAATACGCCCGTTTTTTGGTCGAAGAAGTGTGTGAAGGCGGTCAAATTGGATTCGTACCCACTTATGGCAACACATTAATGGGACTGGCCAGGCACCATCCCATTGGACCGGAGAATGATTATTCGATTGCATATTATGCCCCACAACCCCGGGCTGTTCTTCGGGTAATCAATCCCGAATCAAATGATGAAGTGGAATATGACACATGGGGGCGTGTGGAGCTGACCACACTGACCAAGGAATTTTTTATGCCCCGTTTTCTGGAACGGGATGAAGCGTTGCGAAGAAAACCTTGGGACGAAGCCCCCTGGGACGGAGTTGCAGAAGTTCGTCCATTTGGAGCAATGGAAAAAAATATAGTAGAAGGAGTATATTAATTATCATGAGCACACCACACATACCATGCCTGCGACTTGGTGAAGAGTATCGCAGTTTTAACGAATCTGAAGTGAAGGATTACCGGGACGGTACGGTCAAAGCCACGATGAGTCAGGTAAACGCCGGGATTATCAGACGGGATTTACAAAAAATTGGACAGGCCCGCGACGCGTTGGAAAAATTCACCACCCGTGAATTAATTGATATCAGCGCCAAAGCCGGAGAATTATTTCTGAACGGCGATCTTGCTTTGGGTGAGGACGGCAGAATGCAAAGCGCTCAGGAATATCTCGAAACTCTTTCTTCCACCAGTGGACTGCCCCATGTGATGGTGAAAAGAAACATGGATAAAATTCACTACGCCCTGACGCATGTTGAATTAATTTTAAACGGCCTGACCCGTGGAATTGATCCGGCGATTTTGGATAAGGGGTTTGGAGAACAGGCCGGATCCCCGGTTTGTTTTTATCCCACCACTGACGCACTTGGCCTGGTCATGCCCAGTAATTCACCGGCGGTCAATTCGCTCTGGCTTCCTTCCATCGCCCTGAAAATTCCTATTGTAATGAAGCCCGGTCGGGATGAGCCCTGGACACCTTTTCGTTTAATTCAGGCTTTTATCGCAGCGGGCTGTCCACGCGAGGCGTTTGGATTTTATCCGACTGACCATGAAGGGGCGGGCGATATTTTGCGCCTGTGTAATCGGGCACTGATTTTCGGGGATAAAAGTACCACCGATTTATATGCTGGGGACCCTGGCGTTCAGGTGCATGGTCCTGGATTTAGCAAGATTCTGATCGGGGAGGATGAAATTGAAAATTGGCCTGACTTTATTGAAGTGATGGCTTCTTCCATCTCAGACAACGGTGGACGGAGCTGCGTAAATGCATCGGCTGTAATCGTCCCAAAGTATGCCCGTGAGATTGCGGAGGCACTTGGAAAACGGCTGGGCTCGCTGAACCCTCTTCCCGTAGACGACCCCAGTGCAGTACTTTCCGGATTTGCCAATCCAAAAATGGGGGAATGGATAGACGGTGCAATTGACGCGGACTTATTGGAAAAGGGGGCCTGTGATACCACTGCACCCCATCGGGAAGGTGCGCGATTGGTTAAGGCTGAAGGAGGCACTTACTTGCGGCCCACCATTGTTCATTGTGAATCAATGGATCATCCGCTTTCCAATCGGGAGTTTCTTTGCCCTTATGCCAGCGTGGTCGAAGTGCCCCAGTCAGAAATGCTGTCCGCAATTGGACCGACCTTGGTTGTTTCGGCGATTACAAAAGATAAAAAATTCACCCAACAACTTCTTGCCGCATCTAATATTGAAAGATTAAACCTCGGACCAATATCCACGATGAAAATTTCCTGGGATCAGCCACACGAAGGGAATATGTTTGAATTCCTTTACAAACGCCGATCGATCGGAATGGCTGCGTAAGCAGGAACTTTTTTCCTGCCTTTATGAAAAATCAGTTCGCGAGTGATGAGGGTGAAGACTCTTTCTTTGCGAACGGAGAAAAGGGTAATCAAAAAGTTTTATTTGGAGCAGGAACGGTTAATCAGGTGGGTATACTTGCCGGTGAGCTTGGACAAAATGTACTTTTAGTCACCGATTCCGGACTCAGTACGGTTGGGCATCCCCAGAAAGTGAAAGCTTTTCTTGAGCAGTCCGACCTGAATGTCACTCTTTTTGACAGGTCGATTGAGAACCCCACGGAATCGAGTGTGCAAGCCTGCGTACAAGTGGCAAGTAAGGCCCAAGTCGATTTAATTATTGGTCTGGGAGGTGGCAGTTCAATGGATACTGCGAAAGGATGTAATTTCATTCTCAGTAATGGAGGGAAGATGTCAGATTATTGGGGTATTGATAAAACCCATAATCCGATGCTTCCTTTGCTGGCCGTTCCAACCACTGCCGGTACGGGAAGTGAATGCCAGTCATTTGCTTTGATTTCGGAGGATCACACTCATAAAAAAATGGCGTGCGGGGATAAGAAAGCCTTACCCCAGGTCACTATTTTAGACCCTGAATTAACCCTATCACTCCCCAGTGCGGTGACTGCATGCACTGGCGTGGATGCATTGGCCCATGCCCTTGAATCTGCGGTGACCACCAAGAGAAATGATAGCTCGATCCGTCACTCCCAGCTCGCGTTTAATTTGATACATGAAAATTTGCCATCCGTTTTTGAAAACCCGGATGACCTTGAAAGTAGGGGAAAGGTTTTACTGGGTGCATCGCATGCCGGTGCCGCTATTGAAAGAAGTATGCTCGGTGCCGCTCATTCAATGGCCAATCCATTAACCGCCAGTCGGGGAGTGGTGCATGGTATGGCGGTGGGCATGGTTTTGCCCGGGATCATGAAGTTTAATGCGCTTGATCCGAAGACAAACTCAATTTATGCGGATGTGTCCCGAAATGCAGGCCTCGCATCCCCGGCGAGTCCTGACCAACAAGCCACCCAGCTTTTAATAGATAGGGTTAACCGGATTTTGGAATTGGCCAAGTTTCCGTCCTCTCTCGACGAATTCGGTTTTGCCCAATCAGATGTTCAGTCTTTGGCCAAGGACGCCTCCGAACAGTGGACTGCTAATTTCAATCCGCGATCTGTCACCCTTCGAGACTTTGAAAACCTTTACTCCATTCTTTACTCGACCTCTCCTTGCGAAAATCAAACAATTCAGGCAAGCTAGTTATGAAGATGAGAAAGAATATTCTGATTTTACCGATAGTTTTCCTCGGATGGGTACTCTCGCTTTCTGCCGCGGAAGAAAAAGCTGGAAAAGAATGGCCAGCCCATCGTGGGGGACAGGACTTGAAGGGTATTTCCCAGGGAAGAATTGGAGAAAGCCTCACACTCGATTGGGAATTTAATACAGGAGAGTATTTGAAATCATCAGTTGTGGTTTCGGGAGGAACTGCTTTCGTTGGCTCTGAAACCGGGATTGTATTCGCGATTTCTATTGAAAACGGCAAGGAAGTTTGGCGCTACAAAACAAGCCTTGGAATTGACGCCCCTCCACTCGTTCACAACGGCGTGCTGTATGTCGGTTCAACGGATGGATTTCTTTATGCCTTGAATCAAGAAAAAGGAGAATTAATTTGGAAATACGAAACAAATGGAGAAATTATGGGAGCTGCCAATCAGGCGGTCCGTCCGAAATCCAACGATTCCGTTTTAGTGGTGGGAAGTTACGACAATTTTGTGCACTGCATATCCGCCAAGACGGGCAAAATGGTTTGGACATTTGAAACTCAAAATTATGTCAACGGAGTGCCGACGATTTATGATGATAAATTTGTTGTTTTTGGTGGATGTGATTCCGTTTTGTATGTGGTCGGATTGGAAGATGGAAAACTGATCCGTTCCGTCGAAGTGGAAGCTCCTATTGCCGCATCGGTTTCAGTTTCGGAGGGGATCGGATATGTGGGTAACATGGACCGGGCAGTGATGGCGTTTGACTTGGAGTCCGGGGAGATTGCGTGGAATTACCGACAGAAAAACTTTCCCTACTTCTCCTCTCCCGCAGTTACTTCGACTCATGTGCTGATAGGGGGAAGGGACAAGGGGTTACATTGTATCAACCGTATTTCCGGAAAGCAGGACTGGCGTTTTTCTGCCCGCGGACGAATTGACAGTTCTCCTGTGGTTGCTCATGAAAAGGTGATCTTTGGCTCGATGGACGGTAAACTTTATATCCTCACATTGAAGGATGGGAAAGAAGTCGCATCGTACGAAGTGGGTGAGCCGATTTCATCCACCCCTGCCGTACTGGATGGAAGAATTTTGGTGAGTTGTGAAGACGGGAATATTTATTCATTCATTTCAGAAACAGGAAAATGACTGAATCCACTTTCATCAAACCCGATTACCAGACCGAGGATGAAACCAAGGCGGGAAATTATTTTGTTTCCAATTATCCACCCTTTTCTTTCTGGAATGACGAGGATGTTCCCTGCGTTAGCAGTCTGATCAACAGTCCTTCGCCCGGAAATGCGCCCCTGGGGGTTTATTATCATGTTCCTTTTTGCCGGAAGCGTTGTCACTTCTGTTACTTCAAAGTATACACCGATAAAAACTCGAATGATATACGGAGATACCTTTCCGCCACCATGGAAGAATTAAAATCCTACGCGGACAAGCCTTATTTTAAAGGACGCAAACCAAAATTTGTTTATTTTGGAGGGGGAACACCGTCTTATTTATCAGCGAAGCAACTGATTGAATTGACGGATGAAATGAAGAAAATTTTACCGTGGGATGAAGCGGAGGAGGTAACTTTTGAATGTGAACCGGGTACGCTTTCGGAAAAGAAACTTGAAGTGATTAAACAATTCGGAGTGACTCGTTTAAGTTTGGGAGTGGAAAATTTTAACGATCATATTTTACAGACCAATGGCCGAGCTCACCGATCCAAGGAGGTTTTCAGTGCTTATGAATTCGCCCGGGGGCTTGGGTTTGACAATATCAATATCGATTTAATTGCGGGCATGCTTGAGGAAACCGATGAGAATTGGACTGAATGCGTGGAACGGGTGGTGGATTTGTCTCCGGATTGCGTGACGATTTATCAAATGGAAGTTCCTTTTAACACCGGGATTTTCAAAACCATGAAGGAAGAGGGAAAATTATCCGCCCCCGTGGCGGACTGGCCAACCAAGCGCCGCTGGGTATCGGAAGCTTATGCAAAATTGGAAGAGGCTGGATACACAGTGACCAGTGCATACACCGCAGTTAAAAATCCGGACTCAACCAAATTTATCTATCGTGACCGGTTGTGGGCGGGAGCGGACATGGTTGGCGTGGGCGTTTCCTCCTTTGGGCATTTGGGGGGAATTCATTATCAAAATTTGACTAATATTGACAGTTACTGTGATTCCGTGGAGGCAGGAAAGGCTCCGGTGCGAAGGGCATTGATGACCACTGAGGAGGAACGTTTTATACGGGAACTCATTTTACAATGGAAACTTGGCCGGGTGAATAATAATTATTTCCTTAAGAAATTTGGCATTTCTATTTCGGAGAGGTACGCCCCAATTCTTACCCAATGGAAAGAAAGGGGTGATCTCAGGGAGAGAAGGAGATTATCTGGTTCTTTCCCGGGACGCACTGTTACGAATTGACTCGATGTTGCAGGGATTTTTTCTGCCCGAGCACAGGGATGCCCGCTATGTGTAGTTTTTAATAATGGCCGACTTATCACAGATCTCCCCTGAGCCCCTTTATCCCCTCAGTTTAATTCGAAGGTTTCGGGGAATTCCGAAATTGGTATATCATAAGGTGGAGCCCAGTGAAATTCCGGAACCTTATTTTTCGCTTTTGGTTCATGAGGGCGATATGACATCCCGTTTGGAGTCCTTTCATGAAGACAGTATTAAGGTAAGAAAGCTAAGTTCTTCGAATGATGGAAAGTCTTATTTTCGAGAAGTTGTGCTTGAGACTGTAGAAAACCCAAAAGCCGTAGAATATGGTGCAATTGAAATAATATTGAAGAATTTAGAGGCTGAGCAAAAGGACTTGGTGATTGAGGGCAAGCTGCCCTTAGGTGGGATATTGAATGAGGCCCGTATTCCATACTCAAGTGCACCCAGGGCATTTTTGAAAGTCGTTCCAGATGATGCCATTATTGATGCGTTTGGCTCGGTGGAGGCGGATTATTTATACGGAAGAAGCAATGAGATTTCTTCCTACAACGGCGACCCAATTGCTCACATTGTGGAAATTTTACCTTCCCTTTAGAACGATTCTTTGTTTGTAAAAATAGTAAATCTGACTTGAATAATACTTATCATGATATCCCTGAAAAAAAATTATGATGCAATTGTAGTTGGGGGAGGACCTGCTGGTTCTTCCACCGCTGCTTTGTTAGCAGAAAAAGGCCACGATGTATTGGTCGTGGAAAAAGAAAAATTTCCACGTTACCATGTCGGGGAATCGCTTATGCCTTTTTGTTACTTTCCTCTGGAGCGTTTGGGATTGATCGATACGCTGATGGAATCGGCGAACCCCCGAAAGTACTGTGTTCAATTCGTTCGCCAGGATGGTTTCCTGTCCCAGCCTTTTTATTTTTTCCAGCACTTTGATCATCCATCCTCCACTACCTGGCAGGTTTGGCGTTCTGAATTTGATAAAATGATTTTGGACAAAGCCCGTTCCAACGGTGCCACGGTGATGGAGGAAACGAAAGCCAAGAAATTGATTAAATCCGGAGACCGCGTGGAGGGTATTACGGTGGAGTCTGAGGAGATGGGAAGTCTTGACCTTCATGCACCCATTGTGGTCGACGCCTCGGGGCGGGACTGCTTCGCGGCACACAAGCAAAAATGGATGGTTCGTGATCCGGAGCTCAAAAAAATTGCCTTGTGGACATATTTTAAGGGAGCAAAGCGCGATCCCGGATTGGATGAGGGGGCAACCACGGTTGCTTACCTTCCCAACAAGGGTTGGTTTTGGTATATTCCATTAAGCGGAGATATGGTCAGTGTGGGAATTGTGGCGGAACGGGATTACCTGTTCAACGGCTCGACCAAAGATCATGAGGAAATCTTTCAGCGCGAAGTACTCAATAATGAGTGGATTAAGGAACATTTAGCTGAAGCCGAGCAAACCGGGGAATACCGAATAACCGGAGAGTATTCTTACCGCAATCGTTACTGTGCCAGCGAAGGTCTTGTTTTAGCCGGAGATGCCCTCGGGTTTTTGGACCCCGTGTTTTCTTCGGGTGTTTTTCTGGCCCTGAAAAGTGGTGTCATGCTTGCCGATGAAATAGATTTGGCTTTGAAAGCCGGTGATCTTTCCGCAAAAAGTTTTGATCGATACGGAAAACGCATGCAATCCTCCATCGAGACGATGAGAAAAATTGTCTACGCATTTTACGACAAAGATTTTAGTTTTGGAGATATTGCCAAGAGGGGAGATCATTTACGGGCCGCTCTCACAGATTGTTTGATCGGGAATGTGGATGACAATGAATTCCGGGAACTTTTTGATGCCATGTCCGACCTTGCCGATCTGCCGGAACCCATTGAACATGGATTGACGACTGCTTCCTCGTGAAGCTCGCTTTCCTTACTCCGGGGACGGGGAATTATTACTGCGGCGTATGCATGCGGGATAACTCGCTTGCCCGTAGTTTAATGAATGCGGGGCATGAGGTGACCATGCTTCCCACTTACCTGCCTCATTTCTTGGATGAGGAACCCGCTTCTGAAGAGTTACCTATGTTCTTTGGAGGAATTAATGTTTATTTACAGCATAAGTTCGCTCTCTTTCGCCATACCCCTGCCTGGATGGACAAGGCATTGGACAGCAAATGGCTGTTGAAAAAAGCCGCGGCCAAAAGCGGAATGACCTCCAGTAAAGATTTGGGTGAAATTACGCTTTCCACTTTTCGGGGCGAAGATGGACCCCTAGTTAAAGAGGTGCGCAAAGTGGTGGACTGGTTTCATACTTATGGAAAACCCGATGTGATTCTTCTCTCCACCATCATGCTAGCCGGGATTGGTAAGGTATTGCGTAGAGAATTAGAAATTCCGGTTTATGGATTCCTACAGGGTGAAGATTCCTTTCTCGATTCTCTTCTGCCTGAATACAGGGAACAAGCGTGGAAACTACTCAGGGATGATGTTAAGCAACTGAATGGTTGTATCTCACCAAGTCGATATTTCGGGGAATTTATGGCGACTCGATTGGAGTTGGAACAATCAAATGTTTTGTATCATCCGAACGGGATTACCACCGATGGATTTTCTTGTAATGAAAACGAGGTTTCTCCCCCAACGATTGGTTTTCTTGCCCGCCTTTGTCCGTTAAAAGGATTGGATATTTTGATCGATGCCTTTCTTATTTTAAAGGAGTCCGGAAACTATCCGGACCTACGATTGGAAATCGCCGGTGGAATGACGGAGGAAGATGAATCTTTTGTTCAGGAACAAAAGAACAAACTCAAAGCTGCTGGTTTTTCTGAATACAGTACTTTTAGACCGAATATTGAACGCGATGAAAAACTCGAATTCTTAAGAGGGCTTAGTGTGTTTTCCGTTCCCTCACGCTACCCCGAAGCGTTCGGGCTCTATGTGATTGAGGCATTGGCGGCGGGTACGCCGGTGGTATTTCCCCGAAGTGGAGCATTTCCGGAAATTATCGAGGATACGAAGGGGGGGATTATTTATCAGGAAAATGATCCCAGTGGTCTAGCCGATGGACTCGATCAAATTTTAAAAGATCCAAAAGGCTCAAAAAAAATGGGCATGGCTGGATGTGATGCCGTCTTCGCCAAATATTCCAACGAAAAACTGGCAAAATCTTTGATTAATAATATTCTCGCCCCAACAATCTCGACTTCCTAATACTGAAACCATGGCAATTGAATTTTCGATCACCCGACGCGTTGAATTTAGCGAGACTGACCTAGCCGGCATCATGCACTTTACCAATTTTTATCGTTGGATGGAAATCTGCGAACATGAATTCCTTCGCAGTCTGGGCCTGTCCGTGGATATGGAAGATGAAAATGGCCGCTTTGGCTGGCCCCGGGTCAAGACCTCCTGCCGGTTTAAACGCCCTCTTCGTTTTGAGGAGGAGGTCGAGGTAAGATTGATCATTACTGAAATTCGGGATAAATCAATTTCCTACGCCTTTCAATTCTGGAAGAATGAAGATGGGAAACGGGTAAAAGCGGCAGTCGGAGAGGTGGTGGCGGCCTGTGTAAGCTTTGACCAGGCATCCGGTATGATGGCACCAATCATGATTCCCGAAGTGGTGCGTTCGAAGATTAGTTAGTGCATTCGGGTCTATCCAAGCGTAGTTTCGAGGAGGGTTATCGGACTACTTGAAACTAGTTTTGAAGTAAATGATCCTTATGTTCTAGGTAAAATCTGGACCACAAAGGCATCTGAAAATGAAGCTTTTCAGCTCTATTAAATAAAAGTTTATATTTCGGTGTAGCATAAACATTGGATAGAAACACTTTACCTCTTATTGACAGGAATAAATACTTCACCACCCGAGCCTCAGCCAAAGAATATTACTATTCCAAGGTAAACCCGAAGAATTGGTTATGGTTCAAACAGTACCCTTGGGTGTATTCCAACGAGAGACAGGACTGGCTTTATTTCATGCCTTCGGGGGGGAAGCTAATGTATTACAGCCATAAATATAAGGCGTGGCGGGAATTCAGCCAGTAAGTCAGTTGATTGAAGAATTTTCCAATCAATGGGTCGTTTTTTCGGACGATTGACTTTGCCGGTAATTTGGCTAGTGAAAGGGAAATGTTCCCTAAGCAATTTACCTGGTTAATAATTACCGCTGGTTTTCTTGGTTTGGTGAGTGATTTATGCTCGGAAGAGGTAAAAATCGTTGCGAAAAATGAGATTGAATTTTCTAAAAACGGACATTTTAGAGCCTTACACTCGAGGAGAGCAAAAGCTTGCCCAAGTTGTGACCGGATAAGAACAACCACTTTGAACCAAGGGAGAAGGAGTCAGGTACTGAATGAAAATCGGTTTCCTGATTCCAATGAAAGCCAAATTATTGATTTAATGGTGGTGTATGAATCAACGGTTAAGAACCAGGCAGGGGGCACAGAAAAGATTAATGCCGTCATTGCTCAAGCAGTAGAGGATACAAATAAATGTTTTTCAAACAGCTTGATTCCATTGAGGGTTCGTTTGGTTCATGCCAGGGAGATATATTACACTCTGCAATCCTACCATAAGGATCTCGACCGGTTGTCCATTCCGAATGACGGGTACATGGACAGCACTTATATTTACCGAGATCAGTTCGGGGCAGATATCGTGAGTATGCTCAGTTCGATTGTGGGAAGCACGGGGGGGCTCGGGGATACCTTCAGGAATTCTGATAGCGCTATGTCTGCGGATGAAATCCATAAATTTGGTTTTAACATAAACCTGTGGTCGGAACTGGGGGCACCAGAATATACCCTGGCACATGAGATTGGGCATGCACTCGGGTGCGTGCACAACCGGGAGGCAGAAGTGGGAAACACGGATATGCTTTTCCCCTATGCTTTTGGGAAGCGTTGGTTTTCGGCAGGGCAGGGCGTGCGGACCGTGATGGCGTACGATGATGACTATGTGGACACTTACCCGACGACTGTTCCTTATTTTTCCAATCCGGCTGTTTCTTATCTGTCCGAACCCACCGGGAATATTCATTCGGAGGATAATGCCCAGGTGATTCGCCGATCTTCTTCTTTTGTCTCAAGTCTTCGTCCGGTCAAAGTGCAGGGCATTCATCCCAGTCAATTTGATCTGGTCTTGGAAAACGGAGTGCCCCGTAAAATGAGCCTGAAATTGATGATGGACCCAGGGAGTATGAAAGAGGTGTTCGTCTCCCTGTCCGGATCGGAAAAGGTTTCCCTGAACAGTTCCCCGTCGGTTTCATTCGATTCCTCGAACTGGAATGTTGACCAAGAAATCGAATTGATTGCGGGTAATGTGGATCGAAATCACACTGCCCAATTGCTCTTTTCGGCAAGCGGGGTTGATTCGTTCACTGTTCCGATCGAAGTGTTGACTTCCTCCAGAGCGAATCCGTCCGGATGGATATGGATGGAAAATTTCCCCTGGGCGTACAGTGATCATGACAAAGAATGGCTTTATTTTTCCTCCGGGGATGCGAAGTGGACGAGTTATGACAATGCGGAAAAAACATGGTCGGATGTAAACGAACAGTTCTATCCGGGCGGATGGTTGTGGTTTAATCGTTATCCCTGGATTTTTTCGGACGGCAAAAAAGACTGGATTTATTTCCAAATTTCCGGCGGTGAATTACTTTACTACAGTAACCGCGAAAAAGTTTGGCGGGAGTTTAACCGGTAAGAATGGGTTTAATTCCTGAATAATCTTTTGTCTGCCTAATTTGGATTCGGCGTGGACGTCCTCTTTATTTTGTTAGAAAGTGTTTTAATAATAGAAAACATACTATGAACTTTTTATACTACGCTTTACTTACTGTTGTCTGCTGGGGAACCTACGGTGTGTGTATGCACATTGGCTCGACCAATATGGGCGATAAAGAAAACGGCCGGATCATGGCTTTTTTATGGGTCGGACTGGCTTACTTTCTGACCGCAGTGGTTGCACCTCTGATCATTCTCAAACTGAAGGGTGGCAATGTGGCTTTCTGGACCTTTCCAACCAAGGGTTGGCAGTGGTCGCTGATTGCTGGGACTCTCGGTGCAATTGGTGCATTGGGGGTGTTACTCGCATTTGGCAAAATGCCTTCCCCGGCCTATGTCCCGGTCATTATGTCGATTATTTTTGCGGGGGCACCGATGGTGAATGCAGTGGTGAGCACAACTAAAGAGGGAAACTGGTCTTATGTGAAATGGCCCTTCGTGCTTGGGATTGCAATGGCTGCTCTGGGTGGTTACCTGATTACCAAGCATGCCCCGAAACCGCCCAAAGCTGCGGCTGAGACGGTTGCGACGAAACCGTCTTAAGATTGAATCATGGAAAAATCGGCTGATTTACAATCCGCTGATCAACCAGAATCAATCCGCTGGTCAAAATTTCAGGCCATGCTGGATGAGCTGGCTGGCCAAAATAGCTTTCAATTAGCCCATTGGCCTCAACTTCGCGAGATCAGTCAACTGAGTGGATTTGACCAATTTAGTGAGCAATGCCCGTTCACCACCAAGGATACGTTGGCCAAGGACCGAATGGATCATCCACCCTACGGGACTAATTTGACTTATCCATTGAATCATTACACCCGCTTTCACCAGACCAGTGGCACACTGGGTGCCCCGATGGCCTGGTTGGACACACCGGATGACTGGCAATGGATGCTGGGGAATTGGGAGGTGGTATTGGAAAATGCCGGAGTGCAAAAAGGGGATAAGTGCTTTTTTGCTTTTTCCTTTGGTCCTTTTCTGGGCTTTTGGACGGCCCACGACGCGGCCAACCAAAGGGGCTGCCTGTGTATACCGGGCGGTGGTCAAAGCAGTGAGCAGCGGATAAAAATGATTCTTGAGCAGAAAGCGGATCATCTTTTCTGCACGCCCACTTACGCCCTTCGACTACCCGAAGTTGCTCAGGATGCCGGAATAGATTTATCGAACAACCAGTTGCGCACGATCATTGTCGCCGGAGAAACGGGAGGGAGTCAAAGTAGTCTGCGGGAAAAAATTTCGGAAGCATGGCATGGGGCCAGGGTAATGGACCACTACGGAATGACAGAGGTGGGCCCGGTGGCGTACGAGATTCCGGGTGGGCAGGGAGGCCTGCGGATTATGGAGGAAAGCTATTTCCCGGAGGTCGTCGATCCGCAATCCGGGCGTCCGGTGTCCACTGGCGAACTGGGAGAACTTGTGCTCACCACTCTTGGCCGGGTGGGGTGCCCGGTTTTGCGTTACCGCACGGGCGATCTGGTAAAAGTAAAAAAGGGAATGGATGGGCAGGGAAATTCAACCTTTGATTTAATTGGGGGAATTTTAGGGCGGACAGATGATATGATTGTGGTGCGCGGGGTGAACCTCTATCCGGCATCGGTGGATACGGTTATCCGAAAATTTGATCAAGTTCGTGAGTATCGAGTTTACAAAGAAAATGCGGGTTCGATGGTTGAAATCAAAATTGAAGTGGAGGCGGAACCTGAAATTGCGAAGTTAGTGGAAACCGGGTTACGGGATGCTTTTTCTTTGCGCATTGCGGTTCAATCGGTGGAGGCGGGAACATTGCCCCGTTTCGAAATGAAGGCAAAAAGATGGGAATAGAAAAAACTTAAACCAGTCAATTTATGGAAACATTTTTAAAAGTAACTAATTTATCAAAATCCTACCCCTCTCCGGAAGGGGAAGAAAAAGTGAATGTTTTTAGCGATGTACATTTGGAAATATCCAAGGGTTCATCCGCGGCGATTGTCGGACCTTCCGGTTCGGGAAAGAGTACACTGCTTAACTTGATCGGCACCCTGGACAAACCCGACAGTGGAGAAATTTATGTCGACGGACGGACAACCGAAAACTTTTCTGCGGATGAGGCGTCGGAATTTCGTAATCAATCAATCGGATTTATATTTCAATCCCATCATTTGCTTCCGCAGTGCACGGTGATGGAAAATCTAATGGTTCCCGCACTGGCTGGATTTGGAAATTTAAAGGGTAAGGAACTGCATCAACGGGCAGAGAAGTTATTGGAAAAAGTCGGTCTTTCCCACAGGCTGAATCATCGCCCGGCGGAAATTTCCGGAGGGGAAAAACAGCGGGTCGCGGTGGCGAGAGCATTACTGAATCAGCCACAGCTGCTCTTGGCGGATGAACCTACCGGTGCTTTGGACAAGGAGAATTCGGAAAAGCTGATCGAGTTACTCGTTGAATTGAACCAGACACTTGAGCTGACCCTTTTACTGGTTACCCACTCTTCTCAGATCGCCAAGGCGATGATGCAGACCTACCGTATGGACGCGGGAAAACTGGTTGAATCCTGCTCATGAGCTTTTGGAAAATTATTGTAAATAACCTGTTACATTTCCGACGGCAACATTTCGGCGTGGCACTGGGTGTGGCGTTGGGTGCGATGGTTCTTATTGGGGCACTTACAGTGGGAGATTCCGTCCGGTCCACGTTATCCAAATTAGCGGAAGTGAGAATCGGAAAAGCGGATATGGCTCTGTTGGCCAGCGACGGATATTTTCGGGAGGAATTAGCCAAAGAAATTGCGACAGAACTTGGGCTTGATTCCGTGGTTGCCCCCCTTGTCGTGACCCGGGGAACGGTTTCACTACCCGATGGATCAAGGAGGGTGGGAAATGTGCAAGTTCTCGGGGTGGATGAACGTTTTTGGAAACTGGCTCCGGATATTGAGTATTCGCCGATTGGATCATGGGCGGGGAAGAAAAATTGGCCGGAGTGGGGACCGGGTTTTTTCTATCCCAATGAACGGCTGCACAAACTTTTAAAGGTATCGGATCAGGGCAGAATTATTTTACGTATTGAAGAACCAAGTCTTTTCTCCAGGGACGCCCCATTGTCGGGTGAGCGGGATAATAAATTTGTCTCGTTTAACGGGAAATTAACCGGCCCGGTTTCCGCAGACGGGTTTGGGCATTTCGGCATTCAGGGAAATCAGCGAGAGCCACTCACTTTATTTGTTCCCATTAAAACTTTGCAGAAGAGAATGTTTCGCTCCTTTGATGAAGAGGGTGGAAAAACCAGCTTTACCAATTTTCTCCTGTTGGGAAGATTGGAGAATGGAGCGGTTGACGAAAAATCGGCCCGTATCGCCCTGGAAAAATCGTGGACTCTGGCTGATGCGGGAATCACCCTAAAATCATTACGGGATACCAATGCCTCCTCGGTTCGGGCACGGCAGGTCTTTCTTAACCCCTCACTGGAAAATGCGGCACGATCCATTGATTTGAACGCAACCGGAGTGCTTACCTATCTGGTGAACACCATAGAAGCCGAAAATGGAGAGAGCAATGGGAGCGGCTTAATCCCGTATTCAATGGTCAGCGCGGTGGACCCGAAGAAAGTTTCCTTTTTACCGGATGACTGGCGGGAAGATGAAATCATGTTAAACCAATGGGCAATGGATGATCTCGATGTGAAAACCGGGGATAGCATCACACTGCGTTATTTTTCGGTGGGAGAACGCAGAAAACTGGTGGAGGAAACCCGAAAATTTATTCTCCGCGGAGTCTGTCCGAATCCGCCCATGATTCCGGAGGGGGAGGAGAGTGACTGGACGCCGCAGTTCCCCGGTTTGTCGGATGCAGAGTCATGCGGGGAATGGGACACGGGAATACCGATCACCGAGGAGATTCGTTCCAAAGATGAAGAATACTGGAACCGCCACCGGGGGAGTCCCAAGGCTTTTATTTCCCTGCAAGCGGGTCGGGATCTGTGGACGAATCGATGGGGTTCTTTGACCGGTTTACGATTTTCCAATGCAATGCACTCTCCGGAAATAATGGCCAATAAACTGAGAGGTTTAATGACCGCGAAGCAGGCAGGTTTGTTATTTCAATCCTTGCGGGCGGACGCGAACGAGGGAACAGAATCACCGGTGGATTTTGGACAATTGTTTTTATCATTCAGTTTCTTTGTCATCGTTGCCGCACTGGCGTTAACCGGTATGCTCTTTGCTTTTTCAATTGAGCAGAGGAATCGACAGGCGGGGCTTCTGCTTGCCCTGGGAATACCCAGGAAAAAAGTCAGACTGCTGGTTCTGGGAGAAGGTCTTTGCGTTTCTATTTTTGGGGTTTTACTTGGTGTAGGTTTGGCCGTGCTCTACGGGCAGTCGATGATCAGTTTACTATCGGGTGACTGGAGTGGGGCGGTGTCCGGGGCAAGTTTTGAATACAGTATCCGGATGCAGTCCATAATTGGGGGTGGAACCGCCGCTTTATTGATGTCTCTTTTGGCCATGGCCTGGTCGACGCGCCGGCAATTGAAATTCGAACCGAGGGAGCTTCTTTCCGCGGGAGAAAATTTAAATAAGATCAATACCAATCGGAAACAAAGGAAATGGAGTGGTTCATTGATTTCTTCCCTTGTGTTTTTGTTCGGAGCTGCGGGACTGGGGATGAGCACCGATTTTTCCGCTCCGGGGGCGTCGGAAGGATTTTTTGGAGCCGGGGCCATGTTATTGCTTTCTGGAATTTTCTATTTTCGTCACTACCTCGGTCAAAAAGCCGGTCTGGGTAAAAAGGAATTGAAGGATGCAAAGGAGTTATCCAATCGAAACATGGGAAGAAGAACCGGAAGAAGTTTGGTAACCATGGCGTCGATGGCCGCGGGAACTTTTTTGGTCGTCAGTACCGGAGCGTTTCGTAAAAGCCCTCCTGTTTCCCCGGAAAATCCGTCCTCCGGTACCGGAGGATTTTCATTGATTGGAGAGTCTGCTTTATCAATTTACGACGACCTGAATGGGGCGGAAGGTCGTGAATTATACGACCTGAATGAGACCCTTATGCAGAATACCCAAGTGGTTCCGCTTCGAATCAGAGAAGGGGATGATGCAAGTTGTTTAAATTTGAACAAGGCGGTAAGACCCCGAATATATGGGGTCAAGCCAGACGAAATGATCGACCGGTTCGCCTTTGCGAGTGGAGATTGGTCGATGTTAAAGAGTGCATTGCCTGATGGGAAAATTCCGGCGGTGGTCGATCAGAACACCATGATGTGGGCCTTAAAGAAAGGAATCGGTGATGAGATTGAATTTCTTGATGGTGAAGGAAGAAGTTTTTCTGTGCAATTGGTTGCCGCGGTGAAAGGGTCTATTTTACAGGGAGCGCTTTATATTTCCGAAGAGCAATTCATGAAAAGGTTTCCTCAGCAGGGTGGATACCGCAGTTATTTGATCGTTACCCCATTCTCTGAGACTCGAACTATACAATCGTATTTGGAGGATAAATTTTCGAATTACGGATTGGAACTCAGGGAATCGACTGCTCGTCTTGCCGAACTTCAAAAAGTGGAAAATACATACCTTTCCATTTTTCAGGGACTCGGGGGGCTGGGCATGTTATTGGGCACGGTCGGGCTCGCGGTGGTTGTGGTGAGGAACCTGGCGGAAAGAAGTAAGGAGTTTGGTGCCATGGAGGCACTGGGATATCGGCTGAGTCATTTGAGAAGGCTTGCGTTTTCAGAACATTTTATTTTGGCATTATGGGGCTTGGGCGTGGGTTCCGTTTCAGCCCTGTTTGCGATTGCACCGGCCATTCTGGGCACAGTCGGACAGTTCCCGGGTCCGGGATTTCTGTATTTTTTCTTTGCCCTGGTAATTCTGTGCTTTTTCTGGACCAAGCTTTCGGTGAATATGGTTTTGAGAAAAAGCCAGATTGAACATTTGCACGATGAGTAATTATTAAATTGGATAGAGATTATGAATATTAAATCATTATTGTTATTCGTTGTTAGTTTATTCAATGGCCCGTTTTTTTTATCCGGTGAATGGGTAAATAATAATTCATGGAAAGTGGAATTTGAGGAAAACTTTTCACAACTTCCTCCTCAGTCTGAACCGGAAAGTCTCTTCATACTGGATGGATCCTTTTTGATAGATGAGAATAAAGACGGGAAGGAATTAAAATTGTCAGGCAGTCCGGTCGGAGATTTTGGGTTCATGTTCGGGCCGAGGGTTCGTGAAAAAGCGATGGAATTAAACTTCACTTTTCTTTCCACCAAGCAGGGAAGAAGATATCCGGCAATCGCAGCGGGTATTGGGGGAATGCGTGGGTACCGGTTCCGCTGGAATCCATCCACTCGGAAAATCCTGATTTTTAATGATGATACATTACTGACTGAAAAAGGGCTTCCGTGGGAAAGCAATCAGTGGTGGAAAACCCGTTTTCAGGTTATTCCTCTGAAGCCTAACAAAAATTTATTGAGATTAAAAATTTGGCCAAGAGATTCAGAGGAACCCAAAACTTGGTTAGTCGAGCATACGGATAATGTTTTATTTCAAGGCGGGAAATGTGTTATTTGGGGCTACCCCTATGCGGGAACCCCCATTCATTATGATGACATTAAGATTCTTTCTCTTGAAAAAGAATAAGATTATATAATTATTGGTAAAACACGATGGGTCTCTGTTTCCTTCCCCGTACTTATTGAAATGAAACGCATAAGTTTATTATTTTACGCACTATTCGTTATTTCGTTTCAATTATGGAGCGAAAAAGGAAAAAATAAAAAAATAAAATTCGAAACAGATGTGCTGCCGCTTTTTGAGAATTATTGTTACCGATGTCACGCAGACGGGGAAAAAAAGGGAGAGGTATCGTTGGACTTTGGGGTTGCCGGAGTGGAGTTAGTGAAAGATGTGGGGCTTTGGAAAAGGGTATGGGAAAATGTATACCGTCACAATATGCCGCCGGCGGATAAACCACAATGTAATGACAGCGAGCTAAGTACGATTCTTGATTGGATAGAGGGAGAAGTTTTTCAAACGGATGGAAAAAAGGAGGATCCCGGCCGGGTTACGATTCGCCGCTTAAACCGAACAGAATATAAAAATACAATTCGCGATTTGTTTGGTATCCAAATCGAAACAGAGAATTTTTTCCCACCTGATGACACCGGTTATGGTTTTGATACGATTGGGGAAGTGCTGAGTCTGTCTCCGATATTAATGGAGAAATATATGGAAATGGCGGAGAATATTCTAACCCACGCTTTTGGGCCCACGGAGAATTCTTATCACTTACAAACCTTTTCCAAACAAGAAATGAAGGGAGGAAAGACTTTTGGAGAGTTCCGTGTTCTGCCCACAACGGGAAAGATCCAGGTAAATGTTCAAATTCCTCATTCCGGGAAATTTATTTTTTGCGTGGAAGCGGGAGCCTCGAGGGCGGGGAATGAATTAGCAAGAATGGCTATCGAGCTGGACGGTCAATTAATTGAATCGGTTAAAATAGACGCTGAATATCCAACTGTTCAAAAATACATCTTTGAACTCGAATGCGCTGAACAGGGAGAGGTTTCATTTGCCATGCTTTTCACTAACGATTTTTACGATCCTAAAAATTCAAACAGTAGATTCAGGGACCGGAATTTATTTATCCAAAAATTGACTGTGAATGGAGTGAGAGAACCCGAGCAAAAACATAAAAATAACCGATTGAAATTATTGGGCGGCATTTATGACAATGATTTCGATAACCAATCAGTTGAGCAAACTTTGAAAACAATGCTCCCCAAAATATTCCGCCGGGCCATTCCACCCTCAGAGTTAAATCGGTATATGAAATTATTTTATCGAATAAAAGAACAGGACAACTCTTCTTTTCTCGCTTTGCGTTTAGTCATGAAAGCCGCCTTAGTTTCCCCTCACTTTCTTTTTCGAGAGGAATTTCAACCCAATTCAAATGATTCAGAATCGATACATCAATTGGACGCATTTGCACTGGCAAGTCGTTTATCGTATTTTCTATGGAGTAGCACACCGGATGACCGACTGATGAAACTGGCTCGAGATAACACTCTTTTTTCAAACCTGGAAGGCGAGGTGCTCAGAATGATCAGCGATGAAAAATCAGATGGATTTATTAAGAACTTCACCGGTCAGTGGTTGCAAATTCGTGATTTGGACTTGATTGAACCTGATCGTAAAAGATTCCCTTCATTCTCAGCGGAGTTAAGGGAGTCAATGAGGCATGAAACGGAATCTTTCTTTGCCTACATTTTACGCGGGAATCGTACAGTTTTCGATTTTATTAAATCCGAGTACACCTTTGTAAATCAATCGATGGCCCAATTTTATGAATTGTCCGGACGATTTGGAAATAAATTTGAAAAAGTGAATCTTCCCAATGGTCAGCTTCTGCAAAGCGGGGGTTTCTTAACCCAAGCGTCCATCCTGGCAATCACTTCAAATGCAACACGGACTTCTCCGGTGAAAAGAGGAAGATGGGTTTTGGACAATATTCTGGGTGCTCCTCCGAAAGATCCGCCACCAGGAATTACCGATCTTGAGGATTTTGAAAATCATAATTCAGCAAGTCTTTCATTGCGTGAGCAAATGGCAATACACAGTAAAAATTCATCCTGTTCATCCTGCCATGCCAGTATGGATGCAATGGGATATACAATGGAAAATTTTGATGCAATTGGAAAATGGAGGGATTCGGAAAACGGAAGACCGGTCAATTCGAACGGCCGACTCGGTTCAGGCGAAGAATTTAATGGGGTCGAGGATCTGAAGACATTTATCGTTCAAAAAAAGGCGGATGCGTTTTTAAATTGTTTAGCCGAAAAACTTCTAACCTATGGGATTGGTCGGGGAATGGAGTACTATGACCGTAAGGCCATCAAAGATATTGTAAATAAAACCAAGTTAAAAGGTAGTGGTTTTGCTGATTTGGTGATCCATGTTGTGCAAAGTAAACCTTTTCTTTTGCGCCGGGGTGGATAATATGTGTTTTAAATAGTATTATTTCATGTTGGTAAATAAATTGGGTCGAAGAAGTTTTCTGCGTGGATTGGGTGCGTCTATTTCGCTCCCTCCCCTTTGTCTGTCTGAGCCTTTTCAGCTAAACGCACAGGATAAAACCCCGATTCCTTTACGAATGGGTTTTGCGTACATTCCCAATGGTGTGATTATGGAAAACTGGAAACCAAAGGAGTTGGGAACTCATTTTACTCTTCCTTCCACCCTTTCTCCTCTTGAAGATAGAAAAGCGGATATTCAAGTCCTGAGCGGTCTTGATCATACCAAAGCGAACTCCAATGGAGACGGTGGTGGTGACCATGCTCGGGCGAACGCTACTTTCCTGACTGGCTGTCAAGCCAGGAAGACCGCTGGTTCCAACATTAAGGTGGGCAAATCAGTGGACCAGATTGCAGCAAGTCAGATTGGTGATCAAACCAAACTCCCTTCCCTGGAACTGAGTGGTGACAAGTCAAGAAGATCGGGAAAATGCGATTCTGGATACAGCTGCGCCTATCAATTCAATTTGTCATGGAAGACTGAATCCATGCCCATGTCGCCTGAATCAAACCCCAGGCTCGTGTTTGAACGGCTATTCGGAAAGTCCGGCCGGAAGGAAGACAGTTCAGCGGTGAGCCAAAGGTTACGGCATGACCGGAGTATACTGGATTTCGTTCTGGAGGATGCCAAAAGTCTCCACAGGCGTTTGGGTAGGGATGACCGTGAAAAAATTGATGAATATTTTGTCGCTGTGCGGGAACTTGAGAAAAGAATCGAAAAGACGGAAGGAGAAAAATTTAGTTTCCAAGAAAAAAGACCACCTGAGGGAATCCCTCAATCGTACCAAGAGCACCTCAGGCTCATGTTTGATATGATGGCGTTGGCCTTTCAAACGGATTCGACAAGAATTTCCTCATTTTTGCTCGCCCACGACGGGAGCAATCGCAGTTTCAGCGAAGTCGGAGTTCCGGAGGGGCATCACAGTCTTTCCCACCACCGTGACAATGACTTGAAAAAAACCAAGCTTGCCAAAATTGACCGGTTCTATGTCGAACAGTTTTCCTACTTTCTTGAGAAACTTTATCAATGTAAAGAGAAAGACGGGAGTCGTTTGCTAGACCACTGTATGATTCTCTACGGAGGCGGAATAAGTGATGGAAACCGTCATCGTCATGTTGATCTTCCGGTTCTGCTTGCAGGTGGAAAAGCACATGGCCTGCAAACGGGACGACATCACGACTTTTCTTCGGGGAAATACAGAATTTCATCAAGTTTAAATAAGGATGGATTGGGGATGCCAATGACAAATTTACATCTTGGTCTTTTGAACAAAATGGGAGTTGATGCGGATCAAATTGGCGACAGTACTGGAACCACGCTAAACATTTAGTCACTTTCCAAAGATTATTTATTGAAAAATATTTAGTTTCCAGTGGTTACACGTGATTACAATTGTCCGATTTTAGTTAATCTTGCATAGATCATGCTTATGTAAGATAATACCATATCCGTGCTCAGTATAAATCGATTCTTTTTTCTTTCACTTGGTAGTGTCTGCTTCTTAATCATACCTTTTTTCTGGGTTGCTTTGGTATTTGATTACCGGGCACTCGAAAATGTAATGATTCAATTGTCAGGTAGCTATTTTGTGGGATATCCAATTCCCGAGTTATTAGGAGCAGCCAAGATAGATTCCACAACCAGTCAAGTCTTTCGGATTAAAATATTCTGCTCCCTCTTTTTACTTTCCTACTCGTTATTTTTCATTGGTCTATACTCAGTCGAGGAAAATTTTAGGCGGGTTAAATTACTTTTCCGTGGAGTTTCGGTACCCTTATTTTTCTTGGTCGCGGGTTTTTGGATAAAATTTGTCAACGATGACCATATTATTATGCACCATGAAAAGGCAGAGCTTTTTTATGCCACTTGCATATGTCTAGTCGTGTCCATTTTTCTTTTTGCGTATTCACTCCGTTCCAAAAAGAGAAAATCATCCAAATTCAAAGCCAAAGTAGCCGAGAAAAAATCATCTAAAATGGATGAAATAAAATCTGCGGAACCACAATCCAGTGCTCCGGCGGTTTCTTCCCCTGAGGGTGATGAACCTCCTCAAACGGACGCTTCCGAAGAACTGAATGAAGATAAGCCGGCAACTGAAACTACAAGTGAAAATACCCCAAGTGGAGAACTGCCCGGTATCCCTTCAACCGAACCGAATGCGATCATCTCTCCCGACGATTCGGATTCGACCCCAGGGCATGATCCAGCAGAGCAGGATGCTAAAATGGAGGAGAAAAATGTGACAGATAATGTAACGGATACGGATTCGAATGATGAGTTAATTCCCCCTTTAGAAACATTACCCGAAAGTAATGATGCTACTGATTCTAACGCAGATGTGGCTGATTTGACTGAAAAAATTTCTGGAGATAAAGAATAACAATGCGAAAACTATTCAAAGGATTGGTGGTATTTCTTTTTGGTATTTGTTGTCTTTATATTCTAGAGGGTGCATGTTTTCGTTTGATTGATGGTTATGCAAATTGGCGCCTTCACTTAGCATGGGGAAAACCCAATCAACCCATTGATAATCCAATTTTAAAAAAACTCCCCCTTGACCATTTTTTAATCCAACCCACCAATATACCCAAGCCCGACCATTTGGGATATTGGGTCGGGGATGAAGACAGATATGCGGGAAAAATTATGAGCTTTACGCGACCAATGCGTGATGTGTACGAAGATTATATTTATAACTCATTTGAACCGCTGGCCAATTTTGAAATTCGGGACTATGAGGAAATTCAAGGTATGGTACTACCGGGCCTCAAAAAGCTTGCCACTATTGAAGAAGTGAGATCACGAAAAGCGAGGAGGGTTGGGGATGGTTTGGAGTTTGCGAAGGGAGTTCTATTTAAAATAATTATTGAGGACGGCACCTATTCGTACCGTTCTGAATTTGCTGAACTTGAACCAAGCTTTGGATTTTTACTCGAAAATGGATTTGCTTGTGTTGTACTGCCCGTGTCTTCAGCGGAGGATTTACTCCGAAAAGTGAGAAACTTTAAGGAAAAGGAAGATTTATTGGGAAACAATTTATTTGCCTGTGCGGACGGACTTGCGGCAACTTTTGTGATGGAATCATGTCAGCAGATGCCTGACCTGTGGAAAGCTATAATGCTCATCGATCCAGATGAGTTAGTTTCTCCGCCAAAGGAGATTTCATTGCCTTGGACTTATATTGTGATTGATGAGGAGCGCAGGGTCATGGAAGAGGGGTTGGACTCTCTTTTTGACTGGATGAAGTCTGCCAGGGAAAAGGAGAACCTTTACTCATCACGACTGTCTGGTTTGCTCCGTATTGGGCAGAGCTTTCAGGTCGATAAAAAGATCCCTTCCTATTTCGCATCCTATGTTATTTACTGCACAAAGTTTTTTGATGAAATGCATGAGAAATCCACTGATATGCAAATACTTTCTCAGTTTAGAAAGCCCACTGAAATAGAGAAAGTTGAAAAAAGTCCAAGGGTTCCTGTCGAAAGTGAAGTTTCAAAAGCACCCGATTTTGATCTTTATAAAATTGAAAACAAAATTTCTGTCATTGAAGAAACCGAAGAGGTAAAGTCGATTACAACCAGCCCTAATTTTGATTGTGACATTGTTCGTGGTTACCGAGAATTAAATGCCAATGACGCTCAGTTAAAATTTGTCAGTAATCGCGATTTAATTTTAAAGCTAGGGTTGGGTTTTGAGGAAATGGGGAATGATGTGCTTGATCAAATAAGAAAAAAAGATCCCCTTTTTCATCGTTATTACATGTCACTTCGTGCAATCGAGGATTCTCCGCTTAATTAGATTTGTGTCCTCCGGAATTGATTTTTTTGGGTTACTTCAGGTTTGACCAAAAAACGAAACAATTTATCAAAATCTGATCTTCAATGAATAATGAAATAACAAATTTTCAAAACGAAAAAATCGAATACGCGTTTCATGAGGGTTCCACTAAAAACCGCCATCTTTTAATTATTGGTCACGGTGTAACAGGCAATATGGATCGCCCATTACTCTTAAAATTGGCGGAAGCGGTGGCTGATCAGGGGTTGCCGGTTCTTCGCTTTTCTTTTTCGGGAAACGGTAATTCAGGCGGACGCTTTGAAGAGAGTACGGTCTCCAAGGAGATACAGGATTTACAATCTGTGCTTAACGCAGTGGTGGAACAAGGATGGCGTCCCATCTATGCCGGGCATAGTATGGGAGGGGCTGTTGGGGCACTCACTGCCGCGGTTGATTCCCGTATTCAATTATTAATCTCGCTGGCTGGAATGGTGGAAACTGAGCAATTTTGTAATACTGAGTTTGGAATGCTTACTCCAGGAAAAGGTAATATGTGGGATGATGAAAACTGTCCACTTTCTCCCGGTTTTGTCAAAGATATGAAACAAATTAAGAGCGTTTTACCTCGGGCATCCGGAATTCAAATACCTTGGTTAGTGGTACATGGAACAAATGATGATGTTGTGCCCGTTGCAGACTCCAGATCTTTAATTGCTAATCATGAGGAAACGCGGGAATACAAGGAGATCGAAGGTGCCGACCATCTTTTTTCCGGAGAGGCACTCAGTGAACTAATCGAAATTGTAATTGATTGGTTGGGTAGAAAACTGTGAAAAAAGGATAGAGCCCTTCGCGGAAAGTTTTTAGGAAAACCGTGTAACTCCAGGAACAGGGGGGGAGGGTACTTCTAACTGCATTTCCCAATTAAAGTTTTTGGGCACGAGACTCTCCTTTGAATTAAGTGCATCTTCATAGGTGATCTTTTGTCCAGTGTAGGCAACCATTCGGCCTAAAATTGCGACCATTGTACTGTGTGCTGCGCGCTCCCCGTCATTAAATGGGTTTCCGCTGCGAATGGAGGCAAATAATGTGTCGTGTTCAGTTTGGTACATATCATTTCTCTCCCCCCGATGCCTCCATGAGTTGTCTCCTGCATCAATCACATGACGGTTTTTAGCCGAGCAGAATCCTTTGGATCCAAATAATTCCAACTCGTAACTTGCCGTGGTTCCATTTTGTTGCCTTGAAAAATGGTATCCCCGGGTGCCATCTTCCCACTGATATACAGTTGCGAAGTGATCGTAAATATTACCGTATTTATCGGGATCGTCGTATACTTGCCTTCCTCCGGATCCTTCCGCATGCACAGGGAGAGATTCCCCCATGGCCCATTGCATCATGTCAATACAGTGCACCGCCTGCTCGACGATAGAGTCTCCAGAAAGCCATAAATGTGCATTCCAATTTCTCGTCTGTGCTTCCAGATCACTCCACCCTTCTTCACGCTTCTTTTTCCAAACCTCTCCACCGTTGTAGGTACTGTACATGGCATTGAGATTTCCGACTGCACCATCTAAAATCCGGTTGAATACTTCCTGCTTGGGATAATGGTGCCTCCAGCAAAAACCAGACATAAAACTTAAATTCTTTTCTTTGGCTTGCTTGGCCAGTTCGATGACTTTTCGTACGCCTTCCGCATCCACAGCAACCGGTTTTTCAAAAAAGCAATGAACTCCTTTACTGATCGCATACTCTAAATGTTGAGGGCGAAATGCCGGAGGCGTGGTCAGGATTACGACATCAACTCCTGAATCAATTACTTTTTTATAGGAGTCAAAACCGATGAAAGTGGTTTCTTCCGTTACCTGATATTTATCTCTGCCCCTGGCTTTAAGAATTCGGCTACGAAGTTTAATTCTGTCTTCAAAAAGGTCACCAATCGCCGTCAAAGCCACATTGGGGTCGGCATTCATTGCCTGGGCAGCGGCACCGCTTCCCCTCCCCCCAATACCAACCAAACCAATTTTGATTACTTTATCATCTTGAGCGGCTTGTGCGATGTAAGGACTGGCGAGAAAGGCTCCAGCGGAAAGTGTGGAACCAGCTTTAACAAAATCACGACGGTTTGTTATATTTTTCATGTACGGATATTATTGTTATCCAGCTTACATAATTTTGAAAGAATTTTATGCTGATAATTTATATTTTTTTCATCGATGTTAACCACCAGCAGAGATGACTTTCGCTTCAATAAGAACCAAGACATATACTAAGATTAAGAGTTCTAATTTTATCTTTAACTACTACCATTCAAGAACCCATGCTCTCGATTTAAACTCGCTTTAGTTATTTCCCAAGACCTAAGCCGTTGATTCTTGAGTTGTATTCTTGCTATCCCGGAAAGTAAGCAGGAAAAGGAAAAGGACGACACCAGCCATGATGGCAGGAAAATACCAGACACTGGACCAATCAGTCGACCCATCTTCTAGCTTTTGTTTCAGGACCCACCACCCGTTTAGTAATCCACCAATGAACATGCCTATTCCCAGAGTTACAAAGGCAATAAACCCTTGAGCGGCAGAACGAATATCATCGGGAGCCCTTTTGTCGATGTACAGTTGCCCTGCGAAGAAGAAGAAATCATAGCATATGCCATGAAAAAGCACGCCGAGGAATGCGAGGGCTTGCGCATCCGGACCTGCGTTGGCAAAGAGGATGTATCGCAGTACCCAAAAGAGCATACCGATGGAAAGAATCATACGAACCCCGTATTTTCGGAAGAAAAAGGGAACCAGTAGAAGAAAGAATATTTCAGATACCTGGCCCAAGGTCATCACGCCTTCCGAGTTATCAATCTCACAATATCCGAGGAAAAAGTTGGTGGACTGAAAGTAGAAAGACAAAGGGATACAAATGAGCAGGGAACAGATGATGAAAACGGCAAAGGACCTGTCTTTCATTAAGCGTATCGCCTTGAGGCCCAGAACATCTCCGATTGAGACATCTTTTCCTTTGAGGTGCGGGGGTGTGTGGGGAAGAGAAAAAGCAAACAGACCCAGAGCAACCGAGGCGATTACGCCAAACACATAAGGCCAAGTCGTTGAGCCAAGATCCAAAACGCCTTCCCCGGTTGGAGCCGGATCCCCTCCCATGAACTCCGGGATTTGCCAAACAAGTTCTTCTGAAACGATGAAACCTCCTCCTATTAGGATTCCAGAAGCAATCCAGCCGATCGTACCGAGGGTGCGCACGGGCGGAGCATCCCGTTGAGGATCCTTGACATTTTGAAAGAGCAAGGAATTAACCAGAGCCAAGGTTGGCATGTAGCATATAAGATGAAGTAGCAGCCAGAGAAAGAAATCATTGAAGTGAGTAGCCTGCGAAGTCAGGTAGAGGAATACAGCACCGAGCAAATGCAGGACTCCCACCATGACCTGAGTGGGAAAGAAACGGTCCGCAATCATCCCGACGATGAAGGGGGAAACCATAGCCGCAATGCCAGTTGATGCATAAGCAAGGCCAACCGGTGTAAGGAATCCCCAAAGAATCCAGTCCCCGGCACCTTCGATATTGGCCAAGTATTTCCACATGGGCACATACCAAACACCCCATATGAAAAATTGTAAAAACATCATAATGCAAAAGCGTAAGGTAAGGGAAGAGTTCATAACAATTAATCATAGTTGTATCCCTTAAATCCTTTATTAATCAATTAATAAATTTTCTTGAAATGCCCTTTTTTATTTGAATGAAGAGATGTAAAATCAGAAAAAAGTAGAATAACTCTTCAATAACCCTTCATCCTCATGTGCTCGCCCAATCAAATTCTAATACTCCTTTTTCTTACCCTCTTTTATGTACCTGGGCTTTTGTCCGCGGATAAAAAAGTGGTGTTTATTGCCGGAGCGAAAAGTCATGGATATTTTTCGCATGAACATGTAGCCGGATCAAAACTACTCGCCAGGCAACTTGATGAGGCAAATGTGGGTCTTAAATCAGTAGTCATTACTGATAACGGTTATCCCAAAGACCCCAGCGTCTTTAAAGGAGCTGCGGCCGTGGTAGTTTATTGTGACGGGGGAGGAAGGCATTTACTTAATTCCCACTTGAAAGAGTTTGATCAAATAATGAAGAAGGGAATCGGTCTTGCCTGTATACATTATGGAGTGGAAGTGCCCAAAGGTGCCCCGGGTGATTATTTTCTAAAATGGATTGGTGGATATTTTGAGACGAACTGGTCCGTGAATCCACATTGGACGGCTCATTTTAAATTGTTTCCAAATCATCCAATAAGCTCGGGAGTGAAGCCTTTTTCAATTCATGACGAATGGTACTATCATATGCGCTTCCGGGAAGCGATGAATGGAGTAACTCCAATTTTATCATCACTTCCGTCTGCGGACACTCTGAAACGGAAGGACGGAGCGCATAGCAATAATCCTCATGTCAGGGAATCCGTTTTGAAAAGGAAAGAAAAACAACATGTTGCCTGGGCATACCAGCGTGGTGATGATTATAACAATGGAAGGGGGTTTGGATTTACCGGCGGACATAATCACGTCAATTGGGGATCGGATAATTTTCGCAAGCTCGTATTAAACGGAATCGTTTGGATCTCACAGAATAATGTTCCGTCCAAAGGTGTCGACCCCGGAGATTTATCCATAATCGATTTGCAGGCTAATCAGGATTATTCTCCCCGGGGTTGGACTTCCGAGCAAATTGGGGGAAAATTAAAGGAATTTAATGGTCGGGATCCGAAAAAGAGTGCAAAGGCTAAACCTTCTTCCTCCAACACCGCAAAGCCCAAAGTTCTTTTTAAAAGTAAGGTAGTCACTGCACAAACCCCGGGCCAGATGATTGAAATTTCAGCGGTTATTGAGGGAGCCAAGGAGCTGCACCTTTATGTCAGTGATGCCGGTGATGGTTATAGCTGTGATTGGGCGGACTGGGTCAACCCAAGACTGGTTGAAGCGTCCGGCAAGGAAACCAAGCTTACTTCTATGAAGTGGAAGTCAGCTTCATCGGGTTGGGGGACGGTTAAACTTAATAAGAATACCGGTGGTGCAACGATGAAAGTGGCGGCCAGGAAAGTGGAGGGCATTGGTTGTCATGCCAATTCATTGATCAGCTATCAATTACCCTCTCATCACAAGTTTACCCGTTTTTTAGCCGGAGGGGCTCTTGACGATGGCGGTGCCCTGCAGGGGGGGGCAGGGAATCGATCGAGCATTCAGTTTTATGTTTATTCAGAAAAGCCCAAGGTGTTGGGTGATCATAAGCCATCAAACTTTTCCAAGACTACGGGCAAGCGGATCGGAGAGCAAGGCGACCCTTCCCACGCGGTTGATAATTTGAATGTTCACGATGAGCTCAAGGCCAGCCTGTTCGCAAGTGAACCGATGATGTTAAGCCCATCTGCGATCGACATTGATCACCGGGGACGGGTTTGGGTTTGCGAAGTGGTCAATTACCGTAGGCACAAAAACACCCGCGAAGAAGGAGACCGTATTCTGATCCTTGAGGATACTGATGGAGACAACAAGGCAGACAAGGTAAAGACCTTTTATCAGGGAAGGGATGTTGATTCCGCTCATGGAGTCAGCGTTTTTGGAGGGAAAGTGGTTGTGGCAGTGGCGGACCGGATAATAGTTTTCACTGACAAGAACGGAGATGACAAACCAGATTCCAAGAAGAATTTATTTACTGGAATTTCAGGTGCTCAACACGATCATGGTATCCATGCGGTACACTTCGGTCCCGATGGCAAGTTCTACTTTAACTTTGGTAACAGTGGTCGTCAAATTAAGGATAAAGCCGGCAATCCTATCATTGATATGGCGGGCAACGAGGTAAACGACAAACGCAAACCATACCAGCAAGGAATGGTGTTTCGTTGCAACGAGGATGGATCCGATTTTGAGACAATCGGATGGAATTTCCGAAATAACTGGGAAGCAGCCGTGGACAGCTTTGGGACTGTTTGGCAGTCCGATAACGATGATGACGGAAACCGGGGCGTGCGAATCAATTATGTCATGGAATTTGGAAACTACGGTTATCGGGGTGAATTTTCGGGAAAGGGTTGGAGGGATAAGCGCACCAATATTGAAACGGAAATACCCCTGCGTCATTGGCATCTCAATGATCCTGGCGTGATGCCAAATTTGCTTCAGACTGGAGCCGGTTCACCCACCGGTATAATGGTTTACGAAGGCACTCTCCTGCCCAAGGTTTTTCAAGGACAGGTCATTCATTGCGATGCCGGCCCGAGTGTCGTTCGGGCCTATCCTGTAACGAAGAGCGGGGCGGGATACGATGCTGAGGTTATGGACATTCTTAATGGTGCGAGTCGGGACAAATGGTTCCGTCCATCCGATGTGGCTGCGGCACCTGATGGTTCACTCATGGTTGCGGATTGGTATGATCCCGGCGTGGGCGGGCACAATATGCGTGACCTCGACAGAGGACGTCTTTTCCTGGTCGCCCCCGATGGGCATCAATACAAATCACCCAAGCTTGACATCTCCAGTATCGATGGAGCGATTGATGGCCTCAAGAGCCCGAATCAAGCAACGCGATACCTAGCTTGGCATAGTCTTCGCAAGCAGGGCAAGAAGGCAGAGAGGGCCTTGCAAAAGCTTTGGTCTGATTCCAACCCAAGGCTTCGAGCGCGGGCGGTTTGGCTTCTGGGTAAGATCGATGGGAGAGGGCAGTATTATGTAAACCTTGCCATCAAGGACAAAGATCCAGATATTCGAATCGTTGGACTTCGTCTCGCCCGTCAACTGGAGGATGTTCGGGAGATCGAGGTGGTACAGAAACTGGTCTTGGACGATTCATCCGCAGTTCGACGAGAATGTGCCATTGCCTTACGGCACGATAAAAGCAAACAAGCAGCCAAGTTGTGGGCTGAACTTGCAGCACTTCATGATGGAAAGGACCGGTGGTACCTGGAGGCACTTGGCCTTTCATCCGATTTGAATGCCGATGCCTGTTTTGAAGCATGGTTAAGTAAGGTCGGAGATAAGTGGAATACGCCTTCTGGGAGGGATGTAATCTGGCGAGTTCGGGCCAAATCTGCCCCGAATTACCTGATCAAGATTCTCAAAGATGAAAAAATTCCGCCTGCAAGTCACCCACGCTTCGTACGGGCTTTGGATTTCCATTCAGGGCCTGAAAGGGACAAGGCACTGGAATCTCTGCTCGATATTTGATTGTTTTAGCTTTCGAGTTCGCCAAGCCAAAAGCGTAGTTTTCAACGGAAAAAATTTAAGTATCTCATGCCTTTATCTTCATCTGTTTTACTGGGCTTATTTCTTTGTGGTTTTCAAGTTTTGAGTCAAGAGGAAGCAAGCCCCCGGGACCGCCTTATTGTGGAAAGCCTTGTTCGCCTTAATCGTTTTGATGTTTCGGAAAATGAAAAATGGAAAGGAGCGGTTTTACGATCTGCCCGTTCTCTTCGTTCCCAGGAAGGGTACTTCGAGTTAGTCGAGCAGTTTTCCATTGTGGAGGAGGTTCCGGAATTGATTCGGCTTGTGGAAAAAGATGCCACTACCGCGGAGGCCTCACAGGCGGTCAAGTTGATCTTTGACTTTGGTGAGCATGAAAAACTTGCAAGTCTATTGTTCTCGGCCGGTAAAGAAAAAGCGACTGCCTACGTTACCCTGATTGGTTTTGTCAAAACCGCTGAATCCCGAAAGCTCCTTGAAAGATTTCATGCCAATAATAAACCTCCTTTATCCCCAACTATAAACGCACTCGCCCGGCTATCTACCTTGGAAGAAATAGAAATCCTTTCTGCCCGCTCTGGAAAAATAAAAGAGGGAAGAGGCGTATTTCAAAAATTCTGTTTTGCCTGTCACAAAGCAGGGAATTATGGAATGGAGTTTGGACCGGGATTAACTGAAATCGGGGATAAGCTCCCGAAAAGCGAGTTAATACTTTCCATTGTGAAGCCAAATGCAGGCATTAGTTTTGATTATGAAGGATGGACTATCGAAACCAAACAGGGAGAGGTTTTTACTGGAATAGTAAGTGAAGGCGGCGAGAATTTGATCGTTCGGATGGTGGGGGGGCTTAGCCAAAGAATCAGAAAGGTCGATATAGCCAAACGATCCAAGATGGGAGTATCTCTAATGCCCGAGGGGTTACATTTAGCGATGACTGAGAATGAACTGATTGACTTGGTTGAGTTTTTATCGAGCTTACGGAAGTGACATCCAGTTGATGGAATCTCCAATAATTAATATTTTGTATCACGGCTGAAGCTCCTTACAGTAGGAACATTTTTAGTATATTGTAGCGAGTAATGTAAGATATATCATCTGCGTTTCAATTAATCATTGGGCAAGAACACTCATTAAGATCCTATTCTAAATGAAAATGCCGAATTCATTGAGTTCTCGAGCTTTCGGAACCGGGAAAAGCTTTAAAGATTTACTGCTTGCTTGATTGTTCATTCATTCATTCGATTAATTTATGTTAAATTTACAGATCCCTAACAATTTACCCTCTACTGATGGAACAGTAGTGAAAACAAGTAATCCACCCAGGTGAAATGTATTTTTCAGTCCTTTAAAAAGTTTGATAATTAAATCCACCTTGTTCATGTTTAAGCGAGACACTTCTGTATCCTATCGATTTACCTCACCTCCGGTCTGCCCATGAATAATAAAATACTTTGCGTTGACGATGAAGAATCTATCCTGAAAGGATTTCAATTAAATCTGAGAAAAGACTTTGAGCTTCATTTAGCTTCAAATGGAACAGAAGGATTGGAGGTGTTTGAGCGTGAAAAAGGATTTGCCCTTGTGTTATCAGACATGAGAATGCCGGAGATGAACGGGGCAACAATGCTTTCGCATATCAAGAAAAAAGATCCAGAAGTTGTGACAGTTTTACTGACCGGGCATACAGATTTTGAGTCTGCAATGGCTGCAGTTAATGAGGGAAATGTGTTTCGTATGCTCTCAAAACCCTGTCCTCCTGAAACCTTGATTAAAGTTTTGCGTGCCGGACTTGAGCAACACGATTTAATTAAGAGCAAACGAATTTTATTGGATAAAACATTACGCGGTGCGGTCGATGCACTTGCGCAATCGCTCTCAACCGCTAAGCCACTTTTTTTTGGCAGAGCGCAGCGGGTGAGAAGGCTTTCCATTGAATTAGCTGAAATGCTCAAAATTCCCAACAGGTGGCGGGTGGATGTGGCCAGTGTTTTTTCGCAACTGGGATATATCTCTCTTCCTGAGTCGGTATCCAAGGATGTTTACCATAAGAAAGAATTGAGTTCAGAGGTTAAAAAATTGGTCAAACAGGTCCCGGTGGATACTCAAAATTTAATTGCTAAAATTCCCGGTCTCGAAGAAGTCGATGCAATTTTGCAAAAACTAGAAGTTCAACATCGTTTTGAAAAAGATGACGGCTCAGGAGTCCGACTTCTGGCCTCTATACTGCGAGTTGCCTTGGATTTTGATTTTTACGAGGAAGCGGGGCATGAACGAAGCGTAATTGTTCAGACATTGAAAAGCCGAAGTGAGGAATATGACCCAGTTGTGACGGATTCTCTTTCCAATTTGCTGGTGGTTGCCGAACAAAAATTTCATCTTGAGGAAGTCACAATCAAAAATTTAGAGATAGGAATGAGATTGGCTCAGGAACTCCGGTTGGATGACGGGTTTCTGATTGCATCATGTGGGGCGGATGTGGACCGCCAACTGCTCAAGGTAATCCGCAATTATAATTCCTGTTATGCCGAGAGCCCGTTCCCTAAGAAGCTTCAAGTAACTGTGCCCATTGCAAATTAAAAAAGTTTTTAAAAGTTGAAGGTAAGATCATATATTTGGTTACTTTCATCTGCGAGCCTCTGTGGTGCCCTAATCGTCGGAATCTTAGGTTGGTGGATGTTTCACAGCACCAATAAACTTGCTGAGGAATTAAATGAGGAAAGTAAGAGTTCGGGCAAATCCGCGGGTGAGTACTCCGATATAAAAGACTTTTTGGAAGTATCCCGAAGCATCGTAGTTTCTCTTGAAGTATACCCGGAAAACTATGAGGGTATTTTTGGAGTCACATGGGATCGCCTCACTGCCGCCAAGAAAGGTCTTAATGATATTTCTGATAAGTATTTAATTAATTATCCTCAAAGTCTGCTTGAGCCGATTGAGGAAGGATTGAATCAATTGACTTTGGCCATTCGAAAAATGGAAAAAATTTCTGTTTGGGATGAAGCGCAGGATGCGGGAAAATACAAAGCCAATAACCAAGCCAAAACACAGTTTGGTAAAGCGAGGGAAAAACTCGATCAAGGACTGAATGTTTTAGAGCAGAAAGCGGAGCAATTTCTACAACAATCACAATCCTCTCTTGAAGCCAAAGGAACGGAATTACGACAAAAAGAGGAAACAGATTTAGTTATTCTTATCATTGCCAGTATCCTTTATTTTTCATTGGTGGCATCCCTTGCTTTCGTAACTTATAAAAGTTTTGCGAGCCCGATTCGGAAGCTTGAATTTGCGGCCAAAAATTCGATTGATCATAATCAGCCCTTTACCCTTAAGGAAACTGGACCCTATGAAATTCGATCGGTAATCAAGCGATTACAGGGACTGATATTAGGGCTGGAATCAACGGTTAAAAAACGAACCGCTTCGCTGCAGGCTAAAACTGTTCAGTTGCAGGAAGAGATGAATCAGCGCAAAGAACTTGAAACTCAACTGGTTCATGCCCAGAAAATGGAAGCGGTTGGACAGCTTGCTTCTGGAATTGCACATGAAATTAATTCTCCTTCTCAATTCGCCAATGATAATATCCTTTTTCTGAAAGATGCGGTCGAAGGTTTTATTGCAAAGTTAAGAGGAGAACCGACGGCACCGGATTTAAAGGAGCTCCAATTCCTCGCTGAAAATGCCCCGGAAGCGGTGGACCAGGCGAAAGAAGGAATTAGCAGGATCACAACGATTGTAAAATCAATGAAAAATTTTGCTTACAAAGATGCCGAGTCCGAAAAAAAGCCGAGCGATCTAAACCAAGCAATTCAATCGACAATAGTTGTGGCTACCAATGAGTGGAAATACCACGCAGAGTTAAAATTGGAATTGGACGAAAATTTACCTTTCGTCCCATGTAATATCGGGGAAATAAATCAGGTCGTACTCAATTTAGTGGTGAATGGAGCCCATGCGATAAGAGATCGTTTTCAGGAAAGCCAGAAAGGGGATCTAAAAGTTTCAACCAAACATTATGCAGATGCGGATTGTGTGGTTGTCTCGATTAATGACAACGGTGGTGGCATTCCCCCGAAAGTACAGGCACGTATTTTTGAACCTTTTTTTACTACCAAGGAGGTCGGTGTAGGTACGGGGCAAGGCCTGGCAATTGCCCATAATGTAATTGTTAAATCTCATTCCGGACAAATTTGGTTCGATAGTAAAGAGGGTGAGGGCACGACCTTTTATATAAAACTCCCAATGAATCAAAAGAAATCAGAGGAATAAAAAGTGGAGCGTCGAAATGGTATCGGTCTTTTTTCCTTTTTTATACTCTTTACTATCGGGTGTTCTGAAAGCGATTCGGTAAGCCCACCACGCCAGGCGACTTATGTGCCTTTTTCAAGTGAAAATTTTTCTCCACTTAATTCTGAAGGGAGGAAAAAATTAAACCAGATGAAAAGTTATGCCTTGATAAAACCTGGTGAGTTTTGGATGGGAAGCCCGGTTGATGAATTTGGCAGAAATAACGATGAGACCAAGCATCTTGTAAAAATAAACAAGCCGTTTTGGATCAGTAAATTTGAACTTACTAACGAAGAATGGAATGCAAATGTTCCTCCGCTTCTACAGCGGGGAAAGCCGATTTTCAGTTTAAACAGTAAAGCGCTTAAAAAAATGTGTGTTGGAAAAAACTTTTTGGATGGGAATTATACTATTGGTGAATACGAAAAAATAGGTTCTCAAAAAAATAAACTGGTTAGCTTTTTTTTTGAGGAAGTCATCGCCAATTCTGGAACAAAGGGTAACTGGGAATTGAAGGGAAAAAATCGTCAAAGCTATCAGTTGGACAGCCAAAGATTTCAGAAATTCTATGATATTATAAATTATTTAAAAAATGAAAATATTTCTCGTAAAGGATTGACCGGTCAGAAAAATCCAGTCACCCGAGTTTCGCATTCCCAAGCCACTGCTTATTGCTGGAAAAAATCAACCAATGCCCATGCGAATGGAAAATTGCCCAAAGGCTTACTTTACCGTTTGCCGACTGAGGCAGAATGGGAATACGCCTGTCGAGCGGGTACCCCAGGTGTTTGCGGGTTGGAAAGCGGAGAAAGGTTATCCGGGGTAAACGCCTGTTTGAACGGGTCTCGCCCCGAGTATGTGCTTGGGGGCGAAGTTTTGCTGATAAATCGTAAAAAAATCGCACCAATTAATAAGATTAATCCAAAATATCCACCGAATGCATGGGGCATCCACGATATGCACGGAAATGTAATGGAATGGTGTCACGATTTTTACGCACCGTATCCTCAAAAGTCGTCAGTGGTCAACCCACTCGGGCCTTTTAACGGAAGTACAAGAGTATTACGTGGAGGAAGCTTTTATCGAACTGCGATGCAGTGCCGTTCGGCAAGTCGGCACAGCTATGAACCCTCTTATCGGGGGTCTGAGACTGGCTTTCGTTTAGTTATTGGATATCCCCTGCTGTAAGTTTATATCAGGGAATTGATTCTAGGAAAGGATCGATAATTTCCTTAATTATGTCGGTCGGTAGCGCATAAATTGTAACACGGTCTACCCGTGCAATATTCAACCCGATACACTTTCCATTCAGATGAAAGAGCGGTCCTCCCATGGATTCTTTACCCAAGGGTAAGTCGTGTTGTGTAATGAATGGAAAGTTATCTTTTCTTTTGGAAACGGGCCCGCTCATTTGTAAGTTCCTGTTAAATAAATCAAAAGTAACGGACCGGTGACCGAGAGTAACCAAAAACTGCTTGATTTCACCCTTACGGTTGGCCTTGATACGAACAACATCACCCGGGTCTTTTTTAGTGATAATTTTAATCAGTGAATCCTGGTTTTTAACTCTTCTATTGTCTGCATGGGTCACAATATCACCTTCAAGCAAACCGGCACGATAAGCGGCGGCTTGTGGAACGACTTCTGAGATCCTTACTCCGCTGATTTTTGTCCGGTCTGTGGTAAGAATGACTCCCATAACACCTCCTTCCCGCCCAATTTTACGGGGTGTTCCACTGGTTACGCCAACCCGGATTTCCTGAAGGGAAGAATGAGCGGACAGAACCCAACTACCTTCCGATTGATTGCTTTCATCCGCCCAATTGAGAATCGGAAAAGAGTCCGTTTCAGAAATAAGTTTATACACCGCAAGATCTGTTTCCTCGAATCGTTTTTTGATACGGAGGGGATATTTTTTTCCATCGGAAGTTTCGGCTTCACGGGCACCGACACATGAACTCGCTTTAGTTAAAATATATCCATCCGAGTGAATAATACCACCGAGGGCAATTAACTTGTCGTTCCTCATCAGTCGAACCGTTTGTGTGACTGCTTTCTCTTTGGATTTGCCAAAAGCATTTTGGATTGAACTGCCGTTCAACCTTTCACTGTCCGACAAAAAATCTGTTTTGTTTGAATCCTCTTCAGCCGAAATTGAGAAGATTAAACATTGGTGAAAAATGAAGAATTTTATAGCATTCATAATAGGAACATTATTCCTTGGGCCGATCTCCCAAAATGACTTCCACAGAAAGTTGTGTATCGTCACGCTGATATTGAATTTTTACTTTATCACCGGGGATTTTGGATGATACCAAAATAGTAAGTTCTTCCCGGGAATCGAGTTTTTCATTATTGAAAGAAAGTAGAATGTCACCTTTTCTCATGCCTATTTTTTGTGCTGAACTGTTTTCCACCACATTTAAGATCGCCAGGCCTTCCGCAACTTTTTCGCATGCCACGCCCAAAAAAGCCTGATTCTGCAATCTGTCAAATGTGAGTAATTCTCCTTTTTTATAAAATTCCCAATTTATATGGAAGCTTTCGATAGGAACATGGAAATTCTGGTCAGACTCCTTTGAAATTCGACTGTGAATCGCAATCACTTCCCCATTAAAATTAAATAATGGACCGCCGGAATCTCCTCCAAGCAATCGACTGTCTGACTGTAAAGTTTCTTCTGATTTACCGATTACCCGCCCCAGTCTTACCACAATACCCCGTTCCTTGTTAAATCCTCCCGGGTGTCCAATCGCAAAGCACCAGTCCCCAAATTTGGACACACCCTTTTGAGCGATTGGAGCAAAGGGCCATTTCCCTTTTTTAGTGATTTTGAGCATGCCTGCGTCCGAAATCTCTGAGCCACCCAGACTTACGGCCGGAAAGCTTTTCCCGTTGGGCAATCGAACCCTCATTTTCTTTCCAGTTTCACCTATTACATGGGCCGCGGTTAACACGAGCCCGTCTTCTGATACAAGGACTCCGCTCCCTGCACCATCATCTGCTTCAATTGCAACCAAAGTTTTTTTGGTTGCGGGGAGAAGTTCCTGTAATCGATTTTGAATTTTGATTAAATCCTCGTGTTTATTGGGGGTCTGAGAAAACCAATTCTCTTTTGATTCTGAGACTGCATGCAAATAAAAGCCCGCAGACAAAAAAACAATCAATGAAAACATAAAAAATTTAACCATAGCATTTTAACAAAAACTCTCGATCAACAAACAGCAAACTACATTGTTGAATTGTATGTTTATAATTTTTGAGCTTCGAACACAGAAAATCTTGTCGCCAGCGTTCGGTACTTCGAATTCGAATTAAACAGAAAGAGATTATTTGATTCAGTTTGTTGGTGGTCCATGGCTATGTAAGTGGAAGGAAGCCTGTCTGCCGTAGAACGGGAAACAAGTATTAAATCCGGTAATAAATGAGTGGTTTTACTTTGTGATATTGATGAAATGGCAAAGATCAGTTTTTCGGGTTCAGGAAATGATATATTGATTGTAACACCTTCTCTTTTTGAAAAATCTTCTATTTTAGTAGTCATTGACCTTTTAAAAGATGGCTCGGAGTAAAAATTGAGAACCGGCTCAACTGCCCATCGGTCGCCATCCACTCCTATTAGATGATTATTGGCAAAATGAAACTGTCCTTTGCTTGGAGCTGCTAGATAGCGGGCAAACATTATGCCTTTTGTCGCCTTTTGAGAACGCGAATGAACCTGTGCATGAACGGGAATTATTTTTAATTGAAGTTCATCAAGTTGTAACACTTTCAAATTCATTTTCCGGGCAATTTGGTGCCAGACAATTGCAGCATCGAGTTTATCAGAGTTAAGTAGAGTTTCACTGAGGGAGTGAGCGTCAGGAAAGAAAAGTAACCTGTCTGTATTTTGGAGTTCCTGAATCACAGTTTGAGGCAATTTAATTTTTCGACTCGAAGCGGGATTTTGCTCAATTAAACCAATTGTTAGGTTTTGGTCTAAAATATCACTCCAGTTATTGACTGTGAGACTAAAATTATCCCGAGTGGCAAAAACGGGTAAGTGGTTTGCAACAGGAATTGATTCTTGAAAAATTTCATTGTTCAAATCCGGATTTCCGGAAGTAAATTGAGATGAAATTAGCAGATCAAAAAATTCATTTTTCTGGTTAATGTGAGACTGAGAAATAAAAGTGTTTTCATTTAAGGGAGCTACTTTGATTTCAATTGGGATATTGAATTCTTTTGAAAATTGTGCAGCGGTGGCTCTTATTGGTTCTTCGATAAATTTTTCGCAATGAACAGATAATGGGTCACTAGGGGATTCAGAATTTGTAGGCATCATGTCCCAAACCGCAATCATGGAAGCAAGGACAAATATTGAAAGTAAAGAAAGGGTAACCCCTGTATATTTTGGAGTACGAAAAGTCTTTATTTGATCTGGTTCAAATGGCTTCATTTTAAATTATAGTACGCGAATTGATATTCATTAGAATGGTAAATGCAAAAAAGATAATAACAGGAAATCATCTGGAAAGCATTTCTATTCACGCGTCATAATAAAATGTTCAATCATGTAAACACAGTGTGAACCAAGCTAACTATAACAACGATAAAAGGAGCGGATATTTTCCGCGACATTAACAAGCCAAGTGAAATAATAAAACAGGCTATTTCTATTGGAGTCCAACTTGCGTCCAATAAAATTCTTATAAATACTCCTGATACTAAACCACTTGCCACTGCATTTATGCCACGGAGTGCACGGTGTGCCCAGGGTAAAGTTTTTAATTTTCCCCAAAATGGATGAACCAAGAAAAGAAGCAGGGTGCCCGGAATGAAAATAGCCCATCCAGCGATCATTGCACTGAGTAATTGACGGTTGATACCATTTTGCTGCTCGCACAATCCACCCGCATAAGCAGCGAATGAAAACATTGGACCTGGCAGGGCCTGAACCAAACCAAATCCGGCAAGAAATTCATCTTGGGTCAATAGAGCATTAGTATTTACAAGCTCCCCCTGCATGATGGGAACCACCACCTGACCACCTCCAAATACTAAGTATCCGTACCGATAAAAGCGCTCAAAGGTTACCCAAAGAGAATTTTCTGAAAAAAAGGAGGAAATTATGCCCACACAAAGCAAGGTAATGAAGAGAAAAAATATTCCCCATGGGACAGAAAATTTGCCAGCATGCAGGCTTTGGAACTGGTCTGTTTTAGGCGAGAGGAGAATGGATAATCCAGCACCCACACAAAACGCTACGGGAATAGCCCAAGGCGTTGTGCTTAATAAAGCAATAGCTAACCCAAAGCCCCACAACCCAAAACTTAGTGGGTTAATTACAACTTTTTTTCCGAGCACCCAGGCTGCCCACCCAACAAAACCGGCTGCCATTGGAGCGAGAAAACTAGTTATATTGGCAAAAGCTATTCTTGTCTAATAAAGCTGGTATCAAGGCAATCAATGTCATTAAGCAAAGAGCTGGCATGGCCCAGACCAGAAGGGTAAGGATGGCGAGTGACCGTCCACCTTTCTCCAATCCAATTGCAGTAATTACCTGAGTACTTGTGGGACCGGGCAAAAAACTACATAGTGCCATCCATTCAAGAAGTGCTTTCTCGGTTAGGTAGTTTTTCTTTTGCACCAGGCGGTCAAGAAAAACTCCCAAGTGAGCTTCGGGTCCGCCAAAAGCGACCAAAGAACAAAGGAAAGTATCCTTCAAAAATTGAAATTGAGAAAAAGCTTTGGGAATCGGTTTTTCTAAATCATCTTTTTGTGTAGTCACTCAGGTTTTTTAAAAAAAGAATTATAAACGAAAAGAGCAAGGAGTGCCCCCATGAGTTGAGCTACGCAAAAGTGAAGAATATCGCCAGGTGATATACCCGCAAAAGTGTTTGAAAAAGATCGACCGATTGTACCTGCCGGGTTGGCAAATGAGGTGGAGGAGGTAAACCAATAAGCCCCTCCAATGTAGGCCGCCACAGTGGCCGCCACTTTTTCTTTGGAGGAAAGTAGAATAACCAGTAGTAAGCCGAAGGTTGCGGCTATTTCACTTACGAACAAGTTGGTGCCTGATCGTGCTTTTTCAGAAAATTGAAGAGGGTCCAAATCGAAAAGATAGTTGGCTAAGATTACACCAAGTATAGCCCCGGCAATTTGAAGAATGCTAAAAACAAAAAATGTGTTGGTGCTAATCTCCCCACGCAATCGCATCACCAGAGAAACTACTGGGTTGAAATGCGAACTGTGATCCCCCAGGCAAGTGATCAAAAAGTAAAGGGCGAATACGGTTGCAAATGTATTGGCTAAAAGTGTGACCGCATCGTTTTGATTCAGGTTTTGGCCCATGATTCCCGAACCTACCACCGCCCAAAATAAAAAAGCCGTTCCAAGAAATTCAGCTAAATATTTCGATTTCATAAAATTTAATAAGTTAGAGATTTAAAGATTCGGGCAGGGATTCCACATAAGCCCGGATTTCGTCTCTTACCTGCCTGTAACAGGTAAGCCGTTCCTCTTCCGAAGCTCCCTTTTCGGCTAATTCCTTAGCCATTTTTGGAGGATCTGGAAACCCTGAATGAACAACTTGGCAATTGGTGGGGAAAATCGGACAGGTCTCATGAGCATGCCCGCATACGGTAACTACCACATCCAATGCAGTGTCCGCAAAGTCACGAATATTTTCCGACTTTTGACTGGTTACATCGACACCTGCCTCTGCCATTACTTTAACCATATGAGGGTTAAGTCCATGCGTTTCGATCCCAGCAGAAAAGGCTTCTATTTGATCATTTTTCAGATGACGAGTCCATCCCTCAGCCATTTGGCTTCGGCAGGAATTCCCAGTGCATAAGTAGAGGATTTTTAATTTTCTATTCATTTTTAAAATTATTAATTCAGATGCAAAGAGTTTTTTCTTTTCCGTTGTTTCCTACGAAGGATAATTGGGGAACAGGAAGTAATTTCGTTCAAATGCTCAATATCAAATTTAAGACTTTCATCATGATACAATTTAAGTTTAAGCCATTTAAAAAGGGGGGATAGGCTCGCATCTTTTTGGTTGAGAGTGTAATAAACCCATCTACCTTCTTTCCGGCTTAATACTAGCCCTGTGTCTATTAAAATATTCAAGTGGTTTGATGCTGTCGGAGCACTAACTCCTAACCACTCATGAATTTGGCATGCACAAAGTTCACTTTTTGTAATTAGGGACAACACAATCCGCAATCGGTTTCGATCGCCCAGTGCTTTAAAGATTTTATTCACGAAATGCTAGCTATTTAGTTAATTGACTAAATGTCAAACATCAAAACACATCATATTATTTGTTAAAACTTTTATCTAAAATGTTAGTGAAACTATTACAATGAATGTGAAAGTTTGGCGCATTATTATGTTCAAATTATAATGTGGATTTTGGTGGTAGGGACTTAAAGGTTTGTTTTTTAACGGAAACATTTCCTCCTGAAGTAAATGGAGTAGCTTTTACGCTTGCTCGTTTAGCAAGAGGTCTATCTTTGCTTAATACAAGCGTACAAGTGCTTCGCCCTCGACGGGCTTACAATGGATCAAATCATGAAGTCTGGGAGGAAATTGATCTGCCAAGTTGCCGAATACCTAATTATCCACAGCTGCGATTTGGAATGCCATGTGCAGGAAGAATAAAAAAAATTTGGCTTAATAATAAACCCGATATTGTTTATCTCGCCACGGAAGGACCAGCAGGGTTTTCTGCATTACGAGTTGCGAAAAAGATGAAGATTCCTGTTGTTTCGGGCTTTCATACAAATTTTGATCTATACCTCAAGCATTATCGAATTTCCTTAATTAAACCCTTGGTTGATTCGTATCTTAGATGGTTTCACAATAATACCTCAGCGACTTTTGCTCCCACAGACTGGATGATTAGTGAACTTGAGAATAAAGGTTACAAAAATCTAAGAATGTTAAGTCGAGGCGTGGACCGAATGCTTTTCTCACCTTCTGAACGTACACAGTCCCTAAGAGAACAATGGGGTGTTGGAAAAGATGATAAAGTTTTACTTACAGTTTCCCGTATTGCTGCCGAAAAAAATCTTGATCTTACCTGTAGTTTATTTGAAAAAATGATAAAAGGAGGACATGCAAAATGTGGAGTTATTGTTGGTGATGGACCGGAACTTATTAGGTTATCCAAAAAATTTCCGTTACTAGTTTTCACCGGATGCCTTTCAAAAACTGATTTAGCGAAGCATTATGCATCTTCAGATTTATTTCTTTTCTCAAGTGAAACGGAAACATTTGGAAATGTGGTCACCGAAGCACTTGCGTCTGGATTACCAGTAGTTGCATATGACTATGCTGCACCATCGGAATTTATTATTGAAGGAAATAATGGCTATCTTGCTTCATTGGGAGATAAGAACGAACTTGAAGAAAAACTAATTTTTGCACTCCAGAATACCAAAGAAACTTTCTTGCAGCTCGCGAGCTTGGCGAGGGATTCCACTGAGAGGGCTGATTGGGATTTTATTTTTAGTCAATTTAGAGATGACCTTATCGATGTTTTGAATGAAAATTTAAATTCCATATCTTTTCCTAAAGAGAATCAATGCCAACTGAGTCATACTTAATGAAAGAAAAAAAAGCTAAGTTGCAGTATAGAACGATCATTTTGTCTGATACCCATCTTGGAATGCGTGAGACAGGTATTCGTAAGTTAAATAATTTTTTGTCAAATGTTTCCTGTAAAACATTGATATTAAATGGTGATTTCATTGATGGTTGGGCACTTAGCAGAAGTGGTGAATGGAAAAAAGCTCATACCCGTTGTATCCGACTTATCCTCAAGATGGTCGAAAAGAATAAAACCCGGGTAATTTACATTCGGGGAAACCATGACGACTTTCTATCTAAGGTTTTACCAATTGCATTTGATCGCATTAAGATTTGCGAAAAATATATTCATAAAGGGATTCATAAACGCTATCTAGTTGTTCATGGAGACTGCTTTGATAGTTTTTCGACAAAGAGAAAGTGGATAGCTAAAGTGGGATCTGTGGGTTATGATAATCTGATGCGCTTTAATCGATTTTATAATAAATATAGAAAGTTGCGTGGACAAAAGCCTTTCTCTTTAAGTGCTTGGGTAAAAGCCAAAGTAAAAAGTGCGGTTAATCATGTTAACCGTTATGAGGAAAGTCTAGCCTTGATGGCTCGCAAGCATGACTGTGAAGGTATGATTTGTGGTCACATCCATGTGGCGGCAGATCGAATGATCAATGGAATTCATTATCTTAACAGTGGTGACTGGGTGGAGTCCAATACTGCTGATTGTCGAAAAAAAAGATGGTAGCTTCGAAATTTTGGATTATAAGACATTTGAAAAAAACTTAGGTTCACTTTGGAGGCCTAGGCATAAGCGCATAATAAACAACGGTCATAGTAAGCAAGAGAACAAAATTCTTGTAAAAGCCTCTCAGGTTCCTGTTCTCTCCTAAAGTTTAACTAAGAGGAGATTTGCATCTTACGCATATTGTGTAATGTTATTTTTATAATTGTTACAATTATTCAGTTTTAACAATACAATTTTAGATTATTTTTTCTTTTGTAGTTCATAAAATCAAATTTTAATCTAAAGTATGTAAAATTAGTTGTGTTAGCCTTAAAAGAAAAAAATTTTAAAATTTTTATCAGTACAAACTTGATAATTTTTATTCAATTTTTCGGATTGATACCTTTCCTCATCGCAGAGAATAAAATAGTGATTAAAGGATCAGATACTTTAGGTTCAAAAGTAATTCCAAAGCTCGCCGAAGCATATGAAAATAGATATCCTGGGACCAAGTTTGAAATTGCTGCTGAAGGATCTTCGACTGGTATTGCAGCGATTATTGATGGTACTGCAGAAATTGGTATGTCAAGTAGAGAAGTTAAGGGAAAAGAAAAGGCTTCTGCTGGTGCTAATGGTGTAAGATTAACGAAGACTGTTGTTGCATTAGATGCGGTTGCAATAATAGTAAATCAAAGTAATCCGATTAAACAACTCAGTCTTAAGCAAGTTGAAAGAATATTCACTGATGATTTCAAAGACTGGAGCTCTGTCGGTGGAAGAAGTGGAAAGATTTCGGCTTACACAAGAAACACATCTTCTGGAACCTATGCTTTTTTTCAAAAATTTGCTTTAGAGGGAAGAGACTATGGTGCTTCAACTCAAAAAATGGCTGGAAACGAGCAGATAGCAATCGAAGTGGCAAACAATCCAAATGGTATCGGTTATATAGGTCTTGCATATGTTGGTGCTTCAGGTATCCGAGTTATTGCTGTCGACGGCACATTACCATTTTTCCCAAAAACAAATTCAGGAAATTACAAACTGGCAAGAAAGCTAAACTGTTATACAAACGGAAACCCATCTGGTAATACAAAAAAGTTTTTGGATTTTATTCTTTCCGAAACTGGTCAAAAGATTGTTGCTAATACAGGTTTCATCAGTTTGGATTAACTGATTTTTGATAAAATTTATTCAAACATTATGTGTGATTAATTATTTAGGTCACAGTTGTTATTTTAGGTTTGTCACACCAATTTGAATTATTCGATGTAAGATTGTTACAATTTTGTGATATAAAATTTCATCATGGAAGAACAAACATCTACTTTTAGCCCTTCAAATCATTTAATCTTGGTCATTGATGATGAACCAGATATTTGTGAGCTATTGGAGTTTAAGCTAAGAAATGAGGGGTTTCGAGCTGAGTCAGTCTGTAACCCCCTTGAGGCATTCGGGAAAGCTAGAGATCTCTCTCCTGACCTAATTGTTTTGGATGTTATGATGCCTGAGTTAGATGGATTCCGATTATGCAGTATGTTTAAAGTAGATTCAAAATTAAAAAAAATACCTATTTTATTCCTTACCGCTAAAATGAAAATTGATGATCGTGTAAAAGGATTTGAAAGAGGGGCGGATGATTATCTGACAAAGCCCTTTGACACGAGAGAACTCATTGCTCGAATTCGTGTTATTTTGTCTAGAACTCTTAGAAAGCAAGTTGCATTGCAAGGGAAACTATTTGCTGGAGGAATTAGTTTAGACCCTGAATCCCATGAGGTCACAGTTGATGGAAATTTAGTAGATTTAACTAATACTGAATTTAAACTCCTTCATCTTATGATGGAGAGAACTGGTAGAGTGCAATCAAGAGAGAACCTTTTAGTTAATGTATGGAACTATGATACCGATATTGAAACTCGGACTGTGGATAATCATATTGGAAGACTTCGTTCAAAATTAGGAGAAAAAGGTAATTTTGTTAAAACTGTTCGGGGAGTAGGATATAAACTGCTTGCTGATTGATCTAACTTAGCAAAGCTGTATTAAAGAAGAAATGTGGGTCATTTTTTCCATATTTTTTTTTATTACAACTGTTTATTTGTGGCTTCAAAGGTTGGTAATTGTTCGTATGGTAAGGGAAGTTCTTAAATCTCTTGAAGAAGGACGAAATCTCATTATTGAGAGACCCAGTTTAATGCCAAGGGGCTTAGAGTTAAGTGATTTTCAAAAGATTCTCGATAATAACAAAAAGAAAATTCAAAAATTAGAAAAAGAAAAATTTCTGAGGATTAATGAATTTAATGAAACTTTAGGGGGTATGCTAGATGGTGCATTGCTTTTAGATTTCAATCATCTTATTACTTATTCAAATAAAACAGCAGATAAGCATTTAGGGAATGGCTTTTCCCTGGAAGGCAGAAGACTCGAAGCCATTATTGACTCATCGCAAATTCTTGAAATGATAGATAAAATTAAATCTGGTGGAAAACCTGATAAATCTGAGTTTAGCTTTTCAAGGTACGGAGTTCATCGGGATTTTGAAACTACAGGTACAGCGATTTTGGCTGCTCCGGACCGAGAAAAAGAAAAAATTCTTCTTTTAATGAGGGATGTCACGGCAATTAAAAAATCAGAAAGAATGCGTAAGGATTTTGTTGCCAATGCATCTCACGAATTAAGAACCCCTATAACCATGATCAAGGGATATTCTGAAACTCTTCTTGAAGAAGATGGAATGTTTACCAGTGGGGGAAGAAAATTTATGGTCAAAATTCACAAGAATGCACTTCGATTGCAGACTTTGGTGGAAGACTTACTAAGTATTTCTGAGCTTGAATCAAGTGCAAGTGTGCTTAACCAAACTTCAAATAAATTTAGTGAAATTATTCTTGGCGTACATCTTTTTTTTCAGGATAAACCTTATTTTGAATCTGATAAAATCCATTTTGAATTTGCCGAAGAAAAAGATGCATTCCCCTTTGATGCTGTTAAAATGGCAATTGCAATTAGCAATTTAGTTGATAACGCGTTTAAGTATGGAGGAGAATTTACAAAAGTAATTATTAGAACTACAATTTCGGATGACGGAGATTGGTTTTATTGTTCGGTTATTGATGATGGAATTGGTATAGCTGCAGAAGATATTGAAAGAATCTTTGAAAGATTTTATGTGGTGGACAAGGGGCGTTCAAGAGAAAGGGGAGGAACAGGATTAGGTCTAAGTATAGTAAAAAAAATCGTGGAAGCTCATGGAGGATCTGTATACGCTAAAAGCGTTTTAGGAAAAGAAACTGTTTTTACAATTAAAATCCCTCGCACAAATTCTTTACCACTGTAAAAGTTAAACCAATTTTGCTCCAAGGTCTTCATTGCAAATATATTGTATTAATTACAGAATATCACCCTTTCCTCCATAAATAAGATCTCTTCAATTCTCGAAACATTCAATTCAGCCTTTAGCTTGAAAAAAGAATCTATTATCAAGGCGTTTTTTGGAAGCAGCGCAATTATGTCCGTGGTCATACTCGGACTTATAACTATCTTTCTTTTCAAGGAAGGAATTGAGTTTTTCAGCCAATATCGTCAAGAAATGAATATTTATCGGGCTTCAGGAATGGAGTATGCAAATGTGGTATCTAAACAGCATGATTCCCAAACATTATTGTTCCGATACATTGAAAATATTCTTTCAAAAGAAACTAGGTATTACGATTCTTTATCCGAAAATTCTCCTGACAAAAAAGTAGTTAAATTTAACAAAGATAACTTTCTTAAATTTGCAAACACCTTTCAGCAAATTAAGGACAAGCTTTTAAATTACGAAAAAGAGGTTGTTAGCTGGGCTGCTGAAACTAAGCTTTTTCTTAACACTCAAACTACGATTTTATCTCTTAAGTCAGAAGCAGAAAAATTGGGTTTACCAGAAGAGGACTTTAACCAGTCCATTGAAAATCTTAAGCGAGCTGAATATTTTTCTCATTCTGATCTTGAGAGATGGTATTATTATTTTATTCGTCAGGATCAGGAAAATCTTGCAAAACAAATTAATTCAAGCGTGGGAGATGAAAGTGGAACAGAAATTAAAGGCAGGATTAGTAATTTGATAACCAAAATTCAAACTTCTTACAATGACCAATATCTTGCTATAACCAAAGAACAGACGACAAAATTTGCGAAATTATTTAATGATTATGAAGGTGGCTTTTCACTTTTAAGTTCAGAAACAGCATTTGGTAAAGCGAAAGACGCATTAGGTGAATACCTCGATGAAATTCCTAACTATAAGATAAGGCTCGGTCAATGGAATCCGGATTCAGAGTTTCCAATTTATCGTTCAATTACGAGTTTTTTGCTAGGTACTGAATGGGTCACAAATAGTGCAAGACAGGATTGGTATGGAGTTATACCCCTTTTATCAGGGTCTTTATTGATTACTTTAATCGCCTTAATTCTAGCTATTCCTCTGGGAGTCGGTTCTGCATTATATATTAATCAAGTCGCCTCCGTCAAAGAACAGTCTGTAATAAAACCTTGTATTGAATTTATTTCGGCAATTCCTTCAGTCGTAATTGGTTTCTTTGGTATTGCGGTGCTTGGGGGAATAATTAGTCAATTTACTGACGAAAGATTAAATTCTTTAACAGCAGGCTGCCTTTTGGCCCTTATGACTATTCCCACAATTTTTACTCTCGCTGAAGATGCACTAAATAATGTTCCGCTGGCCTTGCGAGATGCCTCTCTATCTTTGGGAGCCTCTCGCTGGCAGACTTGTATACGAATTATTGTTCCGTCTGCTATCACTGGAATTATTTCTGCAGTTTTATTAGGTCTGGGTAGAGTCATCGGTGAAACTATGGTAGTTTTGCTGTGTGCGGGTAATCGGATTGCCATTCCTGATTTTAGTTCGGGCTTGGGGGTATTTGTACAACCAGTTCATACCATGACTGGTATTATTGCACAAGAGATGGGAGAAGTTGAATTTGAAAGTATTCACTATCGTGCACTTTTCATGGTTGGGGTAGTTCTTTTTATCCTTTCACTTTCAATTAATTTTCTCTCTCAGTCTTTGGCGGGCAGATATAAGGCCAATTATTGATGAACTTGAACAAGATGGATTCTTACAATCCTTTTCAATCATCCTTCTCCAAAGAGAAAATGGTTGAAAAAATAGCGTTTTCGGTAATGCGTTCTGCGACTTATTTTGTTCTGTTTTGTGCTGCTTATTTATTTTGGGATATATTTTCGAAAGGATCCAACAAATTATTTGAAGGAGATGGGATTAACTGGGAGTTTCTGACACAGAAGCCACAAACTCTTCATGTGATCGAAGCTAATGGTACAACCCAAAAACTAAGTTCTGAAAAATATTATAAATTTAAGGAAAAGAAGACTCTTGAAAAATGGGAACAACTCACAAGTACCCTCACTTACATTGATTCGCTCAAATTTTTAGAAAAGAATTTAACACTCGTTTTATCAGAGACAAGCATTTCTAATCTTGAAATTATCCTAGAAAATTTAATTTTAGTAGAATCTCAATCTTCTAATAGGAAGTTTGAATATTGGATATCTCTTTTAAGTGACGCTGAACTAACTGCAAAAGACTTTGAGATTAAGGAAAGCCAAGTTTTTTCTTTGGTAAGTTCATTTATTAAAAGCTTTTTTAGTACGGAAGGAAATCGTTTCAGAGTACTTGAATCAGAGATTGCTTTTTTTAAGGCTAATTATTTTCAAGAAATTGCTAGCCCAGATATTGAAGGTCTCAATGTACTCAGGTTAAAATATTTAAAGTTTCTCGAAACTCATTTGCCAAAAGTTGCGACTCGCTTCCGTGATTTAGGAAAAAAGCTGCACAAAAGCAAACGAACTTTTTTCGAAAACCCAACTCCTCAAAAGTTGACTGAATTAAATTCAGCGGCAACCAATTATCTTAATCTAAGAAAACTTATTTTCAGATTAAATGAAAATGAAAATTCAAAAATTTGGGAAGCCATTTCAAGTAATTTGGAAACTTTCAATAGAATTGTTCAAGTGGAAATCCAATCAAAGGATTTTTCGTATTCAGGAGGGGGGATTTTTCCTGCAATTGTTGGTTCAATTTTACTGGTAGTGGGAGCCATGGTTATTGCTATTTTGCTTGGAGTTTTTTGTGCTATTTTTTTAGCAGAATATGGAAAGTCTGGACGGTTTCTCTCGATGATTCGGTTAGCCATCTTAAATTTGTCTGGGGTCCCTTCGATTATTTTTGGCCTTTTTGGTTTTGGCCTTTTCGTGATTTTTTTAGATTGGAATGTTTCTCTTATTGCTGGATGGTTCACATTAGCAATTATGGTTCTTCCGATAATAATAACTGCAAGTGAGGAATCACTCAGATCAATTCCGCAGGGATTTAGGGAAAGTTCTCTTGCACTTGGTGCGTCTAAATGGACGATGATCCGAACCAGCGTCCTTGCCTTATGCAATGCCTGGGATTATTACATCTTCCATTCTTGGAGTAGCAAGAGTAGCGGGAGAGACTGCTCCTATTATGTTTACAGCTGCGTATGCCATGAGATCAGAATTGCCTTGGGAGGGATTAGAGCATTGGAGTGATTTCTTTTTTCAGGGAGTAATGGCATTACCGTATCATATTTATATCGTAAGTACTAAAATTCCTCAAAATGAATATACAATTGATATGCAGTATGGGACCGCTTTGGTATTTCTTGTTTTTATTATAGCTGTAACGAGTCTTTCAGTTATTCTTCGGAGTCGCTTGCGGAAAAAATATCGCTGGTAATATTTTAAAATGATCGATCCCTCAAAAACATCATTTAAACTTGCAATCCGAATATCTAGTTTGGACTTTTATTATGGTAAGAAACAGGTACTTTTTAATGTCAGCCTAGACATTCCAGAAAATCAAGTTACTGCATTTATTGGTCCTTCAGGTTGTGGAAAGACTACTCTTTTGCGTTCATTAAATAGAATGAATGATTTAATTGATGGAGCTTGTATTAGCAATGGTAAGATTCTCATTCGAGATTATGATATCCATAATAAATCTGTAGATGTAATTGAACTCCGTAAAAAAGTAGGGATGGTCTTTCAAAAATCTAATCCTTTCCCCAAATCTATTTATCAGAATATTTCATACGGTCTACATATCCAAGGTATTAAAAACAAGAGAGTGGTAGATGAGAAAGTGGAAGAATCGCTAACCAAGGCTGCTCTTTGGGAAGAAGTAAAGGATCGCTTGAACGAAAATGCTTACGGTTTGTCTGGAGGGCAACAACAGAGACTTTGCATTGCCCGGACATTGGCAGTAGAGCCTGAAATAATTCTTATGGATGAACCATGTTCGTCATTGGATCCCGTTGCAACCGGAAGAGTGGAGGAACTAATTCTTGGCCTAAAAGAAAAGTATACAATTGTGATTGTGACTCATAATATGCAACAAGCTGGAAGAATTTCAGATCGAACTGCGTTTTTTTATCTTGGAAATTTGATTGAATTTGATCAAACGAAGAAAATATTTCTTAATCCATCAAAAAAACAAACCGAAGACTACATTTCTGGGAAATTTGGATGAGAATAAAAATTGAAAAATAAAGTATGGCTACTCACTTTGATACAAACATAGAAAACATTCGCTCAAAATTTTTGCTAATGGGGCAATTGGCGACGGAATCTCTTGAACTTGCATTGGAATCTTTAGAGCAAACAGATCCTAAGAAAGCTAAACTTGTTCGCATTAGAGATGAGGAAATTGATAATCTTGAAAACAAACTTAGTGCAAGTGTAACCATACTTCTATCGACGCACGCCCCAATTGCTTCTGATCTAAGACTTTTGGTTTCAACTATGAAAGCGAGTCATGAAATTGAAAGGATCGGGGACGAAGCAAAAGCTATTGCCAGGAGGTCCAGAAATACAACTATCCATGACTTTCATCAAATTCCTAAAATGGGAAAAATTGCATTGGAGATGATTCGTGACTCACTTGGGGTTTTTGTTGAGTTCGATGAGGAGAAAGCAAAGGCGATTTGGACAACCGATTTATCTGTTGATGCACTAAATGCTGAAAATAATACCTTTTGCCAAGATTTAGTAAATAAAGAACCTGCATCAGCTTCCTCGATTTTTGAAATGCTTTTTATCTCTAAATCATTGGAAAGGATTGCAGATCATGCAGTGAATATATCAAAGGAAGCAGTATTTTTAGCAACTAGTCGAGATGTTCGACATGCAAAAGAATTTAAAAAATCAAAATTACGAAAGAAAACTTTATAATGTACCCTTTAAACACAATAAAAAGTGCACAACCGAAACCCCTTGAGAACTAAATCCTCGTACCTAAAATAATTATGTTAAATATCACATTCTGGGATTTTTTAGTTGGATTTTTATATATCCTTGGTGGATTAGGAATTTTTCTCTTTGGGATGAGGGTTATGAGTGATGGAATCCAGAAAGCTGCTGGGGCAAGTATGCGTCGTATTATGGCTAAGATGACGCAAAACAGATTTTGTGGACTTCTGACCGGTTTATTCATTACTTGCCTTGTTCAATCCTCTTCAGCCACAACTGTTATGGTAGTAAGTTTTGTAAATGCCCAACTGCTTACCTTAATGGAATCTATTGCTGTAATCATGGGGGCTAACCTGGGTACAACCTTAACAGGCTGGATAATTGCTTCAATAGGTAAATTTAGTTTGGCTAAAATCGCTCTACCAATTATCGGAATCGGTTTTCCCTTGATTTTTGTGAGTAAAGCGAAGCTTAAACATTTGGGTGAATTTCTTGTTGGTTTTGGTCTCCTTTTTTTTGGTCTTAACGAATTAAAAAATGCCGTCCCTGATGTGAAAAGTTTACTAAGTAGTTCGGATCCAAATGATCAACTAGTTGTGAAACAAATTCAGGGTGTAATTGAGCAGCTCAATAGCTATGGTTTTGGATCTGTCTTAATCTTTTTGGTTATCGGAGTGTTTTTAACGATTCTTGTTCAATCTTCCTCGGCTGCGATGGGAATTACCATTATTGTGGCACTTAATGGTTGGATTAATTTTGAAATTGCCGCAGCAATCGTTCTTGGAGAAAATATTGGGACTACAATCACCGCCTGGCTTGCCTCTATAGGTGCAAATTTAAGTGCTAAGCGAGCAGCCCGTGCCCACTTTATTTTCAATATTACAGGTGTCTGTTGGATGTTACTTCTATTTTACCCATTTGTAACCATGCTAGATAACATAATGCCCGGTGCGATCAAAATTCAAGATGTTACCTATTCGGAAGCTACCACATATTTACTGGAGAATGAATTCAAGGGTGAACCTAAACCACTTGATATTGATAAAGCCAAGAAGGCTATTGTGGATAAAAATATACCTTTGCATTTATCCCTTTTTCATACCTTGTTTAATCTGGTTAATATAGGATTATTAATCGGATTTTCACCTAAGTTAGCACAACTTGTAGAAAGAATGGTAAAATCACCTGCTAAAGAAATAAATTCTACTTAACACAACATTTAATCATTATATTTCCTGGCTAGTAAAAAGTCGTACTTGATATGGAAATTAGCATAGACTTTTTAAATTTAGATTGTTGAATCATCCAGCTTGCCATCGTTTTTTCTTATGATCAAATATGTGATTAATGAGTCTTCTTTCTGTTAATCACTTGAAAAAATCTTTTGTTTCTCCATCGGGAGAAAATATTGATATTGTTGATGTAGATAATTTCACTTTGGCTTCATCCGAGTTTTGTGGAATGCGTGGAGAAAGTGGTTCTGGTAAA
>JBJLCO010000008.1:0-13086 GCA_045567635.1 Opitutales bacterium | reverse complement strand
ATTTTAGGTTTTGTTATAGCTTCCATAGGGGTGTTTATTGCCACAAGAGAAAGTAAATAAAAATTTTTATTTTTCTTTAAGTCTTGGAAATAATTCAACAAAATTACATGGCTTATGATTAATATCAAGCTGATGTATTAAGATTTTATCCCACGCATCAGTTACGCCACCAGATGAACCTGGTAAAGCAAATATATATTTACCGTTAGAGAGAACTGCGCATGCTCTTGATTGAATTGACGATGTGCCAACTGTTTCCAAGCTAACATATCTAAAAACCTCTCCAAATCCTGGTATGTGTTTATCTGCTATTTCATCCAATGCCTCAGGAGTAATATCTCTCCCAGTCAAACCAGTCCCACCAGTTGTAATAATTACATCTATATTTTTTTTCTTTGTCCATGCATTTAAAATTTTTTTAATATCTTTTTTATTATCTTTGCAAATTTTTCGTTCCACCAAATTATGATTAGCTTCTTCAATTTTGCTAGTTAAAATTCCTCCAGATTTATCAGTTTTTATATTTCTAGTATCTGTTACAGTTAAAAGTGCTATATTTACTTTCATAAAATAAATTAATTTCTAATATGATTATATTATCAATTTTATTTTTTGTAACAGCAATATTGTATGCAAGTGTTGGATTTGGAGGCGGTTCAACTTATTTGGCTCTTCTTTTGTTGTGGGGTATACCTTATTTTATTTTTCCTGTATTAGCTTTAACTTGTAATATTATAGTCGTTTCAGGAAATTGTTTTAACTATATAAGAGCGGGAAATCTAAACTTAAAATTAATAACACCTTATCTAATTGGATCCATACCATTGGCTTTTATTGGGGGATCTCTACCAGTAGAAAAGGAATTTTTTGAAATACTTTTGTTTGTAGTTTTAACAATTGCAGGAGTAATGTTATTATTTAAATTTAATTCCTATGATGATAAAATAGAAATTTTCAGAAAAATTCCAATAATATTTTCAATTTTGATTGGCTCAATTTTAGGTTTTGTTTCTGGAGTTGTAGGTGTTGGTGGTGGAATTTTCTTAAGTCCTATTCTTTTTTTATTAAGAGCTGGAAAGCCTAAGCATATTGTAACAACATCTTCTCTATTTATATTAATAAATTCTTTATCAGGAATTTTTGGACAATTAACAAAAAGCACTGTCTTAAGTGAAATACAAAATTACTGGTTTCTTTTTTTAGCGGCTTTAATCGGTGGTCAAATAGGAAATTTTTTAAATTTAAAAATATTTCCTACTCGAATATTGGCTTTGGTTACAGCTGCATTAGTTTTGTTTGTTGCTATTAGGATGGCTTTTAAAATATTTATATAGCTTTAATGAATAAAGATTTTTTTAAAAAAATAAGAATTTTAGATGCTGGTATGGGGCAGGAGTTACTTGCAAGAGGTTTGGTTTCTAAAGGAACTCTTTGGTCAGCAACTTCGTTAATCGATGAAAAATATTACCAATTGGTAATTGATACTCATTTATCATCTATTAAAGCAGGAGCAGATGTAATTTTAACTAATACATTTACTACTAGAAAAGTAAGAATGGAGCAAAATCAAGTTGGAAAATATTTTCATTTGGCTAATAAAAAAGCTTGTGAGCTCGCAATAAAAGCTAAAGAATTATCAAAAAAGAATATTTTGATTGCTGGTAGTCTTCCTGCTCAAAACGATACTTATGCAGTTGATAAAAGAGATAAAAATATAATTGAGAATAATTTTTTTGAACAAGCTAACATACTTAATCCACATATTGATTTTTTTTATTTAGATGTTTTATCTAGTGGTAGAGAAATAGAAATAGCATTAAACGCTACTCAAGAACTAAATAAATTAGTTTTGGTCGGTATGCATATTAAAAAAAACGGTAAACTTCCGTCTGGCGAAACAATAACTGAAGTAGTTCAGAAGTATAAAAATGATCGTTGGCTAGGAGTAATTTCTGCATGCGTATCTTTAGAAATAATAGAAAAAACTTCTAATGAATTTAAAAAATTAGGTATACCTTTTGGCTTTAAAGCAAATTTATGGGGTGTAGAAGAGCCTTTGCCAGTTCATAAATTTAATACCGCTGGGTTTAATGAAATTGGAAAAAATCCAAACATTACACTGGGAAAAAGAGATGAAGTTACAAATAAAGTTTTTGGTGAATTTGCAAAAAAAATTATTAAAAATGGAGCAACCATCTTAGGAGGTTGTTGTGAAACAAATGACTCACATATAAAAGAAATTGCAAAACTCAAGTACCATTATTTTTAATGGAACGTCTTACAAAATAAATTCCTAAAACAACAGCTATTACAGCAACAATCACTTTTGATGTAATTATTTCATTTAAAAAAATATAACCTAATATAATTCCAAATATTGGAATTAAATAAGCTACCTGAGCTTGAAAAACTAAACCATTATTTTTTAATATTCTAAATCTCATCAACCAAGCCAAACCAGTGGAAAATACTCCAAGATAAACTAATGAAATAGTTGAGTCTAAACGAGGATTTAAATTCCAAGGTTGTTCAGTATATGCTGTAATTGGTAATAAAAATATTGTCGCCCAAATTAATATTGAAGCTGTAACATTTTCATTTTTCTTATTACTAACTTTTAATGTTAATAAACCACCTATTACATAAAAAGTTGATCCCCCTAAAATTAATAAAGCTGAAACAAAATTATTTTCATTAATTAAAATATTATCTGAAAATAAAAAAACTATTCCTGAAAATCCAATCATTACACCTAAAACTTTTATAAAATTTATTTTTTCATTTTTGGTAAAAAAATGAGCTAAAACTGTTGCGCTTAATGGGGTGCTTGCCATTAAAATAGCGGCAAGATTACTTTGCACTTTTTGAACTCCGTATGCTATTAAAAAAAAAGGTATAACTAAATTTATAATTCCAATTGCATGCAAACCAATACCAATCTTTTGAAAAAGCCTCGATTTTAATTTTTTTAAAAAAACAAAGCCCAACGACTGGAATTGCACCTAATAATATTCTTAGAAATGCAATTGTGACTGGTCCATATGAATATGTTGCAATTTTAATATTAAAAAAAGCAGAAGCCCAAATAAGAGCAAGTACCACAAGAAAAATGTAATCAGTTACTGTAGGCTGTCTCATTCAGAGATATCCATAATTACACCCTTAGTTATTTCTTTTAAATTTTTAAAATCTATTTTAAAAACCACATTAGGGTGTCCTGCCGCTGCAAAAATATCCTGAAATCTATTTAGTTGATCGTCAATCATAATCTCTAAATTATTAGTAAGTCCTACAGGTGAAACTCCACCTATTGTAAAACCAGTTTTTTTTTTTACATCTTCTGCATTAGCCATACAAACATCTTTTTTTCCAGTTAATTTTTTAACTTTATTTAAAGAACATTTTTTATCACCTGATACCAGGCACAAAATAAATTCATCATCAGCTCTTAAAAGAAGACTTTTTACTATAGCCCCCACTTCACATCTTAAAGCTGTTGCGGCATCTTTTGCTGTTCTTGCTGATTGTTCCAAAACCTGAACTTTTAAAGTATCATCAAAACTGCTCAGTGATTTCTGAACTCTTTTAACAGCTTCTTTATCTAATAAATTATCCATTCAACTATTAATTGTTTGATTAATATTAATAACTAGCGTTTAGATCTATGCACAAATTGCATAGGTGGTATCAATATAATAAGCGATATTTATACACTTTTTTTTGATATTAAACCATATTTACAATAAAGGAATATTATGAGTGCCAAAAATGTTTTAAAATTAATGAAAGATAAAGAGATTGAGTATGTAGATTTAAGATTTACAGACCCAAGAGGAAAGCTGCAACATTTAACAATGGACTCTACTATAGTTGATGAAGATATGCTAATTGATGGCGTATTTTTTGACGGTTCTTCTATAGCTGGTTGGAAAGCTATTAATGAGTCAGATATGATTTTAAAACCTGATCTAAATAGAAGGGTTGTAGATCCTTTTACGACTCATAATACGTTAGTTTTATTTTGTGACATTTTAGATGCTGTTAAAAAAAACCCTTACGAAAGAGATCCTAGAGGAATTGCAAAAAAAGCCGAGACATACTTAAAATCAACTGGTATTGGTGATAAAGCTTATTTTGGTCCTGAACCAGAATTTTTTGTTTTTGACGATGTGAGAATTAAAAACGACATGAACGAAACTGGTTTTGCAATTGACAGTACAGAAGGTCCTTATAATTCAGGTAGAAAATATGAAAATGGAAATATGGGTCACAGACCTGGAATAAAAGGTGGTTACTTTCCAGTGCCACCAGTAGATAGTGCGCAGGATATGCGAGGTGAATATTTAAAAGGTTTAAGAGATGTTGGTATTAAGGTTGAAAAACACCACCACGAAGTAGCCCCAAGTCAACATGAACTAGGTATGTACTTCGGTACTCTTGTAGATCAAGCTGATAACGTTCAGTTATACAAATATGTTGTGCAAATGGTTTCTCATTCATTTGGAAAAACAGCAACATTCATGCCAAAACCGGTTAAAGGAGATAATGGATCTGGAATGCATACACATCAATCTATATGGAAAGGAAATACTCCTGTATTCTCTGGTAATAAATATGCGGGACTATCTCAAACAGCTCTTCACTATATTGGTGGAATATTGAAACATGCAAAAGCTATAAATGCTTTTTCAAACGCAACTACGAACAGTTATAAAAGATTAATCCCTGGTTTTGAAGCTCCTGTATTATTAGCTTATTCAGCTAGAAATAGATCTGCATCTTGTCGAATTCCAATTACATTAAATAAAAAAGGAGCAAGATGTGAAATCAGATTTCCTGATGCTTCTGGTAATCCCTATTTAACATTTGCAGCAATGTTGATGGCAGGATTAGATGGAATTAAAAATAAAATTGATCCTGGTAAATCTTTTGATAAAGACTTGTATGCTTTGTCTGAGAGTGAAGTAAAAAAAGTTCCAACAGTTTGTGGTTCATTAAGAGAAGCTATGGAATGCTTAGATAGAGATAGAAATTTTTTAAAACAAGGGAATGTTTTTACAGATGATCAAATAGATGCTTACATTGCATTAAAATTTGAAGAAATACATAATTTTGAACATACGCCTCACCCTATCGAATTTGATATGTATTATAGTTGTTAAATTATTGTCTTGTAGAAGCTACTTTTTTTTTGCCTGAACCTTTTTTAACAACATAATCCTGCGTACCGTTTGCTCCAGTTTCCACTGATTTAATCATCTTTCTAAAAAAAGATTTTCTCTTGTCTTTTTTATCTGCCGATTTTAGCAAATTTCTAAATTCAAATATGTTCATAAAAACAATATACTAAAGATATGCAATAAATGCAATGCTGGTATGCATTAAACCTATACTAGATTTTAAAAGATTCCCCACAGCCACAACGCTCGGTTTCATTAGGGTTTTTAAACACAAATGAAGATGAAAATTCCTCTTCTTTATAATCCATCTCTGTTCCTAGTAAATACATTACAGCTCCAGGATCAACAAAAACTTTTACACCTTTATCTTCAATTAATTCATCGTTTGAGTTTTTATCTTTAGCATATTCCATAACATAAGACATTCCTGCACAACCACCACTTTTAACTCCAATCCTTACACCAGAAGAATTTTGATCTTTTGATAAGATTTCTTTAATTCTATTTGCAGCCCTGTCACTTAAAGTAATTACTTGCTTCATAAATTTAATTCTAATTTTGCAGCCTCAGACATCATAGATTTGTCCCATGGTGGATCCCAAACCAATTCAAGATCTACATCATTAACTTCTTTAACTTGCATAATACTATCTTTAACTTCTTTTGGCAAACTTTCAGCGACTGGACAATTTGGCGTTGTTAACGTCATCTTTACCTTAATATGATTGTTTTTTTCAACTTTTATTTCATAAATTAGGCCAAGTTCATAGATATTAACTGGAATCTCTGGATCATAAATTTTTTTAATTTCTATAATTATTTTTTCTTTTAAATCCATACTTACTCAAATTTTTCTGTGTTAATTTCCTCTTGTGAATTTGTTATGGCTGATGTTAATGTGTGCCAAGCTAAAGTTGCACATTTTACTCTCATTGGATATTTTTTTACACCAGAAAGTGACATCAGTTTAGTTTTTTCATCCTCGCTTAAACTTTTTGTAACAATCTCTGGTTTTTCTTTAATCATATCTAAAAAATCTTTTATAAGATGTCTTGCTTCTTTTTCTTCTTTATCTCTTACAAGATCTGTCATTATTGAGGCTGATGCCATTGATATTGCACATCCACTTCCTTCAAAAGATATGTCTTCTATTTTTTTATTTTCGTTTAACTTTAAAAAAACATGCACTTTATCTCCGCATAGAGGGTTGTATCCTTTGGCATCTTTATTAAAATTTTCTGTTTTTCTTAAATTTCTAGGATTTTTTCCATGATCGAGAATGATCTCTTGATATAGTTCTTTTAAGTTCATTTTGTGTTAAAAATCTTTTTACAGTTATTAAGTGCATTGTTTAATTTATCTAAATCATCTTTCGTATTATAAATACCTAAAGATGCTCGTGCAGAGGCAGGTATATTTAATTTATCATGCAATATTTGACAACAATGATGTCCAGCCCTTATAGCAACTCCATCTTCGTCAAGAATTGTTGCAATATCATGTGGATGAATGTCATCGAGAGTAAATGATAATACGCTACCTTTATTCTTAGGGTTACCAATAAGTTTTACAGAATTATTTTTTCTTAAAATTTCTTGTCCATAATTTATTAATTCACTCTCATGCTTCATAACATTTTCTATACCAATCTTATTTAAAAACTTAATAGATTCATCAAATGCAATTACTTGTGCAGTTTGCATTGTGCCTGCCTCATATTTATTTGGTAAATCACCATAAGTTATACCTTCCTTTTTTACTTCTCCAATCATCCCTCCACCGCCTTGATAAGGTGGTAATTCCTCAAGCCATTTTTTCTTTGCATAAAGAATACCTAAACCTGTCGGTCCATACATCTTGTGACAAGAAATAGCATAAAAGTCACAATCTAAATCTTGCATATCTAATTTCAAATGTGGTGCACCTTGACATCCATCTACAAGAACAGGAATATTTTTTGAATGAGCTAATTCTGTTATTTCTTTGATTGGTAAGATAGCCCCAGTTACATTTGATAAATGTGTAATAGCTATCATTTTAGTTTTAGAAGTAATTTTTTTTTCTATACTTTCAAGTGTAACTTCACCATCATCATTTGCATCGGCAAATTCTATTTTTACTCCTTTTGATTTTCTTAAATAATGCCATGGCACATAATTCGAATGATGCTCTAATTCAGTCAATAATACTTCATCTCCTGATTTTAGATATTTTTGACCATATGTACTTGCAACCAAATTAATTGCTTCTGTTGCTCCTTTTGTAAAAACAATCTCATTTTTATCTTTAGCATTTATAAATTTTTGAACTGAGACTCTAGTATTTTCGTACATATTTGTAGCTGCAACAGCTAAATAGTGAATGCTTCTACCTACATTTGAGAATTCTTTTGAATAAAAATCATAAATTCTATCTATAACTACTTGAGGTTTTTGTGAAGAATTAGCACTGTCCAAATACACAAGATCATTATTATGGACTTTGTTATTAAATATTGGAAATTCTTTTTTAATATTATCTATATTCACTCAATGATTCCCATAATTTCTTTAATAAATTTTTTAATTTCTAAGTCTGTAATTTTTTCAACTGCATCTAATATAAATCCATTTATTAAAAGTTTTTCTGCATCATTACGTTTTATTCCTCTAGACATTAAATAAAATATTGAATTTTCATCTAAACATCCTGAAGTGGATCCATGTGTACATTTAACGTCATCAGCATAAATTTCTAACTCGGGTTTTGCATCAAATTCTGCATTTTCATTAAGCAAGATAGCTTTACTTAATTGATAACCATTTGTTTTTTGTGCCTTAGAATCAACGAAAATTTTGCCTTGATAAATTCCTTTTGAATTTTCATTAAGAATAGATTTAATTAATTGATAACTTTTTGTATTTTCTGCTAAGTGGTTAACGTTTGTTTTAATTTCATGTTGTTGATTACTTTTTAAATTAATTACTCCAGATATAAATGCAGATGAATATTTTTCTTTTAAATTACAAATAATTTCATTTTTTATAAATTTAGATCCAGTTGATAAAATAAAATTTTCAACTAAGCTATTTTGATTTAAATCGATGTTATTATTAAAATATTTAATATTAGAATTTTCTTTACAATCTATTATATAATTTTTTAAAATTGAATCTTTTTCAACTTTAAACTCATGATTAATATTTATAAAATTATTACCTGAATAATCTGTAAAAAAATTAATAAGATTTAACCTACTATTTTCCTCTAAAATAATATCTAATCTTTGATTTATGTTTGTTGAATTAATTTTTTCATCAGTAAAATTATATAATATTACTGGTTTATTTAGTGAGTAATTTTTTTTTATAACTATTTTTAAATAATTTGTATTAAATGCACTATTCAAATAAATAAGAGATTGTTTTGTATTTGAGGATTGATTTTCTGCTGTATTTATAATGTCAATTTTGTTTAAATCTTCATATTTAAAATCTATTATATCAACAACTCCATTAGTTATTACAATTTTATTATGCTCAAACAATTTATAAGGTAAAGCATTTTTAGGAGCTATTGTTTTATTTTCTTTGTTGAACAATTCTTTATTAAAAAATTTTAAATCTTTAATGTTAGAAGAAATAATTTTATTTAAATCAGAAAATTTCCATTCTTCTTCTCTCTTATTAGGAAAGCCTAAATCAATAAATTTGTCTAGATTTTTTTTTCTTAAATCAATATTTTTTTTGGGTAACTTTAATTTTTTTACAACTTTATCGAAATCACTTTTTATTTGATTTTTCATAATTTTTCATATCCCACTTTTTCAAGTTTTTCAGCTAATTCCATACAGCCTGACTTTGCTATTTTTCCATTCATAAGAACATGTACAAAATCTGGTTTAATATAGTCCAGCAATCTTTGATAGTGTGTAATTATTAAAAAAGATCTTTCTTTATCTCTTAATGTATTAACTCCATTTGCAACAATCTTAAGTGCATCAATATCGAGCCCTGAGTCTGTTTCATCAAGGATTGCCATTTTTGGCTCAATTAACGACATTTGCAATATTTCATTTTTTTTCTTTTCTCCCCCAGAAAAACCAACATTTAATTGTCTGTTTAAAATTTTTTCATCCATTTTCAATTCTGATGCTTTTTCTTTAACAATTTTTAAAAACTCCAATGCATCTAGTTCTTTTTTTCCATTTGATTTTCTAATTGCATTTAATGATGTTTTCAAAAAATTTGAAGTATTTACACCGGGTATTTCCAATGGATATTGAAAAGCTAAAAACAAACCTTTGTGTGCCCTTTCTTCAATCGCTAAATCAAACAAATTATTATTTTCAAAGCTAACTTTTCCAGAAATATCGTAACCTTTTTTACCCGAAAGTATATTCGCTAAAGTACTTTTTCCAGAGCCGTTGGGACCCATAATTGCATGGACCTCGCCTGGTTTAATATTTAAAGATAATCCACTTAAAATGGATTTTTTATCTACTTTTGCTGAAAGATTATCAATTTTCAACATTCTTCAATCTCTTTATCATTATTTCTATCATCTCATAAAAACCAGTTTTTCTATTCATTGATAGTAATTCATCCATTTTTATTTTTTTAAAATCATCTACAGTAACTTTTTTTGCTTCTTCAAAAGTTAAAGAATTAAAAATATCTATCAATACGTAGGCGTATCCTCCTGCAACCATTGCTTTACTCCATGCTTTAAAACGACCATTTTCATAATCAACATATAAATCAAATTGACAACTTTTTACTTTATTTTTTTCTATTCTTTTTATTTCACTAAGTGGATCTTCATTTAATTTTTCTCCAAGAGAAATTAACCACCTATAAACCTCTAAGCTTTCAACAGCTTGGAGGGTCTCTATATTGTTTTTATACTCATTAATTTTAATATCTAATTTCATTTTTATTTCTTAAAAAGAGTATTTGGATTTCTCATTGTTTTTATTTCCATACAGTTTCCATTCGTATCTTCTAAAAACATGGTCTCTTGTTCTATATCCTCTCCTTTAAATCTAATATATGGAGGATCAATAAACTTAATTTTTTTATTTATAAGTCTTTGTTTTAATTTTTTAAAAGTATCTGTATCTAAATGAACACCAAAGTGTGGAACTGTTACATTGCCCATATCTACATTGTGTCGTTCAATTATATTTTTTTTATTAGGTTCTGTAGCGTGTAGTGTGAGCTCATTACCCCAGAAATTTATATCTGCCCAAGCATCTGGATATTTAAATTCAGCATTACCTCTTTCACATCCAAGTGTTTCACAATAAAAATTTATTGCCTTGTCAAGGTCGCCTGCTGGTATTGCTAAGTGAAATCTACTTACCATTATCCTACACTTCCTTCCAAGCTAATTCCAACAAGTTTTTGTGCCTCTACAGCAAACTCCATTGGTAATTGCTGAAGAACTTCCTTACAAAAACCATTAACTATTAAACTTATAGCTTCTTCTTGGTTTAAACCTCTTTGATTACAATAAAAAAGTTGTTCATCACTAATTTTTGAAGTGGTTGCTTCATGTTCGAGATTTGTTAATGAATTTTTATTTTTAATATAAGGTATAGTGTGGGCACCACATTTATTACCAATCAATAAAGAATCACATTGTGTATAATTTCTTGAATTGTCGGCATTCCTATTTATATCTACTAACCCTCTATAAGTATTATCAGCAAACCCCGCTGAAATTCCTTTAGAAATTATTTTGCTTTTTGTATTTTTTCCTAAATGGATCATTTTAGTTCCAGTATCAGCTTTTTGATAATTATTAGTTATTGCTATAGAATAAAATTCACCTGATGAGTTATCCCCTTTTAAAATACAACTAGGGTATTTCCAGGTGATTGCAGATCCTGTTTCCACTTGTGTCCAAGATATTTTTGAGTTTTTGCCTTTACACAAACCTCTTTTTGTAACAAAATTATATATTCCACCTTTTCCATCTTTATCTCCTGGATACCAGTTTTGAACTGTTGAATATTTTATCTCTGCGTCATCTAAGGCTATAAGTTCAACGTTAGCAGCATGTAACTGATTTTCATCTCTCATTGGAGCTGTACAACCTTCTAAATAACTTACATAGCTTCCTTTATCTGCAATAATTAAAGTTCTTTCAAACTGTCCTGTGTCAGATGCATTAATTCTAAAATAAGTAGATAGTTCCATTGGACATCTTACTCCTTCGGGAATGTAAACAAACGAACCATCGGTAAAAACTGCAGAATTTAAAGTTGCAAAATAATGATCATTAATTGGTATAACTGATCCCAAATATTTTTTTACGAGATTTGGGTGTTTTTGTACTGCTTCTCCTATAGAGCAAAAAATAATTCCTTTTTCTGTTAGTTTTTCTTTAAATGTTGTTGCTACTGAAACTGAGTCAAAAACGGCATCAACTGCAATATTATTTAATCTTTTTTGTTCTTGAAGAGGAATTCCTAATTTTTTATATGTTTCTAATAACTTTGGATCTAAATCTTCTAGACTTTTTGGTTTTTCTTTAAAACTTTTAGGAGCAGAATAATAATATAAATCTTGATAATTTATTTTTGGATATTTTGGTTTTTGCCAATCAGGTTCTTTAAGAACTTTTAATCTTTCGTATGCTCTAAGTCTCCAGTCAAGTAACCATTTTGGTTCTTTTTTAATGTTTGAAATAAATTTTATTACCTTTTCATTAAGACCTTTAGGAGCTTTAATACTTTCTATATCTGTAGAAAAACCATATTTATATTCTTTTAATTTTTCTAATTCTTTTTCTCTCATTAAATTCTACTTTGGTTAATTTTAGTTAAATCACTTAATTTTTTTTTTTCAAAAAAAGTATTTATATGTAGTTCTAATTCATCCCATAAATCATGAGTAATACATTTTGTTGATTTTCCATTACATCCTTTTTTTAATTCTTTTGAACACCCTACTGTTTTTACTTTTTCATCTATCGCTATAAATATTTCTGATAACTTAATTTCTCTAGGATCTTTATTTAATATGTATCCACCATTAGTACCTCTTATACTTTTAACTACGTTATTTTTTTTTAATTTTAAAAAAATTTGTTCTAAATAAAGTAATGAAATGCTTTGTCGTAAAGATATATCTCTAAGACTTACCGGTTTTTTTCTTGGAAAATTTGACATATCGGCTAAAGCCATCACCGCATATCTTGTTTTTGTATTTAACTTCATAATCCTTATTTTATGCGAGTTTTATATATACCCGACTAAAATAGTCAAGTATTGATAAATTAAAAAGACTAGCAAATTGTCTCTCTATTGTGATAAACAAAGTTTTTTTGTGAGAATAATTATCATTAACATTTATGAATAATAAAATTATTGAAATTTTTATACCAGGACCAATAGGTAGGCTTGAGGCAAAATATTTTAAAAGTAATAAAAATACAGCTCCTATTGCTTTAGTGTTGCAGCCTCATCCGCAATATGGGGGCACAATGAATAATAAAGTTGTTGTGGAAACTTTTAACACTTTTATGGAAAATGATTTTTCAGTATGCAGAGTAAATTTTAGGGGTGTAGGTAGAAGTGATGGTGAATTTGATAATGGTCAAGGAGAGTTAGCAGATGCTGCGGCTGCTTTAGATTGGCTTGAAAGAGAAAATTTAGATAATTCTCAATGTTGGGTTTCTGGTTTTTCATTTGGATCGTTAATAGCGATGCAATTATTAATGCGAAGACCTGAAATAAATAGATTCGTTGCTATTTCTCCACAACCAAATGTTTATGATTTTTCATTTTTATCACCGTGCCCTGCTTCAGGGTTAATGATTTATGGAAAAAAAGATGAACTCGTTCCATTTGATTTTTTAAATGAATTAAATAACAGATTAAGTTCTCAAAAAGGTGCCTGCACTTTCCGTGCCTTGCGGT
>JBJLCO010000007.1:0-54473 GCA_045567635.1 Opitutales bacterium | reverse complement strand
TGTTCAGTAGTTGATCCTGATTTTTGCTCAACCTCGTGTTGTGCAATCGATTTTCCGTCAATAAAAGAAAGATCAAATTTAAAACTTTCTTCATTGGGAAAAAGAACATTTACTCGTTTTTGAGGTTTCCCATTTATTTGATTCGTAAAAATCAGATCGTAGGGAGCTTCGTCCTGCGACCTTATTTGATAAAAACCAGAGTTATTATCTAAGGAAATATCATACTGGCCTTGTAAAACCAAAATGTTCTCCTCACTTAAATCTCCGCCATCCTGTTCCACGAAATCAAATTCAAATTCAGGCAAATACCAATCATTGTCGCCAAATCGTAGTTGAAGAGCATTTTCGATCATACTTTTCGCCTGCAGAATAAGATCTGTTTTGTTTGAGTCAGAAAGTTGTTTGAAAGCACTGTTGGTAAGGAAAGGCACTTGCTCAGGATCTTCAGCAAAACTTCTTGTGTCTATTTCGATATAAATGGAGCTACTGCCGTCCGAATTAAACTTACCAATGACTGGTATATCGGGTATGGGATGCCCGTGAAGAAGAGCACTTAATAAAGGAATAAGTAAGGAGGTTTTCAAAAATTTCATCCAGAACAGAAAAATCTTGGGTTAGGTAACGCTTATTGGGTTATTCGGTAAAATTAGTAATATTGAGTAGTTCTTACTTGTCTATCTTGTATTTGGTTATTCAATGGATCTTTTATTATATATTAACCCACAACATTACCCATTATGAAAAAATTATTCTCAATACTCGCTCTTATTGCTTTTGCAAGTTCCGTTTACGCAGGTTGCCCTTCCAAACCGATCCATGGTAAGGTTGTAGGTTTTGATGAAGAATCAAAAACCCTTACGGTTGCACAAGGTAAAAAAGAAAAGAAAGTTCAAGTCGGGAGCAAAACTCAAATGGTTGGTATCGATTGCCCAACCAAACTTACCAAAGGTGCACGCGTCATGATCGACGGTTGCAACTGTAAGAACAAAACTGCTTCCAAAATTGCTTTGTCAAAAGGCAAAGGAAAAAAAGAAAAGAAGGGATAATCTCCTTTAATTTCAATTTTTAAGCCTCTGGGACACCAGAGGTCTTTTTTGTGCCCGTTTTAAGCTGAATTATTTTCAAACTTATTTCTCAAAAACAATTTTTTAAAAATTCCGTCTTCGGTTCCGAAGAGCCAAGCGATTCCAAAGCATATGATCGCGACCACCACCATGGATCCTGCGATCGAGCAATCGAGCCATCGAGCGAGGAAGAAGCCTCCAAATGAATAGCAAATGGAGAGTGGAAAAGAGCAAAATAAAATCGCCGGCATTCTGGTGAAGAAGAAGGACGCCGTAGTCGAAGGAAAAATAAGCATCGCTATGACTAGAATAACTCCAACTGATTCAAAGGACGCCACAATAGTGATGGCGAGCAGTAACATTAGCCCGTAATGAATTGTTCGTACTGAAAGTCCGAGGGAGACGGATAGTGTTTGATCGAAACTGGTTACCATTAATTGTTTATAAAAAACAGTAATGATCAAAATGATTACCAGGGTAACCAGTCCAATGCTGAGTAGGGGACGGGAGCCTATTTCAATGGAACCCCAATAAATACTCTCCGCAAGGGGGGTAAAACCGATTTCTCCATATAATAAACACTCTGCATCAATATGTGCATTATTTCCCATTTGAGTAATCAAGAGGACGCCCAAAGCAAAAAAGCTGGTGAAGGTAAGTCCCAAAGCCGCATCCATTTTAAGTTGGGTTTTCTTATGCAACCATTCGATGCAGAAACTGCATAGCAGGCCTGCCCCGCATGCACCAATAAACATCGGAAATAATGCCTTGGATTGGGTGGCAATAAAGGCAATGGCAAGGCCAGGAAGAATTCCGTGGCTGATCGCATCCCCCATTAACGCAAGTTTTCGAGCAACAATAAAGGCGCCTATTAAACCACATGAAAGAGCCACCATAATCCCCATCCCCACAATTTGAGCATTCCAGGCAAAATCTTTCGGTGTGGCCCATGGTGCCCAAAAAGTGTCGTTTAAATCGAGTGGCGGGAAAAATTCAGTCATGAAAGGTTTTTAGCACTCATTTTATCAATATATCCCTGCTCGATGTCTTGTTGACTGGGAATCAACTTTCCATGTGGGTCTGTTCTTGGGTTTGAAAGAATCCGTTCGATTTTTCGAACGGTTTCATCCCCCAACACATGTTCGATTTTCTCCGCGTCTTCATGAACATGATCGGCTGCGTATTGAACTTCATTAGTCAGATATAGTTCCCAAAGACGATGATTCCTGACAATCCGGCATGCTTCACTCCATCCGGTTGGAGAGAGCGACAGGGTGTTTTCACTCGGAAGTGCCTGGTCTTTGACGGGCAGAAGGAAGGCAAATTCTTTTTTAACCAAATGAATAGCCTCGAGGTGCATTTCTGGCATGCTGACTCTTCTTCTCTTGGCAAGATTGCCAAGCCGTACGGTATCCTGAGAAAAGTTATTCCATTCTAATTCCTGATAAACCGCCTTTAAAGTGTTTTCCAAAGCAATTTTGCGCTCCTTTCCACGCAACCGTAGCCATTTAAAAAGAAGTCCATTTTCGGGATGGAAGAAAAGAGCGAGAATAAATAACAGAGTGGAAGTTAGAACTATCAGCGGACCTGTTGGTAACCGGGTACCGAGGAATGAAAGATATGAACCGATTATCCCGGCTACCATTCCCAGTAGGGCCGAGTATAAAAGAAGGGTTTTCATTTTTTGGGTAATAATGGAAGCCGTGGCGGCAGGTATAATCAGTAATGCTGAAACCAGGATAACTCCGACAACCTGGAGTGAGGTTATTACCGAGAATGCCAATAGCATCCAAAGAAAATACTGTAAGAGATCCACCGGAAGTCCAATGGAGCGAGCAAATCCGTGATCAAATCCAGTGACTAAGAGTTCCTTGTAAAAAATCGTGGTAATAAGAACGATCAGGATACATGAAATACCCATAGTCCAGACATCCTGAGTAGAGAGTCCAGTAATTTGCCCGAAGAGATACCCGTCAATTCCAGACTGGTTCCCAAATTCCATCTTTTGAATTCTGGTTAAGAGGCAAATGCCAACGGCATAAAACCCTGAAAGCACCAGACCAAGTGCACTATCAAGTCCTACTTTGGTGGTTTTTTTAAGTAAGGAAATTAAAAAAACTCCAAGAAAGCCGGCGATCATGGCACCGACAATGATACTGATAGAATTTTTGGACTGACTCCATAAAAAGCCCACCGCCACTCCGGGTAAAACAGCATGGGAAAGGGTGTCTCCAAAAAGGGATAATTTTCGGGTCACCACAAAACCACCCATCAAGCCGCATCCTACGCCCATGAAAATAACCCCCATGACAACAACCTGAACCGAGTAATCTGAAAAAGAGAAAAACCGGACGGTTTTTGAAATGAGGTTAACTTCATCATTCACCTGTGCTGCATCCATGGGAATGAATGGAAAAAGTAAAAATAGGTAGAGAGCTAAACCTGGGGTTTTCAACTTCGTAGCAGAGTTTTAAAGATACCGTTAATAAAAAAGGTATCGCAGTTATTTAATGTTATGCTCTGGCTCATTATGAAAATCTTTGGCAGACTGATCGGCAATTTCAGTAAAAACGGTGAGTCGCCCACCATATGTTTTTTGTAAGAGATCCTTGGTAAATGTTTTGTTCACATCACCGTAGGCAATCAGGCGCATATTTAATAAAATGATTTGATCAAAATATTCCTTTGCATTCGATAGATCATGATGAACGATAATTAAGGTTTTTCCCTTTTGCTTTAATTCTCGAAGAAGTTCAATAATCGCATTTTCGGTTACTGCATCAACTCCGGCAAAGGGTTCATCCATTAGGTATAAATCACTTTCCTGTGCCAGGGCACGGGCCAGAAAAACACGTTGTTGCTGCCCCCCGGAAAGTTTTCCAATTTGCCTGTCTGCAAATGGGGACATATTGACCTTTTCTAAACATTCGTGAGCAATGATTCGGTCTTTTTTACTTATTCTTTTCAACCATCCTGCATGGCCGTATCTCCCCATCAAGACGACATCCAGTACAGAAACTGGAAAATCCCAATCCACCGACTCTCTTTGGGGAACATAGCCGACTCGACGATAGGAGCTTTTACCTTTTTTACCAAATATTTTTACCCACCCACCGTTGGCGGGAACGATTCCCATAATTGTTTTAATTAAGGTTGATTTCCCGGCACCGTTCGGGCCAATTATTCCGATCAGTCCTCCTTCTTCAATTTCCAAGTCAATGCCATAGAGGACGGGTTTCCGGTTGTATGATACGGTCAAGTCATGAACTTCAAGGGGTAAGAGCGATTTACTCATCACGGTTTTTGGCTCAGAGCTTTCACGATAGTGGAAACATTATGCACCATCATGCCTGACCAGGTGTTAGCCTTGAACAACTTGTTATTCGGGCCAATGGAACTATGATCTTTGGATCCGAGTGCGTCCGAAAATAATTCACCCCCAACCGTTACACCGCATTCTTTAGCAATTTCCTCGATCGCACCTGGATTGACACTAGTTTCAATAAAAATTGCCGGAATGTTTTGCTGTTTGATTAAATCCACCAAGCTTGCCCGGTCACCCAACCCGGCTTCGGTTGTTGTGGATACTCCCTGAAGAGCAACAACCTCCAGTCCCATTGCTCTCCCAAAATATTGAAAAGCGTCATGGCTGGTAACCAACTTCTTTTGAGATGGAGGAATATTTTCCATTTGAGCTGTTGCCCAGTTTTCTATCAGCAAAATCTCATCAATAAATAATTTTAGATTTTGTGTGTAAAAATTTTTTCCGGAGGGATCAAAATTAGATATCATTTTTGTAAATTCGCGAGCTACGTTAGACCAAATTTTAGGATCAAACCAAACATGGGGATCGGGGTGTTGTTCGTCCCCGTCATGTTGATCTGGGAAAATAATTTGTTCCGCTGGCAATGCAGCAGTTGCGTCGAAAGTTAAGACTCCTTTTTTTTCCCCATTGGAAAGTACTTCAGAAAGCTTGCCCTCCAACATCATCCCATGGAACACGACAAGGTCAGCTTTTGAAATGGCCAGTATATCTCTTGAGGTTGGCTTGTAAATATGTGGATCCACGCCAGGTCCCATTAATGAAGTAATTTGAAACCGATTGCCTGTTATCTTTTCCACCAAGTCCCTCATGTGGGTAGTGGTAACAACAATTTTGGGTTTTTCGTTATCGATCGTGTGTGTATTCAGGTTGTCTGTAGAACCCTGCTCGCATGACATGGTAAACAATAACCATCCCAGAGTTATCTTGCAGATGAACAACTTGATGAATGCAGTGAGTAAATTAGGATTATTAAAAGTCATTAGTTTGATTAGTCAAAGTCTATGGATTAATTGTTGTTGAGTCAATTATGGATTGGGTTCATGTTTGCGGTTATGCCAAGTGCAACGGTCGAAAATTACCTTAAATGCATACTGATGTTATCGATGGAAAACGATCAGGCCGAAGTGCCTATGGGATTAATTGCAAATTCTTTAGGGGTTACTCCTGGTACCGCGACCTCGATGATGAAAAACCTGCAGCGGGAGAAGTGGGTTACCTATAAATCCCGTAAAGGAGTCACACTTACCGTATCGGGTAAAAAACTGGGTATGCGGATGATCAGAAGACATCGTTTGCTCGAAACATTTTTGGTTGAGACTCTTGGTTTGGATTGGAGTGAGATACATGATGAAGCGGAAGAACTTGAACATGCAATTTCGGAAAAAGTACTGGAGCGTCTCGATGTTTTTCTTGGTAATCCTCAGCATGACCCTCACGGGCATCCCATCCCGACAAAAGGTGGGGTGATTAGAAAACTTCCCCAACAAACTCTTCTAGATTCAGCACTTGGGAAAAAAGTTAAAATCGAATCAATTCTGGATCAGGGGTCGGATTTTTTGAAATTTGCTCAAAAAAAGGGGCTTATGCCTGGAAAAATGGTAAAAGTTATCCAACGGGATAAGATGGCTGATACCATTGAATTACAGCAGGAAAAAAAGCCAAAATTTTCCCTGGGTTTCAAGTCGGCGGAAAAAATTTTAGTTGCAGGTTAATTTTATAACAGAGCCGAACTTTTGCTCATTTGGATTTTTTTTTGATTTAGAAGAAAAAGACATTGCCCCTACTTTAAAATATGCACAGATTAAAATAATTGTGTAATATTTGAACTAATTGTTCGTTAAACTTCTATCCTTACTTAACAATGCCAAGACCCGTAACTTTGTTCACCGGCCAATGGGCCGATTTATCTTTACCAACTCTCGCAAAAAAAGCGTCAGAGATGGGCTACAATGGTTTAGAATTAGCCTGTTGGGGCGATCATTTCGATGTCGATAAAGCCGCTGTTTCTAAAAAGTATTGTCAGGAAAGATGGGAAATCTTAGGAGATCATAATCTTACCGCCTTTGCGATTTCCAGCCATTTGGTTGGTCAGGCGATTTGCGACCCGATAGATGAGCGACATAAATCAATTCTGCCTTCAGATGTCTGGGGTGATGGTGATCCGGAGAAAGTGCGTAAGCGAGCAGCCAGGAAAATGGCCAAGACTGCGAAGGCTTGTCGTAATTTTATTAATGCTAAACCTGGACGCGGAAAAAAGGACGATTTCCCCGCCGTGGTCAATGGGTTTACCGGTTCAAGCATATGGCATTCGATTTATGCATTTCCTCCAACAGACCAGGCATATTGGGACAAAGGATTTGAGGATTTTGCCAAACGCTTTGGACCGATATTACAGGAGTTTGAAAAACATAATGTCAACTTCGCACTTGAGGTACATCCGACGGAAATCGCTTTTGATATAGCAAGTGCAGAGCGGGCGCTATCTGCGGTCAAGAACCATAGGCGTTTTGGTTTTAATTATGACCCATCCCATTTAGGATACCAGGGAGTTGATTATGTGAAATTTATCCGCACTTTTTCAGACCGTATCTATCATGTGCACATGAAAGATGCTTGGTGGGGGCATGGAGACGGAACGGTCGGAGTCTTTGGTGGGCACACGACATTTTGTGACCCTCGACGACAGTGGGATTTCCGGTCAGTAGGGCGAGGGGATGTTAATTTTGAGGAAATCATTGTTGCCTTAAACGATGTTAGGTATGCCGGTCCGCTTTCCATTGAATGGGAGGATGGTCGAATGGACAGATTTCATGGAGCAACTGAATCCTGTGAATTTGTAAAGGCACTTGATTTTAAGCCCAACGAAATGGCGTTCGATTCTGCATTTGATAAAAAGAATCAATAAAGTACTGTCACTCAATTCTAATTAATCATATTAATAAAATTTAAAGGATATGAATAGAAAATTAAAGATGGGAATGGTTGGGGGTGGACGGGGTGCATTTATTGGGGGAGTCCACCGTCGTGCAGCCAATCTCGACGGCCAAATTGAATTGGTTGCCGGTGCGTTTTCGTCCGACCCCAAAAAATCCAAACTTTCGGGAAAAGATTTCTTTATCGATCCGTCAAGAACCTATGGTTCTTATCAGGAGATGGCAGAGAAAGAAGCTTTGCTCCCCGTGGGTGAACGCATCGATTTTGTCAGTATAGTTGTTCAAAACTATTTGCACTTTGATGTGGCCAAAACTTTCCTAAAGGCGGGTTTCAATGTGATCTGCGATAAGCCGGTTACACTTGATCTTGCTCAGGCAAGAGAGCTAAGAAAAATAATCACCAAGTCCAAAAAAGTTTTCGCCCTCACCCATAATTACACCGGTTACCCCATGGTCAAACAGGCACGGGATATGGTTAAAAAAGGTAAGCTTGGTAAGATTATTAAAGTAGTCTGTGAGTATCCTCAGGGATACGCAATTACTGCTCTAACGGGAGAGACCAAGGCGATATCAAATTGGCGTGCGGATCCAAAAATTGCGGGTGTTTCCAATTGCATGGGGGATATCGGGACCCATGCGGAGAATTTGGTTCATTACATATCAGGATTGGAGATAGATTCGCTCTGTGCTGATTTGTCGGTCAATATTCCAGGTCGTACTCTGGATGATGACGGAAATGTACTCGTCCGGTTCAAGGGTGGGGCGAGAGGCATCATTTACGCTTCACAAATTTCCAATGGCGATGAAAATAATTTAAACATTCGGGTGTACGGAACCAAGAAATCACTCGAATGGCATCAGGAGCATCCGAACGAGTTAATTGTTAAAGATGCCCGGGCACCCAGAGAAATTTACCGTCGGGGGAATGACTATATTACCGGAGCCGCCGCCGACTGCACCCGAATCCCCTTTGGCCACCCGGAGGGCTTTATTGAAGCCTTTGCCAATGTATATAATTCAGCAATGGTCGCGGTGAAGGATGAAATTGCGGGAAAATTTCCACGCAAATCTGGTTATGATTATCCTGATATTCGGGATGGGATAATTGGAATGGCTTTTATTGAGACCGTAGTAAAAAGTTCGAAAACGAAGGAAAAATGGATGAAGTTTCCATCTATTCCCAAATAACCAAATTAAATTTAAAGAGTAAGCTAATGACTGTAAAAATCGGAATAATAGGAGCAGGAGGAATGCTGCAATACCATGCCGCTGGCTTTCGGGCCGCCGGCGCTGAAATTCTTGCTATATGTGATATGAACCAAGCAGCCGCGAAAAAAGCGGCTGAAATGTACAATGTATCCAATGTCTTTTCCGACTCTGCTGAGATGTTGGAAAAATTATCCGAGCTCGATGCGGTAAGCATAATCACACCCAACCGCACGCACCGGCCTTTAGCGCTGCAGGTCTTACAGGCCGGAAGACATGTTTTTTGCGAAAAACCCCCGGCGCTCAATGCCTCGGAGGTATTACAGATGAAAGAGGCTTCGGAAAGTGCGGGCAAAACTTTAATGTTTAATTTCAATAATCGGGCCAGACCGGAATCTTATGCTCTGCGTAATTACATCGACGCCGGAGAAGTGGGTCAGATAAATTCCGCCCAAGCGAAGTGGATCAGGAGGACTGGAATACCCGGATTCGGAGGCTGGTTTACCAATAAGGAACTCTCCGGCGGGGGTCCGCTTATCGATTTGCTTCATATGGTTGACTTGGCTCTCTATTATATGGATTACCCAGAGCCATCCTGTGTCCTCGCCCAAACCTTTTCTGATTTTATACAGGATAAAACCTTTAAGGGTCCATGGGGCATTCCTGATGTCGCTGATGGCGTCACGGATGTGGAAAGTGCTTCCCATGGATTTATCAAATTCAAATCCGGACAAATTCTTTCCTTTCAGGTTTCCTGGGCAGAAATGGTTAAACGGGAAGAAGTGTCCGTTACTTTTCAGGGAAAAAAAGCGGGCGGAATGATTCGTAGATTATTCGGATCAGATGGATTGGATGAAACTGCAATTGACGATTGCGAACTTTACATGCAGGAACACGGTCGTTCAGTCAACCGGTCCATTATTACTGAATCCAACGAAGATATGGGGCGCATTCGATCGGCAGAGAATTTTGTGCGCACAATTACTGGTGAGGAGGAACCGCTTAACACCCCCAGTCAGGCGTTGGCACTGATGAAAATTATTGATGCAACTTATCAATCCGCACAAACCGGAAATCCGGTTGAAATTCAATAGATTTAGCTTCATAGGCAATCAAGTTTGAAACTTGCTTCCCCATTATTTCTTCTTCATATTACTCGGACAAATTATGGGTAAACAATACAATAAAGTCTTAAAGCGTCGCCGTCGGGCAGCGTACATGACAAAGCGCAAATTAGCCTTACGGGAATTAGTCAAAAACTCACCCAAGGCCAAAACTACCAAATCAAAAGTGGCGAAACCGAAAGTCGCTCGTAAAACGGTCGCCGCCAAAAAAGAAAAAGTGGTGGAACCTGAACCCGAAGTCGTTGCGGAAAAAGCGAATCCCTCCGATGTACTGGGTCCTGAAACGACTGAGCCCCCCGTGAACGAATCGAAGACAGCGGAAACGAAGGAAAAAAAACCCGAAGAGTCCCCCGAAAACTGATTTCCAAAGTGATTGCGGGTAAACATTCCGCTCTGCTCGCGTACTTTTTATTTTTTGGATTTTCCCTTTCCGGAAGTGTAGAACTTTCCAACGTTTCGATCCGCTTTTATCAGTCTGAGGAACTAACGAGAATTCCTGAATATTTTTCCGGAAAGGAATTTACAGGGAGCCGAATCTTCTCACGAACAAGGGATGACAAAAAAGGTTTGTATTTTAGTTTTCCCATTCATCCAAAAATTACCAATGCATCAGTTCATTTGAAGGCATATATATCGGTTATTCGCTCAGGTCGTTCAGAACCCGTTGAATATGAATTTGCAATACCGGAAGACCGAAGGGGAAAAAAAGAAATGTTTCTGGGCATTACCGGACAAGACTGGCCTTTACAAAAATATAAAGTCCTTGCCTGGCGGATAGAATTGAAAAATGGTCAGGATGAATTACTTTTTCATAAAAAGAGTTTCCTTTGGGATCATAATTAACAGGGTTGTTGTTGGTTTCCGATGTCGCCTTGGAAAGAATTAGCCGTTCCCCTAAAAATATCCTTAGCAGGATTGAGGGAGACTTTGGAAGGAGGTCAAAGTTTCAGCTGGAACGCCACGTCGATATGTTCGTGGATGGGGGTCTTTGATTCCAAAGTTGCCGAGTTAAAGTTAACAGACGGAGTTATTTATTGGCGAACCTTACCCGAGTTTCCAGTCAGTCGTGAAGAACTGCTGGAATATCTATGGTTAGATGAGACTTACGAAAAAGCAGTGAATGATTTACCTTGGCGGAGCGATTTGGTTCTTGGCCAATGCGTTCAAGCGTTGCCGGGTTTGACCATACTGAATCAACCGCTGGATGAAATGCTTTTCTATTTTTTACTGAGTTCCGCTAAAAGCATTCCTCAAATTAAAGAGATTGGAAGCATGGTTTGTCAAAAGTTTGGAAAAAAATTAACCGATGGAATATGGAGCTTTCCAGGTTGGGAAACCCTGTCACAAGTTAGTGAATCTGAACTGAGAAATTTAAAACTTGGGTATCGTGCAAAATATGTCTTTGGAGTGGCGGGCATTTTAAAAGAAGAACCGACTTTTTTACCCCGCGTTTTGGAATCCTCTTACGAAGAGGCCAAATGTTTACTAATGACGCTTCCCGGGGTAGGCGCAAAAATTGCAGACTGTGCCTTACTTTTTGGATCCAAAAAAACAGAGGCATTCCCTATAGATACCTGGATTTCCAAAGCATTAGACCGCCACTACCGTCTTGATTCATTTACACAAATACAGAAAGTCTTGTTTGCACGAAATCACTTCGGAGTATTTTGCGGTTTGGCTCAGCAGTTTCTTTTTTCCGGAGAAAGACTTGGGATCATTAAAATCAAACTGTGAACCCGCACGGGTGTAAGCTATGCCCGAAATTAATTTTTTTAAGAAAAATCAGCATAGAAATCCTATTTTTTAAGCTGATAATTTTAAGTGGCACAAAATTTGCACTTTAAAAAATTATACTTGCTGCAAGTGCAATACACATACCTCTATCCTTAGGGCCAGCGGTTTAATTACAATTAATCATAATGCTCACAGGTCAATTCTTGAATTATTCTTCAGGTCCATTTTTTGATGAAATGTTTGACCACGCCAAAGAGTTACTGGCAAGGCCCCACTATAGAAAAGTATTGGAAAGGCTTTCCGCTTTGACATCCGTTGAGTACGAGGAAAAAAGGTCACAGGCCGTAACTTCGTTCCTTGAACATGGGGTGACATTCACGGTGTACGGTGATGCCGAGGGCACGGAAAGAATCTTTCCGTTTGATTTGATACCTCGTGTAATTCCCGGTGATGAATGGACATTAATTGAAAGGGGGCTAAAACAGAGGATTTTGGCTCTTAATCTCTTTCTCCATGATATTTATCACCAAGGACGAATTCTTCAGGAAGGTGTGATCCCACGAGAGGTGGTGGAAACCTGCCCAGATTTCCGTAAAGAAATTATTGGTTTTGATGTGCCAAAGGATATTTATATCCATGTTTGCGGGAGCGATTTAATCCGTGATGAAAATGGTACTTACATGGTTCTTGAAGATAACGGACGTTGTCCTTCAGGAGTATCGTACCTTTTGGAAAACCGGGAAATCATGAAAAGAGCTTTTCCGAGAACTTACCAGTCAATGAGAGTTCGTTCAGTTGAAATGTATCCAGAGCTTCTATTGAAAACTTTGGAGCATTTATCACCCCGCCAATCGCAAAAGCCGGTCTGTGTTCTTCTGTCCCCGGGAGTGTATAACAGTGCTTACTTTGAACATACATTCCTTGCCCGGCAAATGGGAATTGAGATTGTGGAGGGGCGCGACCTGATTGCCATTGACAGTTTTGTTTACATGAGAACGACACAGGGCCTGGTTCAGGTGGATGTGATTTATCGCAGATTGGATGATGATTTTATTGATCCACTATTTTTCCGAAAGGACTCTGTCCTGGGAGTGCCCGGATTAATGGATTCATATTTAAAAGGGAATGTCGCTCTGGCCAATGGAGTGGGAACGGGCTTGGCGGACGATAAGGTAACCTATGCCTATGTGCCCGAAATGATTAAGTTTTATTTGGGGCAGGACCCAATTCTTGAGAGTGTCCCCACTTATTTGTGCTGGCGTGAGGAGGACCGTAAATTTGTCCTGGAAAATTTGTCAGATTTAGTCGTAAAGCCGGCAAATGAATCTGGAGGTTATGGAATGCTTATCGGAAGTGAATCCACGAAAGCGGAGCAGGATGAATTCAAGATGAAAATAAAAGAAAACCCCAGGGAATATATTGCCCAACCAATAATCTCTCTTTCCAGGCATCCCACTTTTTGCGATGGCGGCGTGGCGGGTCGTCATATCGATCTGCGTCCATTTATATTATATGGAAGCGATATAGAGGTCGTACCCGGAGGGCTCACCCGCGTCGCTTTAAAGGAGAATTCGCTGGTGGTTAATTCCTCCCAGGGCGGGGGCAGTAAGGACACTTGGGTGTTAAAAAAATAATACTATGTTATCACGGGTAGCAGATAATTTTTATTGGATGAGCCGGTATATTGAACGTGCCGAGAGCATTACCCGCATGGTTGAGGTGAACCAAAGCTCCTCCCTGGATTCTTCAGAAGAGCAGCTTGAGGAGTTTTGGGATCCGGTACTCAAAGCAATTTGTGCCTCTGAAACTTTCAAAGAGAGCGGAAAAAAGGATTTAGCGCAGTTCTTATTTTTTTCCTCAGACTACACTTACTCAGTTAAAAATTGTTTAGCTTTTGCACGGGAAAATGCCCGGATGGTGAGGGATCAGCTGTCCATGGAAATGTGGTTGGAATTAAACAATATTTTTCTTTTTTTCCAATCCGGGGAGGCGGAAGAAATTTTCATGCAGGATTCGCAAATTTTTTTTCAGAAAGTAATCCGTTTTTCATTAGTTTTTCAGGGTCTTGCGGGGGCAACCATCCCCCATGATGAAGGGTGGCATTTTATGGCACTGGGAACTTTTTTGGAGCGTGCGGATCAGACGAGTCGAATGCTGGACACTTTAAATTTCCAAACTCATATACCCTCCCGCCTTGATTTATTGGCGGTTTTACGATCCTGTAGTGCACGAACTGCATTTCGAAGGCAATACCGTGGAGAACTGTCGATGCGAAATGTGGCCGATTTTCTATTGTTTTCGCAAGACTTTCCCCGCTCGATCAGGTTTTCAATTCGTTGTATTGATGAAAATCTCCACGCAATTTCAGGAGTGCCTTCGGGAAATTTTTCCAATGAAGCAGAAAGATTAATTGGTAGTTCCCTCGCCATGGTTAATTTTACCAATATTAATGCAGTTCTCTCAATTGGCTTGCATCAGACCATTGATGAATTACAGAAAAAACTTATGAAAGTGGGCCAATGTATCTTCGAGACTTATGTTTTGTTACCATTCGAAATTAAAAGTGTGGGTCAAACCGTGACTGCACAGGCACAGGCTCAACAACAATAATGCCCGCTTTCCGGAACTAGTCCACCATGCGATTGTACATTTACCACCGCACTGTTTATTTGTATCCCGATCTGGTTAGTAATAGCTTTAATGAATTACGGTTGCATCCGCTCACCAATGATTTACAGCGATGCGAATCCTCTTTAATCAGTGTGCTTCCATCCACGCATTTGCGGGAATACCTGGATTTGAACGGAAACTTGGTTCAATACTTTGAGATTCCGACTAACCATAACAAGTTGACAATTGAGGCACGCTCCACCGTGAGCACGGTCAGTCGCGTTGATTTTGATCAGTTTCCTTATGGAACTCAAATGGAAACACTTAAAGACATCGAGCAAAGAGTGAATTGCAGAAATTATTTACAAAGTTCAACTTATGTTGAATTGAATCCGGAGGCTTGGAAGCAGGCAATCGATTTGCAGGGAAATTCAAATGATGTTTTTCAAACGGCATATCAAATTATGGAATTTATTTACTCACATTACGAGTATTGCAATTCCACGACTTCAGTTGATACCTCTTCCACAACAGTTATTCGGGAGGAACAAGGAGTGTGCCAGGATTTTGCCCACGCCGCTTTAACCTTCTGCCGGTGCCTTGGCATTCCCGCCCGGTATGTAAGTGGGTATTTTTATGACCACACTAAAGATCAAAGTATGCGGGGATCGGAAGCGTCCCATGCATGGATTGAGGTTTTGGTTAATGGACGCGGTTGGTTTGGGCTTGATCCCACAAATAACCGGGTGGTGGATGAAACCTATATTATTCTTGGAACGGGGAGGGATTACCGAGATGTTGCTCCCATCACCGGAACCTATTTTGGACGTCTGCCCACCAGTATGGAGGTAGATGTTTCAGTCAAGAAAGTGGAGGAATGAAATTTTTCCTAAGCAAGAGAAGTCCTGGGAATGGCGTCTAATAATTCCTGAGTATATTCGGATTGAGGATTCATATAGATTGTTTCTGCGTTGCCGCTTTCCATTACCTTTCCATTTTTCATTACCATCATCTCATCGGACATAAATTTCACCACACTGAGGTCATGGGAAATAAAGAGGTAAGTCAGATTTCTCCTGTTTTGCAATTCACGAAGTAGATTAAGAACCTGTGCCTGCACCGAGACATCCATTGCACTGACACATTCATCACATACAATAAATTCCGGTTCCACCACCAGTGCCCGGGCCACACTGATCCGCTGTCTTTGCCCGCCGGAAAATTCGTGAGGATATCGAAGAAGAAACTCCGCTCCCAGTCCGACTTCTTCCAGTAATGCAACGATTCGGTCGCGCCGCTCTGATTGACTGGAGCCAATCCGGTGAACCAGCATCGGTTCAGTCAGAGCCTGTTCGATTGATTGGCGAGGATTAAGGGAAGCGTAGGGATCCTGAAATATGATCTGCATGCGCTTCCGGAAAGGTAACATGTCTGACTGGCTCAATGTGGCCAGTTCGTTTTGATCATAAAGAATGGAACCGGATTTAGAATGTTGTAGCCTTAAAATTGCACGCCCGAGGGTTGTCTTGCCACAGCCGGATTCTCCGACAAGACCAAGAGTTTGCCCTCTTTGGATTTGAAGCCCAACGCCGTCCACCGCCTTGACCGTCTTGCGGGGGCTGCCCAAAAAACCACCTCCGGAATGGAAATGAACTTGAAGAGAATTTACATGCAGGAGGGGAGAGGACGCAGATTTGTTCAAACTTTCTTTTTTTACCTCTTGGGTCAGGCGGGTAAGCCGTTCTTTCATGTCCGGATGTTCGGTAAGTGTGTAAGAACCGTCTCCGGCAACCTCAGTCTGAAGAAAATCGTCGACAGTGGGCAGGGTTTGAAATTGGGTCTCAAGAGTGGGTCTGCATGCAAGCAGTCCTTTCACATAGGGATGCGATGGTTTCTCAAAGAGGTCTCGAGTGTTCCCCTGTTCCACAATTTTGCCGCGATACATGACTACGACCCGGTCAGCTAATTCTGCGACTACACCAAGATCATGGGTTACGAAGAGCACCGCAATCCCAAGGTCATCCTTAAGATCACGAAGAATTTTTAGGATACGTGCCTGCACGGTGACATCGAGTGCGGTGGTGGGTTCGTCCGCCAATAAAAGATCCGGTTTTGTTACCAGGGCCATGGCGATCATAACCCGTTGCCGCATGCCGCCGGAAAATTCGTGAGGGTAGGAATGGGCTCTTGATTCCGCGTCTCGTATCCCAACTTTTTTCATCATTTCAAGTGCCCGGGCTTCCGCAGTTTGGCGTGAGACATCCTCGTGAATAAGGATCGGTTCGGTGATTTGATCAATAATTTTCAGGTAGGGGTTGAGGCAGCTCATAGGATCCTGAAAGATCATCGATATCCGCTTTCCTCTGATTGCTCGAAGGATTGACTGGGGGAGATCGAGAAGCTCTTCATTGTCAAAGATAACCGAACCGCCTTCCACCTTAGCGGGTGGTTGTGGAAGAAGCCCGAGCATCGTATGACAGGTCACGGATTTCCCTGAACCGGATTCCCCGACTACTCCGACAATTTCCCCTTGATCAATGGAAAAACTGATATCATCCACCGCCCGGGTTGTGCCCGCACGAGTATGGAAATAAGTTTTTAGGTTTTTGATTTTAAGTAAACTCATCAGTCTTTGGCAGCCTTTACATCGAGTGCATCCCGGAGGCCATCTCCAAGAAAATTAAGAGAGAAAAGGGTCAGGGAAAAGAAAAGCCCGGGCAGCAGAAGTAACTGCACTTCCGTTTCAAGAAAATTGGCACCTTCTTTAATGAGAACGCCCCACGAGCTATTGGGGGATTCCACACCCAGTCCGAGAAAGGAAAGAATGGCTTCATACATAATAAAGCCAGGAACCGTGAGGGTTGAATATACAACGGTGGGACCGAGTACATTGGGAATAACATGCCGGAACAGAATTCGACTCTTGCTGTATCCCAACGCAACCGCAGCCTCCACGAATTCACGCTCCTTAATACTCATCACCTGGGCCCGCACGATTCGGGATAAGGTGAGCCATCCCAAAAGGCCAAGGGCAAAGAAGAGCGGAACGACATTGGTCAGCCGACCCGTGAATTCTTTATCCCATTTAAAGTTTTCCACGATCCAGCGGGTGGCATCCCCCGACCAGTCACTTAGGGTAGCCTGTAAAACGATTACCAGGACCAAAAAGGGAATGGCAAGCAGTGTGTCAACGATGCGCATCATAACTGCATCCGTTCGACCACCGGCAAATCCGGAAATAGCCCCATAAACAATGCCAATCGCGACCGAAACAGAAGTGGCGATTAAGCCGACAAGAATAGAAACCTGTCCACCGTATAAAATCCGAGCGAAGAGATCACGTCCAAGGGCATCGGTACCAAACCAATGCTCATTTGAGGATGGAGCAAATTTATTGGTTAGGTTCACCTGGTTTGGATCCGTGCAAAACCAGGCACAAATAAAACAAAGCGAGAACATAACCACAATCACCCAGAGACCTCCCATCGCGAATTTATTTTTCGCCATGCGGGACCTCGCGTCTTTCCAAAGAGAGGAGCCTTGCGGAATTGTTGATGGTTGTTCAGTCATCTTTCTAATCCGTACCTCCAGTATGCCTCACCCGAGGGTCCAATAATCCAGTGAGTAGATCAGCCAGTAGGTTCATAACCACAATCAGGAAACCGAAGAATAATGACAGTCCTAACAGAAGGAATTCATCCCGAGTGGTAGCCGCATTAACGAAGTGCTGTCCCATTCCCGGGACCTGAAAGATGGTTTCCACGATAAATGAACCGCTAATCAATGCGGCAAACGCCGGTCCAAGGTAGGCAACTGCCGGAAGAAGTCCTCCTCGCAGGGTGTGTTTAAGAATTACTTGAACCGGTGAGACCCCTTTTGCATGAGCCGTGCGGATGAAGTCCTGGGACAGGACTTCAAGAATTCCCCCGCGTGTCAGGCGGGCGAGATAAGCGGCTGATACAAGACCGAGAGTGAAGGCGGGCAGGATGATGTCCTCTAAGTTCCCCCAACCGGCCACCTTGAGTCCCGGAATATGAGCGGCCACATAGATCTGAAGAAGAGGACCGATTGTAAACGAGGGAATGCAAATCCCCACCATTGCTATCGCCATGCATGCCCAGTCAATCCAGCTGTTTTTCCGAACGGCCGAAAGAATTCCAATTGGCACTCCTATTCCGATTGCAAACCCCAATGCGCAAAGACCGAGAATAAGAGAATTGGGAAAAGACTGAACGATGATATCGATCACGGGCCTTCCCTTACTGGTGGAAATTCCAAACGAACCTTCGGTAATAATATTTTTCGGGTAAGCGATGTATTGTTCCCACATTGGTTTATCCAACCCATAAAGTTTACGAATGTTCGCTTTGGTCTCCGCGGAGATATTTTTTTCGGAAGTGAACGGTTCACCCGGCATGGCCTTTGCCAGAAAAAAGGTAATGGTGTATAATGCAAACAGAACAAGCACTCCTTGCAGTAACCGATCGATAAGAAAGCGAATCACCTGATCAGTCCTTTCTGTTTTGGGAACCCGTTTCCAAGCGGAGGAACTTGTAGGGGTGATTATCGAGGAGAAGTGGATTCCAGCCTTTTACATCGGGGTGGAGTAGATAATTACGGGTGTACCAGTAAACCGGAAGAATAGGGCGTTCTTCAAGGAAAAGCGATTCGGCCTGGGCGAGCAATTCATAGCGCCTGGCAGACTCCCCCGTCTGTGCAGCCAAACCCAGAATCTTCTCAAATTCTTCACTGTGCCAACCTGTTCGGTTGTTCCCGACTCCTTTCATCCACATATCAAGAAAGGTCAGGGGGTCCATATAATCCCCAATCCAACCACCCGCAGCAAGGTCGTAGTCCTTATCAAACATCGCAGTGATGTAAGATGTCCATTCCATTTGTTTGATCTTAATCGTGGCTCCGAGGTGTTCTTTCCACATTGCCTGCAACGCTTCTGCGGTGACTTTGGAGGACTCTTTGTCCGTGGTCAGAAATTCAATGTCAGGGAGCCCCCTACCTCCCGGATAACCGGCATCGGCAAGCAATTTACGGGCAAGTTCAGGATTGAAGGTCACGACATCAGATGCGGGGTAATTGCCAAAAGGAGGGACCAGTCCACTGGCTGGCTTCTGTCCGCCTTTTAATACATTATCAATTAGGGATTTTTGATTCAGTGCGTAGGAAAAGGCAAGGCGTACGCGGGGATCGGTGAAAGGTTCATTGGACACATTAGTACGGATAAAATAAGTGCCAAGATACAACTCGCTCCGAACATGCTCCGGATATTTTTCCCTGGAATATTCAATAAGTTCGGACGCAATGCTGTAAGTCACATGCATTTGTCCATCAAAATACATCCGGTCCTCGGTGTAAAGGTTACCAATAGGTAGAAAGCGAATACCATTGATACCCACATTTTCTTTATCCCAATAATTTGGGTTACGATTCACTTCAATGTGGTCGTTGAAGCGCCATGATTTTAAGATAAAGGCACCGTTACCAACTAGGTTCTCAGGCTTGGTCCATTTGGTGAAACGTTCACCGATATTGCCGTGTTTCAAGACCACATGTTTAGGAACCGGGTACCAGGTGTAGTGCTTGGTGATTTCAGGTAAGAAAGGAATCGGTGAATTGAGCTTCACTTTTAGGGTATGTTTGTCCGGTGCACTCGCACCAAATTCGATCAGTTCCCAAAGGTCCTTTAACTCATTTCCTTTCAGGTTTCCCCGATCTTTTTTTTCAAAATTTAGGTTTTTCAAAATAAGAGAACGGCGGATTTTCGTTGAGAGAGCGGATGGCCATTTGAAAAGCGATGGTTGATCCAGAAGGTTTTCAAGTTCGCTCAGGTTTAATTTGTCCAACCCGATGAAATTAAAAGAACCCGCTTCCGCTTTTTCATTAGGGCCAAAGTCCACTTCCTTGAGGGAATTCCACCAGTCTTCAGTAAAATTACCGTCATTACGATATAGCAGGTAGGAACGCTGAGACTTATGGTAAAATTCAGCATCTTTTATATAATAAAGCATGAAGGAATAATCGGAGGCGAGGGCAGGGGTGAGTAACCGGCGAAAGGAGAATAGAAAATCATCCGCGGTCAGGGGTTCTCCATCCGACCACTGGGCATCTTTACGAAGTTCAAAGATCCATTCATCAGGCCGTTCGGGATTTACAGGGTACCATTTATCCGCGACCCCGGGCATGGCGACGCCGTCTTCGGAGGGATGGGCTTCAACCAGCCCTTCGAAAAGAGAACGAATGACATTACTTTCGAGAACGCCACTTACAATATGGGGATCCAGCCCTTTGGGTTCACCACTGTTCCCCATTATGAGTATCCCGTCTCGGGAAGCATCATCTACACTGCTTGTTTCTCCGCATGAAAACATCAGCAGAGCAAAGGAAATTATCAGGAAATAATTTCCAATGCTAGATAATCGAGCTAGGCTGTGATTTGTTTTTTTGATCCCTAAAAAAGGGACGAGCACCTGATACTTGGCAAGCAAAAGAATGCGCTAAATTGAAAAGAGACAAGATTTGACTTTGCCCCGTCTATAAGAAATCGCTAGGTAAGAAATCCGTTACATGCGAGATTACTTTATTAGAAGACTTTTATTGATTCCTCCGACTCTCCTTGGAATTAGCATTATGGTCTTTGCGATTACCAGACTGGCTCCAGGCGGTCCGCTTGAACAGGCAATGATGCAAATGCAGCAGGTTTCTGAAGAGGGTGGAGGCGGTTTGAATTCTGGTTCAGATCAGGCTTTGTCCGAGGATCAACTCGAACAGATGAAGCGTTTGTACGGATTTGATAAACCTCACTGGGAAGCCTATTTGATCTGGTTGGGATTACTTCCCCGTGAAACTGAATTTCGGCAAATCCGGTTTTCAAATTTTGAAAATCAACTTTCAGAGAGAGTCCGTATCCCAACCTTTCATCTTTCTGAGTTGGACTGGGATGAAGACGGTTATGTGCAACGCCACGAAATTCCGGCTCACCTTTCACCTTATATTGGATTTGATTCGATCGATGACAATAGTGATGGAGAAATAGATGGCCTTGAGGCTGAGCGAGTCCTTGGATGGATCGAGGGGGCCAGGGAAAAAGTGATCATTCGCCGTGAAGGTGAAGGCCAGGTTTTTCTTGTAAACAATAACGAACTGCTTGGTAACTGGAGTATCCGGATGAGGGAGCAGAAAGAAGCCAATCAAAATGCCCCGCCGATCGCAGAACTCTTCATGACTCGCTATGAGGGCGTATTGCAGGGAAACTTTGGACAGTCAACCCGATATGGAGAGCCGGTTCTTTCCGTAATTACCGAGCGTTTACCCGTATCCACTTACTTTGGACTGCTTACCTTTTTAATCACCTACATCGTATGTATCCCACTGGGTATCTTTAAAGCCGTTCGACACAACACAATATCCGATGATATATCTTCGATACTTATCTTTGTTGGGTATGCTGTTCCAGGATATGCATTGGGTTCGCTGTTGCTATTGTTTTTCTCAGTCAAGCTCGACTGGTTACCCATGGGGGGACTAACCAGCAGCGGATTTGATGAACTGTCCGCTTGGGAGCAGGTTAAGGATTTGATCATACATACTTTTCAGCCCCTTTGCTGTTATTTGATTGGTGGATTTGCATTTGTGACCATGTTGATGAAAAACCACCTGATGGATAATCTGTCATCGGATTATGTACGCACCGCAATGGCAAAAGGGGTTTCCTTTGGTGTGGCGGTGCGCAGACACGCACTGCGTAATTCGCTGGTTCCTCTGGCAACCAATGTGGGCCACCAGGTGACTCTCTTTGTTACCGGATCATTTCTGATTGAAACGATTTTTGATATCGATGGCTTTGGACTGCTCGGTTTTAATTCAGTGATTGACCGGGATTATCCGGTTGTGATGGGTGTTCTTACTCTTTCCGCCTCTCTAATGCTGATCGGGAATGTACTTTCTGATGCTCTGGTTGCCCTGGTGGACCCGAGGGTACGTTTTGAATAAAAATGATTAAGCTTAATCCATTAACCCAGAAAAAGCTGCGTCGTTTTCGTTCGATCAAAAGAGGGTACTGGTCTTTTATAGTGTTACTTCTGCTCTATATGTTCAGCCTGGCCGGTGAGCTTTTTGTCAATAAACGAGCATTGTTGGTTTTTTACGATGGTGATTTTTATTTTCCAACTTATGGAGATCAGATAAGCGGAAAACAATTTGGGCTCGATTATGAATATGAGACAGACTATCGGACTCTTGAAAAGAAATTCCAACAGGAGGACCTTGGGAATTGGATTATAATGCCAATCGTTCCCTTTGATCCTTATGAAATGGACTACAGCAAGGATGAGTCCACGGGCTTTTCACCTCCGAGCTGGGAAACGGGACACTTTTGTGGAACCGATAAAACCGAACGGGATGTCTTTGCCCGGTTACTTTACGGGTTCCGAATCGCAATGACCTTTTCACTGGGTTATCTTTTCCTGACTTACTTTATTGCAATTTGTGCGGGCAGTGTGATGGGATATTTTGGCGGGAAGACAGATATGCTTGGATTGCGCCTGGTCGAAATCTGGGCGAATGTGCCTTTTTTATACATGGTCATAATATTGGTATCGGTGATGCCAGGCTGGTGGGGAGTTGGTTGGCAGGTGTCCTCTCTCTTGTTCATCATGGTCCTTTTTTCATGGACGGGTATGACTTATTATATCCGAGCGGCGGTGTACAAAGAAAAAGCCCGTGATTATGTTTCCGCGGCCAAAGTAATCGGTGCCGGTCCATTGCGTATTATTTTTCGCCATCTTTTACCCAATGTTATTTCTACCCTGGTGACCTTTGCCCCCTTTACTATTGCCGCCGCTATTTCATCGATTACTGCACTTGATTTTTTAGGCTATGGGTTACCTCCCCCCACACCGAGCTGGGGAGAACTCCTGAAACAGGCTGTGGGCAATCTTAAAACGGCTCCCTGGATTGTGATCTCGACAGTCTCCGCATTGGTTTTAACATTAACTTTGGTTACCTTTGTGGGTGAAGCGGTAAGAGAAGCATTTGATCCCAAAAAATTCTCCACTTATGAATAATATGAAAAAAATAAAATTCTTTGTTTCTCCATTCTTTGCGAGCTGGGCACTTTTTTTTCAGGGTTGTGAAAACCCAAAATTAAAGCAGCCCCGTGAACGCTCGCCGGAACAGACGGAAGAAACACCCAATCACTCGGATAAAATTGACCGTGAATTGACCCGCGAGCTTGCCCGTGAGTTTGCGAGGGAATTCGTGCGCGAATTTGCCAAACAAATTAATCACAAAAACTTCACCTTTGATGCCAATCAATCACTGAAAAATAGCGATAACTCATCTTCAGCTACCAGCCTTGTTGATACGAACGGAAAACCACATCCTTTACTGAGTCACTGTTCTGAGGATGTTCTTGAATTCTATCAAAAGAATGCGGATTGCTTTTCTATTTTATCAACCGAGGAGATTCCTGATGATTTAGAATGGCAGGACGGCTCGAGCGAAAAAGAATTTGCTTCCCCCAAGGCCAAGAGGGGAGGGACCTTTCATGCCTACATGCGTGATTTTCCACGGACCCTCAGAACAATTGGCCCCGATGCGAATGGTGGATTCCGTAGTTATCTCTTGGATAATAATGTGATTGGTTTAACCCATGCTCACCCTAATTCCGATGGGTACTATCCAGGTGTTGCCAATGAATGGGCGGTTGGTAAGGACGGTCGGACTGTTTATTTTCGCCTCGATTCGAATGCCCGTTTCAGTGACGGAAATTTGGTTAAAGCCTCTGATTATTTTTTCTTTTTTTACTTCATGAGAAGCAAGCATATACAGGCACCCTGGTATAATGATTTTTACGGGAAGGATAAGTTCCAAAAGGTCACGTTATATGACGAACAGACCCTTTCGATTACCTTTTACAAAGCAAAGCCTGACATTGTGGAACGGGTTTCAATCCGGCCCAAGCCCGAGCATTTTTACACGGAACTGGGTGGAGAGTATTTAACGAAATATCAGTGGGATCCCGAACCAACCACGGGTGCTTATGTGGCATTACCCGAAAATGTGGACAAAGGAAAATCGGTTACGCTGGTAAGGCAGGATGACTGGTGGGCCAATGATAAACGGTTTTTTCGTAATCGTTTCAATCCTGACCAGATCAAGGTGAGCGTGATTCGGGATAATGATAAAGCATTTGAGATCTTTCTTAAAGGACAGATCGATGCCTTCGGGTTGGCCAAAACCGAGTTCTGGTATGAAAAATTAAAAAATGCTCACCCTTTGGTGAAAAATGGGTACATTACGAAAGTTACTTTTTTTAACCAGGCACCTCCGCCCAGTTACGCTCTCAGGCTCAATTCCCAAAAGGCCCCGCTTGACAATCTTGATGTTCGGATTGGTTTTCATCATGCAATGAATTTTGATCTTGTCCTAGAAAGAATCTTCCGTGGAGATTTTGTTCGGATGAATACAGTGGCGGACGGGTTTGGTGACAGATCCCACCCGAACCTGAAGGCCCGGGGATTCTCAGTGGACAAAGCCGTCGAAAGTTTTGCCCGGGCCGGGTACCTACAAAGAGGAAAGGATGGAATCCTAGTAAATGAAAGAGGAGAAAAATTGTCCATTGAAGTAATGACTGGCTATAAACATTTTGAAGATGTTCTGGTCGTACTGAAGGAGGAGGCCAAGAAAGCTGGGTTGGAAATCAAATTAAAAGTGCTCGAGCAAACGGCAGCCTGGAAAATGGCGAATGAAAAAAATCATCAGGTCGTCTTTTCCGCATTTGGTACTTTTGTGGAGCTTTTCCCCCGGTTTTGGGAACCTTTTCATTCGGATAATGCTTATCAGGAAAAAGGGGATTTAAAGTATCAAAAAAATGGAGATTTAAAACCCGGGATTACCACAAAGACGAGTACTAATAATTTCACTCAGACCGCGATCCGTGAGTTGGATCATTTGATTAATCAATACCGGGAAGAGGAGGACCTTGCCCAGATCACTGAAATGGCGCATCGTTTAAGTAAAATGATTCACGACCATGCGGTTTGGGTGCCCGCGTGGAAAAAACCATGGCTTCGGGCGGGGCATTGGAGCTGGCTTCAGTTTCCAGATGACTGGGGGCCCAAAGAATCAACGGATTACGAAGAATTTCAGGTTTTTTGGATTGATACGCAAGCGAAGAAAAAAATCCTTGATGCCATGGAAAAAGGCGAACCCGTTTCTGCTCAGCCAACTGTCCGTGAATATAAAAAGTATGAGGCAAAATAAAAATGAGCTCCAATCCTTATGACCGGCGAAGCAAAGACTGATTCATTATTGGAAGTGAAAGAGCTTTCGGTCTCATTTGCCACTGATGAGGGGGAGGTGCAGGCATTGGATGCAGTCGATTTTGAAGTGAAGCATGGGCAAACTCTTGGACTGGTTGGGGAATCGGGTTGCGGGAAAAGTGTAACCGCACTTTCGGTTATGCGGCTTTTACCCAGACCGATCGGAAAAATAACCGGCGGGAGTATCCATTTTGGAGGGAAGGATTTACTGAAAATAACTCCCGATGAAATGAGGCAGGTTCGTGGAAATGAAATAGGAATGATTTTTCAGGAACCGATGAATGCATTAAATCCGGTCCGGTCGATTGGGGATCAGATCAGTGAATCTTTTCTCCTCCATCAGGATATCACTCATAAAGAAGCCTGGCAAAAATCAATTGAAATGCTTGAGGAGGTTGGAATTCCTGCTCCTGAAAACCGGGTCTTTGAATACCCTCATCAGTTATCGGGTGGAATGAGGCAGCGCGTTGTCATCGCGATTGCATTGGCATGTAAGCCCAGGCTGATCATTGCCGATGAACCCACCACTGCTCTGGATGTTACCGTGCAGTCTCAAATCCTTGACCTTTTGCAAAGCCTAAAGGAAAAACTTGGATCTTCAGTCCTTTTAATTACCCATGACTTAGGAGTCATTGCAGAAACATGCGATGAAGTATGTGTGATGTATGCAGGCAGAATGGTGGAACGGGCCCCTGTAAAGGAATTGTTTGCCAGCCCGGTGCATGCGTATACCCGTGGACTGCTCTCATCGATTCCCCGTCTCGATGGAATTCCCAAAACTGAACTTTCGACCATTGATGGAATGGTGCCCAGTCTTTCGGAATTGAATTCCGGTTGTCGTTTTGCACCCAGAAGTGGCTCGGAGCATACCATGGAACAACTAGAAAAAAGACCGCCTTTTATTGAAATTAATTCAGGGCACTGGGTGGAAGCTTGCCCTGTGTGCTCATCGCCATGACCAACGGGGAAAAATTACTGGAAATTGAGGATCTTCGGGTTCATTTTCCCGTCCGTGGCGGAATCTTCAGAAGAGCGGTGGGGGCGTGCAAGGCAGTGGATGGTGTGACTTTGTCTTTAAAGAAGGGGCAGACTCTCGGCTTGGTTGGAGAATCAGGATGCGGGAAATCAACTTTGGCCAAGGCAGTGGTAAAATTGATTGAGCCCACCCATGGCTCAATCAGATTTAAAGAGAAGGAAGTCATTGGACGAGACGCGGAAACCAATTTCCGAAAATCTGTCCAGATGGTTTTTCAGGACCCCGCAGAATCCTTAAATTCGCGAATGACAGTTGGTACGATCATTGGTGAGCCTTTAGATGTTCATCAAGTGGGTGATCAAAAAGAGAGGCAGAACCGGGTTGTACAATTACTCGAGCAGGTGGGGTTACCTGAAACTGCTGCCAAGCGTTATCCTTTTGAATTTTCAGGCGGACAGCGACAGAGAATAGGCATTGCCCGAGCCCTGGCTTTGAACCCTGAACTTTTGGTTCTGGACGAACCAGTGTCCGCATTGGATGTCTCGGTACAGAGTCAGGTTCTAAATTTGCTGATGGATTTACAGGCAGAATTACAACTGACCTACCTGCTCATTGCCCATGATCTCGCAGTTGTTAAACATGTATCTGATATGATTGCGGTAATGTATCTGGGTAAAATTGTCGAAATAGGAAACGCCGAAGAACTTTATTCGAATCCGGCCCACGCTTACACCAAGGCCCTAATCTCTGCGATTCCAATACCAGATCCGACAATAAAAAAAGACCGGATACTTATTCCCGGAGATATTCCTTCACCCATTAACCCGCCTGCGGGATGTGCCTTTGGGCACAGGGTGGGGGCGGCGAAATATTCTGAAAGCTTGGGAAAAAAGCTGGAGATGCGAGAGATTTCCAAGGATCATTTTGTTTTGGAGTGCCCTTGCTGTGTATAAAAATTCAATCGAGTATTTACGATCCATTTAATCTCAGAAAAAAGCTTGCGGGGCATTCGCCGATTCTCTTTTATTGTCCACCTTCCCCATTATAAATTCATGCCCATTTTAAGAACTACATCCAAAAAGTTTTTCACTACAAAATTCCTCTTATCATTATTGGGCATATTGGTTTTCCAATTTAATTCCTTCGGGCAAAGTCCATCTGATATGCCGTTGAGGCAGGTAATCTCGGAAGCACAAGCTTTAATCGGGCAGGGCGATTTTGCGGGAGCGTCTCCACTGTTGGATGAGTTGGAAGTTCGCTTTGAGGACGAAGAGGATCCAGAGGTGGAAAAAATTCTGCAACAATTCGGATTTGTTCGCGGGGTTGGATATTTACAGAGTTTTGGAAAAACAGGAAATAAAGATTTTCTTGGCAAAGCATCCGCCGCCTTCGGTTTTTTCGCGGAAAAGTTTCCCAACGATTCCAAAGCGGTTATGGCTTTGCAGAAAAGAACCGATTGTCTCCGGGCACTTCACGAATGGAAAGAGGCTGCTCTCGTGATTGAGTTGCTCCTGGATTCCGCCAAACCTTACCGTAAACAGATTTTGAAGCGCTCCGAACTCATGAATCTCTACTTTGGACGGGCACAATGCTATCACATTGAGCAGGACTGGGTAAAGGGGGAGCCGGCATTTAGGGAACTTCTTAAATTTGGAGATATGGCCAAAGATGAGGATCGTTCTGCGTATGCGGTTTCCTGCCTCACGGAAATGTTTGTCCAAACCAAGCGAATCGATGAAGTTTTTCCTTTATTGCCCCGTTTATCCGGGGACACACCTGCTCGTTATGACCTTCGTCTTAATGTCAACCTGATGCAAGGCGCAGTACAGTTAAAGGATAAGGAACGGCATGTGGAGGCGTCCCTTTTCTACGCCCTGACCATGACCACGGAGGAAATCGTTGCGTTTTACACTGAAAGGCAAAAGCAATTACAAGCCGAGCTTTCCCAGTATGAGCAAATTATCGCTTTGCAGGGAGGAACCATGCCCAAACGGCGCCTTGAAATCCTCAAGGAGAAGTCCAATTCGATTGCGATGAAACTTACCACCGCAAAAGGTCAGTTAAAGCTGGCTCAGGACACACCGCCATTCACCACGGTCTTACGCTGGCGAAAAGCGGATAATTTTCAGCTTACCAAACGGGATTGGGAGTCTTTTTGGGGATTCTATTGGTTGTACAAGGACTTCCCCAAGCATGAGAGTGTGGAGAATTTCATTTATGCCGCGTTCGCCTCTGCGAACACGGTTAAACATCGCGAGAAATCGATTGAGCTCGGCGAAGAATATCTAGCCCAAAAAGAATGGAAAGCATTTCGGGCTGATGTCACTTTCATTATGGCAAATGCATACAGGCAGGAAGCGGAAACACTTCAGAAAGTTGCGGTTAGCCTTCAGTCCGCTATGGGTACAGCTGATAAAGACAGGGCGGAAAAAGCGAGGGTTAAATCACTCGAATATTATGAACGCTTTTTTGCCCTTTGTGATGACTTTATCGAAATAATGCCCGAGCATAAATACGCCAAGGATTTTGTGGGAATGATGGGATCTGTATTTTTTAAACGCAGAAAATTTGATGGTTTATTGGAGAAGTTTGCCGGGTTTGAAAATGGTGCAATGAACCGCTCGAAAGGGTATGTTAACCGGGTTGAGTTCAATAACAGCCCGGCTATGCCCACTGCCCATTACATGAGTGGTTTGGCGTTGCTTGCATCCGGAAAGTTTGAGGACGCAAAACCACTGCTCGGTGCGGTTGTGGGAGTAAATGTGGAAGGTCTTCCGGTTGGAGGTTCCGCTTACCAAGATGAAGAGGGAATTGGGGATGAATAGAAATAATTTATTTCTGGGGCATCCTGTTTTTTTTCTGTCCCTCCTTTCTTTTTTTGTGTCATGTGGGGGAGACGAAACTGAGGTTGCACCCGAAACTCCAGTGGATGTCAGTTCGGAGCAATCGGAGGCCCCCGTTGAAGCACTTCCCGCAGCCAGGGAGATTGAAGAGAAGGAACCTGAACCCGAAGTTTTACCCAACCCAAACGGCGTGTATTTACCCACTGCCGAAGAGAAAAATGGAAAACCAGTCTATGCCAATGGGGAGGGCTTCTTTATGTGGTTCAATGGATCAATATGGAAAATTTCCGATAAGGCTGGTGGTGGTAAAACGGTTTCTTCCGGTAAGGAATCAATTAACGATAAATGGAGTGAAGGTGGAAAAGCCCGCCATTTTCCTGATGAAGAATTTGCCAAGGATGCGCTTTTCAGGTTAGCGGTTGCTTATCAGGGTTCAACCGATAACCCGAATGCAATTCGTTTATTTCAGCAATTTGTCAAGGAATTCCCGGAAGACAAGATGGTTGCTGAAGCTTACCTCAGTCTTGGTGATCTCTCGATCAGTGATGTAAAGCCGGATGAGCAACCCACTTTCACTCAGATTAAGGACGCGCAAACCAACTACGGTTTTGTTCGTGAAAAGACTCAGGAAATCCGGCTGATCACCGATGCCACTTTTAACGAAGGCGGACTGATTGAAAGGGTCGCTGAAAATCCTGAAGGTATCGTGGATCATTACCTTACTTTTGATAAAAATAAAGATGAAGTATTACAGTCCAAAGAGTTTTCAATGATCGGCATTCAATCCAGTAGGTCTTTCTCTGATTTTGATTTGAATGGTGATAAAGCAATTGATTACGGAGAATTATTTGAAGTGGCTTCCCATGTGTACTATTCCAATATGGAAAGCCTGTTTGCGGACTACTCTGAAAAATTTGGTAACTCGGAAGGTGCGAGAATTTCTGAAGCGACCGAAAAAATTGGCTTTGCGAACGAAATGCTGGGCAGACCTTCCGCCATGCTCAACCTCTACTTTAAGGATATAGAAAAATACGGAAATGATCCCAGTAATGTGGGTGTGGATGGTATATTAAAAAAGTATATTGAGAAGTACGAAGAGTACGACAAACTGTATGGTAGAACCCTTGATCTTTTGGAAAAGCTGCAAAATCCTGCTCAGGCGGTCACTTTTACTTATCGAGACCGTAAGGGAATCGAAGATACAATATCCGGAACGGTTGAGGAAATTCTTAATGACCGAAAAAAACTCCTCCCTTTCCTCTCCTCTTCCTATGAGGGTATGGATCCTGATATTTACAGCGATGTCGTCAAATCAAGGGGTGCGATTTTTTCAAATCCCACCATCATTGCGAAGTTTAAAGGTTACCTGAAGAAATATCGTGCCTTCCAACAGGGTTTTCCATCTGAAATTTCTCCAGCGGTCGCCTTTTCGAAACTACTGCAGGATGCAAAAGACAACGAAAACAAACCACTTGAACTTCGTATGCGAGCAATTTTGGATAGAGTGGGCTCAACATCTGGAGGGACTTACAACCCACAGAAAAGTGATTTCCCTGCAGCCAGTCCCGGGGTTTTAGTGTGGATGGCCGAAAAACTGCTTGCTCAAAATGCAGTTGAGGACGCAATTGCTGCGATGGAACGTCTGGTGAGTGTGTTTGGAGATACAGGCGGAGAATTTCTCTTTGATGCATTTTATATTTTAGGACAGGCCAAGCAAAAAGAACGAGACTACCAAACCGCGGTCTCACACTATGAATCAGCACTCTCCAATTCATCATGGCACGATATGGCAAATGACGCCCGTATCCGATTGGGTGAGTCGCTTTATGAGGTCGGACAAAGCACGAAAGATCAAAGTTTGTTCGATCGTGCAAATTCATCTTTCGAGGAAGTGCGGGGAGATACGGATACCAGCCTGGAGCAGCGGGCACAGTCATCTTTTATGATGGGGGAGTGCAAGCGAGCGATCCGGGACTATGCTGGTGCTGCTTACTATTATTTAGATACAACCCTGAATTTTCCAAGTGCCACAAAATGGGCGTCGAAGTCATTCGAGCAGGCAATCCGCTGTTATGAAAATACCGGAGATTCTGATCAAATGAGGAAAGTGGAAAAACAATTTGTTGATTGGCAAAGAAAGTTTCTCAAATGAAAAAAAGTAGAATTTCAAATGTGGTTATAGTCTTTTTCTTATTTGGAAATTTGTTTTCATTTGCCCAGGAAGCACAGGATTACTTTAAGATTCATTCTGGTTCATTACCGGTCAAGATTTATGTCGGTAATGCAGGGAAACCAGGAAGTTTGCTAGGTGTGGACGGACAAAAGGGAATTATTTATGCCCAAATGGAGGGAGCGGGCAGAATGCAGTTGGAACTGCGTGGTCTTCAGAAACAGAACATTAAAGGATTTGTTTACGACTGGCCAGCGGATGCCATTAAAACGCTGAAGATGTTCTCAAACGAACAGTACAGCAAGGAACTTTTACCAGGCATAAGACCGGTTATGTATAAAGCCCTTCGCTTTCTTGATATTCCACAGCAGTACTTTGCCATTCATGATAATTGCTTAATTTATGCCAAGGCACTGATTGCGATGGAACAGTTCAATGAGGCATTTTATCTTCTTTCAAGGCTCAATTTAAACAAACTTGATTCTTTTGGATACCGTGATTTTTCTGAGGCTTCCCTGGAACTTGCAAGCAAGATGATTCGGGCGAATTCAAAGTCCGCCAAAACTGCCCGGGCACTGTTGCAAAAAGTCACCATAAGAAATAACAGTGCGGATCATGCCTCCTATTTGAAGCTAGCCGATTCTTTACGTATACAAGGCCTTTATAATGATGCGATTTCCGAGTATGCTCGACTGGGTCCGATTGTGATGAAATCTCCCGGCAGTCCCTACGCAAAACTCGTCGAGATTTGGCCGATATATTGTTACATTAAGCTCTATGAGTCCTATTCAAAAGCGGCACTTAAAGATGCACGATACAAAGCTCCCGCGGGAAAAATTTTCAACACCGCCATGCAGGCAGTGAAGAAGTTGGATGAGAAACCTCCTGCTCGTCAAACCAATGAATATTCTCTCTACAAGTTAATCAGGGCTCTCCTTCGTGTTCAGTATGCCCGCCAATTCGAACAGGGGGGTAATGAATTAAAAGCAGCCGAATTCTATCGTCAGTCCGTTTTGGAGGTCACCGAGGGTATTGTAAGTGCCCGGGTGGGTTTGGATTGGCTACCCGAATCACTCCTGATGGCGGGCGACGCCTACGAAAAATTAAGTCTTAATGAAGCGGCGATAAATGTATATAAACAAGTTTCTATTTTCTACAAGGGCTCAAAGTGGGCAGTGGAAAGTAAAAAACGCTTGGATGCCCTGCCGGCTTCTTAAATAAATCCTACACTTGACCCATCTTCCCTTACAAGTAATCCTAAGCATATCAATCAATTAAAATTATGAAATCAGGCTTAATCCGTAAATTCAGCATAATTGGAATATTGTTTTCCAGTTTGTCTCCAAATTTTTTCGCTCACGTGGCTCAAGCGCAACAAAAGGGTTTTGGTTCCGCCCTGGTCGATAATCTTGGACCCTTCCTTGTTCCTTTTATCATTTTAATTTTAGCGGGCTTCACCTTGATCATTTACAATGGCATTGCCATTCGTAAAAAAGCCTTTGTCAAAGACGATGTCGTCCAGCCAATCATGCAGGAACTGCAAAATCTTAATGTGGAGGGGGCGATGGCTCTATGTGAACAATATAAGCTTCCGGTTACTGCAGTTTTAAAAGGAGGACTTGCCCGGATTCAGGATGATGAATTGGATATTGAATCCATTGAAAAAGGACTGGAAGAAACTTCCGGTTTAGAGTTAGCCAAGCCTTTTACCTGGATAAACCTGTTGAACACCGTTGGCTCAATTGCTCCAATGGTTGGTCTTCTTGGTACTGTTACCGGTATGATTGGGGCATTCCAAGTTTTGCAAAGCTCGGGAATGGGCGGAGAGTCGAGTCAAAAAATGGCCGGAAATATTGGTAGTGCGTTATGGACAACCGCTTCCGGTCTGGTGGTTGCGATTCCCACTCTCATTTCCTATTTCATTTATAAAACAAAATTCGGAACCATTGTGGCGGAAGTAAACCGAGTCGCAGGAGAAATGGTCTTCACCCTGGTACGAGCAGCCAGAGGCGGATTTTCAGAGGGTGGTGAAGCAGGTGAGGAATATTATGAAGAGGCTCCGGTTGAGGGAATGCCAGCCCCAGATGCGCCACCAATGCCTCCCGCTTAATTTGAATATAATTTTCTTCGGTTAATGAGTGGATATAAACCACCTGAGTCCAACGACTCCCCTGATTTAACTCCCATGATTGATGTGGTTTTTCTACTGATTGTTTTTTTCATGGTGGTCGCCCAAAGAATGTCTGAACAGTATATTGAACTCTCGGCTCTCCCCGTTGCCGGTAATTCAAGCGTAAAAGAGCAACCTCCACCCCGTACTATTATTAGTATCGATGACACTCCTGTGGGGCAGAAATTTTACTGGGGAGAACAGGAAATTGATTTGGAAGCGATTGCAACCGCGGTGCGCAGGCATCCTGACTGGAAAGTGTTTTTACGCGTTCATCCGAAAGTGACTCATGCTGTGGTTCAGGATGTAATGAAAGTAATCGGAAACGCCGGACAGGCAGACATTATTTTCGGAACTTGGCAAGTGGGCACCTGATCAAATGGAAGCACTCAGTAAAATTTTAGGTGAGGAGGATGAAGTAGACCTTACTCCGATGATTGATGTTACATTTCTTCTTCTTATTTATTTCATGGTCACCACCATGCTCAAGCAACCGGAAGCCGAGTTATCGATTCAACTGCCCGGGAAACCTCAGAGCAGTGATATTACTCCGATGGACATGTTGAACGTAAAAATAGGAGATACCGGAGAAGTTTATTTAAATGGTTCGGAGATTGAAGATGGATTGGATTTCGAAATGCCTGATCTAGTGTCTAATTTAAAAGTGCAAAAGGGCATGCGTGACCAACTGATCAGTTCAGGGGCTAAAACAAAGGCTGAAGCAGAACTAAAGGTGCAGATTGAATCTTCCGGAATTGCAGAGCACCAGTCTGCGATCAGCGTGCTCAATGCCTGTTCCGAAGCTGGAGTTAACAAAGTAACTTTCTCGTTCTAAGGGAAGGCTCGGTTTTTAAAATGAGTTCTGTAGTGAGCAAGTTCCTTCATACACGATTGCGGGTGAGTAATCTTGATGAAACGGTTCAATTTTTTCAATCTGTTTTCGGGCTTGAAGTTTCGCGCCGCCACGAATCCCCCCGCGGGTCCAAGTTAGTCTTTCTGAGCGTACCGAATAGCGATGAGGAAATAGAATTAACCTTTTTTCCAGGCTCCGGTCCCGTTGTGGTTCAGGAAGATTTAATGCACCTTGCCTTTGAGGTTGAGAGCATGCAGAACTTTCAAAAGCATATTGCACAGGTCGGTGTTATTCTAAGTGATGGTCCCACCCAAAGCTCTTCCGGATCTGTGTTTGCGTTCGTGGATGCTCCTGATGGGTACGAGGTGGAAATCATTGAAAGACCAAAACCCTAGACTTTGTCAGACTGTTCGCCCTTGTCTTTTTGGTTTTAAACCTGCGAGTAAATTTCTGCATTACTTATGCTTAAAGGTTGAATTTTCATCTTAGAAATCAAAACTAGGGATTAAAAGTCTTTAAATTTATATTTTTATATCTATGAACAAGCTAATTTTTCTTTCGCCACTATTCTTTCTGCTGGGGTGCCTCCCTGAAAAGAGTCATGCACCGGTTGAGGAGAAATCTTCTTCTATCATTCATTTGTTTGACGGTTCGTCCTTGGATAATTGGTTGATTACAGACTATGCGGGTCGGGGCGAAATCGAGATCGACAGTAATGGCAGTCTTATTTTGGAAATGGGTGCGGAATTGACCGGAATTCACTGGAAAAATCAAATTAAACTACCCAAGGTAAATTATGAGATCAGTTTGGGGGCACGTCGCACTCAAGGGAGTGATTTTTTCTGCGGATTAACTTTCCCGTTTAAAGAATCTCATGCGACCCTAATTCTTGGCGGATGGGGAGGTGCACTGATCGGAATTTCAAGTATTGATGATTTTGACGCATCTGAAAATGAAACGGGTGACGCTTTCATTTTTGAGGAAAAGAAATGGTATGATATCAAACTCCAGGTTACTGATAAAAATCTTCGGGTATGGATCGACCAGCAAAAGGTTATTGACTGTGATGTCGAAGGAAGGAGGGTGGGTATGCGTTACGGTGAGATTGAAATGTCTGTGCCACTGGGTATCTGCACTTACACAACAACCGGGGAAATAAGGGACCTTCAATTAAGGACTCTTGATTAACCCTTTTCCGGATTGCACCACATAAAATTATTATCTATAAAACCACCATGTATACACCTCAAAACATAACAATTCTTTTGATAACGCTGGCTTCTTTTTTTCCTTTGTACGGGCAAAATAAAGACAATGACCAAGATCTTGAACTGGTAAAGGTTGCTTCTCTTAACACGATCGAAGCCAACAAGGAATTCCAGAAAAATGTTCAACTCGTCCAGCAGCAAAGAGCCCTTGCGGTGCAGATTTTGAGTAAATTGGAAAAGGTACAGGACAAAGACGAGCATGATGAACTGCAAAAGCAATTGAATTCATTGCAGAAAAAATTAAATGATAATAATCAATTGATGTTCAAAACTTACGGTTTTACTCTCAATCGAAATTATGTGCTTACTGTGGAGAAGGCTCATGTACACATGTGGGTAACCAAAGAAGAAGCAACAGCAATTAAATCCAAGAGTGATTCCGCCAATCCCTCCAAGACAGAAAAAAAAGAAGGTTTACGCTCTCTCTTTAAGGGAAAAAAATAGAGCCCACTGAACCCTCAATCTTTTTGCCCGGCAAACATTTTTAAATTCTGGGTCTTTTTCTCTTTTAATCTCAATTGACCGCAAGCCGCGGCAATATCGTGGCCTTTTTCCATTCGCAAGGTCACGCGCGGAGCCTTTTCTTTTTCGACGAGTTTATGAAATGAATGAATGTGCGAAATTTCCGGCCTTTCCCACTCCAATCCGTCCACATTATTGTAAGGAATCAGATTGACCTTCGCATTGAGTCGTTTCGCATGTTTTGCAAGTAGTGAAGCCTGACCGAGATCGTCATTTACGCCTTTGATCAAAATGTATTCCAAGGTAATCATTTTTTTTCTCTCCTCAATAAACTTCTCGCATGCTGAAATCAGTTCTTCAATCGGATAGCGTTTATTGATTGGCATGATTTGTTCCCGCGTCCTGTTGTCTCCGCCGTGCAAAGATATCGCCAACCTAATCTGTGCGGGATATTTGGAAAGTTCAATAATCTTAGGTGCTAAGCCACTGGTGGATAGGGTAATATGTCTCGCTCCAATGCCCAAACCCTCAGGAGACAGTATTTGATCGAGGGCGGGGATCATGGCGGGCAAGTTGGCGAGTGGTTCCCCCATTCCCATGAATACCAGATTATCAACTCTCCGTTTTGCCTTGGATCGTGCAAGCAGAATTTGGCCTATAATTTCTCCCGTTGATAAATTTCTCTTTAATCCGTCCAAACCGCTGGCGCAGAATTTACATCCCAAACCGCATCCGACTTGTGTGGATACACAAAGTGTCAGGCGCGAAGCACGTATGCCCTTTGTTCCTTGAGTGGCAGGAATGAGAACACTTTCGATTAATTGACCATCCCGTAACTTTAAAAGAAATTTTTGCGTGGTGTCTTGGGATCCCTGGACCCTAACCAGTTCCATTGGCCTAAGATCCCACTCATTGCCTAAATCTTTTCTCACTTCCAGTGGAAGATTGCTCATTTCCTCAAAGTCCAGTATTCCCTTTTCGTAAATCCACTTCCTAATTTGTTTGTTTCGATAAACAGGAAGTCCTTTTATATTCCATTCTTGAAATGGTGTGTCAATGAGCAGTGGTTTCATAAAGTTAAAATGGTAACTAGAATAGGTCTGCCTTAAAAGGGCAGGAACCACAAGTGAAACTAACTTTTAAAAAAGGCTCTTCCGCTTATGCCATTACTTGGTGGATTGGGTCCGCGCCCTCTACGCCCACCAGGCTTTTGTCCAATCCACCGTGGAAGTAGGAAAGATTATTGGGGTCGAGCCCCAGCTGATTTAAAATCGTTGCATGTAACCTGCGAACATGAAAACGGTCGGTCACTGCCTGACTACCGAGTTCATCCGTTTCTCCGACACTCACTCCTCCTTTAATACCGCCACCAGCCATCCACATGGTGAAACCCCAGGAATTATGGTCCCGTCCGGTGCCGCTGGCATACTCAGCCGTGGGTTGGCGGCCAAATTCTCCTCCCCATACTACTAAAGTCTCATCCAAAAGTCCTCTTTGTTTTAAGTCCTTCAGCAAACCGGCAATGGGTTTATCAGTATTTCCGGCATGGTAGGAATGGTTTTTAACCAGGTCGCCATGGGCATCCCAATTATTGTCGTTATGGTGACCGCCTGAATAAATTTGGATAAATCGTACTCCGCGCTCAACCAGCCTTCTTGCGAGGAGGCATTTTCTACCAAAGTCTTCGGTGTTGGTTCCGTCCATGCCGTATAGATCTTTAATATAAGCTGGTTCCCTGTCCACATCGACCGCTTCTGGAGCGGATGCCTGCATTTTGTAGGCAAGTTCATACGATGCCACCCGTGCGGCTAGATTTGTGTTGTCGTATCGTTCTGAAAGATGACCTTCATTCATTGTTCGCAAGTGATCAAGCATGGTACGCTGTTGCGAACGGGGTATTCCATGTGAGTTCTCCAGGTCAAGGATGGGAGATCCTTGGGAGCGAAGTACCGTTCCCTGATAGCTGGCTGGCATGTATCCACTGGACCAGTTTTTGGCTCCACTAATCGGTCCCCCGGTTTTATCCAGCATGACGACATAGCCTGGCAGGTTTTCATTCACACTGCCCAGTCCGTAGTTTACCCAGGATCCAAGGGAAGGGTGCCCGGAAAGAAGGTTGCCTGCATTCATCATCAGCATGGCGGATCCATGGATTGGGGATTCCGCTTTCATAGAATGCAAAAAAGCAATATCGTCTACACAGGACCCGACATGAGGAAAAAGGTCGGATACATACTTGCCACATTCCCCATAAGGTTTGAATTTCCACTTTGGACCCACCACCCGGCTTTCATTTCTTTTTCCACCACGTCCAAAAGTTTTCACTTGGATTGTTTTTCCATCCAATGGATAGAGGTTGGGTTTGTAGTCAAAGGTATCCACCTGGCTCGGACCACCGTACATGAACAGGAAGATAACCGACTTCGCTTTTCCCGGAAAAGCCGAGTTTTTGGGAGCGAGTGGATTCACATAGGATGATGCACTACTCGCCATTGCCTTGTTTGCAAAGAATCCGTCCTGGGCAAGCATTCCAGTCAATCCGAGCGAGGCAAATCCTCCTCCTATATCCTTTAGGAATTCTCTTCGGTGTGTACGGTTACAAAATGTGTTTTCTGGTTTTTCGTTCATAGTTAATCGAGGTATACAAATTCATTCAGGTTTAAAGCTAACAGGGCGAAGCGATCCAGGGCTTCCTCTTCCGAAAGACTAAATTTATTCTTCATGTTGTTCATCATCTCCACACCGGCATTAATTTCATTTTTATGGGGACTGCGGGAAAAAACCAGTTTTAATGCGTGTTCAACTTGCTTGTTCGGTTCTTTCCCTGCTTCCGCTCGCAGTCGGTTCGCAAATGACTTGGCAGAGTCATTCATAAATTTACCGTTTAGCATATTCAGAGCCTGAGTGGGAACCGTGGTGTTAAAGCGGACCGGGCAGGTGGAGTCGGTATCTGCCATATCGTGGTTAATGAGCAAAGGCATTTGCATGGAGCGCATCACCTTTACATAGACGCTTCTTCGGTTGGCTTGTTCGGGCGTGCAGGAACCCCAGCCTTTTCCTTTTACTGAAGAACCTGCCAGGATAATATCGGGTACCGGAGGTGTCACACTTTGCCCTCCCATTTCCAGGTTAATAGTACCGCAGGCATTTAAAACGGAGTCACGCACCTCCTCCGAAGTCAATCTTCTCATATCATAACGCCAAAACGATTGATTTAATGGATCCTGTGCGAGGGCAAGATCGTTGGGTTTGGAGGATCTTTTATAAGCATCGGAGCTCATAATTAAGCTATGCATTTTTTTAATATCCCATCCGGAATCCATAAATTGAACAGCCAACCAATTGAGTAAATTAAGATGTGTCGGAGGTGTCCCCTGAAACCCAAAATCACTTGAACTCTCAACAATCCCCCGACCAAAATGGTATTGCCAAATTCGGTTGACCATCACCCGCGCAGATATCGGATTATCTTTGGAACCAATCCACTTGGCCAGGGCGGTTCTTCTTCCGGATGATTTTGTAAGCTTTTGTATGACTGGTTCCGGTGGGCTTAGCACTGCGGGAAAAGCGGGAAAAACTTCCTCCCCTTCGAGAGCAGGGTTTCCTCGGCGAAGAATTTTCGTTACCCGCTCACCATGCTCTCCGACCGCAAGCACTTTATAGTAGTCAGATTTAGGTTTTGTGGGTAGGTGCCTTTCAAGGTCTCGAATTCTTGCTTTATATTGCTTATGTGGTCCATCTCCCATCAATTTGTTGGCGTGTTTGCGAATTAGTCCGACAAGATCAACTGCTTCTTCAAAACATTCGAGCCCAAGGTCGATAAATTGTCCGCCCACGGTTTGTCGGCAGTGTACAGCGATCACATTTTTTCCTGTTTGAAGCACATCAGTACTTTCACGGCTAATATCATGCGTCTGGTACTTAGACACATGACCAGTATTTTGAAAAACGAGTTTACCGTTCAGGTATACCTCTACATCCTCATCATGATGAAGGGTCATCCGTAAGGCTTTAGGAATGGCTGCCAGCCGGAAGGTGGTTCTCATCCATATATCTTTGCTATTCCAAACGGTGCGAACTTGGGAACCCGGAGTTTGCTTAGTCCCAAAACCGCCCATGCCTCTTTTCCAATCCTTATCATCAAACCCAACCTCAATCCAATCAGAAGGAGGGAGTCTTTCCAAATAACTCCATTGGCTACCTTTACCGGTTGCATTTTGAAGTAGTATGACTGGTTTAGACCGTATTTTTTCTGTTTTAAGAACGGACTCATCCCTATCGTATTTGGCGAGGAATTTCTCTTCAAAATCAACAATTTGCTTCTGTAAATGATTCCTTTGTCTGTTCCATACCTCAATTTCATTCTGGTAAGTGATATTCCCAATAGAATCTTTGACCTCCACTATGTTTGTTTCCCGTTTACCATGAGGTGTAATGTTGGCAAAAAACGCTAACATGGAATAATAGTCCTTGGTTGGGATTGGATCAATTTTGTGATCGTGACACCTTGCACATCCGACGGTCATCCCAAGGAAGACTTCGGTGGTGGTCCGCACAATATCGTCCAGGTAATCATAGCGGGCGAGCACCCGGTCGGCGGGTTCATCGTCCCAAATTCCCAGTCGGTGAAATCCGGTCGCAGTGATTGCTGCGGCACTTGGGTTTTCAATTTCGTCCCCGGCAAGTTGTTCCAAAATGAACTGGTCATAGGGTGTGTTTTGATTAAACGAATTAATCACATAATCCCGGTAGCGCCATGCCTGCGGTTTGTTTCCATCCCTTTCATACCCATTGGTTTCGGCATAGCGGACGAGATCAAGCCAATGCCTTCCCCATTTTTCTCCGTAATGGGGAGAGGAGAGGAGTTGGTCTACTAGTTTGTTGAATTTAGTTGGTTCTTTGTCAGAAACATATGCATCAACTTCTTCGGGGGTGGGGGGGAGTCCGATTAAATCATAATACATTCGCCGAATGAGCGTATGGTCCTCAGCTTGTGGATTGGCCGGCAAATTTTGTTCGTCAAGTTTAGCACGAATGAATCGATCGATCGGATTCGTATGTTCAGGCAAATTTGGAATATGGTCAGCGATTGGTTTTGTGTATGCCCAGTGAGATTTCGTTGTTTCATTAACTTCGGTGGTGCTGGCTTGGCTGTGGGCATTTTTGGGTTCAATCTCGTCTTCCTTGGGGAAGGGTAGTCCCATTTCAATCCATTTCCCCAGTGCATCAATTTTTTCCGGAGACAGTTTTCCGATCGGGGGCATCTGATGATCCTCATCTTTGTAGGATACCATTTGAAGCATTAGGCTTGCCGAAGGATTTTCCAAGTCCACAGCCGGCCCGACTTCACCTCCGGCAAGTACTCCCTCTCTTGTGGTCAGCACAAGCTCCGCCCGTACTTTGTCCGCTCCATGACATTTCCAGCAGTTCTGTTCCAAAAGAGGCTTGATGTCTTCCTTCCAAAAAGAAAAATCATCCTCAGCATGAGAATGAAATGCCAAAAAGAAAAGAGTCCATGCCATTGACTTAATATACACAGAAAATATTTGGAAAAAGTTGGGCATTATCACATTTAAATCATATTTATGTTTTTTTTCTGGGCAACATGTACTTAGGCTACCTGTAAGGAAAGGTAGCCAAGCGCAGTTGAAATTGAATTGGCTGTTTGATGTATTAAACAACCTGTTTTATTAATTCTCTCCTGATTCATACGGGAAGTGGGAGCGACCAGCCAAATTGCACCGGCAATTTCACTTTTTTTATTTTTAACTACGGAGCCAATGCAAATTTGCCCATCCATTTCCTCTTCGTTGTCCACAGCATAACCAAGCTTTTTAATTCTTTTGCATTCATCGATTAGTTTTTCCGGACTTGTCAGTGTATTTTTAGTAAATCGGGTAAGGGTAAGACCGGAAATGATTCTGTTTCTATTTTTTTCATCTAAATCGGCAAGATATGCTTTACCGGGTGCTGAGGTATGAAGGGGGAATCGAAGACCGGGGTTCACCCGGAAACTAAAATTATGTACTCCGTCAATCTGCTCGAGTACGATTCCCTCGTTTCCTAATATTACTCCGGCAAGCAGGCTTTCCTTAGTTTGATCGCGTAACTCATATAAGTGAGGAATAACAGTTTCGAGGAAGGAAGGATCACCCGTTACGGGGGTGGTTAACTGCAAAAGTTTTTCAGATAAGTTATACCTTGCCTCGCCTTTACTCTTTTGAATATATCGCCTGCGCTCAAGTGTCGTCATAATACGATAGACACTGTTAACTGGTAATTTCAAATAAGCGGCGACTTCATTAACAGATAATCCTTCCGTACGTTCATTAAGAAGTTCGATTATGGTAAGTGCCCGATCCAGTCCGGGAACATTGTATTTATTTTCTGATTTGAGAGACATAAATTGAAATATAAACTATAAGCCAAATATCGAAAAGATCAAAATTTAGGACATTTAACTATTAAAATATTTCCATGGAAAGTCCCCTTGTCAGATCCGATACTTCCGTGAGTACAAATTTACTTTCATAGTCCCATCTTATTTTGTTTGGTGAGCTCATTAAGGAGATTGGGTACTAAGGTAGAAAAAAGTATATATTTTGCTTGTGCGGCAGGGTGCTTTTATCGGAAAAGAAATAGGTGAAAATTTTACTTTCCTATTTCTTTTTTGCCTTCTGCTTTCTAATACCTTCTGGGGCTAAATTAAAAAATGTTCCAAACATACTTTTAATTACAGCGGATGATTTGGGGTGGAACTCTCTCGGATGCACGGGAAATTCGTTGACTGGCATTTCTCCACATCTGGATAAACTGGCCGGCGAAGGAATTCTGATCGAGAACTGCCACATAGCCACTCCAATATGCGGCCCTTCGCGTTATGCTCTATACACCGGGCAGTTTCCCCATCGAACAGGGTATTTAGGGCACGGGCAACAACCTCCACGCTGGTGGCATGAGTTGAATCGCAATCCGGTAAAGAAATCGATTACTTCTGTTCTGCATGATTTTGGATATCTGACCGGATTAATCGGGAAACATGGTACGGACTGGTGCTCTTTCAGTACTTCCCCTGCGGGTAGCAATGAGGATACAGGTATGGGGCGAAATCCTGAAAAATATTTTACTTTTGCCCGAGAGTTTATGGATCAAGCGAAGAAAGAGAATAAACCTTTCTTTCTTTCCGCAAACGCTCATGACCCACATCGTTTCTGGGCTCGCCATCGGGACGAGACAAATGCTTGGATTAAAGCAATGATGGGCCCGGCTCAATGGCGACCTTTGGAAAATGGCAAACCCTATCCGGATCCATTGACGCAGTTTGACCCCAAGGATTGCCCAATTCCTGCATCCTATCCTGAGATCCCTTTCTTACGAAATGAATTAGCCAAGTATTACGATTCAGTCAATCGCATGGATCAGGTTGTAGGTAAACTGTTACATGCTTTGGAAGAGACTGGATTGGATCAAAACACGGTTGTTATTTTCCTCTCCGATCATGGATTAGCCTGGGACATGAGCAAGTGGTCACTTTACCCCGCCGGTACCAAAACACCTTTGATTATCCGTTGGCCTGATAAGATCGAACCAGCACAGTATAACAGAAAATCACTTGTATCGGTGGTTGATCTTGCTCCCACGGTTGCAGAGATATGCGGACTACCACCAATGGAAGGAGTGGATGGAAGATCATTTCTTTCTTTGCTGTGTGAGGAAGGATCGCACTGGGAGCGAACGGAGGCATTTTCCTGTTTCAATTATATGAATAATGATGCGGAACGGGATCGTACGATTGCATCGTATTCTCCTGATTTATACAAGATGGAGGAGCAATATCGCCCATCACGGGCTCTAAGCAGCATTGATTTTAACTATATTTGGAACGGTTGGTCGGATGGAAATGCGAGTCTGCCCCGCTCAATGCTGGGTGAGTTCGCAAATTTTCTCAGGACAAATAGCGAGGGCAGCGCACAGTACACAGACCGGTTGAATTTTATTACTCATCGTATCGGAGAGGAGTTGTACGATTTGAGGAAAGATCCCGGTTGTTTAAATAATTTAGCGGACAAGAAAAATTCTAGTCATGTGCTGAAGGAATTCCGCACAAAAATGGTAAATTTTCTTAGAAAAACTCAGGATCATGAACTTGGAAATTATCTCACCTTTCTTGGTACCCACCCCGAAAGTATTAACCTTTCAGAGTGAGGAAGTATTTCATCAGGTAAGGGGAAAATAAACGATGAAATTTTCTATACATTTTCTAATCTGTCTGATTCCAATACTGTCCTGCTTTTCTGAAAACCGAAAAGTAACCATTATTCATAAGCAGGGACAGTTTAACTGTCATACCTTTCGGATTCCGGCGATAGCCACCACGAACAAGGGCACCCTGTTGGCGGTTTACGACATGAGGTATAAAAGTCGACGGGATTTGCAGGGTCACATGGATATTGGACTGTCTCGCTCAACGGATGGAGGAGAGACCTGGGCACTCCCCGTTCCCATTATGGATATGAAAAAGTTTGGCGGTCTACCCGAGGATCAAAATGGATGTTCCGACCCCAATATTTTGGTGGATCGAAAGACGGGCGAGATTTTTGTTTCGGCGGTCTGGACACACGGAAAGCCGAATACGCACCAGTGGCGGGGAAAGGGGTCGGAACCGGGTCATTCAATTCATAAATCTTCCCAGTTTATGATCGTCCGTTCAACGGATGATGGAGTGACCTGGGGCGAACCGGATAACTGGACCCAGAGATTAAAGGATCCCCAATGGCATTTGTTTGCCCCTGCCCCGGGGAATGGAATCACATTACTGGATGGCACGCTGGTGATACCCACGCAGGGGCGGGATGCCAACGGTCTGCCGTTTTCCAACTTAATGTGGAGCGTGGATCGTGGGGAAAATTGGACGGTTTCGAAACATGCCCGGGACAACACGACCGAGTGTGCGGTGGTTGAACTGAGTGACGGTTCGCTGATCTTAAATATGCGGGATAACCGAAATCGTTCCGATAAATCAAAAACCAATGGACGGGCGGTCAGTGTAACCAAGAACTTGGGTGCGTCGTGGGCGGTACATTCTTCCGATCATGGAGCTCTGCCCGAACCGGTCTGTATGGCCAGTCTGATTTCCCATGATTTAGCGGAAGGCAGGCGGGTACTTTTCTTTTCCAATCCAAACAGTAAGCACCGTAGGGAAAAGATGACCGTGCGTATGAGCCTGGATCAGGGGAAAAGCTGGTCCAAGTCGATTCTGCTCGATCAAAAGGGTGGGGCGTATAGTTCACTCACGATGGTGGATGATCAGACTATTGGTGTTTTATATGAGTCCTCGGTGGCGGATATGGTTTTTCAAAAAATTAAGCTTTCTGAATTTGGACTGTGAAACTGGGCGCAACTTTTTTATTAAATCCGAGTTTTTAATAAGCATGAGAAAAAACACGAGATGGATTCTTTCTTTTTTGACCTTCCTCTTTTTCGCCTGTCAGGTGGTTGGCCAGCCACGCGGGCCGGGTGGTCGCCCGCCAGTTCGTAAGCATACGGTGACGAAGAGCGGTGATTTAAAATTAAATCCAGCGGTTGAAAAACTTGTGCAGAAAAGCGTCAGTAAATTTAAGGAGTTGAAAAAGGAAATTAAGGTGGAGGCAAATGGAATCCCCAAGCACAAGGTCGGACGATTCCCCAGCAGGCACAATCCGAATTCAGTGGAGGAACAGGCCCATAATTTTTCAATTCCTACCAATCAAAACCCCGCCCGCCAGCCTATTTCTTTACATAACGAATCAGGCCGGGGCCCACCGAATACTCCCTTTGGGATTGCGGTGAACGGAGTACTTTTTGATCCGGGTACGGCGGAGTTTTATATGGGAGACCGGCGGGCGGACTGGAATTACGAGGCTCTGGGCGGATCCGTCCTGCTCGGACTGGATGCCAACCACGGCCATGTTCAGCCTAATGGATCGTATCACTACCATGGATTACCGACCGGGTTGCTTAAGAAACTGGGGGTGAATGCGAAAGAACATTCCCCTCTGGTCGGATATGCCATGGACGGCTATCCGGTGTATGCTTTGTACGGATACAAGAATCCAAAAGATCCGAAATCAGAAATCCAAAAAATGAACAGTAGTTTTCGGTTAAAAAAAGGAGAGCGCCCGAATCCACCCGGTGGAAAGTACGACGGTGCATTTAGTAAGGATTATCAATATATAAAAGGATCGGGTGACCTGGATATGTGCAATGGCCGGTTTACGGTGACCGATGAATTCCCCAAGGGCACCTATGCTTATTTTTTGACCGAGGACTGGCCGGTCATTCCCCGATACTTTAAAGCGGAGCCCTTAAAATTGCGTGGTGGACCAGGGCATCAAAGAGGGGGGCGTCCACCTCCTCCCCGTCGTTCTCCTTAGTTTTTACTAAGCTTCTCGAGGGCGGCTCGGGCGGCCTGGCGGAGCCGGACAGCTTTAGGTTTTTCAATCCTGCCCCGCCATTTTATGGTGGTTGGATCTTTACCGGTTAGGCCACCCCAGAAAACAGAGGAAACCACATAGGCTCCGATTTCAGAGGGATGGCTGCCATCTTTTTTATAGAGGCTTTCAAAGAGTGCCTGGTCTTGCTGTTTAATTTTTGAATACGCCAGCCCGACCGGGAGAATGCGTGCCCGGTTTTTCTTCCCCGCCTCGAAATAGGCGGCGGATATTTTTTTCTGCATGGTTTGATAGTTGGGATAAATTTTGGGATTCTTTTGATCTCCCGCTTTTCTTCCCCAGGTCAAATAGAGGCAGGGAGTGGATCCATTTTTTCGAATAATTTTGGAAAACGAGCTTACAGTGTCTTGGAAGCCCTTGGATGATTTTCCACCTAACCCGGATTTCTGGCTTTGTTCCTGTAACATTACCAAGTCCCATTTTTGGGAGAGAATCATCGGTTTGGTGGTCGGATCAGCGAGGTGATAGGCAAGGTCTTTTCCACCCTTGGTGTGAAATGTAAGTTCCCAGTCCGGGCTTTCGTTTTTAAATAAATCAGTAATGGTACGGGAGCATTGTGAGGTGTAACTGTTACCAATGAAGAGAATTTTTTTTTGCCTCGCAGTGAATCGTTGCGATGGACAAAAAAATTATAAGTAGATGGATGATGTTTTTAATCATGGAAAGGATGTAAGAAAATTTATATTTTGACTTGAAGCTTTAAGGTTTGTCTAAACCAATAGGCAAGCCGAACCTGTTATCCAGTTCTCCAAGACTTCGTTTCGGAATGTTTCCAAAAGAAAAACAATCGTTCATTCGGATGGTAATCAACTTACGATACAGAAAGTTTATAGGCAAATATAGTCTTTTTTAGGGAGATTATTATAATGATAGATTAATAATTATTCTGAAATTTACGATTTCTCCTCCTAATTTATTTATAGGTTTATGGTTTTACGGTATCGATAAATTCATTTTTTAATTTATTCTAAATCATTTAATTCTCTCTCTTTTCTTCTTTCCTATTATTTCCCAAATCCACCAAACCACTTTCTTTTAGTAAACTTATTTATGACTGTATTATCCAGAGCCTTTTCATTATTCACTTCATTTGCTTTATCAGTAAGTTTTTCCTTTGCTGTGCCTAGTGCCCTTACTCCAGTTTTGACCCAGCGTTGTGCACCTTGTCACGGGCCGGACTTGAACGGTGTGGGTGGCGTGTTCCCCAGTCTGATGACTTCGGAACTTGTGAAGTCGGGCAACATGCAGGGAGTGATCAAATTTATTACACATGGTAGTCCCCCAGATTCCAAATCGTTGGTCAAGATGCCTGCCAAAGGGGGACATTTAGATTTAGGAGATGAAGAGATTCATGACATTGCTAAGCAGGTGATAGAGTTGGCGAAAGGTTATGTGGAAAAGAAACCATCTAATGAAGTCTCGTCAGAGGGTTATTTTAAAAATCGTTTTGGCCCAGTGGTGTCGACTGCGATTGAGACCGCTCCGGTTTTGGCCTGGCCACCAGCAGAGGATGCAAGCGATCGCTTTAAAAGATTGTATCTGCGTGAGAAAAAGCTACTGGCAAAGGCACGGGAAATGGGAGGTAATGAATTTACGAATATTGGATTGGAAGATTTATCCAATTTGAAAACAATGGATCTGAGCCGACCATCAGACCCGATCAAAGGAACCTCTGGGAATTCACCCCAAAAAGAAAGACCATTATTGGCAATCGATGATCAACCGGCCACGAAATACCTCAATTTTGATGGGGCTGGTAGCGGACTGGAAATAACGGTTCAAAACGCCATTGTGAATGGAATCACAATCACATCCGCCAACGATGCACCGGAAAGAGATCCGAAAAGCTTTGTTCTTAGTGGTTCCAACGACGGGAAGAATTTCACTCAAATTGCGAGTGGTTCGATTCCGGTTTCTAGGGGTAGGGGGAAGTTAAAAACGATGAGATTTCCCAATGGAAAAAGTTTTTCGACTTACCGGGTCGTTTTTCCGGAATTGGTTGGAGATGGAAAGATACCCGTGCAAATTGCTGAATTTGAACTTCTACCAAAATTGGAAGGCAGTCCCATCGATGATCTGTCCAAGGAAGCGACGAAACTGCTTGGGCAAATTGATGAGGTTAGGCAAAAAGTTCGCTACATTATTTCAAGGGCTCACTTGGTACCCCTTGGTGAAGACCGAAGGGCCGGAATGGTTTTTGACAGCGAGACGATGTCCTACTCCTTAGGCTGGACGAATAATCAGAGCTTAAAGGCTAGTGGAATGCCTTTTGCCGGAGCACATGGTGCAGCGGCAGTCGTCAAGGAGAGCTACAATCTTTTCCGCACCGGAATGCTTCCTGGTTGGGCAAAGGCCAAGGAAATGATTAAGAAAGATCCACGCCGTCAGCCCTACAAATCGTTTCCCCGAATGGGAACCTTGCCCAAAGACTGGGCTCATTTTAAGGGGCATTATGTTCACGATGATAAGGCAATTTTTAGCTACTCGGTGGGTGAGGGCAGTGTTTTGGATATGCCGGGAATTGTTAAACAAAAAGGACTCACAGCACTGACCAGAACTATGCAGGTCGAAAATCCTAAATCATCAGTAATGTTGCTGGCAGAGAATGATGACTCACAAATTGAGAAGACAGACCAGACATTTACCGTTTCCCTGGAAGGGCGGGCCTGTAATTTTTCATTAGTTGATTCTTCAAAAGGGGTAAAGTTATACATTTGGCAAAACCTCTTACTTTGCGAAGTTCCCGAAGGAAATAGTCATTTCAAGGTTGCGATGTGGGCAGGCGATCCGGCTTATCAGCCTGCCGTTCAGTCTGCTTCAGGAAAGGCTGAGGATTTATCCAAGCTTACCCAGGGAGGCTCAGCTCAATGGGGTGATCCCATCCCCGCCGAAAGTGAACTTTCGGATAATCAGACTGATGCCTATGTGGTCGACAAGATCGGGGTTCCTTTTAATAACCCACATGAACCCAAGATGCGAATCGGTGCTTTTGATTTTTTTAAGGACGGAAAGACAGCGGCGGTATGTACCTGGGATGGGGATGTGTGGATTGTTTCCCATATTGATGAAAAACTGGATAAGGTAACCTGGAAACGATTTGCCACCGGTTTACATGAACCGCTCGGACTGAAAATCGTGAATGAAAAAATCTACACCGTCGGAGATAATCAAATTACCCGTTTTCATGATTTCAATGGAGATGGCGAAGCCGACTTCTTGGAAAACTTCAATAACGACTGGGATAATACTGAAGGCTTTCATGCCTTTTGTTTTGATTTACATACCGACCCCGAAGGAAATTTTTACTTCGCAATGGGCTGTCCGGTACGGGCAGGCGGTCGTGGGTTTGAGAGAATGGGTAAGCAGCACGGCTCCGTGATCAAAGTTTCTCCCGATGGTAAAGATATGTCTATTTATGCAAGTGGATTTCGTGCACCTAATGGAATTGGAGTTGGGCCAAATGGAGAAGTAACCACCGGGGATAATGAGGGATCTTTCGTGCCGAGCGCACCCCTGCATTGGGTAAAGCCTGGAAGTTTTAATGGGGTGGTTGATTCCTATCATGGGAAACGAAAATTGAAAAGTTCCCCGATCGCAGGGTATGAAATTGAATACAAGGATTGGAAAAAATATAAAGCGGATGCCCGCGAAGGTTTTCAGCATGATCCCAGTGAAGCTCCCAAGCCTTTGGTATGGATGAGTAAAAAGCGTGGGATTGATAATTCCGGAGGCGGGCAGGCGTGGGTAACCAGTAGCAAATGGGGACCACTTAAGGACCAATTACTCCATCTCTCTTACGGTCAAAGTAAAATGTATGTTGTACTTAAGGAAGAGAAAGATGGCCAGATGCAGGGTGGGGTCGCCCGTATCCCGGTGGAACTATCAAGCAGTGCAATGCGGGCCAGAATAAATTCAAGAGATGGGCAGCTTTATGTTTCCGGGCTTAAGGGGTGGCAAACCAATGCCAAAGGAAACGGTGGATTGGATCGTATTCGATACACCGATAAACCCGTTCATTTGCCAAAATCGATTAGGGTAAAAAAGGATGTCGTTGAAATTGGCTTTTATGAATTCCTTGATCCTGAAGCTGCAAATTCCGTTTCCCAGTTTAAGTTTGGAGCATGGAATTTAAAGTGGTCTTTCAATTATGGATCTCCAGAGATCCCAGTAAAAGAACTGGAATTGAAAAAAGTGGAATTACTGGACGATGGAAAGACAGTGGCTTTACATATTCCAAATTTAAAACCGGTTCACATGGCTCAGATTGATTACGATATCAAGTCAGCCAAGGGAGAAGAGATCAAGGGACGCATTGATCACACCATTCATGTGGTCGAATGAGCAATCCTTCGCCAACCAAGCATCCGTAACTTTTCTTTTCTATGGAACACACCGTAACCTTTCGCCTTAAGCATTCCATGGGTTCTCCTGAGGAAACAGATTTTCTCTCAGCCTTGAAAAAACTTGCCGAAATACCCGGGGTGAAAAACTTCCGTATTCGTCGCCAAGTCAGCCCGAAGAATTCCCTTACCTTTGGATTATCGATGCATTTCGACAGCGACGAAGACTTTCGGTCATACTCCAATCATCCGCTCCATGATGCGTTTGTCCAAGAACGTTGGATTACCGAAGTAGAGGATTTTCAGGAGTCTGATTTCGAAGCCATGTAATGAAATGGGTTTTAACATTTGCATTGTTATTTCCGGTTTTCTGGAAATTTACTACTGCCGAAAATACTCTTTCTGAAAATAATTTCACCTTCAAGGTGGAAGCACCTGTTCAGTATCAGGTCATTCAGCGGGAAGATCAAAATTATGGATGGGTGGATGTGCAAGTGTCCACACCAGAAACCCCCCTTTCTGAAATTCAGTTGGAGCATCGCCTTGTTTTAAATGGTAAAAATAGATCTTGGGAAAAGCTATCGGGTGAATGGAAGAATCAAAATCTTTTATCCCGACTTACGGTTCCTGCTGGTGGTTGGTATGGCCTCGAAATAAGAGAAGCAGGAAATCCGGATAATCGATCGCAAGTGGTTCAGTTTGGAGTAGGCGAGATTTTTTTGGTTGCTGGACAATCGAACTCAGGAAATTACGGGGAGAAAAAACAGGCGACCCAAACAGGATTAGTTTCGGCCTTCGACTTTGAAAATAAAATGTGGCAACTTGCTGTGGATCCACAACCCGGTGCCGGTGGAAGGGGTGGAAGTATTATGCCTTTGCTCGGTGATGCATTGAGTAAGAAATTGAACCTACCCATTGGAATCATCGCCTACGGGCAGGGTGGAACCAGTGTGCGTGAATGGCTGCCTCAGGGCTCAAGGTTTCCAAATCCTCCAACCGTTGAAAACAAGGTTCGAAAAATTAATGATGGCGAATGGGAAAGTTTAGGGAAGATATACCCCAGATTTATTGAGCGTATGAAAGTATTTGGAAAGAATGGTTTTCGCGCCGTGCTCTGGCATCAGGGAGAGAGTGATGCCAATCAAAAAGATCCCACACGCACACTTTCCGGTCCTCTTTATGAAAAGTATCTTACCCAATTAATTTTAAAGACCCGAAAAGACCTTGAATGGGATGTTCCATGGTTCGTCGCACAAGCCACCTATCATGTACCGGGTGATGAATCAGACCCGAATGTTCGCACAGCTCAGGCTGCTCTGTGGAAAAATGGAGTAGCACTGGAGGGCCCGGATACTGATCAGTTAAAAGGGAAATTGCGGGAGCGTGACGGACAGGGGGTTCACTTTAGCGGACCGGGGTTGGAAGCCCATGCTGATGCATGGTTTGAGAAAGTGAGTCCATGGCTTGCTCAAAAAAGGAATGCTACCAAATATAAATTCTCGTTTGGTGCGATTGCTGACTGTCAATATTGTGCGGGACCTAATCGTGGTTCGAGACATTATGCATCCTCCGCTGGAAAACTAAAAGAATGTGTCGCCGAGTTGAACAAGCATGATCTCGAGTTTGTTATCCACCTAGGAGATTTTATCGATCGTGACTACTCAAGTTTTGATAATGTACTACCCATTTATCAATCCTTACAAATGCCGGCTTATCACGCTCTCGGAAATCATGATTTCGAAGTGGCTGACGAGTTAAAAGGCAAGGTAGTTGAGCGAATGGGTATGAAATCAAAATACTATGAATTTTGTGTGGAAGACTGGCGGTTCATCGTGTTGGACGGGAATGATGTTAGTTTTCATGCCTATCCTAAAAATAGTCCTAAGTATAAGGATGCAGAGATATATTATCGGGAGAATAAGATTCGTTCTCCTAGGTGGAATGGAGCGGTGGGGGGAAAAACAGGTTGCTTGGATGCGAAAAATTTTAGAGACAGCCGAAGCAAAAGGGGAGAAGGTTATTTTGTATTGTCACTTTCCGGTTTATCCCGCAGATCCTCATAATTTATGGAATGCGAAGGAAGTAATTTCAATACTCGAAGAGTTTTCCTGTGTGAAGGCATACATCAATGGCCACAACCACAAAGGGAAGTATGGACAAAAAGACGGCATCCATTACCTTACCTTTAAGGGAATGGTGGAGACGGAAGATAATGCCTACTCGATCATTAGTGTTCATCAGGATGAGCTGAAGGTGAAGGGCTATGGTAGAGAAACGGACCGAAGCTTATTGCTTAAGTGATTAATTTACTTATCTGTGAAACCTCCCTTAAAACCGGATTGAACAATGACTCCCAATCTCTGAATCTCCAATAAACCTTATGAAATTATCCTTGCCCATCCTCCTTACATTTACATCTCTCCTGTTCTCTTTTTTCCTGAAGGGAGCTAAGGGTATTGAGGAAGCTCTTTTTACCTGGACGGACTCTCCTTCCACCACGCTGAATGTGATTTGGTTAGTGAAAGATAAAGATCCAACCCTTTTTCTTTGGGGGCAGGCTGATCAAAAAGATACACAATCTACAAATGTGAAAAGACATTCTTTTTACAAGGGCTCGGGATTGGAGGTTTGTCAGGTTCAACTTACAGGTTTGAGTCCAAATACAGGTTACCGAATATTTCTGGGCGATAAGGAATTTCGTGCGCGAACCTTACCATCAAAACGACCGGATCGCATTAGTTTTGTGACCGGTGGGGATATGATGCATTCTCCCGATTTTCACAAGGGTGGAGTGAAGGCGATGGCATCAAGGTCTCCCCATTTTGCACTCTTGGGAGGAGACTTGGCTTATGCAAATGGTCAGTCGTGGGAGCGGTGGCTCGACTGGATTGAGGTGTACGCAGACCATGCGGTGAGCGAGGACCGATATTCAATTCCTTTTGTGGTGGCGATTGGAAACCATGAGGTGAATGGCGGGTATGGTAAAACTCCCAAGGAAGCTCCTATGTTTTATAACCTATTTCCACTTCCACAAAAACTGAAATCCTATTACACCATCGATCTATTCGAAGATTTATCCGTGGTGATACTCGACTCCTCCCATACCTATTCTATTGAAAGTCAGGTCGAATTTTTACAATCCTCGCTCTCTTCTCGCAAGGATCGTACCCACTTATTTGCGCTCTATCATTTTCCCGCTTACGGAATCATGAAGGGCGGTTTAAATAGTCCCATCAGTAAAAGTATGAGAAAGCATTGGGTTCCCTTGTTTGACCAATACGGCCTGGATGCTGCCTTTGAAAACGATCACCATGTTTATAAGCGTTCGAAACTTTTGAAAGGAGACAAATTACATCAAGATGGCACGCTATATATTGGAGATGGAGCTTGGGGGGTAAGGACTCGGAAGCCCGGAGCCAAAGAGTATTGGTATGTTGAAAAATTCGAACCAACCCGTCATGTCATTGAAGTTGAGATCAAAGACAATGTTCGTACATACCGTGCGATCAATCATGATAAAAAAGTTTTTGACGAGTTCGTTGACAAGCGAGATGCGGACTAAAAAATAA
>JBJLCO010000006.1:0-62842 GCA_045567635.1 Opitutales bacterium | reverse complement strand
ATGATGCGCATGGGACTGCTTTCCTCCAGATCAATGCCTGATAACTGCTCCACCATAAATGCCTTGGGTAAAATGGGATTTGGGCATTCGATGATAGACCGGTTCTGGAAGCCCTTTATGCGGGGAGTTTTTTTGGAAAATGAATTGAGCACCACCATTCGAAAATTTGAGGAAACCTTTCGGTTTTTTTCGAAAGGCGATACAGTTCTACCTAAAAATGGAATCGGTGAAATACCACGCCAATTAGCCGGAAAAATTCCCAATGATCGTATTCTGTTGGAAACTGAAATTTCCAAAGTGGGACCGAATTCAGTTGAATCATCAGATGGTACAAAATGGGAGGGAATGGCGGTGGTCCTAGCCACTGAAGATTTTCATGCCAATCAATTACTCGGTTTAGGAAAGGAGCATGCGGAGTGGAACTCGGTTGACTGCCTGTACTTCTCTCTTTCGGTTGATGATTTGCCCAGTGATGAACCCATTCTTTATCTTGATGGTACGGGTAATGGGCCGATTAATAATCTTACATTTGTAAGTACCTTATGTGATTGTGCACCAGTGGACCGGGCACTCGCATCTGTAAGTGTGATTGGTCAAAAAGAGATGGGTATGGAAGAAATTGCAAAACAGGCAAAGAATCAATTGACAGAATGGTTCGGGAAAAAAGCGGAGGGTTGGAAATATTTAAAAGGATATCGAATCCATCAAGCCGTTCCTTCCTGTCCCATTCCGCCAAGCCCAAAACCGGCCTTAACCGAAGTTTACCGGTGCGGGGATTATTTTGGACTGCCTTCCATTGATTCGGCCATGAAATCAGGCCGGTTAACTGCGGAACATATTATTCGAGAATCTCAATCCTGACAGTATTACAGACCGGGAAATTGAGTATCCCCATTTTATTTGCAGAATGGATGGTAGGATGAAAAAAGGTATTATATGGTTTCGGAGTAATTTGCGGCTTGCGGATAACGAATGCATCACCCGTGCATTGGATGAGTGTGACGAAGTACTCGGTGTTTACATCATGGAGACCCCCGACTTGGAACCCTTCGGCAGAAACTCCCAGAATGGGTTCGAACCGGGCGCAATTTATTCTCGAATCCCTTCGCGAACTCGAGGAAGAAATCAAGGAAATCGGTGGATCTATTGAATTTATTAAAGGCCGGGCAATGGATGAGATCCCCAGGTTAATGGAAAGCTTTGGGGCTGAGCATTGTTACGCACAAAAAGAAGACGCCTGGGAGGAAACCGATCAAGAACGTCTCCTTGCCAATCAGATCAATCTTATTCTCACCGGAGGGAAAGGAATATGGGAAGAGGCTGATCTTCCTTTTGCTCTGGAGAGTTTGCCTGCCGTGTTCAGTTCCTTCCGTCGGAAAGTGGAAAAGAAGATGCAGGTTCGCAGCCTTTTTAGATCACCCAAAAGTATGCCCTGTTCATGGAAACCAAAAACAGAGCTCCCCACACTTACCTCTCTCGGTTATGAGGAATGCTCAAAAGATGAGCGGGCGGTATTGGATTTTCGGGGCGGTGCCAGGGAAGCGAAAAAATGGATGCACCAATGGATTTGGGAACGTGATTGTTTGAAAGAATACAAGGAAACTAGAAATGGACTAGTGGGGGCGGATTATTCGTCCAAATTATCGCCATGGTTGTCAATCGGATGCATCTCCGCGGTCGAGGTTTATTGGGAAATTAAAAAATACGAGGAGGAGCGGGTGGCCAATGATAGTACCTACTGGTTATTCTTCGAACTACTTTGGCGCGAATTTTTCCGCTTTGTTGCCCGTCGTTACGGAGCCCAAATATTTAAAAGGAATGGAATTAAGGATTCGGATGAAAAGATGACCATGGGCGATCCCAAAACATTCCATCGCTGGAAAGAGGGCAGAACTCCCAACGCCTTTGTAAATGCCAACATGATCGAACTGGCAACAACCGGATGGATGAGCAATCGGGGTCGGCAAAATGTGGCTTCCTACCTTGTCCACGATCTCGGACAGGACTGGTTGGCCGGAGCCCGCCACTTCGAGGAGCATCTGATCGATTATGATCCCTGTAGCAATTACGGTAACTGGATGTATCTTGGCGGAGTGGGCAACGATCCACGCCCCAACCGAGCTTTTAATTTGGAAAAACAGGCCGAATATTACGACCCCGATGAAAAATTTCGTAAACTTTGGCTCTCTTAGGGCTTATTTCAAAAACAAAATACAAATCGGGGAGGGGACATTGATGACCGAACCTCGTTGGTAGGTCAGTTTTCCAGTTTTTGGATCAACGCGATGGGCGGCCACGGTGTTGGAGTCGGCACCGGCGGCGAGGAGCCAATTGGCATGGGGTGTGAGGTTAATATTTCGGGGAAAGGCACCGCGGATGGGTTGTACCTGGATTACTTTTAATTTTCCGGTCTTTGGATTGGCTTGGTAGACGGAAACCGTATCATGACCACGATTGGAGGAGTAAACGGATTGCCCGTTTGGATGCACCAGAATCTCAGCAGAAGAATTGAAGGATTCGCCCGCTTTTACTTCTTCGGAGAGGGAAGGTGTAGTAGTGAGTCGTTTAGCGGTTCCCTTTTGGGCGTCCCATGCGAAAGTGGTGACGGATAGGCTCAGTTCGTTAAGTAAATAAATGAACTTACCATCGGTGGAAAAACGCATATGGCGGGGACCGCCACCGGGAACGGATTGGGCGACCCCATGTTTGGAAATGAAAGGCTTTTTCGTATCCACTTTATAAATCACAATCTGGTCGAGTCCGAGGTCGGGGATCAATGCGTACTTTCCATCCGGAGAAAATCCAGTCCAGTGGGGATGAGGAGATTCCTGTCTTCTTTCCACGACCTTAGATCCACCTTGGTGCTCGATCACGGTGGGTTTTTGTAAGTGTCCATCCTTGTCTATTGGAAACATTGCTACGGAACCACCCCCATACTGAGCAGTAAGCAAAAACTTTCCGCTCGGATGAATTGCAATATGTGCACCTCCCCCGTCCGGGCAGGCCATGCGGGTAAATTCCTTTAATTCACCTTTGGGGCCAATGTGATAGCCCAATGCCCCGGAGCCCCCATCCCATCTACCCAGCGAGTATAAAATTTTCCCATCGGGATGAGTGGTTAAAAATCCAGGTGATCCAATCTCGGCCGCCAGTTTTGATGGAGTAAATTTTCCATTTTCCGGATTAAAGGTGGCATAGTAAATCCCTTGTGAACCTCGACCACCTGTTCCAAAGAAGATATCGATCGGCTTGGCCAAAAGGGGAAATGAAAATGAAAAGATTGAAAGAATATAAAGTAGGTATGTTTTGATCATTTTATGGTATGAATATTGAACTAAAGGAAAAAATCTTTTGCGAACATATAGCAACCCTAGATATTTATTCTTGTGCCTTTTGTGAGGATAAGTGAAGGGCAGTGGATTTCATTGAGATAGGCTGAATGATATTTTTTTCATTGCGAGGGCGTAGCCCGTGGCGATCCAATGGGAGCCGGGTAGCGAAGATCTAAATCGTCCGCGTTTAACGAGAAACCTTGGATTAGCTGGAGGGGAAATTTATTCAGCCCGCGAGGTCGAGCTGCATCTGGGCGTAGGCTTTGATTTTTTCCCGTACTCCGGTCAGTCCGTTCCGGCGGTTGGGAGAGAGGTGCTGGGTAATGCCGACATCGGCTAGAAAGTCAGGTTCCAAACGGACGATGTCCTCGGGGGTTTCATCGCTGTACAATTCGCAAAGCAGACCGGCGGTGCCTTTGGTAATTGACGCATCGGAGTCGGCCTGAAACTGACATTTCCCTTCCTTAAATTGGGGAAAGATCCAGAGCTGTGATACACAACCTTTAATCAGAAAGGTCTCGATCTTGTATTCCTCGTCAAGGGAATCGAGTGACTTGGCACGGTCGATAATGTAAGTGAACCGTTCGAGGTGATCCTCGAAGGGCATCAGTTCCTCCACAATTTGGTCGCGTTTTTCCTCAATGCTCATCACTGGATTTCTTGGGCATTCCGGAGAAGTTAATTTCGATGTTTTCGTAAGCAAATTCCATCACTTCAATCTTTTTTATCATTCCCTGAAGAGGCAGAAGTTCGCGGATGCGTTCGGTGGAGGTGAAAAGAGAGGTGTTCCCGACGGTTTCCCCGGTAATGGGATCAGCGACCGGTTCGCAAATAATGCTGCGTCCGGTTTCGTCGGCACCGGGAATTTCGATATCAATTGAATTGGCGGAGATGCGTACAAAATTTTCCACATGTGCATCGAATACGTATATCATTAGAAAGCCGTCCTCATGGAGAACGAGTTCGAGGTTGAATCCGGATCCGTGTTCTCCGAGTTCCACCAGTTGACCACCATGGGGCGCGTGGTGAACATGATGCCCGGAATGCCCGCCTTCCTCCTCGCTTGGACCACAGGAAAAGAGGAAAAGCAGGGTAGAAAGGGAGGATAATTTAATAAACATATTCATGGTTTCTTTGTAGCGGAGAATAGATTGATGGGCAAGCCCAAGCACCCGAATTTAAAATTTCCCAATCCCCGTCTTTATTGGGTGGTCAAGAAAGAAAAAATTAGATAGCACATAGATTTAGCCCTGCAAAATTATTTCCCCAATTATGAAAACCTTCCTCATTCTTCTATCTTTTTTCACCTCTGTTTTTGGATTATTAGCTAAATCGCCCAATATTGTCATCGTGATCACGGACGACCAGGGTTACGGTGATTTAGGATGCACGGGAAATCCGGTGATTAAGACGCCCCATACCGACAAACTTGCCAATGAATCGGTTTGGCTGACGGACTACCATGTAGCTCCGACCTGTTCCCCGACCCGGGCGGCCCTGATGTCCGGTCACTGGACCAATCGGACCGGAGTATGGCACACCATTATGGGCCGTTCCATGTTGCGGGCCAAGGAAGGGACGCTCGGTCAATTCTTTAAGGAAAATGGATACGAGACGGGAATGTTTGGGAAATGGCACCTCGGGGACAACTATCCCTACCGGCCGGAGGACCGAGGATTTACTGAGGTGTACCGACACGGAGGAGGCGGGGTGGGGCAGACTCCGGATGTCTGGGACAACGCTTATTTTGACGGAGGCTATTTTCATAATGGAAAAATTGTTCAGGCTAAAGGATTTTGCACCGATGTGTTTTTTGAATTCGGGCATAAATTCATTCGGAAGTGTGTAAAGCAAAAGAAACCATTTCTTGCCTACATTTCCACCAATGCACCGCATGGGCCTTTCCATTGTCCGCAAAAGTATCTGGATATGTACAAGGACCAGTCGGAAAAGATCGCCTCATTCTTTGGGATGATCACCAATGTGGATGACAATGTGGGTAAAACCCGGGCACTGCTTAAAAAATTGGGAGTTTATGAGAACACCATTTTTATTTTTACCACCGACAACGGCACCGCGAGTGGTCGGCAAATTTTTAACGCCGGAATGCGTGGACAGAAGAACAGTGAGTATGATGGCGGGCACCGGGTACCTTTCTTTATGCACTGGCCCAAAGGTGGAATGAACAAGCTGAAAAAAGTGAACACGCTTTGCCATGCGGTGGATATTGCTCCCACCCTGCTCGATCTATGTGGTGGAAAAAAACCCAAGGGATATGAATTTGATGGAGCATCGATTCGGAAAGTATTGGAAGCCAAAGGTAAAATCGACTGGCCCGACCGGATGCTGATTACCGATTCGCAACGAGTAAAGGATCCAATCAAGTGGAGAAAGTCCTCGGTGATGAGTCAGGGTTGGAGACTGGTGAATCAGAAGGAACTCTACGATATCAACGCGGATCCGGGACAGGAGAAAAATGTCGCCGCTCAGCATCCTGACCGGGTGGCCAAAATGCAGGCTTTTTATGATGATTGGTGGGCGGAACTGGAACCCACCTTTGCTGAGACCACGGAATTGCATATTGGACACAAGGAGCATCCAATAGTCAGCTTGACCAGTCACGATTGGATCGGAGGGCCCACACCGTGGAATCAGGGACATAACCGGAGCAAGTATCCCCTGCGGAGGGGAAGGGAAGCTAAGCATGAAGGGCATTGGGCATTGAAGGTGTTGAAGACCGGGAAGTATCAGATTGAAGTGATGCGCTGGCCGGCGGAGTCGGGAAAAGCAATTAACGAGGAACTGGTGGCGGGGGCGGATGTGCCCGGGGCAAGCAAGGCTTTCCGGGCACAGGTCGGTCAGTCCATAGGAGCAAAATCGGTCACCCTGCGTTTGAACGGTAAAACATTGCAGACCAAACCGGTGACCAAGGGTGCAAAGTCCGTGGTTTTTCAAACCGAGCTGACCAAGGGGAAGCATGAACTGGCTCCTTTTTTCAGCGTACCGGAGGGCGAACTGGGATGTTACTATGCGGTGATTACGACCCTGTGATTCAATGATCCGCTTATTCTGTTTATCCGCATTCTTCCTCGTTATTAGTACCGGACTGTTCTCCAAGTCCAATGTGGTGGTCTTTCTGACTGATGATCAGGGATGGGGGGACCTGAGCCTGAATGGAAACACCAATTTATCCACTCCCCATATTGATTCTCTGGGAAAGGACGGGGCTTCGTTTGACCGCTTTTATGTCTGCCCGGTCTGCTCGCCCACCCGTGCGGAATTCCTGACCGGCCGGCATCATGTCCGCAGCGGGGTGTACAGCACCTCAGCGGGGGGCGAACGCATGGATCTCGATGAAACCACCATTGCGGACTTATTTCAAAAAGCGGGCTATGCCACCGGGGCGTTCGGGAAGTGGCATAATGGCATGCAGTATCCTTATCATCCGCTCGGTCGAGGATTTGATTATTTTTACGGCTTCTGTTCCGGGCATTGGGGGCATTATTATGATGCCCTGATGGAAAGGAATGGGAAACTGGAGCAGGGGAAGGGCTTCTGTGTCGACGACTTCACTACCGAGGCGATGAGCTTTATTGAACGATCAGTAAAGAAGGATGAACCCTTTTTTGTTTATATTCCCTATAACACGCCCCACAGTCCGATGCAGGTGCCAGATCGATGGTGGAATAAATTTAAGGACAAAAAATTGGAGGAAATGATGAGAAACCGGAATCCGAACAAGGAGGATCGGTTGCATCTTTTAGCTGCTCTCGCAATGTGTGAAAATATTGACTGGAATGTCGGGCGTTTGCTGAAGAAACTGGATCAGTTGGAAGCTTCGGATGACACCATCGTTGCATTTTTTCACGACAATGGACCCAATGGGAATCGCTGGAACGGGGACATGGAGGGAAGAAAAGGGTCGACCGAGGAGGGCGGGACCCGTTCGCCGCTCCTGATTAAATGGCCCAAAGGAATCAAGGCAGGTACAAAAGTGATGCAAATTGCCTCGGTTCGGGATTTATTGCCCACTCTCTGTGAACTGGCCGGCGTGGAGGATAAACCCGACAAACCACTCGATGGAAAAAGCCTGAAGCCGCTACTTTTGGGAGATGAAAAAGGGTGGAAACCAAGAACGCTTGTATCCACCTGGAAGGGGAAGCTCGGGGTGCGGGAACCACGTTTCCGTTTGGGATACAAGGGCAGGCTTTTTGACATGGAGCAGGATCCCGGTCAACGGGTGGATGTGAGCAAGAAATTCCCCAAGGTTGTGGAGCGGTTAAACAAACGAAAGGATTTCTTTCAGAGTAAGGTTTTGGATAAAGTGGGGGAGGATAACCGACCCTTTGTGATCGGCCATCCCGGGGTCTCCTGGACGCAGATCCCGGCACGGGACGGAATTGCCCACGGAGAAATTAAGAGGTCGAACAAATTTCCCAATTGCAGTCATTTTTTAAACTGGAAGAACGAGGAGGATTCTATTTCCTGGGATGTGGAGGTGGGGAAATCCGGAAAATATGAGGTTGAATTATGGTACACCTGTCGGAAAAAAGACCTGGGAGCTGTGATTGAGTTATCGATGAACGGGAAGTCTGTGGTCGCCACCATCACCAAGCCCAATGATCCCCCTTTGGTGGGAATGAAGGAAGACCGTTCCCCTCGGAATGAATCGTATTACAAGGATTTCCGCCCCATGAAAATGGGCACCATTGAACTGGTTAAAGGAAAGGGTGAATTGAAATTGCGGGCATTAAAAATTCCGGGTGAGCAGGCGATTGAATTTCGCCTCTTAATGCTCCAACGGAAAAGATAAATACTTTTCCTTAAATTAAGCCGCTTCCTGATTGTTCGGCCAGTTCATAGCCTGTAATTGCTTTTTGAGCTGACGGAACCCAATCATCTTGTTGGCATCCTCATCGAAAAGCCGGTAATTTATGCTTTTCAAACTGGTGAGAATACCCATAGGGGGAACACTTTCGAAAAACGGATCGGAACAATGGCATCTTTCCAAATTGTAGTTCGGAATCATCGGATTGAGGTGATGAACATGATGAAAGCCGATGTTTCCGGAAAACCACTGGAGCACTTTGGGTAATTTATAAAATGAACTGCCTTCCATGGCCGCGGTGGTGAAATCCCACTCATCCCCCTGTACCCAGTAGGCATCCTCGAACTGATGCTGCACATAAAAGAGCCATACCCCGCAGGTGCTTGCCACCGTCATCATAATCGACTGAACGATGAACCATTCCCAAAACCCGAAAATTGATATCAGCCCGGCGGACATAAGCACGATGGACAGATTCATTAAGTGAACCGATTTTTTCTCCTTAGGTTTTGCTTTTCCGGCAGGAAATCTTTGGATGACCAGAAAAAGAAAGAGGGGGGCGAACACAAAAAGAATAAAAGGATTCCGAACTAATCGATAGGTAAACTTTTTCCAACGCGAACTTTCAAGGTATTCTTTGACGGTTAATGTCCAAATGTCTCCCATTCCACGACGGGAGAGATCTCCGGTAGTAGCATGATGAACAGAGTGTTCCCATTTCCAGTGATGAAACGGGGTAAAAGTTAGTAATCCGGTAATGAACCCCATTCTCTGGTTTGCTTTCCTGGATTTGAAGAAAGAACCGTGCCCGCAATCATGAAAAATGATGAATGCCCTGACCAGGATTAAACCTGCAAGTATTGCAAGGAAGACAGTAAGCAACCATGATATGGGTATAGTGAAGTAGATTGCCACCCATAGCAAAACGACTGAACCAATCGTGTTGGTGACTTGCCACCAGGCACGGCCGTGATGGGGCTTTTGAAATTGAGCAACGAGGGTTTTCCATTCCCTCGCAGATTTTTTCTTTTTTGTATTTTCCATCCTTACGACATTGAATCAGTAAAATATATGTGAGGCAAGTCAAGAGATAGAAGTCATGTAAAAGGGAATAAAAATGAAGAGAAACATCATTTTATGAGTCATCCATGAAACTTCCTTCGGATAAATAAAACCTGACCTGATTTTGAACTTTTCTTCGGGACATAAAAAAGGAATGAGAGCATGGAAAAACCCGAAAGTCATTCATTCCATCGATCTTTGTCCGTTCCACTGCCACTTTTCCGTCATCCTCACCGGGAATAAGCAAGGATAGAAACGGATTGATGCTTTTATTGCCGGCGATGACCCCGAGATTAAATTCCACTTTTCCCAATTGATCAATAAATCCGTTTTTTTCCGTACCGAGCTGCAGACAGGCAGGCCCATTGACCTGTTTGAGCAGTTTAAAACGGCGAAGTCTGTCAACCACCTCGCTGCCCTGATTGGGTGGGCCAAGCATGACAACCCGCCCGAGATTGGGGAGGGGACGGGTTTTCATAATTTGACGAAGAATAATGCCTCCCATTGAATGGGTGACAAAGTCCCACTGTGCGTCGGGGTTTTTTACTAATTCCTCCTCCAGTTTATCCCTCACCCATTCACTTAATTTCTCAATTGGTTTTTTACGGGATGGATAATTGAGGTTGAGGACAGGGAACCCGTTTTTTTTGAGATTTTTTTCCAGGGGTCTCATGGACCGGGAAGTCCGGGATAATCCGTGCAGAAGAATAACCCGTCTTTTTACTTCTTTTACGCAGGACATAACAACAATTGAACGGCCTGGGCCTCAATTTAAGAACGCAGGCGTTTGGGAGCTTCTTCCTTTAAGTCAAGAGCGAGGGCAATATTTAAAAAGGTAATGTCTCCCATGGTTTCACATTTTAAAAAACGCGAGTCTTTATGAAGATTACCCAATTCATTGCTGAGCCGTCTGACTTTTTCATCGCTGGAAATCCGGTCCTCACACATGCAGGAACGAAGTTTTTTGATACGGGTGGGGGAGAAATTGAATCTTCGTTTAATCAGGGTGCGTTCTTCCCTTTGATATTGACTGCTCGTTTCCGGATTAATCAGGCGGGTGCAAAGATTGACCACCGGCAAATTGTTCTTGAAGAACTGGGGCAGATAAAATGAGCGCCGGCCTTCGTAAGATTGTTGGTCAAAGTCAATCGCCCGTACACGGTACTGGTTTTGTTCAAAATCCGGAGTCATTTCCACCACATAATTATAAGCCCGCATATCACCGAGTAATCGGACAAAGCACCGTTCGTTAAATTTAATGAACTCCTTGGCCAATCGAACCTCATTCAGCTCAGTGTGATCGAGGAAATTTTCAATAAAGTCATCTCCGGGCACCCCAATGATATGTTCCTCAATCAGGGTGTCTCCATCGATTTGAAAGTTTATTTCATTGGGGGAGAGGAGTTGCTCGAGTTCAAGACCGTACAACCGGGACGCATCCGCTTTTTTAACATAGAAGTAATCGTGATTATCATTGTACTGATTTACAATCCGTATGCGGAAGGGTCGGGTGTTCCCAAAGGTGCAGTAATCCACCCGGTCAACATAGAGGTTGGGCAAAATATTCACATCCCCTCCGGATCGAATAAGGACATAAATCTGTTTCAGACCCTCGAATATCTCACGTCCGTAATGCTGATCATAAACCATTGTCTGCCACAAAGTATCCTCATTTTTCGCATTCATCAGCGGATAGGAGTCTACACTTTGGAGAAGATTTTCGTAATGCACCGGCAGTTCGGCACTGCGATTATAGTAGGTCAGATATTCGCGGAATTGATTCGATATCGGATAAAATGTTTTCTTTTGCTGAACGCTGCCTTTTTTCACAAATTCACCCTAATTGAAATAAGGCAGGAAGGGAAACGAAATTAACTAAGAAGTTCAAAGGGAGGGTGAGTAATATGACCGATGAAAAAAACAGGCAACCCGGTATCCATGGATTGCTTAGTTTGACTGCTACATTTTAAAGGTTATTGTTGGTCTAGGCTAACAATTTTAAAATTAAGTACATATAAATAAATGAACAGGTTATCTTTAACAACGCCTTTGTTGAGTGGTATTCTCTTGATCTCCGGAATTTTATCGGGAGCATGCTTGAACGCAGAATCCATTCCCGATCTGCCTGAAGCTGTGACCAGTTTTGGTGCCTGCAAACTTGGCAATTTTGTCTATGTTTATGGTGGGCATGTTGGTGAAGCGCATGTTTATTCCAAGGCAACCCACTCCCAAAGCTTCGTCCGATTTAATCTGAAAACGGGGAAGAAGTGGGAGAAATTACCGTTCAATCAGTCCTTGCAGGGGTTGGGAATGGCGGCTTACAAGGGAAAAATTTATATTGCCGGTGGTTCCCAGGCCACCAATGAAAAAGGGAAAGAATCCAATCTCAGTTCCCTCTCGGAAGTTGCTGTTTTTGATCTGAAAACAAAAAAATGGAGCCAAACTACTCCTCTGCCCGAACCGAGGTCCTCGCATGAATTAGTTGCCCACAAAGGAAAACTTTATGTGATTGGAGGGTGGAACATGAAGGACGGGAAGGGAGAGAACTGGCACTTTAACGGATTAGTTGCGGATCTTGCAGAAAATCCGATCAAGTGGGAAAAATTACCCACCACTGATTGGAAGATACGGGCCAACTCAGCCGCCGTTGTGAAAAACCATCTTTATGTGATTGGAGGCCTGAATGACCAAGGCACAACCGGGGCAGTCCGCAAACTAAACCTGAATAATTTGAAGTGGTCCGATGTTTCAGATTTCCCCAGTCCCAACCGGATAAAAGGGTTTGGAAGTGCGGCCTGTAATTTAGGAGGAAAATTGGTGGCGGGAGGATTTAGTTATCAACCACACATTTTCATTGATTCCAATTCCTCCTGGGTTCCCTCACCCGAGAAAGTGAAAGGAAAACGTTTTTTTCACCGGATCGTTCCTTTTACCAACGAAAAAGTTCTTTTCATTGGTGGAGCCAATTTTGAAGGCCACCTTAAGGACATTGAGATCCTTGATTTCTCCCAGGACAAACATGGTTCAAGTAAAGAATCCCAACAGGAGGTGTCTGAAAAAAATAAAGGATTGGCATGGACTGGGTTTCGGGGACAGGGCAACAGTCAATCAACCGCCCGCGATCTCCCCTTGGAATGGTCGGACGAAAAAAATCTGCTTTGGCGTAGTAAGCTTTCAGGATATGGGCAGTCCACTCCGGTGGTGTGGGGCGAGTTTGTCTTCACCACTTCAACCGAGGGAAAGTTCAGTGAGCAATTGATGGTACATTGCACTGATTTGGCCAGCGGTGAATTGATTTGGGAGAAAAGTTTTCCGACGCCGGTGAAGATTGAGAGAAGTCAGTATGTCTCACAGGCAGCACCCAGTCCGGTGGTGGATGAGAGGGGAGTATACCTATTTTTTGAGAGCGGTCTTTTATTGGGGCTAGATCATCAGGGAACCAAGTTATGGGATCGTGTGCTGACCGAGGAATACGGACCGATTGAAGGAAACCATGGATTGGGTTCTTCTCTTTTCCAATCATCGGAAAGTCTTGGTCTGTTGGTGGATCATTCTGGTCCGTCTTACCTGCTGAAGGTAAACAAGCGGACCGGAAAAAATGATTGGAAAATGGACCGCTCAGAAAGAGTTTCCTGGAGCACTCCCACTTTATCCACTACCCCCCAGGGTCAAACTGTTTTTGTCAGTTCGAATGGAGTGGTGGAAGCAATCGATTTTGAGCAAGGAAAAAAGTTATGGGAAAAAGAGGGGGTTGAAGGAAACACCGTGGCCTCTCCCACTTTGACCGATCGATTAGTCATAATTGGTTCATCCAAGATAGATCAAACCATGGCCCTGAACCGGAGCAGTAAGGTCACGGAAGATCGAGTTGCCTGGGTGGCCGAGGATGCGACAAGCAGTTTTGGCTCTCCTTTAGTTACAAAGGGCAGTTTATACCTGGTCAACCGGGCTGGAGTAGCGACCTGTCACGATGTTCAAAACGGAAAAAAAAGGTGGGATCTAAGACTGCCCGGTTCCTGTTGGGCCTCTCCGATTTCCTCCGCGAATCATGTTTATTTTTTTACAAAGGACGGAGAGACACTTGTCATTAAAAATGACGGATCACAGGAGGTATTAAACCAAAATAAACTCTCCATTGAGGGGAGGATTTACGGGGTGGCAGCAGTGAATCGTACCTTCGTGATCCGGACCGGTTCCGAGTTGATTTGCATCAGCAAATTGAAGCACGGATGAACTTCCGTTTGTGGATTCGGTTATTCATTTATTTAATTTTCTTATCTGCGGGTAAAATCTTTTTCATTTTGTAATTCGCTCGGACAAACCCGAAGAAAAAATTTAGTGCCTTTGATTTAAAATGGAAACCGGTTTTTCTTTGAGTATTTTGCGGGTGGCTAATTCGGTCACCAGTAGTGACAGTGCAAAAACCCCCGCAACCATCGTAACGGGCAGAGACCATTGAAGGCTCCAGACCCGGTCAAACACTTTTTCGGCGAGCAGATAGCTCGTACCAAGACTGAGAAAAATTCCAAGGCAGGATGCGGACAGGGAAAGGAGGCCAAATTCAATCCGTACCTGTGCTTTGAGATCAGCGAAGGAAGCACCGAGGATTTTGAGTAAATTTAATTCTCTTTTTTGCCGGCGTGCTTTTTCCCGGGCGAGAGAATAGAGCACGACCAGCCCAGCCAGAATTGACAGGCCGGCCATGACCTGAAGTGCCCAAGTCATTTGAGCCACAATTTCAAGAATTTTTCGTCCGGTACGTTCCACGTCAAGAATGGAGATTGTGGGGAATTTCCGTACCAGGATATCCTGTATTTTCTGCTTCTCCACAGTGGTTAATTGGTTGAGCGTACCGATGAAAGTTTTGGGTGCGCCCTCCAATACACCGGGTTGCATTTGAACAAAGAAATTGGGTTGAAAACTGGTCCAGCGCACGCGACGGATATTGACCACTTCGGCTTCAACCGGAAGCCCGCTGACCTCTATTTTAATCCGGTCACCCAAATCCAATCCGAGAGACTCCGCATATTTTTGCTCGACGGAGATTTCTGCGGGCTGACTGGAGTTTTGATCGAAATTCATCGTAACCATTCTGCCCCGTAGAATTTCCTCACTCTCCAAAAGGTGACTGCGATAACTGAGGTTAAATCCGCGATTTCGAAAGTTATTTCTTCGTTGATCTTCCGGATTTTCAAACTCGCGGTCCTGCTTGACTAAATTTTCGTATGGTTCTCCTCTTACTTCGATGAGTTTTCCCCGAATCCAAGGGGTGAGATTTTGTAGGGGTTTTCCGCTTAGTTTGAGTGTTTGAAGCAGATCCTCAACCTGTTCTTCCTGAATATCAAAAAGAAAGAGTTTGGGGATCTTACTTTCGGCCGAGTTTGCCCCAATCTCATTTTCCAGACTGTACTGAAATTGGGGAATCAGATTGAGTAGCAGGACACCGAGCCCGAGAGTCAGGAAGCCAGTCACCGCACTTTTCGGGTTTCGGGTAAGTGAGCGGGCGGCCAGGCGCAGATTAAGGCTGGATTTTCTAAAAAACCGATCGAGGAACCAAAGGCAGATATGACCAATGAAATACAGAACGATAATACTTCCGAGAAGGGAAAGAAAAAAAAGGTTGGCTAATTTACTTGAATCGGACTGGAGAATGCATAATCCCCAAAAGGCGAGGATTCCAGGAATCGCAAAAAGAAGGGAGGATCCGGTTGCGGATGCACTGGGGTTCGCTGATTCCTGAAATAACTCTGCGGGTTTAAGACCACGAATTTTTCTCAGACTTGGCAGGGCCAGAAACCACCCGCCAAACACAGCCACCGCCAATGCCAGCAGAATACTGGGCAGGTGTAAGGTGGCATCCAACTGGACCGGGACAAATCCACTGAGGGCTTGCGAGAGGACAGGAATGGCAATCATACAGAGCACGATTGCCGGGAGCGCGGCGGCGACGCCCAAAAGAGCGAGTTGGATGAGGTAAGTCCGTAATGCGTTGCCCACGGGTGCTCCCAGGCAGACCAGAATGGCGACATCTTTGGTTCGGTTATTGATAAATCCCTGGTATAAGTAGCCGATTCCGAGCGTGGCCAGAAAGAGGGCGACCAGGGAAACGAGACCGAGGAAGTCAGAAAGATACCGGAGCAGCCGACCGGCCCGGTGACCCACCCGTTCGTGGGAGTAGACCCGCACTTCGGGCGAGGTCAGGGCTTCTCTGACCTCATCATTCACTTCAGCCAAATCGGATCCGTAGGGCAATTTAAAGAGGTGGTTCCGAAACGCGGTGTTTCCTTGGGATAAAAGCTTGGTTTGCTCAAGAAAATTTTTACTGATAAACACTTTGGGTGCCAGTTCAGCCGCCTGAAAGCTGAGACCGGATTCATCTTTAACCAAGTCGGAAATAATAAAGGTGGATTCTCCGACCTGCAATTTCTCCCCCAAGTCAATATCGAGCTGTCCTCTTAGTTCGGGGTAGAGCCAGGCAAGGGGACGTTCATGAATCAGGTTCTCATCTTCCCCGCTAATTGAATTGTGCAGATTGGTCTGAAAATTTCCGTAAAAAGGAAATCCAGGATCAAACGCCACGATTTTGACCAACCGGCTACGGCCGGTTGGACCTGCCACCATCGAGAAAAAATCAACCGCTTCAATTTCTTGGGTCCCGTCCGGCAGCGTATCACGGACGGCCGTGAGTTCTTCCTGAGTAATTTCACGGCGTGCACGGATGGCCAGATCTGCCCCCAGTAATTCCTTGGATTCGGCTTCCACTCGTTGATCAAGGCTTTGTTTGAATGAATCGACGCTGATAAATCCGATCAACCCGAGTGCGAGGTTGACGATATAAAAAAGGCTGAAAGCTCGGTTATTGCGAATCTCCCGCCATGCGTTGCGCATTGCAAACCCCATCACTCAGCGGGGATAAACTTGCCTCCCTTAAGCATTAATGTCCGGTCGCATGATTTCGCCAGTTCATGATTATGGGTAACCAGGATGAGAGTCTGTCCGCGATCTTGACAAAGCCGAAAGAGCAGACTCATCACTTCCTCACCGGTCTTGTCGTCCAGATTCCCGGACGGTTCGTCGGCAAGAATAATTTTAGGTTCGCTTACAATGGCCCGTGCAATCGCCACCCGCTGGCATTCTCCACCGGAGAGTTGCGAGGGGAAGTGAGCAAGCCGGTGGGAGAGACCGACCATTTTAAGAGCTTCCCGGGCTGCGGTTTCGTAATGACTGACTTTTTGGAGTTCAAGGGGAATCCCCACATTTTCCAAGGCAGTCAGATTATTCATTAAATGATACTGCTGAAAGACGATCCCCATTGTTTTGGAGCGGAACCGGCTGAGTTCATCCTGAGAGAGTTGGGCTAAGTTCTGACCGTCAATAGAAACCTCGCCGAAATCGGGATGATCAAGCCCGGCGAGAAGGGTAAGAAGGGTAGATTTTCCGCTTCCGCTCTGTCCGAGAATGGCGACGCTTTTGTTAGATTCCACCTGCAGGCTGAGTTGACTGAGCACCTCGATTCTTTGACTGCCCTGAAAATAAGTTTTGGAAATTTTATTGAGTGAAATAATTGAATTCATTGAATGGAAGAAAGTTCTACGATGAGTCGGTTATGGACAGTTTCAGCAATGACGCGATGCCCGTCAGGGTTAGGGTGTATACGGTCGGGCAGATTCATTTTCGGATTTCCACCCACCCCTTCCAAAAGAAATGGGAGCAGGGGAATATCGTATTCCATGGCAATCTGGGGAAATATTTTCGAGAATGCCTCGCTGTAGGGTAAGCCGTAATTGGGAGGGATTTTCATTCCCGCTATCAGGACGGGGATTGTATTGCTTTGTGCGGCCTTCACCACCTTGATGAGATTGGATTTAATTTTTTCAACGGGTATGCCCCGCAGACCGTCATTTCCACCCAGGGCAAGGATGAGAAAGTCCGGGTTGGCCCGCAGGAACCAGTCGATTCTTGATACTCCACCACTGGTGGTGGAACCGCTTATTCCCCCGTTGATTATCCGGTAGGGTCTTTTTGCTCCTTTTTTTGATTCGTGATTCAGTCTTTTTTCCAAAAGGGTGGGGTATGCCAGCTCTTCATCGATACCGTATCCTTCAGTCAGGGAATCGCCAAGGATGAGAATGGTGAACGGTTTTTCGGCTGAATCAATCGAGCTGGGTGGGGAAACAGTTATCACTTCTTTTTTATCCGAGCAGGAAAGTGTGCATCCGAGAATGAGAATAAAAGATTTTATTCGGAGTAGAAGCCAAACGGTGGAGGATGGATTTGTCATTGGAACGCTTATCGGTCTAATTATATTTTACGCCTATGACAAAACCTTTAAGTAATTTCATTCAATTTGCATGAATCTGTTAATTGAATTAATCCATGAACATATCCTAGCCATTGATTTTGGCATGTTCGTGCTGATCTGGCTGGTGCAATTGATCATTTACCCGGTTTTAGATGAAGTATCGATTGAGAAGTTTAGTAAATGGCATGAGATTTATTGCAGACGGATTGCCTTTGTTGTTCTTCCCCTGATGATTGCCCAGCTCTTCGAAGCCGCAGCCTCCTGTTTTTTTATTGGTGGAGGTTTGGAGTGGGGCAAGCTCGCTTGCGTTCTCGCAGTTTGGTTAGTTACTTTCCTGGTATCCGCAGGCTGCCATCAGAAACTTGCCAAGGAGGGAAAAAATAAGGCAGTCATTGGCAGGCTTATTTCAACCAATTGGGTCCGCACTTTTTTATGGAGCTTAATTCTGTTCATTTCTTATATTCAGTATTAATGAAACCACCCAGACTGAGACTTTCCAAGATTTGTCCGGTCTGTAAACGCGGATTTGAAAACCGAAAAAAATGGGAATCACGTGGGATATGGGATCAGATTATTTACTGTTCTGATAAATGTCGTAAAGAATCTAAACCCAATCGAAACCGATGAAAGCGGTGTGGTGGATTAAGCGTGATTTTCGGATATTTGACAATGATTGCATCCGTTCGGCTTTGTTGCAATGTGGAGAAGTACTGCCTTTTTTTTGCTGGGAGAACAAGATACTCGAAGCTGAAGATTTCTCACTTTTTCATCTACAGGCACAGTGGCAGGCATTGGATCAATTGAATGAAAATCTACATAAACGGGGTGGATCCCTGTATGTGGCGAGGGGAGAGTTGATCAAACAAATGGAGGCACTCCATCAAAAATATCCCTTTACCCACCTTTTCACCCATGAGGAAACCGGTAATGTAACTAGTTTTCAAAGAGATCGTGAAGTCGCCCACTGGTGCCGGATGCATGGAGTGGAATGGAAGGAATTTTCGCAAAGTTCGGTATTGCGGGGGGGGAGTGCGGAGACCCGTCGCCGCCGGCAACCTTCCGATGATTACCGCAAATCCCCGCCCGTCCAATCTCCGATGCTATTCCCGGACCGGATGATAAAACTTTGAATACCGGAACAGTGGACTGGTCCATACTTTGCCATAACCTGCCCAAATTTTCCGGTTCTCATTCCCTGCCTTCTCTGCAACGAGTCGATGAGAGAAGTGCCGGAGCGACATTGCGAAGCTTTTTGAAAAAGCGCGGTGAAAAATACTCGGGTGGTATTTCATCTCCGAACACTGCCTTTGACACAGGCTCCCGGCTCTCGGTCCACCTGACCTGGGGAACAATCAGTCTACGCTCGGTTTTTTCCGGGCTCGAACTTAGAAGGCAGGAATTAAATGAAGAAAACATCCGGGGATCCTGGAAGAGAAGCCTGCGTGCCTTTGAATCCAGGCTTTATTGGCGCGATCATTTTATCCAACGGTTGGAATCGGCTCCGGACATGGAGGATCGGGCGATTAATCCCGCTTATGAGAATCTGCCCTACGGTGATAAAAGTGACCACTTGGAGGCTTGGATTGCGGGGCAAACAGGATTTCCCATGGTGGATGCATGTATGCGCTGCCTGAACGAGACCGGTTTTATGAATTTTCGAATGCGTGCCATGGTGGTCAGTTTTGCCTGTTTTGGATTGCACCTCTCCTGGCGCACGATACATCGACCCTTGGCATGTTTATTTACTGATTACGAACCGGGTGTGCATCTATCCCAACTGCAAATGCAGGCTGGGGTCATGGGAATCAACGCACTCAGGGTTTACAGTCCAGCGAAGCAGTTTTTGGATCAGGATCCGGACGGTAAGTTTACTAAAAGATGGGTACCTGAACTGGAGAGTCGTACTCCCGTCGAAATCGCCCATGCGGAGGATGGTGGGCTATCTGGTTATGCGGCCCCTCTGGTCGATTTAAAAACCAATGCGAAGTGGATGAAGGATCAAATCTTTGCAATCCGACGAAGCGAGACGGGTCGGGCGGAAACCCAAAAGACCCTGAAAGTTCATGGATCTCAGAAAAGAATCAAGAGGAGGAAGAAAAAAACCGATGACGGACAACTGACTCTTTTTGATTAAAGGAAAACCTTCACATCATCAAGCATCACAGCGCAACTCTTCCATGCATTTTAAATCTCTCATCCATTTTTCTGGAATCCCGGTCTGCATGGCGAGTATCGCACCGACCACGACACCCCGATGGCAATTGTCTCCCCCCACTTTGGCATTGGAAAGAATGGCGAGGGAAAAATCATCCGAATATTTCCAGGCGAAGTATAAAGATGCGTGAAAAGCGGTGGGCAGATAACAGGCAGTGCTCATGATTTCTCCCACCACTCTGCGGTCGGGCATGTTTTCCCAAGCTTTTATTTTAGCCAGCGGGACATTGGAAAGACGTAGACCTTGGAGGGTTTTACGAATATCTGCACTCCGGTCAAGTTCTATTAAGATACGGGTGAAGTCCCGGGTGGCGGTGAGCGTGTGTTGGTGATCGTGTGTCCCCCGGATCAATTCATGGGCGGATTCGAGAAGATGTTCCTCTTTAGTCTGATCAACTGCTTCCAGCCCAGCGAGCAAAGCGGGAATCAGGCTGAGACCGCCGATATGAATATCTTCAATTCCACAGGAGGAGAGTTTTTTACCGCGGGCATAGTTGGAGAAAAAGGCCCGATGATACTCTTCCGCGTAGGTGTCGTTGTGCCAGCCCGGAGTCAGCATAACCTCAGCGTATCGTTCGAGCCAAATCTGGGAGTTGAATTCTCCGTTTTTAATGATTGTCCGGTAAAGTTCACAGGCTAACTTGAGGTTTAAGGTATTTTCTCCCGCCTTCAAAGACTGGTGATAATGTACGCCTGGTTTCCCCCAGAATTTTGACTGCTCACGAAGGATATCGTCTTTTTCTCCGATGGGTTCGTATTTAGATCGCCAAAGAATGCTGTCCGGATGGATGGATTTGGGAGCCATAAAGTGATCAAACTCACCGTAGTCGGCATCAATTTTATCCGTATTGTAATACCAATGAACAGGCATGGAAACCGCGTCTGCGATCAGAGAGCCAAGAAAAGCATTTTGAAAACTCATATTTATTAATTTAGTGCCAACCCCGGTGATGGACAAATTGGCAGAAATAGATAGAAAGATAATAATGTCACTTTCCCTTTATTATCACCCCTTATATTCAGACGGATTGGACCGCACCGCCCGGTTCCCGGTGGATCGTTATCGTTTGCTTAAGGAAAAACTCTGTCAATTCGACGAAGGGAAAGGAATTAAAATTAAAACCCCGAGGCTGGCAAATTTTTCCGAGCTTTGCCTGGTGCATGAAGAAGTGTACGTGAGCCGTTTTTTGGAAGGATCCCTGTCTGAGAAAGAGATCCGTAGAATTGGATTAAAGCCATGGAAAGCGGAGATCATTCCCCGTACACTGAGGCTGGTCGGTGGGGCACTTGATGGCTTGGAAGAATTACTGAAAGGGGCTAAAATCGCCGCTAACATGGCCGGAGGCACCCATCATGCATTTCGGGGAGAAGGTGCAGGATACTGTATTTTTAACGACCTCGCCGTTTGTGCCGAAGCGGCTTTGCAAAGAAAAGGCATAGTAGCGTATCCTCGTACTTGATCTTGATGTTCATCAGGGAGACGGAACCGCTGAGATATTTTACGGAGATGACCGGGTCTACACAGTTTCCCTGCACGGGCAAAATAATTTTCCGATTCCGCAAAAAAACCAGTGATTTTGATTACGGATTTGAGGACGGTACCGGAGACGAAGAGTATCTTCGGGTTTTGGATGTCACCCTGAGCCGTTTGGAAAACGAACAGTTTGACCTGCTCTTTTTTCAGGCGGGCGTGGACGGTTTGGCATCGGATGCCCTCGGACTACTCAACCTTTCGCCCCAAGGCATGAAGGAAAGAAACCGCCGGGTTTTCGAATGGCAGAGGAAGCAAGGCAAGCCAATGTTGATTTTTATGGGGGGTGGATACGCCAAACCGATCGGTGACACCGTGGATGCATTCGCTGATTTATTTCTGATGGCTGCCGAGAAATTGAGCGAATCGGCGGGCTTGGATTACGGGATCAATTGCGGATAGATTTTATCTCCTGTGAAAAAAGTTTTCGCGTGCTTTTCAGATCATTTGAAAATGACTGTATACCGGTAAGATTTTTATATTGCCCAGGATCCTTTTTCATGTCGTAAAGTTCCTCGCTTCCGTCTCTGTATTTCATGTAGGACCATTTTTCGGTTCTCATTGATGTGCCCCCTTTGACAAACGAAAGAGCAGACTTTTTGATCTTCTTTTTCGGGTCATGCAGGACTGGTACCAGACTTGTGCCCTGCACGCTTGGTGGTATTTTTAGACCGGTCAATTCACAGGCGGTGGGGAAGAGATCAACCAGTTCTACTATGGATCTGCTTCTGCCGGGCTGGTGACGGGGGGGACTTTATAATTAAAGGCACGCGGGTGACTTCTTCGCGGAGATTGCTTTTTTGCCAAAAATTATGTTCTCCGAGAAGGTATCCGTGGTCGCTTGTGAAGAAGACCGCAGTTTCCCTGTCGAGTTCCAGTTCCCGCAGGGCTTTGAGAATACGTCCGACCTGTTCATCCATAAAAGTCACGGTGGCGAGGTAGGCGGACCACATTTTTTTTTGATTATCAGGAAATTGATTGATTCCAAATTTCAGTGAGTTAGAGAGTGAGATACCCGCGTTAGGCATGTCTTTCCAGTCATCTTCAGGCACATAGGGAAGGACCATATTCGTGAAAGGATAGGGTTTGAAATACTGTTCGGGGGGCGACACTCGGGTAGTGTGGCCGAAACCAAACCGGTCGCCAAAAAGAAAGGTTTGTTCTCTTTTTTTAAACTTTTTAATAATTCAACCGATTGGGTGGCGGCTTTCCAGTCCGGCTGATCCGAACCGTCCCCGACATAATCAACGGTGACAAACATACGGAAGGGCATCTTGGGTGGACTGCCTTCCCTCGAGTTCGGTGGTGAATTTATTCAAATTCAGGCAGGCATAATTTCCCGGAGTGTGTGCTTCTTTTCCAGGACATATTATATTTTGCAGACCAACACTCCGGTATGTCCTGCCCGTCCGTGCCGGCAATAATATCACCGGGTACACGCATGTGAAAAATTTTTACCCGACCCGGGTGCTGGAGAATCCGTTTTTTTGAAAATGTTCGCCCCAGGTGATCTCTTTTTTACCCACATATCGGCCCCGCATAAAACTCGCCCTTGAGGGGGCACACGCAGTTCCCTGGCAATAGGCGTTTTGAAATAGTGTTCCTTCCTCAGCCAGCCGGTCAAGATGGGGCGTTCGGGCAATTCTATTTCCGTAACAACCGAGGACATCCGCTTTCAGATCATCGGACACAATCAGCAGAATATTTTTGATTTCCGCGTTTGCCCACAAAATGGTTAATGACCCGATGAGCAATGCGAGTAATTTTCTCACTGTGCTTTCAGATAATTCAGAACTCTTCCGAATACTGTCAAGCGGGGCAGGAGACTGGTCCTGTTCAACATGACAATGCTGAACCCCGGTTTTTTGGGCAATGTTCATAATGGGTTCCATCTTGATCATGCCGTCCCCAATCTCATCCAAAAGTATCTGGACTGACCTTCCCAAAATTAGGGACAGCGGATTTCTTTTTCAGATCCTTTAAATGAAGTTGCGAAACCCGCCCAGCAAGCTTTTTGATCATCCTGACTGGATCCACTCCTCCCAGTTTTACCCAGAACACATCCAGTTCGAACGCCATTTGCGGAGAGAAGTTTTCAACCAGGATGTCATAACCAGATTGGCCCTTTTCCATCGGCTTAAATTCAAAGGCATGATTGTGATAGGCCAGTTGGATTTTTTGCATCGGTTGCCTTTTCAGCGGCTTGGTTAAGAAGTTCAGCCACTTTTCTGTACCCGTCAAGATTTTCCCGGTCGGATTCGGCGAGGTAGGGCACAACTAAGTGAGAAAGTTCGAGCTCGCGGGCGAGATCGAGAATTTTTTCAAAGGAGGGAACCCCTTTTCCTTTCGGGATGAAGAACCGCGTTCCAGTCAAAGTGGGAAGAGTTGACCTTCATTCCATTTTGTCTCGCCCGCTTAATCATCTCAACCGCCTGTGGAGAGGGAAACCCATAGGGTTCCACCTGCCTGTATCCCGCCTCGGCCACCTCCTTGATTGTGGCGGGCAGATCCTTCGAAATTGGTTTGCGCAGGGTATAGAGCTGGATGCCGATCTCATTGAGATAAGGCAAGTTTGAGGCCCGTGCAAACGAAGGCAGGGTGAGTAACAGACCGCCAGAATTTAGGATAAAATTTCTTCTTTTCATAGATTTTCCATAAGACAATGGGAGGGAAACGCAAGTGTTCAATCAGCAGTTTTATTATTCTCCGGGCCTGGCTCTTTGGGTTTTGCAGGGAAGATAAAAATCTTAAATCGCTTAAAAATTGAAGATCCAAAAAGGGCGAAATGGAGGCAGGTGGGCAGAGCGGCGGAAATTCCCCATGATTAATCCGAAATAGATATTTTTGGCATTTTCACGCCCGGTTGGATCTTGAATTGCCTGAACCGCCCGGGAGGTGTATTTGTTTCCCCTCTCCGCCAACTGCTCAGGGGCGGACTCCCACAAACTAATGAGCCAACCTCCAAAACTAAAGACAAATAAAACCCAGAGAGTGGCGAGAATTGCGATAAAAAAAATCAAGGGACAGATGGAAAATATATTCTGATGTTTTGGAGGAAGCCAGCGCTCTTCTTATAATCCAGATGGTGATAAAAAAGGAAAGGCTGTCAAAAAGAGCACCCAGAATACCCACGGGAATTTGCAGTTTTACATAATGAGACGCTTCATGGGGTCTGCATATAAAATGGAAAGGCGGTATAGATTGCCCACCAGTAACAGGCGATATTAAGAATAACAAAAAACAGAAAAAGGAGGGGGAAGAAAACAGCGATTGAACCGCGCTTTCTTTCGTAAATATCGAGGACCTTATGGAGAGAATCTCTCCAAATTTTGATTACCGCGGTCATATTCCCAGTACTTCTCGCCGGATTACAGGGTGATATGCCTTTCCTCCTCCACTGACTGCTCGCAGGCTTCGACAATCCGCATACATGTCAACGCATCATCCAGGGTGGACAGTGGTTGGTTTTCCTTTTCCTAAAACCTGTTCAAGGAAATGTTTGCCCATGGCCCGGATGGTATAACGGATAGGCGGAGTAAGTTTGAGAATGAACCACCGCAGGGGTGTTCTCAACCCAGTCACGGTAACTGTAGCGGGTTGCTCCCTTGGTTCCGATTACTTTGATCATAAATGTCCATGGATCACCGGCGTGGTCATCCGAAGCAAAACTGGCACAGAGATGGGAAAGTGCATTATTTTTCATTTTCATCGTGACCCATGGCAATATTTTCCTGTGGCACGGTGCCGTCATTCACAGTTGCCTTCATACAGGATATCTTGTCGGGCTGCCCGACAAGATAAAGTGTGCAATAAGCATGATGGGTGAGAATTTGCCGAATCACACACGGGGGTAGCGGGCCGCAACAGATTCAGGATGATGAATGTTGTAAAGAACATAGAGGGAAACCAGGTCACCTATTTTTCCGCTCTCAATTAAGTCCTTTGCCCGGGTGACGGAGGGTTCGTAAATATAGTTGTGCACCGGAGCCACCTGCACTCCTTGTGCCTTGGCCGCTTTTTTCAGGTCCTCAATTTCTTCGATGGTGGACGGCGGTAGGTTTTTCCACCAAAACATGTTTGCCCGCATCAATTGCCTGGCGGGCATATTGATGGTGCGTCTCCATATTGGTCAGGACATAGACCACATCCACTGCTTTGATTAAATCCTCAACCTGATCAAATACCCGGCAGTTGAAGAGCCCGCTTTTTTCTTCGGCTTTTTTTCGCGTTCGATTCCATATTCCGGTAAGGACAGCATTTTCAGAGGAATGTACGCCTTCGCTGTGCAGGAGAGAAATGTCTCCTGCGCCAATAAATCCAACTTTTATCATGATGATATATATTTCCTTTTTCCTGCGTGATTACAAGGACAAGCGATGTTTTTCCTCTTTTGGGCTTTTAACTTTTGTGGAACTTGACATTTTGGAAGTTGGTGACTGAACGTATAACCAATCTTTTTAAAAAAGAAGTTTTCCATCCCCCGGGCTGTGCTTGCATTGTGCCTCTTGGTGGCTCTACTTCTGGCCACACTATGGTTCGCCCCTCCCATTAATTCTTGAGAGCCAGATTAAGGAAATGGGGCGGGACGCGGGCATCGGGGAATTGGAGGTTGAAGTCTCCGAGGTGGATCCATGGAAAACGAAGATGCTTAACTGGTCGGGGGAGAGCGGTGGTAAATCCATGACCATTGATCAGGTTGAAGTTCTTTACGATCCCGCCGGAATTGCCATGGGGAAAGTCAACGCACTTTCGGTAACCGGATTATCTGCAAGCCTGAATCCGGGCAAAAACGAAAAGAGCGGAAACTTTGACTGGGAGGAGTTTTTCAGCGCAAGTTATGGTTTAATAGACAAACTACTACTCGAACCACCCCTTTCCTATCTGAGAATAAGGGATTCCGCCTTTTCCATGACCACTCAAGATCAGACAAGCCGAATCCTCTTCCGTATGGCAGCTGATTTTTTGGAGGGTCTGACTCATCTTAGATGGGAGGCAGATTTTATGCCTGCCTCCGCTTATGGAGAAATCAATCTGACCCGGGATGGGAACGCCACTTTTATTTCCTCACGGGTAAATCTGGGTGACGCGGGGAGTATGTTTGATGCACTCTCCTCCGATCTGAATCTACAAGAAATACTACCTGAGGACCTTGAAATAATCGCCGGAAGTTTGATTGTGGATGGGTTGACCCGTATTGTTCCGACTGGTTTGGAGGATTTATTCCTGGAGCTCAACGGCAGCGATTTTCAGTTTGGATGGGGGGACCATAATTTTTCGGTTCCCAAGTTAATGGTTTTTTTCATGCCAGAGAACGAGGACCAATGGGAATGTAATTCGTATGCCAATGTAAGATATGGAAATCACCTGCTCGCAGATGAGATTAACCTTTCAATTATCTATGATCAGAAGGGATTCGGGGTACAGGGCGGAGTGAATTACCTGAAAACCCAGGATCCCTTTCCACCGGTTGAAATTACCGGTTTACGCTTTCCCAATATAGATTTGGATCTGGATGAATTCGAATTTCCCGGAAATCAGGAAAGACAGGTCTCTTTTGACGAACTTTCCTACGATAATCAATTCTTTCGCATGTATAACGGTCTTTTTTCTTTTCATCTGAAAGATCAAAGGATTGATTGTAAGGTGCCTCCGCTGGACGCCGCACTTTTGGATCTCGGTATTTCCTTTGTTCAGTTTTCTTATGTCGGGAGTGTGGATCCCCAAAAATTACCTCAAGTCAATTCCCCTCAACTCATTACCGGTCAAAAGGTCATCTCCGGCGATGAAGTGTTGCTTGAGGATTTGATGCTGAGTTTTCGGGTCAAGGATGCCTCTCATTTTCTCATTGATGTGCTCACCATGAATGTTGGAGGAGATCAACTCGATTTCAGTCCGGCCAATATCATTTTCGGTATTCCGGGCGATCACAGTCCAAATCTCAGCGTGCAGTTTAAGAAAAGTAGTCTCTTTCTCCCCGGACAGGAAGTTCGTGTGACTGGATTGGAAGGAGAAATTCAATTCAATTCGCTGGAGCCGATTGAGACCAATGGTACGCAAACTATCCAGTTCGAGAGTCTGACGGTAGATGGATTTGAAATGAGGAACGGTTTTTTCAGTTTTGCAATTCTGCCTGACGGTACCTTTTTGATTGCGGAGGGAAGAGCGGAATTATTTGGAGGTGTAATGGGGTTAATGGAGAGCAGTTTTACCCTTGACGGAGAGGAGATGAAATTGATCACCACCATGGAGAAAATGAACGGGCAGGATATAGCCGATTTGATCGAGGGACTGGAGGTCGAGGTAAACGGTAGTTTTTCAGGTCGTATTCCCTTACTAAATGCCGGTGGGAAATGGGATTTCGAACGCGGTTTTTTACAGCTTGATCCAAGCCCCAATGCAACTCTCAGGTATCAATCAAACGGATTCCTGACCCGAGGAATTGAGGAAGGGTCGGAGGAGTTTGAACGGATGAAAATGACCGAGATGGCACTTGAAAATCTCAAGCTTGATTCCCTGCGAATTACCTTTGAAGTGGAAGGGGCAAAAAGACAGGTAATGGGGGATATCCGCGGTAAATCAATGATTCGGAAAAACACCGAGGTTTCCCTGGATTACCGTCCAAAAATTATTGCCGGACTCGCGGAGATCATTCAAAAAATGAATCTTAACAAAGTGGGGCTGTGAAGAAGCATTCGTATTTTTGATTCAACTTCTCAGTTGCAGAAATGAGTCGACAATTATACTGTAAATAAATGGATTCAATCTTAAGAATATTATTTCTTTTTTGCCTGGCCTTGTTTTCAGGATGCACGGTTATGAAAACTGAGCACCACATTACTCTCGACCATAACATTTCCATTAAAATTGAACAGGAAGTGAACGATTTCCTCGATGACTTATATGAGGAAGACAGCAAATCCGAATAATTTGCCAAAGGAAAATTTATTATGAAGCTAAACTATTTTATCACCCTATTTGTAAGCACTTGTTTTCTTTCCTCTTTAGCTAGTGCGGATAACAGCCTCACTCAGCGGATGAAGTCCCGTCTTCCAGAGGTTCTTGCTTTGAAAAACAGTGGTGTGGTGGGGGAGGGAACGGACGGCAAACTGCTTGTCCGCAAGGAAGAGGGCGAGAAACTGGAAAAACTGGTCATGGAGGAAAATAAAGACCGGGCAGCACTCTTTGTTATTTTGGCCAAGAAAACGGGTGGGACACCGGATGAGGTGGCCAAAAAATTTGCCCAGGGAATGGCAAGTAAGGCGAAGAAAGGTCATTGGTTCAAAAAACCTTCCGGAAATTGGGTTTCCAAGTAAAAATTCTTTTTTTTCTGGGGTGTGGGATTTTTTCCTATCTCGTCACTTCCTGTCAGACTGTTCCCGCAGAATCGCAGACCGCGTCAAAAGTGGCCGGGTTTTCAGATCGTTCGGTGGAGAGTTTAGAAGACCAGCTTGTAATCAACTCAAAATCGTTGGAGGCATTGGAATTCGAGATGGAATGGTTAGATACCAGAAAACAAATTGTGGCTGCCGAGATTATGCTCAGACGGGCAATTGAATCTGAAGTGAAACTTGAGCGTGAACTGTCCGGTTTTCAAAGTATGAATCAAAACTTTCCCTCGGCACAGGGATTTATTTCCGAACATGAAACAATCAAGTGGCAATCAAGATTAAAGGTTAAGCAAGAGGAAACGGGTCGTTTAAAAACAGTGGTCCGTTTATTGAATCGTGACATGGCTGACCTTGATGCCAAGCTTGCCCGCAAGGGATTTCGTCATCCGCTTTCCCCCGCTAAAACCAATGCACCTGTACAGTAATATTTCGTATTCAATCACTTTACTCATCCTCTGAAATTATAAAATGGAAGATCTTATCGAACGAATTCTGAGTCATCCTTTGCTAAGTTTTGCCCTCGCCTTATTGTGTATTTTATTACTCTTCGCCGTGCTCAAGGGGTTAATGAAATTAATTCTTGTCTCGCTTGTTTTGGCATCAATTTATTTGGGATATATTACCTTTTTTCAGGATGATTATCCGTTGCCGGAAATCGATGAGGATCTGTTAGAACGCTGGAATGAATGGATTGAACCCTTCCGGACAATCGACCTGAATGTTACTTTGCCCGATTTTAATCAGACAATGGAGGATGATGCCCCCCGACAGGTTGAGTAATTTGAAGCTCTTATGAAATTGCCCTGGCCCCTGTATCTGGCTTGGAAACAACTTTTTCCCAGCCAGAAAAAAGTCTCATTTTTCTCGCTGCTTGCAGTCATTGGTGTGGCTTTGGGGGTTAATGTGATGATTGTGGTGGTCGTATTCATGCAGGGATTTCAGGAAAAATTCAGGAACGACATCATTGACGCCCAGGGGCACGGTCGAATTGTACCATGGAAATCTTCCGGCAATTGGCAGGAAAAAAAGGAGAGGATGGAAGAATTTCCTTTCATTGAACACCTGATGCCCTATTTGCAGGGGCGGGTAATTCTGCAAAAAGGAAATTACAACTCCACCCCATACTCAATGGGCATTACGCCCACTGCGGATAATCCTGTGTTTGATATCAATTCTTTTTTGAAAGGAGGGGCCTTGAAAATGAATGCCCACGAAGCGGTCGATATCACCCCTCTTCCCACGGTTGACACGCTCGAAGACGAAGTGGTTTTTATCAGCACCCAAGTGGCAAATCAATTGGGAGTCCGCCCGCCCGCAATCATTCAATTCCATGACAGGAATCAAAGTGCTGATTTACCAAAAGGTCAGATTGCCATCACCCGTCTTGATCCATTTGTGGAGAGCGGAGAATGGAAGATTTTATTTACCAGCGATCAGGATTTTGTCATCCGGGACGGGGAAAGCGGGGAAGAATTTAATGCCACACTCTCGGACGGTCCAATTGACCGGGGCTTAGGGATTCCGGTTTTCCATCCCTTAGGCAAAGGTGAACCTTTTCAGAAGGGTGACCTTTTTCGATTTCAAGTGCTTAAGGGTTCCACGATTGAGGTATTTTTCCCGGCCATGGTCACCAAGGCAAAAGAGGATGAGATTATTCCTCCGCGCGAAGTGCGGGTGGGGGGGATTTTTGAGGTCCCCTGGCAGGGATTTCACACCGAAGCTCTGATTGGCACGATGCGCTTTATGCAGGACATGCGTGGAGGGGAGGGGGCTGTGGACGGTTTCTACTTCCGTGCGATTAAATCGGTTGCCGCAGATGAACAAAAACTTGGGCGCTCCTGTGAGGAATTGAAGGACTATCTTGGGGAAGGGTGGTCTGTTATTCCCTGGTTTGTGGAAAACGCCTGGTTTTTTGATCTGTTGAAATTTGAGGAATATTTAATGATTCTGATTATGGTTCCGATTGGATTGGTTGCTGCTTTTGCCATTGCGATTGCTCTGATGACTTCAGTTCTGAGGAAAACCCGCGAGATTGGATTACTCGTTGCGATGGGAGGCCGCCGGATTTCAGTTGGTTTAATTTTTTGCCTGCAGGGTTTTATTATCGGTCTGCTCGGTTCAGTTTTGGGATGTGGATTTGCTTTGTTATTTATGTTTTTCCGCGATGAATTAATGTCCTTTATTGTGCAAAATATTGCCGGGGAGGATGGACAGGCCGGGGTGTCCCAGTTCTATGATTTTTACAGTCTGCAAATATATTACCCATGGGAATCAGCCGGGAGTTTGTCGACTTTTCTGACTTTCGCTTTTTTTGCTGTTTTAGTTTCCACCATTGCGGGAATGTTGCCTGCCTGGCGGGCAACCCGTTTAAAACCCGCCGAGGCCTTGCGCAGTGAATAACTCCGGCAGAAAGATTCTTCATGTCCAGGGGCTCGCGAAGAGTTTTCCGTTTGAGAATGATCGTATTCATGTACTGGATGAGATTGAATTAAGTTTGCATTCCGGGCAGTCAATGAGCATTCGGGGAGACTCCGGATGTGGCAAGACCACACTACTGAATTTGCTCGCCCGTTTGGAAACCGGAGACAGTGGTCATATCTCCTGGGAAGAGTACGATATGGATGCCAGTTCGCCCTGCACATCGGCGGAAGCTTCTTTACGGGCCCGTTTTTTGGGCGTGGTTTATCAGGCTTATTATCTGATTCCAGAATTGGATGTTTTGGAAAATGTACTGATTCCCGCGAGGCTTGCAGGTGGAATCACAAGTGAAACCCGTGACCGGGCAAGGTCGCTTCTTTCCAAGATGGGAGTGGGGGACAAGGAAAAACAAATCCCGACCAAGCTTTCCGGCGGTGAAAGGCAGCGGGTGGCGATTGCCCGGGCCCTGGTGAATCAACCTAAATTAATTCTTGCCGATGAGCCCACGGGTAACTTGGATGAAAGAACGGGGGGCGAAGTTATGGATTTATTACTGCAAAGCTGTGAGGAAGAAAAGGCGGCTCTAATTCTAGTGACGCACAATCCAACTTTTGCCAAAGCGACCGAAGAATCACTTTTTTTAAGACAGGGTAAATTTAAAAACGGGTAATCAAATGAATATGGACAATCGCGAGGATAACAAAACAAGATGCGGAGTGGCTGGGGTCGGTTATCTGGGACAGCATCACGCCCGGATTTACAACGATCTCAGTTCCTGCGAATTGGTTGGGGTATTTGATCCAAACCCGGAAGCCCGCAGAGCGGTAAGTGAGGCCCAGGGATGCAGGGAGTTTACCGATCTTGAGGCATTGGGAGAATCCTGTGATGTGATTAGTGTGGTTTCTCCCACGGACCGTCATGCGGAGGTGGCGATTCCATTGATGAAAGCGGGATGTCATGTTCTGATTGAAAAACCGCTGTGCGTCTCCCTGACTGAAGCGGAGGAAATTCTCCGGGTCGCCCAGGAAAATAAAACAATTGTACAGGTCGGTCATATCGAGCATTACAATCCAGTGATGACTTTTCTGGAAGAAGCGGTCGATCATCCCAAGTACCTCACCGTGGAAAGGCTTGCCCCCTTTCAGCCTCGGGGAACGGAGGTCGGAGTGGTTCTTGATTTGATGATTCATGATATTGGGATTGCGATGTCACTCGTTGCCTCTCCGGTTTCAAAGGTCGATGCAATCGGAGTCCGTGTGCTTTCGAAAACGGAGGATATTGCCAATGCCCGCATTGTTTTTGAAAACGGATGCGTGGCCAATTTAAGTGCGAGTCGGGTAAGTGAGAAAAAAGCCCGGGAGATCAGAGTTTTTCAGGACAGTGGTTACTTGTCTCTTGATTTTATGAATCAAAAAGGTCACCTGATTAAAAAGAGTGGGACCGGACTCGATAAAAAAGAAGTCCCGGTTGAAAAAGGAGAACCTCTTGCCCTAGAACTTGATTCTTTTATCCAGTGTGTACATGGGTCCTTGAAACCGAAAACGGATGGTACATTCGGAAAAACCGCTCTCGAAGTCGCTCTTTCGATTACCAAGCAAATAAATATTTCACTGTGAATTGAATGTAAACTTACAGTTTCATTCTCCCCCAGATGGTCAGGTTGACCTACTTGTGGTGGCCGGTGAGGTTTCAGGGGACGAACACGGTTCAGAACTTGTTTCCGGATTGTTGAAGAGGCAGCCAGATTTAACAATCTCCGCAGTGGGAGGGGGAGAGCTTGAGAAAAAAGGGGCCCATTTGGTTTACCCGCTGGTGGATCATGCGGTGGTGGGATTTTTTGAGGTCATTAAAAATTACCAGATATTTAAGCAAATTTTTTCAGCCACGATTCAATGGATTAAAAAATTCCAACCCAGAACTGTTCTTCTGATTGATTATCCAGGATTTAATCTTCGGCTTGCGAAAGAGCTCAAAAAACTTGGCCTTTCCCGGAAGGGCGGGGGAGATATTCTGGTTCTTCAGTATATCAGTCCGCAACTCTGGGCCTGGAAACCAAAGCGCCGGTTTGTGATGGAAAAAATTCTTGATGGGTTGGGCGTGATTTTCCCTTTTGAAGTGGCATGCTATGAGGATACCAATTTACCGGTCTCCTTTGTCGGGCATCCTTTTGTGCAACCCGGGTATCAAAATTCAATCAGCTATGATCCCAAAGGGCCCTTACTGATTCTTCCGGGAAGCCGGGTACAACCGGTACAAAGAATACTGCCGGTTTTTTTGGATACGGTTAGTGAATTACTGAAGGATTTTCCCGATTTGGAAATCGTTCTTCCGGTTCCGGATTTAACAATCAGGAATCTGGCGGATCATTTGTTATCTCTTCGCAGTAACCTCAAGGGACGGGTGCGGGTAGTAATAGGAAAAGCGGGTATAAAAGCCCGGGCGGCCCTGATGAGTTCCGGCACGATGTCACTCTCCTGTGCAATTGCAGGAATTCCCGGAGTGATTGCATATCGTGCACATCCACTGACTTACCTGCTGGGGCGAACACTCATTCGGATTCCCCATCTTGGCATGGCTAATATTCTGTTGGCCGATGATCCGCCCTATCCTGAATTCCTGCAGGGGCGTGCCAATGGAAGAGTGCTCAGTGGGTCCATGACCACAATACTCAAGGATTCACATTCGGGCAAAAACTCAGCCGAAGTGGCGAAAAAAATAATAAAGAGCTTACAGGTCACAACCGACCGGGGGGCGGAAGACTGGATAGCTCAGGAAACTTCCCGGGTCTGAGTCATCTGTTCCCATAGTTTGTGGGCACGGCGGGCAAGAGCACCTTTACAGCGGTCCACCTCGGAAATTCTTGATTTTAAATTCTCGTTCGCGATCGTCGAAACATCATCCATGTTGTAGAGAAACACATTATCAATTTTAGAGACTTTTTCATCAATATTTCGGGGCACGGAAGCATCAATAAGAAACAATGGTTGGTTCGGTCTTTTGCCAATAGTCTTTTGGATGTCGGCAAAATCAATGATTGATTGTGCACTTGAAGTTGAGGTTAATATGACGTCAAACAGGTGCATGGAGTCTTTGAACTGGTCATAGGAAAGAGCAAAGCCCCCAAACTTCTCGGCTAATTCATCCGGTTTTCTCCGGCAGAGCGGGCACCAGTCAAAAGTCCGACCGGTCACTGTTATGGCTTGGGAGCCTCTCGACTTGAATGCTTCAATTGTACTCTCAGCCACTTCACCCGCACCGACCACAAGCAGTCTGCAACTGGATACTTTTCCGAATATTCTTCTCGCCAGTTCGCAGAGGACATTTCCGAGGTTCACCTGACCGCGGGATATCCCGGTGTTGGTTCGGGCCCATTTTGCCGCCTGGAATCCTTTTTGAAAAAGGCGGTTGAGCATTTTTCCGGCGACATTTCGATTACATGCATCCTCGTATGCTTTTTTGACCTGTCCCAAAATTTCAGTTTCTCCCACCATTTGCGAATCGATTCCGGAGGTGACTTTGAATAAGTGATTAACCACCTCGTGGTTGCTTCTGTGGTAGGAGTGCTGATTTAAAAACTCAGGTTCAATTTTACGGAAATTACTGAGGTATTGGCGCAGTGAGTCGAAGCTGAAACTTCCTTCAGTCGCCCCGTAAATTTCCGTCCGGTTACATGTGTTGAGGAGTAGATACTCGTTTAAGCCTGTAATCTGACCGAGCCCCTGATAGAAGTCATCAATTGATTCAGGAGGTAAACTGATTTGTTCCCGGGCGGATAAATCCGCAACCTGATGGGAACTGCCAAGCAGATGCAAAGATTGGTTGTTTTCCCCGATCATTGGATAAAAAGTGTGGTTAATGATTCCGGGGAAACGACATCCTTTTGTTTATCCCTTGTCCGTGAATTCACCACCGCCAGACTTCCAATCGCGACAATCAGCAGAATGATTGAAACCTTGGCAAATTTCGAACCATAAAGCCGGCTGCTTAAATGCAGGAAAAACACTGCGGTGTATCCAGTCCAAAGAAAGAGCGTCACGGTTAGCTTTGCCACGGAAACAAACTCAGGATGCCGTGTCCAATGCATACCGCCGACCAGAATTGAAATGGTTAGAAAGAGAACGCCCACAGAAAGCAGTCGCCAACCGGCAATTTCGAGATCGTTAATTGGAGGGAGGTAAGCCCCCAATTTATCAAACTTCCTAGACAAGAGCGCTTTTCGCTGAATCAGGTACATCCCGCTGACCACGGCAAGAAGCGAAAAAACTCCGTAACTGAAAATCGCAATTGATGCGTGCAATTCAATCCACGGGCTGGAGAATAACTTTTGGTAATTGGGAGCGAGCCAATACTGGGGATCACTGGCAGGCCAAAGAAGAGAGAGCCAACCCGCACCGAATGCGAGACCGGCACAGAATGATCCAAGCAAATCGAGTTTCCACAGGATTCGCAGGATGATGAAAGTAAGAATCAATGACCAAAGAATAAATTGAATCCGTTCAAGTGCGTTACCGAGCGGACAGCCATGCACCTCCATTCCCCGGATGTAAAGTGCCCGGGTTTGGATAATAAATCCAATCATGATTCCAGCCAGTGGTGCTTCCTGTAAGGGTGCCCAATTCAGGCGAAAGGTTTTCAGGAACCCAAAAATAAATGCGAAGCCGTATAAACCACCGGCTATCCACATTAAATCACGGGCGTCATTGAAATTCATATCCAGATTTGAGGATGATCAACTACAGGGAAGATAAAAACAGGACAATTGAGAACGGGTCGGGGAAATGGGTTACCGGGCAGTCTGATGAACCGGAGTGGATCTGAAAAATTTTCTCATCGATGAACAGTCCTTCCCTTCGCAGTTCACGCAGCACGGACGGATCTGGGAATTGTAATCTGAATCAATGTGCTCCGTAATTAAGCGTGTGCAGAGATCAATAAATTTTTCCTCCAAATTGAAGCAGTCCACCCGTGCGAAGTGATCCACCACTTCCTCGGCGTATCCCCGGAATTCGATATCAATTTCATCCAAGGTTTCGATATGGTCAGTCGTGAAGGCGATGGGAACCATAAGGATTGCTTTTTGTTTGGTCTCTCTGATCACAGTTGGAGTTCCGGGTGTGAGCCATTTTGTCCGCTGTGGTCCGACTTTGCTCTGCCAGGCCAGGGCACCTTCGTGCTTCAAGCCCATGTCCCTTAGTACTTTTTCAATATTTTCATAGGAACCGGTTATCTCAAGGTTGTACTTGTCGCCTTTTTCCATGCAGTAAGATTCCGGAAGGCTGTGTGCGGAGTAAATAATTCGGATATCCTGATCTTTTAAATCGTAGGCACTCTTCATTTCATCAAATTTCCTTTTGATCAAAAAAGCCCAGAGTTCAGAATAATCAATCCGGTCCCACCACTGATCGATAACGGAAATTTTCTTTGGATCCGCTTCACTTTTGTTTTGGTCGAGCCAACGATAGGCGTCACACAGGGAGGAACCGCTCGTTGAACAACTGTGCTGGGGGTATTGTGAAAAAAGAACGATTCGTTCGGCTTCCTTAAATGTCTTAATCATTTCTCCGGTTCGGGGGGATGAATAACGGAAACCGGAAACGCAGACATGGGGAGCGGTTTCCGGGCTGACCTGATCAAGCTTTTTAGAGATTTGTTCGGCCTGTTTTTCCATGAGATTAAGGGTGGGGGAGTACTGCCCGATCTCGGCATACCGTTCCTGAATCTTGGGGGTTCTTCGCCAGGCAATAAAATTACCGAGTATTTTTTGAAATGGAAGTTTGAGAAGTTCCCGGTCCTGAAAAAGTTCCTTGAGGTAAGGATGAACTTCATCCGCATTTTGAGGCCCTCCCATGTTGAGAAGGATGACAGCGGTCTTAGCCGGCGTGGTGGACTCGTTGGCGATCATATATTTAGGTGTGGATTAAGATTTTAACAAATACAGATTAATACAATCAGTAAACCTTATCGAGGCAATCTTTCCAAGAAAAAGCAGTGCTGGGATTAAAATTCAAAAGTGGATGCTTCGAGGCAGTTCGGCAGAGATACCCCGGTTAAAAAAGAGCCTGAAAAGCACAGTCCGGGATTCAAAGAGGAAAGTTTCTTTGCGGCGTTTTTTCTTTTCTCCATTTCCGCATCGGGCAGTGGGATCGCCGCGGGCCATTTTTTCACTTCAATAAAAACGGGAGGAGCCTGAATTCCCAAAAGTTTGGATAATTCATTTTGAACCAGTTCCCCAAGTGCATGATCGGGTAGTTTGGCTAATTCAGGATTTCGTTCCCCACCCACAAATGTGGTTAATAATACCTGTCCGTCCGGTGCCCTTCCCGGAAAAAGTGTGCTTGAAAAAAGGGTTCCGAGGATCTTAAGATTTTCGACTTCAGGCACGAGAAAGCCAAACCCGTCCAGCGGGTGCTTAATATCCTTTTTTTGAAAGCCAAGGTAAACCAAGGCTAATGGATAATGAGTGGCGGACGCGAGGGTGGAAATATTTTCCATGCCCTCGACCGAATCCCATTCGATGGAGAGAATTTGATGAGAGGGTATGGTGGAGATCACTTCATCGAATTTTTCCTCGGTAACCATGCCCTCGTGATTTTTGTGGGTTACAGCCCAGTAATCCTTTCCACGGGCAATCTTTTTGACACGATGAGCAAGCAGGATCTCTTTTTTCAGAGGAAACGCAAGTTTTTGAGCAAGTTCTTCCATTCCGCCTGGAAACGAAAGCAGACGGGCTTTTTTAAGATTTGGATTGTCCCTGTTTTTTTGAATTTTTTTCATTCCCAAGAAGAGGGAGCGATATTCTTTTTCGATTTCCCAAAGTTTGGGAAAGGCCTGTTTTAGATTAAGACTTTCCGGCCGGGCGGCATAAATTCCCGCCAGAAACGGATTAGCCGCATAATCGAGAGCTTCCTTTCCCAGCCTTCGGGAAATAAAAGAGGCAACAGATTCTTCGTCTGGTAATTTTGCTCTGCTCACAAGGGGTTCGGTAAGCATCCGGATTTTTCCAGCAAGGGAAAGAAAGGGACTGGAAAGAAAGGAGGTGAAACTGTGGGGTAGATCAACAATCCTGCCCTGCCGTACGATCATCCTTTTTTGCGCCTGTGGGTTCGCATCGATGCAATTTTCCCAGGCATCGCATTCCTGCAGAAGTTCCCTGGTTTTTTTAAGTCTTACATTCAGGGTGTTTGCACTGTAATCCAAAAGAAATCCATTCACCCGCTTGGATTGAATCACCCCACCGACACGGTCTGTAGATTCAAGCAGGATGACCTGGTGTCCGAATTTTTTTTGCCTGTTCGCAATCGACAAACCGGATATCCCACCTCCAATAATACAAATTTTTTTCATTTTAAGAACTAAATAGTCTAGTTCTTCCGTTTGAGCTTGGCAATAATTAGAAAGATCATTGTTTAGAACCTTATGGAGGAAATGATTCAATGTTTGGAAATAATTGTGCGTCCCAAAGATGCTCCCGCTGGAGGTCTGGTCAAGGCGTTGCAAAGACTGGATGAGATTTCCCGTGATCCCACGGTTGAACTGCATCCTCGATTAAAGCACTTTCTGATGAACCGGAGTTATGAAAAAGCCCTGATTTGGTTGGATGACGGGGAACCCGAGAAGGGGGTTTGTGGAGGATGAGCAAGGGTTCAAGGGGTAAAAATAAAATATCCACCTCCTCAACCGGAGAATTCGTGGATCATTCTCCCTTCTCCTCTTTGGATGCGAGTGGACTTCCGCAGGCCCCGCCTCAAAATAATTTGTTACCCAAGCCCAAAGCCCAGACTCGTTTAGGGCAGGGGGAGAGACTCGAGATACGAAGAGAGAAAGGTGGAAGAGGAGGGAAAACCGTCACCACCATAATGGGATTTCCCACTTATTTAGGAGAAGCTAAAAAATCGAAAATGTTAAAGACTCTTAAAACCAGTCTGGGCACGGGGGGTACATGGAACGGAAACACGATGGAATTACAGGGTGATCGGCGGGATGATGCCTTTCACTGGCTCAAACAGTCCGGATTTTCGCCGGTGCTTGCCGGCGGGTAGGAATTTACAGACTTGCTTAGCTTACGGTCTGCTTCTCACCTTCGTGGGAAACCGAGTCGCTGTCCTCTGATTTTTTATCCTCTGACTTGGAGAAGTCATGATCTTCAATCGGGTCCTGATTCATCACTTCATTGATGTCCTGTTCCCAATCATTTTTCGCTTTGCGAAACTCGGTGACACCTTTTCCAAGGGAGCGAAATAATTCGGGTACTTTCTTGGCTCCGAAAAGGAGAAGAACGATAAGAAAAATAAGAATAATTTCTCCGCCACCGAAGTTTCCGATGAAGGCAAGTGTGTGAATTGGAGAGTTGATCATGATATTAGAATATAATCAGTAACCGTCTGAAGCAACTTTTTTGTCCGGTAAAAAAAATCTTTCTCAGCAAGGTCTACAGACCTAATTGGCGGAGTGCTTCCGGTTTTGGTTTATTAACTGAGCTCTGATCCGCCTCGAAGAAGCCATGTAGTTGACGGATACGTGTGGGGTGTCTCATTTTCCGAAGTGCTTTGGCTTCGATCTGACGAATCCGTTCACGGGTAACTTTGAATTGCCGTCCCACTTCTTCCAAAGTTCGACTGTACCCGTCCTTCAGTCCGAAACGAAGGGACAGTACATTCCTTTCCCTTTCAGTGAGAGAGTCAAGCACATCGATAATTTTTTCCCGAAGGAGGGAATAGGCGGTCATATCATAGGGGTTTTCCGCTCCCTTATCCTCGATGAAATCCCCAAAATTTGTATCGTCACTATCTCCCACTGGGCTCTGGAGTGAGATTGGTTGCTGGGCCATTTTCATAATCCCCTGGACTTTCTCAAGAGGAAGCCCCATTTCAACGGCAACTTCTTCCGGGGTCGGTTCGTGGCCCAGTTCCTGAATAAGCTGCTTTTGCACCTGCATTACTTTGTTCAGGGTTTCAATCATATGGACGGGGATCCGAATAGTCCTCGCCTGATCCGCAATCGAGCGTGTGATTGCCTGCCTGATCCACCATGTCGCGTAGGTTGAGAATTTATATCCCCTGCGGTATTCAAATTTTTCCACCGCTTTCATCAGTCCCATATTTCCCTCCTGAATCAGGTCGAGAAAGGAAAGGCCACGGTTGGTGTATTTTTTCGCGATTGAAATGACAAGTCGCAGATTAGCTTCCACCATCTCGGTTTTTGCCCGGTGGGCCTGTCGCATATTCAGACGAAGATCCTTGATCAACTGAGCCAGGTCGGAGGGTTCCATTTTGAAACGCGTACGGGCCGCGTCGAGCTCCTCCGTCACCCGATCCATTTTGACTCCTTTTCTCTTCACTTTGACTGCATCTTTTTTGGCCAGTTCCACATTGTGAAGGTTGCGTGAAATTGCTTTAAGCTCAGGATTGACCTGACTTAAAAAATCCTCAAAGACTTTCAGTTTTAAACAGCACTTTTTAAATATTGGAGCCAGCGTGGCTTCATAATTTTTAAATCGTGTGGTGGATCGCTTACGTTGGGTATCATTTTTAGCATTCTCAATACTGATCCACGAATTATTGATTTTTCGAATGGCATCCTCGAGTGCGATTACCTGTTTGGCGAGGCTTTTAAAATAGGATTCCCGGCTGTCAATTTTTTTATCCAGCACCACACGGTCAAATCTTTCTTCCCGATCAATCAAGCGTTTGCAGATATCGAGCTGGAAATCCGCAGTCAGGCTGACGGAATAAATGATCTTCAGGGCGGAGCTTTCTGCGGTTTCAATACGCTTGGAAATATCGACTTCTTCTTCCCGGGAGAGCAGAGGAACCTGTCCCATTTGTTTAAGATACATCCGAACCGGATCATCAAGCATATCACTTTGATTGGAACGGGCGCTTTCTTCCTCATTTTCTTCTTTTTTCTTCTTGAATTTATCAACCTCATTGGAGTCGAGGAGTTTAATTTCAAGATTATTGAAAATAGAAATTACATTTTGTAATTCTTCCGGTTGATTGGCAATTTCCGGTAGTGAATGGTCAATGTTTTTGTAGGTGAGGAAACCCTGTTCACGGGAAAGATGAATCAATTCCCGCACTTTTTCCGTGACCTCATCATTCAGAGCATGAGGCTCAATATTTTTATTCAATTTCTTGGCCACTTCTTTGGCGGTCACCCTGACTTTTTTCGTGGCCGTTTTCTTTTCCTTGGTTGCGGTGCCAGTTTTGGCTTTGCTTCGGGATGCCTTAATTTTCATGGCGGTCTCTTCAACCGGCAGGTTAATGACCTTGGTCTTTTTTGCCGAAGCACTCGCTTTGTCCCCGGTTTTTTTCACCGTCGGTTTTTTGACGGGTGCTTTTTTGGCCACCGCCGGTTTTTTGGCGGTTTTTTTCGGGGCCACCGTTTTGGAGGAGGTCGCTTTTTTAGCGGATGTTTTTGGGGCGGGTTTGGTGCTTTTGGGTCTAGGCATGTGAGTAACGGGTGTGCTGGTCAGAGAAAATTAATTGAGGTGGGTTTTTTCGGTTCTTTCGGAGTTCAAGCAGTTCACTTCGCAGGGTGCTGAGCAGATCGGATTGATCGGATGAATTTTCAAGGTCGGTGAGGATTCTTTTCTCCTTTTGTTTGATGGACCGGATGAAGAGGGCGAGAAGACATTCATTGGTATGTTGGAGAAAAGAATTTTCATCAAATGAGGAGACTTCCTGGAAAAAATTTTGCTGAAAAACATTTCTTTCGGAATCATCTTCAAGGAACTCCTCCATCCGGTTGGGTTCGATGGGGCCGTCTGCTTTTGTTTCAGCCATGATTTTAGCCAAAATCCGCCCCGCTGGAATGTCGAGGTTAAGCCAAGTTGGATCAAAAATTTGGGCAAGCGGGCTTGCGACTCTATTATCATGCAAAAGGCAGAACAATAAATCATCTTCGGCAGTTGTCAAACGCGGAGAGGCCTTTTTTCGAGAAATTTCTTCCTTTCTATCCTTGCCTGTTTTGTATTTTGGCTTTTTCGACCGTTTGAAGTGATTAAATTCCTCATTCATGGTTTGAAAGGAAACTTTTAAATTCCGGCTCAATTCCTTGAGGTAACTGTCCCGCATGATTAAGGAGTCCACTTCGGAGATGGACGAAAAAACCAGCTCACTGACCGCACGAATTTCCGAAGCCTGGGGATTCGCTTTTCCATTCAGTTTAAAATGCACCGCATATTCAATGGCAGTCATTCCTTTGTCCAAAATATTTTGCAGACCCTCCGTCCCCTCCTCGATAAGGATTTGATCGGGATCTTTCCCTTCCGGCAGGGTGGTAAACCGGGCATCAAGTCCGACCCGCAGGAATGTGGGGATATAAGAAAACGCCGCTTTTTGCCCGGCTTCGTCTCCGTCAAGCAGGCAGACCACCCCCTTGGGGTTGGACTTGCGCAAAAGCATGGCCTGCGAATCCGTAAAAGCAGTCCCCTGCGGCGCGACCACGGTTTTAAATCCTTCCACCCAGCAACGGATAGCATCAAGCTGCCCTTCCACCAGAATGAATTCCCGGGTTTCATTAATTTCCTTATTGGCCAGATACAGGTTGAAGAGCAGGTCACTTTTTAGAAAAATCGGGGTTTCCGGGGAGTTGACATACTTCGGAGATTTCCGGTCACCCCAGGAGGGAGTCATGGCAAGCTGCCGGGCCGTGAATCCGCAAACCCGGCCGATTTTTTCGCGGATCGGAATCATCAACCGCCCACAAAATCTTGAGGCAAATTGTCCGGATTGTTTTTTTTCGTTAAATAATCCGGATTTACTGAGAATTACTTCGCTGATCCCTTTTTTTTGCAGATAATGGGCGAGGGCAAAGCGGTCCACCGGAGCATATCCAATCCCGAATTTTTTCGCATCATCGAGTGTGAATTTTCGTTCTTTGATCCAGTAATCCAGGGCAATCCGGGAATCTTCAGTGTCGGAATGAAATTGTTCGGCAAACCAGGACATGGCCGTTTCCTGAACTGCGTACAGATCAGATTTGATTGATTTCCGATAGGTGTTTGCTTTTCCGCCGCTATTCTCGGCGTAGCGAATGGGGATACCGAACCGGTTAGCCAGAAATTCGATTGCTTCCGGAAAAGTCAGGTTCTCCACTTTCTGAACAAAACTAAGGGCATCCCCTTTTTCGCCTGAACTGAAACAGTGAAAAAACCCCCGGTCTGAATCGACGTAGAAGGAGGGTGTTTTTTCCTGATTAAACGGGCTCAGTCCGACCCATTTGGATCCGCTTTTTTTAAGCTGAACATAGGGGCTGATCAAATCATAAAGATCAATCCGGTCCTTCAGTTCCTCGACAAAATTATCCGCAAACATGGGCATGATTACAAGGGTGCCGCTAAAGGCTTTGAATTTTGATCAGTTCCATCTTGGCCTGTTCATGCAACCCGCTTCCCTCCGGGGTGATCTTCAGCAGCCTGCGGTACAATATACCCGCAGTTACAGGCATTCTTTCCACATTGTGGTAGCGCCGGGCGAGTTGCCAGAGGATTTCCCCGGATTCAGGAAACCGTTCGTGGGTTTTTTCCAGCTCGGCGAGATAGCGCGAGGAAGAAAGGGTTTCCCGGGCAATATTAAGATAATCAATCCAGGTTTTTAATTCCTTGGGATTATGCCGGATTGCTTCAAGAATGGTCATTTCCGCCTCCCTGATTTCTCCGAGTTGAAAATGGGTCTGGGATGACAGTCTCCACGCTTCCGATTCGGTGTTGTTCTCTTTGATTGCGTCGCGGGCATGAAGCAGGGCGGTTCGGTAATTTCCGGAGAGGTAGGCACTCCATCCAAGTTCCAGCGGACTGGGTTCAATCAATTCGTCATTGGATCCGGAGAATGCATCCGCCAGGCTGGTGTTTTCCGAAAGCGAAGGGTCTACGGTTTCCTCTGTGTATTCATCGGATGGATCCGCAAGAATGGAGTCCTCAGAGAGGAGGGGGGAAAGCTTGGGACCGGCGGACACCACCGGGTCGGCTTGGGCAGCAGGTTCAGACTGAAGCTGGTTGATTAGTTCAGTGGCGGAAAGACCCTGCGGTATAATTCCAAGCTCCGTAAATTGGGCGAGATTTCTTTTCTGAAGGATCGAGACATATTCCTTCCGGTACGGAGAAGTATCAATCGATCCGGGAAAGGATTTTTCGATGTCAAAAATAAGGGACTCTGCGGAACTTTCATCTTTCAGCGCCAGTTTGATTTCCAGTAATCCAAGCAGCGCATTTTCGATCGGGTCAGTCTGTTTTTTTAGGGATTTTTCAAACCAGTACTGTGCTTTGACATAAATACTTTTTCTGAGATAGAGATTTCCCGCAGATACACAGTCCAAAGCGGTGGGAGTATCCCCCGATTTTTCAAAGGCATTTAATGCCTCAGTATTCTCCCCGATTTCCGCAAGTATCCTGGCCAGGGAGAGCCATGTTTGGGAATCATTGGGAAAGGACTTTAGGTGAATGAGATACTTATCCCGGGCGGATTTAAGATCCTGAGCAAGCATGTACGCCTCGGCACATTCAAGCAGCAACCCCACAGGTCCGCCTGCTGAAATGGCCTGCTCGAAGCGAAAGGCGGCAAGTGAATATTGCTTGTTGTCAAGGAGTGACCGGCTCAGCTGAATTAAAATATCGGGAGAGTTCGGGAAATTCTGATTATACGTTCTTAAAAGTGCAATTGCTTCTGCGGGTTTTTTTTCGATCCTTTTCTGGATTGCCTCGGTCAGGTCGGGCGCTACCTGGGGTTGTTCTACGGTGGGGGTATTGGAAGAATTTTTTTCCTCTTCCGAGCAACTAAAAGCAATCACCGAGATTGACCCCGATGCAACCATCCGTAAGCATGTTTTAGTAAATCGCATGTATTGTTTTTTTCAAAGCTTAGTGAAACGTCAAGTCAGGGTCTATTTTTTATTTTTAATTATGGTCCTGAGCTGTGCCGGTCAGACCGTACGAAATACGGCTGTAATGCCTTTGGGCGCTGGTTTTTCCGTTAATTCAGACGCCAACCGGACAGGGGATGTGTACCGGGCCGAAAATGTCGATGGGAATTATCTTTTTTTCCTCGAGAAACTTTTTTTAACTGCGGAAAGTAAGGGAGGATCCAAAATAATTCCCTCTCAATTTCCCCGGATTGCCCTGAAGATCAAGTCCGCCTATGCCCCCGGACTGCAGGTTTCCCGCTCCCTGGTGGATGCCCTCCTCGCTGTCTTGCGAAAGCGGGGCTATGGGGAGGATCAAATTCTTCTGGTTGACCGTGAACGGGAGGGCTTGGTCAGTGGGGGATTCCTGGTAGCCGGACAAACAAACAACCGTTATCAAGGGCACGCGGTAGTCTGTTCGGTCGATCAGGCTTATTATAATCCGGTTTGGTTTCACGACAGTCCGATGCCTCCGACCCTGCATGATCGGGCAAGGCTATTCCTCCGTTACCCTTTCGACCGTGAGATGCGGATGAAAGAGGAAAGAAAGAGTTTTCTGCCCAGAATTCTTTTCGAAAAGGATACTTTCTGGATCAGTCTCGCTGTGGCCACCGATAATTTATATCTCGGGATTGACGGGGCGAGTGCGAACATGACCACCGGGGCGATCTCCAATTTTCAACGATTTCTCGAAAAACCCACCCTCGCTCCGGCGGCGGTAACGGAAATTCTTGCGATTCCTGAAATTTGGCAAAAGCGTGCCTATTCAATTGTGGACCTCAGCCGGTTTCAGTTTGCCAACGGCGGGAAATTTGACGCCGAATTTTTGGGTCGGGAACCGACCCTGCTCCTCAGTGAAAATCCGTTCTCGGTCGATCGGGTTGCCTTGGAGAGTCTGAATGAAAGACGTAAAAAACTGGGATTCAGCGAAAGAGGGGGCGGATCACTTTTACTTTTCAAATACGCACAGGAGCTTGGCCTCGGGGATTGGGGAAAGACAAAGATCGTCCAGGTTCGATAAGGAAAAAATGAAAAGAGTTTCAGAAAAGTTGATTAGGAGGTTATTTTTCCTTTTGGGAATGCCAGGGGTTTTCTTTGGCCTGACTGAAGTTCAGGCGGAAAACTGGAGCAACTGGATGGGGCCCCGTTATGATGGTTCCACCGGTGGATTTGAACTCAATGTACCCGGAAAGAACCAAGAATTTAAACTACGCTGGGAAATTCCTGCCGGTGCTGGCTGGTCATCTCCACTGATTTTTGACGGCTCCGTTTATTTTCATGACCGTGTCGGAGAAAAGGAATTTGTGCACCGCCTTGATGCCCTCACCGGAAAAGAAAAATGGAACCGTTCCTTTATCTCCGGTTACCGCGACGATTTCGGGATGTCGAACGGTCCACGGTCGACTCCGGCGATTGCCGGGGGCACGATCGTGACTCACGGACCGGATGGAATGGTCCGGGCCATTTCGATTGAGGATGGAACCGTTATTTGGACAAGAGATCTGAAAAAAGATTTTTCCTCACCCAAAGGTTTTTTTGGCCGATGTTCCTCACCTTTGATTGTGGGGGGGCAGGTCATTTTGGATGTTGGTGGCTCAAAGACGGGATTGGTTTCGTTTTCCCTCTTATCCGGGGAGACCAAGTGGACTTCAACACCCTATGGCAATGACTACGCGTCCCCGGTTCCCTTCGTTTCTAATGGGGATGCCCATGTGCTCTCCTTTATGCGGGAAGGGTTTCTTGCCCTGGAGATGGAAAATGGAAGCCAGCGATTTTTCGACACTTTCCGCTCCCCAATTGATGCCTCAGTCAATGCCGCCAGTCCATTAGTGGTGGGCAACCGTGTTTTTCTTTCCTCCTGCTATGAAGTGGGTGCAGGGCTTTGGGAATATCAGAAAAGTCCGGCGAGCGAGGGGACATTTATCCCAATTTGGCAAAAAAAGGAAGTGCTTGACTGCCATTACTCCACCCCGGTTGCTCATGACGGTTACCTTTTCGGTTTTCACGGCCGTCAGGAGCGCGGCCCGGTACTGCGCTGTGTCCGTTTGGCGGATGGTTTGGTAAAATGGGAGAAAACCTCCCTCGGTTCAGGAAATCTTGTCCGGATGGGTGATTCAATTCTTACCCTTAATGATCGGGGTGAACTGATTGTTTTTTCAGCAGATTCCGCGAGTTTCAAACCTCTTCATCGTCAGCAAATTCTGGGCACTGGGGGGAGGAGTCATTTTGCGGTTTCCAGTGGATTACTGGTTGCCCGGGATAAGCGCCGGTTGGTTTGTCTGGAATTAAGCGTGGTTCCCTGAGCCCAACTGTCTTGCTAACTGCCAGCATTCGAGATTTGGATTGGCAGCTGTAAAGGATCATTTGTGCTCACTAATTGACAAACCAACTAAATTAATGCTTAAATTTAATAAATCATACTTGTTTCCATCATGAAGTCATTCATCCCCTTCTTTCTTTTTTCTATGTCGGTTTTTGCACAATCCACCACCCCGGCAGTGCCGTATTCGGGCAAGGTGGCGATAGACGGAATCAATTATCACGGGCATGCGACGATTTCACTTTTTCCCTTCAGGATGGAATCGGAACGGTACGGTGCACTGGCGGAACGGAGTGCAGATGACGAATGCCAGCTGTACCGGTGTTCGTGCGGAAGGGTCGCTACTCGGTATTCTACTGGGCGGGCAGGGAATGAATGCGCTTCCGCCCGACGCTGTTTCTCGAGTCAGGACGAACTGTACCTCACAGTTCACTCTGGACACTCATCGACGGCAGCGGGCTGCGTCCCCTCGGTCCCGACCAGTCGAATCAGCGCCACCCCGCGTACGCCCTGGCGGCGGAGTGGGCCAAGATGGCGAGCCTGGCGGCAGGGAGTTTCTCCGGGTGCGATTACCCGGGCGATGCTCAGTGCGGAAGTGCTTGCGGATTTGAACAACACATCGGGCAGTGGATCGGAATCGAATGCCACTTACTCCCCGCACGCCCGGCTCGATTGTTCGTTCGATGCTCGCCTCGGATGTGCTGTCTGACCTGAACCGTACGGTGACGAAATCGATGCTGGGTTCGGATGTACTCGCGGACCTCAATCAGTCTATCAAAACGATCACGCGGGATATGCTACCCGCCTCCGGTCTGAACCGACCTCAACCGCACCGTCTCCAAGTCGATGCTTGGGGGCGATGTGCTCGCTGATTTGAACTACCACCTTGGCTCCCGGTTCAGTTTCCCGCGAATAAACTTTCTGCGGATATCCTCGCGGACCTGAATAAAACAATCACTCGGAATATGTTACCCGCCTCCGTTCTGACTGACCTTAACCGTACAATCTCGAAGTCGATGTTGGGGAGCGATGTGCTGGCCGACCTCAACCAGTCCATTAAGTCGATCACGCGTGAATATGTTGCCGGCATCTGTGTTAACCGATCTTAATCGCACAATTTCGAAGTCTATGCTTGGGAGCGATGTGCTCGCTGATTTAAACTCCACCTTGGCACCCGGTTCAGTTTTCCCGCGATAAACTCTCTGCGGATGTGCTTGCCGACCTCAATCGTAGTGTAACGAAGTCGATGCTAAGCAATGATGTGTTAACCGATCTCAACCGCACCGTGACGAAATCGATGCTTGGCAGTGATGTGCTGGCAGACCTTAACCGCACAGTCACCTCTTCCGAGATCGCAGCAAATACCATCACCACCGCCCAGTTGAACGAGCAGATATTAAAGTATTTAAAGCCGGAGATTACGGTAGCACCCTCAGGCACCGGGGCTGATCTTTGGCGGGCAGAGTCATGAGCCTGACCTCGCAGGCACAGGGGAAGTACCTGACTTACCAGTGGCAACGCAATGGCCAACCGATTGCGGGGGCAACGGGCCCAAGTTTCAGCATATCGCGGATGTGAACGGTTCTCTGCACGACGGAGAACTACAGTGTGGTGGTGAGCAATGACTTTGGCTCGGTCACCTCCGCCGTCACCCCTCTGCAGGTGGACGGCACCCCCGAGTGCCCACACCGTGGCTTCGATCAGTATGGAAATGATCTTCTGCCCGCCGGGCACCTTTACGATGGGCAGTCCGTCCTCGGAAAGTGGCCGGGGAGGGGATGAGACTCAGCATCAGGTCACCCTGACCAACGGATTTTACCTCGGTAAGTACGAGGTGACGCAGGCACAGTACCAAACGGTGATGAATGGAAACTCCGCAGGGTTTGAACGTTCGGACCCAAGCCTGTTTAAAGGAAGTAAACCGCCCGGTGGAAAAAAGCCTCGTGGGAGGATGCCCAAATCTTTCTGAGCCGCTCTAAATTCGATTGAGCAGTCCGCGGGCCGATTGCCCAACGGCTGGAAATACGTGTTGCCCACCGAGGCGGAGTGGGAGTATGCCTGCCGGGCAGGCACGACCACGGCGTACTCGTGGGGGAATGATATTAATGCCTCCCGTGCTAATTATAACTGGGATGGCGGTGCAAATGACGGCAATGATTCCAAGCAAACCGTGGAGATCGGCCAGTTTTCCGCCAACCCGTGGGGCTTTTATGACATGCATGGAAATGTGCGGGAGTGGGTCCACGACTGGAAGGCGAATTATCTTACCGGTGCCCAGACCGATCCCGAGGGTCCGGCTTCGGGCTCGATATCGGGTCGGCCGGGGTGGTTCCTGGGGCAGCGCCGGGACGTCCCTGCGTTCTGCTAAGCGCGGCTACGGCGACCCCCAGCGCCCGCTACCGACGGCCTCGGCTTCCGTGTTGGTTTCCAAGCAGTCAAGCCAGACGGGGCGAATCCCGAACTGGAACTGTTCGGGGGAGCGGGGATCACGCGTGAGGCCGGGCAAGCCTGGGCGGAGCCAGGCGCCGCGGGGCACGATGCGCGGGACGGAAATTTAACCGCTTCCATCACCGTGAGCGGGACGGTGGACATGAACACGACGGGTACGCTTCATGTGTTAACCTACTCCGTGGCGGATGCCGCGGGAAATGAGGCCAATGCCTCCCGCACCGTCACGGTGGTGGACACCACCCACCCGGTGCTCACCCTGCTGGGCGATGCCAATATGTCCCAGGCGAAGGATTCCGCCTGGGTGGATCCGGGAGCCACCGCCAGCGACAGCCTCGACGGCAACCTGACCAGTTCCATCACCATCACCGGCACGGTGGATGTCAACACCACCGGGGTGTACACTTTAACTTATTCCGTATCCGACGGAGCCAGTAATGAGGCGAATGCCACCCGAACGTAGTCAATGTCGGACAGGCGAGCACGCACAACGCCGATCTGAATGCTTCCGTTCAGTTGCAAATGCTCTGGGTGGGAGCCGGGCACCTTTATCGATGGGCAGTCCGACCACGGAAGCGGGGCGTAGGCTATCTGATCGCGAGGACCGAGCACAACGTCACGCTGACCAAAGGTTTTTACCTCGGTAAATACGAGGTTACTCAGGCCCAGTACGAGGCGGTGATGACCGGTAACACGGACAGCCTGAGTGCCACGCCGAGTGAATGGCCGAACAATCCGAATCGTCCGGTGGAAAAAGTTTCAGTTGGGCCGATGCTCAGATTTTCCTGACCCGTTTGAATGCCCAGCAATCGGCGAACATCCCCGCCGGTTGGGCCTATGTGCTTGCCCACCGAGTCGCAATGGGAATATGCCTGCCGGGCCGGTACGACGACGATGTATTCGTGGGGGAATGATATTAATTCATCGCGGGCCAATTATAACTGGGATGGTGCCTGGAATACGGGTGTCGATTTTAAGCAGACTCGTGATGTGGGTCAATACGCGGCCAACCCGTTGGGCTTTTTCGATATGCACGGAAATGTGTGGGAGTGGACCGCGGACTGGTACCAGGCGGCCTATCCCACCGGCAACCCGGTGGTGGATCCCAGCGGACCGGCTTCGGGCTCGTATCGGGTCCGGCGGGGTGGTTCCTGGATCGACGACGGGGCGGGCCTGCGTTCGGCTCAGGCGCGGCACAGCAACACCCCCGGCTACCCGTCTCTTCGGCAATATCGGCTTCCGTGTCGGTTTCCAACAGCAGTAGCAAGGGGCGAGAAGAAGCGTAGTTCAATGGGTGTGCTGTTCCCGTGAAGGTGTTCGAGTGGATTGCCGCGTCGGGTTTCAAGGAAACCCTTCTCGCAATGACAAAGCTATGTACGGAAGGATGACGGACATTGCGCAAAAAAAGGGCGGAGCGGGGCGGGCCTGGACCAAAGGGGCGGCAGCCCAAAAGGGCCATGCCAGGCACGCGGAGCCCCGGCGTAATTGAGTAGCCTAATTTAAAAATTATTCACTAACCTTGTCATCGCGAGGGCGTAAGCCCGTGGCGATCCACTGTGAACCAGTAAGCGAACAGACTAACCGGATCGTCTCCCTCGAGATACGATGGATTGCCGCGTCGTCCTATCGTCCTCTTCGCAATGACATTTGTGAGGAACCTCGTACAATCACACACCGCCTTCACTTTTGTCATCGCGAGGGCTGAAAGCCCGTGGCGATACACTGTGAGCCAGCAAGCGAGGAGACAAACCTGTCTGCGTCCCTCGAGACACGATGGATTGCCGCGTCTGTCGCTCGCGCTCCTTCCTCGCAATGACAAAGATCGTGTTGTAACCGAACCGCACACTACCATTCCCCCACACCTTGTCATCGCGAGGGCTGAAAGCCCGTGGCGATCCACTGTGAGCCAGTGAGCGAAGAGACAAACCCGTCTGCGTCCCTCGGGACACGATGGATTGCCGCGTCCTTCGCTTCGCTCTCTCCTCGCAATGACAAGAGTGTGTTGTCATCGCGAGGGCAAAGCCCGTGGCGATCCACGGTGAGGTCGGGAATCAACCCGTATTGCACGAACGCGTTCATTTAAGTGGTTGGAGTAGTACGAGAATTTGTGTGGTAAGTGGAAGCACGTACTTGTCAGTTCTTAATTAGGATGTTAAGAAGGATTTAAATGGTCAGTGAAATCGAACAATATTGGGTAAACAAAGACGGTGAAAATATCGGTCCGTTTACACACGATCAGATTCAGGATTTGGTGGATTCGAAGGAACTTGCATCTAAGGATTTGGTCTGTGCGGTTGGGGGTACGGAGTGGGAAGAGATAGATGATCTGTTGGGAGGGAGTGAAGAATTTAAGGATGTGGTGGATAAATTTGAGGATAATCAAAAAGTTATCGTTAAGAAGAGCGCAGGTTCATCTTTAAATACGGTGCTCACCACAATTCTGTTTTTTCTTCTTTTGGGATGTGGCGGAATTTATTTTTTTATTCAGTCTCGAATGGGGGATAATACTGAAAGGACAGAGAGTGCAAGTGATGCCAATGGAGTGTTGGGAGAGATTAAGGAAATTGAAGAAGGTGCACTAGATTCCAGTCTTTTGCTGGCAGAAAACGGTTTAATCTTAAGTAAAGATAGAAAATCCCCTTATTCGGGTTGGGCGAAGAGTTATTATTCGGGCAGCGATTCTTTAAGCACTCTTTTGAAATATGATGAGGGACGAGCAAATTTTGCTTATTCATGGAAACCGGACGGAAAAAGGTGTCCAGATACTGCTTTAGAGGATGGGGATGGATTGATTGTTACTTATTTTAAGGATGGGGTGAAGAGGGAGGTAGGATATTACAAAGCTGGTGTTTTGCATGGGCAGAGAATGCGCTGGCATCAAAATGAACAGAAGTTAACGGAGGAGTTTTTTGTGAATGGTAAGCTTCATGGTGAGTTTATTAAATGGGATCAGAAAGGCCAGAGGCTTGAGCGGATTTTTTATTTATCCGGTTTGAAAAACGGTCCTTATTCTTATTGGACACCGGATGGACAAAAATATGAGGAGGGAGTTCATCAAGATGGAAGGCTTGATGGAAAGAGAATTCAGTGGTCAATGGATGGTTCTGACCGAACAGAGGAGTTTTATGAAAATGGGGAATTAATATCTCAGGCTCCGGCAGATACTTTACCTATGGATCAGGAGGTTGAGGTTTCAACCGATGATCCAATTTATGCAAAATTTTTGAAACTGGCTGGGGGAGATGTTGAATGGATTGGGAAAGCAAAAGAAACCAGCGAGGTGCTTAATTTTGTAAAGGAACGATTTGAAATTAGTAACCTTTCGGGTGCTGAATTATTTTATAACTTGGCGGAGTCTCTCTTTAAGTATTCCAAGCAGGGAGGGGGAAAAACTGGAATGGTGGAGGGTGCTCTTGGACAGATTCGAAATCAATGGGGGATTTCAATCAGTATGGATCAAGATAGCTTTGCTTTGAGCGAGTTGCCTGAGTCGGTTACTTTTGGTTCGATTACTTGGGAGAAAAATGAGTACGCCAATGACTTTGCGGGTTCTCTGCAAGGGGAGAGCCTGGATATTGTGGTTGGGGATTTAAAGGATTTGTTTTCAGCAATAGGGTTGGAACTGGATAGCGAGTCTGACTCAATAAAGAGGGTGGTGGAGGGCAAAATATGGGACGAATTAAGGGAGCGTGCAAATGCCACGAAAATGGCCGGATTGACCATTCGTAACCAGGTACTCGTTTTTGCAGATATGGTAGAGAAGAAAATAAAAACAATTGATCCTAGTGGAAATTCGGTTTTCAAGAATGAATTGATTGAGAAAACATTAATTTTTAATCAAAGTATAGCGGATCAAAAAATAGGAAATTTAATAACCGTGCTTGAGCAGTTGGGGGGTGAGTTTGAGGATATGCCAAGTGCTCAGTATTCGGGTCGTATGATTCGCAAGTATACCAACCTGACAATTTTCTCAGACAAGAATGAAGGTTTGCTTTACCCAGGAATCGCAATTTCCATACTTTACCCAAAAGTTACATCCCTGGATGAGAATACTTTAATTATTGCTACGAAGGTTGAGCTCGGGGAATTGCTGGAGGAACCGGTTCTCGATGAAGAAAACCCAAAGGATTTTCCGTTTTAAATTAATTTATTCAAGTTGTGCTTTTTGCAGAGCAACTAATTCACCCACTCCTTTTTCAGATAGTGCAAGCAACTCATCCAGTTGCGTCCGTGAAAAGGTTGCTTCTTCTCCGGCTGATTGAATTTCAACAAATTGTCCGGATCCAGTCATAACCACATTTGCATCGACCGAGGCGTCCCGGTCTTCTGGGTAGTCCAGATCAAGTACGCAGCGATCATTGTATACTCCAACGCTAATTGCAGCCAGGTGGTCAATAATCGGGTCCTCCTTGAGTTTTCCTTTGGCTAAAAGGCCATTAATCGCAATTCGGGTGGCTAACCAGGCACCGGTGATCGATGCGGTGCGTGTGCCCCCATCAGCACGTAGGACATCACAGTCAATCCAGAGGGTCTTATCTGGAAATTTCTTTAAGTCGAGCACGGCTCGTAAAGACCGGCCGATCAGGCGTTGGATTTCAATGTTTCGTCCATCCTGTTTGCCTTTACTAATGGGGCGGTCTTTTCGGGTAAGCGTGGAGTAGGGGAGCATACTGTACTCAGCCGTGAGCCATCCACCACCCACTTTTTGCTGACGCATCCACCCGGGAACGCGGTCTTCAATTGATGCGGCACAAATGACTTGGGTGTCTCCAAATGAACAGAGTACAGATCCATTGGCGTGGGGTGCGATGTTCGCTTGAAAGGTTACTTGGCGCATTTCATCAATCGCTCGTCCCGAAGGGCGGACAAATACTTGATTGAGCTGTTCAGCGAGTGAATTTTGTTCGGAATGATCAGGTTTCATAAATTTTAAGGGGTTCGGGGTTTATGATTTTTGCCCCGGTTGGTTCAAGTGCTTGGGCGAACCATTCTCTTGATTCAGGATCACCGTGGTGTAAAAATATTGTTTTTGGTGAAAGTTTTTTGGCATATGCAACCAGTTGGTCACGGTCGGCATGCCCACTCAGATCAAATTGCCTGATTTTTGCCCGTATTGGTTCAACATGATTATAGACTTCAAATTCAAAGGGAGTACCGGGTTCTGCTTCAAGAAGCTTGCCTCCGGGGGTGCTGGGATCGCAGTATCCAACAAAGAGAATACAGTTTTTGGCATCTCCGAGTAAAGAGGATGCCATGACATATGAGGGTGTGTGCTCAACAAGCATACCACTGCTAACCAGGTAAATTCCTTGCATGGGTGGTTCCCGACCGGGTTCAAGTTTACGGGGTAATGGTCGGGCTCCCAAGCTTTTCAGAACTCTTCTGCTGAAGTTTAAACGGTTGGTGTTTTTTGAAATTTCGTGAAAGTGATTAACCAAGTCCATACCCAGACCAGAGCAAAAGACCGGGACTTTGGGTAGTGCGTTGCGTTTGATTGCTTCATCCAGTACGACGAGCATTTCCTGCATTCGTCCGAGTGCAAAGACGGGGATGAGAACTGAGCCTCCGCGCTTGAGCGCCTTGCGGGATTCTTCGAGCAGGTTTACAATTTCAGACTCTCTTTGGCGGGATGGATCGCGTTGTGAGAGCCCGCGAGTTGTTTCGGTAACAAGAGTATCCACTTTTTCGAGGAATGGTTCCGCTCCATTAAGTGTGCGTTGTCCATCGAAGAGTACATCCCCGGTAAAAAAGATTCGTTCCTTGCGGGTTTTGATTTCCACAGAAACTGCACCTGCCACATGTCCGGCATGATGTAGCGTAACATCAATGGATCGACCATCTTTTTGCAGAGTAAAAGGTTGTTTGATTGGCAGGACTTTCATCCGATCATAGAGAGAGGACAGGTCCCCTCTGCCATAGAGGGGTAATTCTGTGAGGTTTAGCTCATTGCGCTGCCTTTTCATGACCGATATCGAGTTGGATAGCATGCGTCGGGCAAGGACGGAACTGGCATAACTCAAGAGTACTGGTGCATCCTGATGCTCACGGGAGAGAAGGGGTAAACTGCCAAGGTGGTCTAGGTGGCAATGGGTAAGAATAATAAAGTCCAGCGAATCGCGTTCAATGTTGGAATGTTTGGGCAGAGCATCTGAACCGGCGTATTTGGGATGCATGCCCGAGTCGATTGCAAAACGAAAACCTCCAACTTCACAAATTGTGCAGTTTGCACCAATTCCACCGTGCCGGTTAAGATCGAGAAATTTCACGAATGAGTCGGGTCGACTTCTGGTTCCTCGGGGATATCAAGACGAAAGGGTTTGATTCGTACATGGACTTTTTTGTTGAACTCATCAAATCCGTGAAAAGAACCAGATGCTTCTGCAGAAAGGTGGGTGACATGGTAACTGTTGTAAGAAAAGGATTCCCCGGGAGGAATGGTTGGGGTTTCGCCAACAATTTTATCGCCCTCAACCACAGTGGTGGTGCCATCGCTGTTTGTTAAAATCCACTTTCTTCCAAGCAGGGTAACTTTACGATCACTCACATTTCGAATCGTAATAAAATAAATAAATGCATGAAGGTTAATTCCTTTAACTGTGGATTTTTCCTTATGGTGTACTAATTTATCCAAGGATGCGTGTAAGCCTTCCAATTCTGTACTTTCTTCGTTCACAATATATTAGTTGGTGAACAATACCATAACAGGGTCAAGGAAAAGACCAATTCTTTTTACAAAATTCCTGAAAAAGTAAAAAAAATGTTAAATACGCTTGCACCTGTGCCCAGAGAAAACAGAAAGGAAAGTATGTCAAAATTCGCTCTTCTCTCGGTTAGTGATAAATCTAACCTTATCCCATTTGCCCGATCACTGGTGGATAATCATTCTTTCACGCTTCTTTCCACTGGTGGAACTGCTCGTTTATTGAGAGAGGAAGGAATCCCCGTGAGCGATGTGAGTGAGCACACCGGTTTTCCCGAAATGATGGATGGTCGGGTGAAAACCTTACATCCCAAGGTTCATGGCGGGTTGCTTTGTTTGCGCGATAATGCAGAGCACTTAAAAGCCGCAGAGGATCATGCAATTGCGATGATTGATCTGGTTGTGGTTAATCTATATCCATTTGAGGAGACGGTTGCTCGGGCCAATGTGTCATTTGAAGAAGCGATAGAGCAAATTGATATTGGTGGCCCGTCGATGCTTAGAAGTGCGGCAAAGAACCACCGCGATGTCGCGGTGGTTTGTGATGCTGGTGATTACGATCGTGTATTGGGGGCAATGGAGGGTGATCGTGATTGGGCAGAACTGAGAAGAGAACTCGCATTGAAAGTTTTTACACGCACAGCATCCTACGATAAAGCAATTAGCGAGTATTTTTCCAAGCAGGTTGCTCTGGAACCTGATATCGAATCAATTTCTGGATTCCCCAAGGAGCTAGCTGTTCAGGCAAAGAAATCGATGAGCTTGCGCTACGGCGAGAATCCACACCAGCAGGCTGCACTGTATGGCGAATTTCTTGATTATTTTGATCAACTTCAGGGAAAGGAGCTCAGTTATAATAATATTTTGGATATTTCATCAGCGGCCTATTTAATTGGTGAGTTCGAGCGTCCGACTGTGGCTATTCTAAAGCATACCAATCCCTGTGGTGTGGCCAGTGCTGATACACTTGAGCTTGCGTGGGAGCGGGCGTTTGCAACGGACAGGCAGGCTCCTTTTGGAGGTATTATTGTGGTTAATAATACATTGGATATTGGCTTGGCAGAGATGATCGGAGAAATCTTTTGCGAGGTGATTATCGCTCCCGGATTTACTGATGCTGCACTTGCACTCTTTCAAAAAAAGAAAAATCTCAGGCTTCTTGTTTCGAAATCTGGCTTCGGGGCTGAGACATTACAGGAAATTCGTACGGTTCCCGGCGGCTTTCTTGCCCAGGATCGTGATCAAACACGAATTAATCCCAAGGAGTTTGAAGTAGTCACTGATCGACAACCCACAGATACTGAGATGCGCTCGATGCTGTTTGGTTGGCGCGTGGTTAGACATGTAAAAAGTAACGCAATTGTCTATGCCGGTGATGAGAGGACCTTAGGAGTGGGAGCAGGTCAAATGGCACGGGTGGATAGCGCCCAAATTGCAGTTTGGAAATCAAAGGAGGCAAAGCTTTCCCTATCAGGCTCGATTGTGGCTTCGGATGCATTTTTTCCTTTTGCAGATGGTTTGATCGCTGCTGCAGATGCTGGTGCGACTGCTGCGATTCAACCTGGTGGAAGTGTGCGGGATGAGGATGTTATTGCAGCAGCTAATGAGAGAAATATGGCTATGGTTTTTACAAAAACCCGTCATTTTAAGCATTAATTTTTGAGTAACCACTCCCTGAATCCTGTATGGTATTTATGAAGGTAGTTAATAAATTTTCCTTTAGGTTAATTTTGACTGTCTTTGCTTTAGCAGGAGTTGGCTGTGGCTCGGCGATGCTCTCGGATGAGCGATTGGCAACACGTTCTAAAAGCCAGTTTTCAAAGATGAAGAAATCCGAACGGGTTTCGAATAATCTGAACCATAAGGCAATGGTAGAACGGATTGGAAAACGGATCGCCCAAGTTGCCCGGGTTGACTTACCCGGAACGGAGTGGGAATTTGTGGTTTTTGAAAAAACGGAGCCAAATGCATTTGCTATGCCGGGCGGAAAAGTGGGAGTCAATAGTGGATTAATTAACTTAGCCAATGGGAATGAGGATGAAGTGGCTGCCGTGATTGGCCATGAAATTGCCCATGTTGCGTTGAGGCATAGTAATAAAAGGATGTCACAAGCTATGGGAATTGCTGTTGGGGGAGTTATTTTAAACACTGCACTTAGAAATAAGAGCACCACTGACCGTGTTCTTGCTACTGGTGCCTATGGGCTTGGTACAACCGTGGGGATGGCACTGCCGTTTTCCCGTTCGCAAGAGAGGGAGGCCGACCATAAAGGTCTTTTCTACGCTGCCCGAGCAGGGTATGACCCAAGGGCGGCAGTCTCCTTTTGGAAAAAAATGCAGGGTGGGCATAAACGTAAGATGCCCCAGTTTCTATCCACTCACCCGAATCCGGGAAATCGAATTGAATTTTTACAATCAAACATGAACCAGGCGCTTGCCTTGTACCGTAATGCAAAGCAGGCTCGTGGTGAAAAACCAAACCCATGAGTATATTATTAGATTCTCCCGTTGATGCACTTCGACAGTATGTCCGTTTCCCCAGCGTCTCAGCTGATCAAAGCTTTGCCGATGGCATAACAGGGGCAAGAGATTTTGCCTGTTCCCGATTGGAGGAACTGGGTTTTGCAGTTGATCTTGTTCCTACCCCAATTAATCCGATTATTTTAGCAACCCGGGGAGATCCTTCCTGGCCGAGGTTGGTGATTTATGGGCATTATGATGTGCAACCACCTGATCCTCTCGATTTATGGACGAGTGAACCTTTTGATCCGATGGAACGAGATGGCAGGATTTTTGGTCGGGGTGCTGCGGATAATAAGGGCCCACAAATTGTCCATATGGCTGCACTGGCTCGAGTATTACGGGATAATCCAGACTATCCTATCCACATTACCTATTTAATTGAAGGGGAGGAAGAAATTGGGAGCCCCAGTTTTCGGGGATTCCTGGAGGAGCATCAAGATCGTTTAAAAGGCGATTTACTTTTGGTTTCTGATACTGGCAGTCCTGGTCCTGATCAACTTGTTGTGACTACTGGGTTACGTGGGTTAACGGCATTGGAGGTCAAAATATTTGGCCCAAAGCAGGATTTGCACTCAGGAGTCCACGGTGGTGCACTATTAAATCCATTACAGGCATTAATGCATATTTGTTCTTCTCTTCACGATGAAGAGGGCAGGGTCACAGTCCCAGGATTTTATGATGCGGTCCGCCCACCCGAAGAGTGGGAGCGGTCCGAGCTTTCAAAGTTGCCTATCACTGAAAATGCTTATTCTCATTTCTTAGGAGTTTCGAAGTTATTCTCTCCTCCAGGATATTCAGCACTTGAAGGCATTCGTTTTTGCCCGACCTTGGAATTTAACGGGGTCGGAGGAGGATATCAGGGAGAGGGTTCTAAAACGGTTATTCCTGCTGAGGCCTTTGCCAAGATTACCTGTAGATTAGTTCCTGATCAAAAATCTGAGGATATTGCTAAAAAAGTAAAGCAGGCCATTTTAAATGCTTGCCCGGCGGAGGTTCGGGTGGAAGTTGAGGTGAAGGGTGGAGGGGATCCCTATGTGGTCATTCCCCCTGGGAAACCTGGATCAACCGGCCAGGAGAGCGAGTTGATGAAAAAAGCTTTTGATGTGGCCGAACATTGTATCGCGGAAAACTTTGGCACGAGTCCTATTTTTCTAAGAGAGGGTGGTAGTATTCCAATTATTCAAGATTTAAAGGAAGTGGCAGGGTTGGACTCTCTGATGATTGGGCTTTTCACTAACGAGGATAATTTACATGCACCAGATGAAAGTTTTCACCTTGGCATAATGAATAATGCAATTGATGCTTTCGAAGCATTCTTTAAGAGATTAGCATAAACTCGAATTTATGGTTCGTGTGCAAATTACATTCTCAGGAAATGTGCAGGGAGTTGGTTTTCGTTGGAATGTTTTGCAAATTTCTAAAAATTACCAAGTCACCGGCTATGTTAAAAATTTAACCAATGGTAAGGTGGAAATTCTTGCAGAGGGGGCTCAGCAAGAAGTGTTCAATATGCTTAGAAATGTGGAAAGTAAATTAAAGGATTTTTGGTTCTCTAAAGCTGAAGAAGAAAGAACAGGGGAACCGCATTACGATACATTTTTTATTCAGGACTCTTAAGGTAAGCATCGTTTGAGGCTAAGCAATGCCATTGCTGTACCGTATTGCTGATGGTAGTTGTAAAAGGGGAAATCCCACCACGAACCATCTCCTTCCTGTAATGGAATTAATACTTGAGCAAGTTTTTCTTGGTAGTTTGCCTGTTTGCTTTCGGGGAGCCTTTCGATGCAGAATGAAGCATATAAGTGACCATAATAAAAAAAGTATCCAGCCACTGCGAACCAGGACTCATGGGGAATCGGTCTTTTTCGGGCAACATCTAACCATCCGTTTCTCTTGAATAAACGATCGAGGCAGGCGCTGTGGACTTGAGTCGTGATTGTCTGATCACCCCAAATCTGTAGGGCCAAGTTACACGCGTGTGAGCGACCGAGACTTCCAGCTGGTCTGTTTATTCCTCTTCTCGGTTTATATTTCAGGTATTCACCATAGAGGTAACTATTGTCTGGAAGGCGTTGTCTGCCAATAGCATCAATTGCCCTGTTGACCATTTTTGAAGGCACAGAAATGCCAATATCTTGAGCTTCCTTTAAGGCTAAAAGGCAGGTGGCATTTACAAAAGAAATTGATGAACCGGAGGGTTGTTTCGTTTGGGCATTAAAATCATAATATCCCCAACCACCGTCAATAGATTCATATTTTTCAAGCATCGTTATTTGTTGCTTAATTATGGCTGTGATTTTTTCCTTTTCCTCAATACCAAAAGAAGAATTGACCAGTCGAACAAGAGCCTGAATTCCATAGGCATGAGACCATACATTATAGATCGCCATTGGGCTTGCCCGCCTTAGGTTGGAGAGGTTTTCTAATAGGTAGTCTGCTCCTTTATTAATGGTTTTTTTGTATGCCGGGTTGTCTTTTTGATTTTCAAGCAATGCAGAGATGGATAATGCAGAGACTGCCAGTCGGAATGCACGGTGTGATCCAGGTACTGGGGCAAATATATTTAATCCTTTGGTTTGATGAGGAGATCCCCATGAACCGTCTGTATTTTGGTTTTTTCGTAAAAAGGCTGATCCCTGTTCAATTGAGTCTTTTATCTTTGTTTCGCCATTTTCCTTCTGAGGAGTTATTTCCTCTGAAAAAACAGTTGCCCCTAGCAAGGTAAACAGAATTGATATCCAAGCGGTTACTTTCACTTTATTAAGCGAGTAGAGAACAAGTTCTAATCAAAACTTATGCCTCAGGTTTTTCTTTTAGGATTTTAGAGCTTGGATGAATTCCATTTAACACTTCGATACTTGTTCCAAAGGATTTTCCTGTTTCGATAATCTTTTTAATGGGTTTTCCTTTAGGAGAAAGGATGTAAACATATTTTTGGTCAGGGTCATGGTCTTCTTTAAACACAGAAGCCTGAGGGAGCGTAATTGCATCTTTTTTTTCGTAGGTAACCACTTTGAGGCTACAAGTTGTTCCGGGGTGTGGAATCTTTTGGCCTTTTGGAATATCAAATTGAACCACTGCATCGTAATGTTCTGGTGTAACGGGAATTTTACCGATCTTCGTTATACGCGCTGATAGCTTTTTATCTGGATTTAATCCACTGATGATTTTGCCTTCTTTGATTTGTTCAATTTCCAAGAGGTTTTTTTCCGGAACTTTGATTCTTGCTTGAGATTTTTGAATTGGGCAAATGGTGACAAACTCCTCGTGTGGTTTTAATAGTCCGCCTTTATTTAATTTAGTTTCGAATATTTTAGATCCCGACCATTTGCCTAAATCAAATGTCCCAATGATCAGAGTTCCAGTAAGAGGGGAGAGTACTTTCATTTTTTTCAAATCATTCTCTAATCTCTTTTTATTAACTGTAAGCTGCTTTTTATGTTCCTCTATCTTTTTTAGTTCCAACTTCTTTTTTATAAGTTCAGTTGGTTTGATTATCCGATCGGTTTGCAAGGAAAGTTTCTTCTTATTTGCCTCATCCAGTTTTTCCACCTCTGATCGTGGAATTTCTAGTTTCAGACGTTTATCATTTCGAATTTTTGCCCCTTCCAAGGAAAATTTCATTCGGTTCACTTCATTCTGGGTTCGTTGAAGGATAATTTCTTCCGTTTCCTCAGTTAAATCATCTGCTTCATACATCTTCTTTAATTGGTTCAATTCTTCCATTGCATAGGAAAGATTCTCTTCGTATCTTTTGAGTTCAACTACTGTGGATTTTTTTTCGAAGGGTAATTCCACATTCTTAAAATGTTCCATATCCTCGATCAGGTTTTTCTCCGTTCTGTTGAGTTTCGACAGTTCAATTTTGGCTAAGCTTT
>JBJLCO010000005.1:0-45567 GCA_045567635.1 Opitutales bacterium | reverse complement strand
GATCAATAATTTCAAAAAAGTAATCCATCAATTGAACAACGGTCACTTTTGCAGGGTCAAAAAGGGTTCGGACGCACTCCGCATATCCGTCATATGCAGTTTTAGTTGAATTCGTCGTTCCATTCGCTCTTCCCGCCTCTGTAAAAACTACTCCCGGTAAATAACGAATAAACTCCTGCACCCCCCAAAGGCATCCTCCGGCGAAAAAGAGTTCATCCGTGTGGTCTTCTCTACCGGTAAATGAAAGAGGTGAATTTTGCATTGTTAATCTGTTTACTAATCCGTGATCATTTCCTCAAGTTTTTTAATTTTCACTGCCTGACTTAGTAAATTTTATTAAGAAATAATTAAAATTGTTAATTTCAATAATTTAAAAAATAACATAAAAAATAATTAATTGTTAATTTACTTTTTTTAATTAATTAACGATTGATGAGATTCGCGGAAAATGTTTTTCTCAAGCTTATGACCCGTTACATTTTAGCCTGCTCCTTTGTCTCCACCTTAATCCTCTCCAGCCCAACCGGAGGAGCGAATGAGGAAACAGCAGTTATGGATTCCCTCTCTTACCCTGACCTCCCTCCTTTAATGATCAATGGCAGGGAAACGGCGAACCTGCGTCCAGTCACCACCTACGAAAGCCCCATTTCTAACTTGGACTTTGACCCCCGGGTTGATATGCAATCCCGAAATATGGCGGAGGCACAGGGAGATGTCAGTATCCGCGGAGGCATTTTTGAAAATACCGGATTTCAGGTGGGTGCCGCCACTATTTTGGATCCTCAAACCGGGCACTACACCACCGAACTTCCCATCGCCCCCGAAATGCTCGGTGAGCCCCAGGTGCGCACCGGAACGGATAACGCACTGGGCGGATTTAACAGTGCAGTAGGTACAGTCGGATACAGCTGGAGAAGAATGACCCGAGGCGGGTCTATAACCATTGGAGGAGGGGAAAACAGTTTGAACTTCCAGCGTCTTCACAATGCATGGTCTCAACCGCTGGGTAATTCAGAAGACTGGACAATAGGATATGAAGGAGAGTATTCCCGTTCCGAAAGCGACGGCGCAGTCCAGTTCGGGGATCACGATTTTTACCGCGGATCCGGGCGGATTCAACTTCTCGGACCCGATTCACAAACTGATCTTTTTGCCGGATATCAGTCCAAGTTTTTTGGTCTCTACGGTATGTACACCGGCAATCAGTACACCGCCTTCAATCCCTACGAAACGGAAAATATAAAGACCCGACTTTTTATTCTTAACCATACAAATTTCTACTCGGAGCGCAGTTTTTGGGAAGCAACCGCGTATCACCGGAGAAATGGTGACCACTACATTTTCAACCGCTTCTCTCCCAACAACAATTTTATTCACGAAACCGAGGTTTCTTCGATTGGTCTCGCTGGACTGCACGCATACGGGAAGCAGTTTGCACTGCGCTATGCCCTGCAGATCACGGGTGATGATATTGAATCCTCCTCCCTTGAAGTGGGAAAATTCACCAGTCGCTCCTACTCCAAGTTAAGTATCCTGCCCCAGTACCAAATCGAGTTGGAAGATCGGCAAAGTGTAACAATTGAGGCAGGGGCAACTCTCGACGAAACTAACCGCGACGGTTCCAAAATTTCTCCCCTTGCCGAAGTCAGCTGGCGTATGGAGGACGGGGAGGGAAACTTCGACCGTCTCCATCTTTCCTACACTCAATCCACTCAACTGGTGGGCTACGGTGCAATTGGCGGAAGCGAAACCTCCGGTCTTTTCCGGAGTAATCATGACCTGTCCCGTGAAACCTCTAAAAACATCGAACTTGGCTATACCCTCGACCGGACGGCGTGGAGTCTGGACGGAGCGTTTTTTTACCGCTGGGATAACAACCTAGTTGACTGGACATTTACCGGAGCCGGTGCCCGTGCGGCCGAGAATGTGGATATTGAAACCTTCGGATTTGAAATTGTGGGCTCTCACCGGTGGGACAGGGTCGAAGCGATTGCCAGCTATGGATACCTGGAAAAAAAAGAGGATTATGGGAACACCGCGGTGGACGGCAGTTTCTACGCACTTAATTTCCCTGAAAACCGGGTGACCCTAAGCTTGAACTGGAATCCGAATGATCTCTTTGAAATCCGTATTGATAATGAATGGAGGGACCAGCATGAAAATTCTCTCCGAACTGGTCCAGATCAGTCCACTTACTCACACTTAGCCGCCAGTTTTTTCCCGGCTCAGATTAAAGACCTTGAATTATTTATCGCCCTTGATAAACCATGGGACAAAGAATTTCAGGATATACCGGGCACACCCGGTCGCGGAGATCAATTTTCTCTGGGAGCCACCTACCGCTGGTAAAAAATAATTGAAAAACGGCATCGAACCCCAAATTTCAGGAAGGTTGTGACCCTGTGCAATCCTAAGCAATAAAGTCCAATGATTTACCTTACCGTGGTTTCCCTGATTTGGGCATTTTCATTCGGATTGATTGGAAATACTCTTGCCGGAGTGGATCCGTTCCTCATCGCGACCCTCCGCCTCAGCATCGCCACTCTGCTTTTCTTTCCTTTTCTTAAAACGGCAACCATTGGAAAAAACGAATCGGTTCGATTGGCACTGTACGGGGCCGTTCAGTTCGGCCTGATGTATACCTGTTACATGAAAGCGTTTCAGTACCTCCCATCTCATCTTGTCGCTCTTTTCTCCATTCTTACCCCGGTTTATGTGGTCCTCATCCACAATGTATGCCGGGGCTTGTTTTCAGGACGCCTCTTACTGGTTGCTTTTTTGTCGGTCCTCGGAGCGGCCTGTATCAAGGTGAAAGGAGTGCCTTCGGGTGATATATGGATTGGTTTTGGACTGATGCAGGGAGCCGGCCTGGCGTTTGCGTATGGACAGGTGGCGTATCGGAACTGGAAAAAATCCCGTCCGCAAATTAAAGACCGTGAATGTTTTTCCCTCCTCACTCTTGGAGGTGCCCTCTGTGCCGGATTCTTTAGTCTCATCTGGACGGACTGGAACGGAACTGAAATTAGTCCCACTCAGTGGCAATCGATTATCTACCTTGGCTGTATTGCTTCCGGAATCGGCTTTTTTCTATGGAACAAAGGGGCATCCCGCTCCAAACCGGGAACACTGGCCGCGTTCAATAACGCGGTGGTTCCGCTCGCGGTTCTTTGTTCGCTCCTCGTTTTTGGCGAGATTGAAAATGCAGATAAGGAAACTCTGATCCGCCTCGCGTCCGGATCCGTTCTCATACTCTTCGCAGTGATAATCGGACAAAAAAAGCACGGGGGATGAAAATCGTGGGAAATACAGTCCGGTTGAAACCGGATTTCCATTCATCCAACTGATCCCGTGGAAGTGTACCTCATTCTCAGGTGGTCAGGAGCAGGTAGGCAACGCCCAGAGCCAACTGAATAACCGCATAGGGAACTGCCATTTTGACAAAATCAGCAAAGGATAATTTTAATCCGTATTTGTGAATGATTGTCACTGAAACCAAAGTGGATGCCGATCCGATAGGAGTAATATTCCCGCCGAGATTCGATCCGAAAATAACCGCCCACCAGTAGGGACTGTCCGGATTGGCGGCAATCTCCGGCATCGCCCCGAGAATTTTCGCCAGCATCGCAGCCAGCGGAATATTATCCGTTACTGAACTGGCGGCAGCGGCGGCGACCATGAGGATGGCTGGTCCCAGGGAATCCCCCAATCCAAGGATCGGTTTGAGCCAGTCCCCGATCAAATTAAGCACGAGGGCATGTTCCAGCACATTAATCACGGCAAACAGGCAGACGAAGAAAAAGAGCAGGTCCCAATCAATCGCCTTGTAAAACCGGTCGGCCACTGATTTGTAACGAATAAGCATAATGCCGGCAAAGGAAAGAGCCACGAACCCAAGTCCGAGTTCATTGACCACCGGTAACTGCGAGGTCATCGCCACGGTCCCAATAAAAACAAAGGTCATAATCGCACCGAATCGGAAAAATCCCGGAGATTCAATCCCTTCATTCTCATCAAACCCGGACACCAGCACCTTGGCGGAGTTTTTCTCCTCTTCCGTTTTAAGAGAACTGATTTTGAAAAGTTTCGATCCCATCCAGATGGTGACAATTGTAGCCAGTACGACATAAGGGGATGCCTTGATGAAGAAATCCACGAATTCAATTCCCGCAGTCTTGCCCACAATTATGTTGGGCACCGAGGATATCAGGGTAAGCAGTCCACCAACATTCGTAAGCAAGCCCTCAACCAGAAGAAATCCGAGCAACTTTTCCGACTGGTTTAGTTTTTTAAGGGAAACTCCGGTCAGGGAACCGACAATAATCATGGCAGTCACATTGTTCAGAACCGCGGAAAAAACCACCGTCATAACACCGTACAGAATGAGCAGGCGAAGAGGATCCCCAGTGGAGAGCTTGGTCAGTTTAACCGCGACCCAGGTAAACAAACCGGATTTACTGGTCACATCCACAAAAAGCGAAGAACCGAGGATGATCGCAATTACTTCCCAGTCCACTCCGGGAATATAAACAGGCACAGAAATTTTGTGTCCGCCAATCATCAGATTCTCCACATCCTTAAAAGGAAGCAGGTCAAACCAGGCACCAAGGAACAGAGCAAAATTGAAAACAGACCCACAATGACCGACTTTTTGGCGTGAATTTTTTCCTCCATGGCCAGACATAGAATCATGCATACAAGAAGTCCAAGAAAGAGATAAGTCACCCCGGAACTGACGGAATGCCCCGGTGCGGAGGCGAGAAATACAGGTAATAGATTCACAGTAAAAGAATGGGTACAGAGCGTAGTTCAATTGCAAGCGGATGAGCCATTCCATGCATCGCCATCTGATCCTCCTCCTTGGCATGCATCACCAGCAGGTCAACCTGACCGTCTTCAATCAATGTCCGGTAATCCTCAAGCCGGCGGCCAACCTGAGCTTTGCATTCCACCTCGATTTCCCGGCCCGCTTCCTCCAGACCAATCCGGGCGGATTCGGAAAAGTCTTTCGCGTCCCGGAGCATGCGGTCGAGTAAAAATTCCCGGGCCACTTCCGAATCAATTTCAGGAATTTTATCAATTGCATCAAGATATCGGTCCAGGGTTGCCTTATCTTCCACATGACTGAGAATGAGCCGCCCTCCTTCCGGAGCGAACGCCGAAGCATAGCGGATCAGGGTTCCTTCCCCGCACAGATGACCGGACACGGCCATGACATTACCCAGTTTTCCGGCAAGAATTTCCGCACAGTCATCACGATCGGGATGAGGGAGAACAAGGACTGGCGTGGTAGTCACCTGAGTCAGAACATCAAGATATTCCCCCAGACTGTACGGCCAGCGCCAGGATTCACTGCCCAAGTTTCGGTATGTAACCAGTAAGTCGGGCCGGTGTTCCTCCACTTTTCCCAGTAATTCTTTGACTGACCCGTAAGCCCCACTACTTAAAACCACCCAATCTGAATCCCCATCAGGAAGAGTGCTTGCAAAATATTCCCGGACAGAATGCAAAAATAAATTTGCCTCCGCGTCTTCCAAATCGGTAACCAAAACCACTTTCCCCAAGGCGGGCTTTTCATGCTGGTATGTTGTCTTGGCGGCGGCTTTGAAAACACTCTCGAATTGATCAACAGTACTCATAAGTTATTCATTATTAAACAATAAAATAGGAACAAATTGCAACTGGAAAACTTTTGAGAGCGGAGCTTTTTTTATAGTCAAAGCCCAGGAGTCACCGAAAGACGTAGCAGAGAAAAAACTCCGGGCTTTAATCCAATACAGGATCAACTGCTAGCCTAATCCGATCAGTTTGGCCTCGGTTCGATATGCGCTTCCACCCGTAGCCTGTTGGTTGAGCGTGGCAAGCAGTTCGTCGATCATTGGCTGAATCGGCACCTCAATCGTGGGTAATTTATGTTTAAAATAAGGAAGTGAATTGATATTATCAAAGCCGAGCAGATTAAGGTCTTCTGGAATAGACAGACCTGATTCACTCAGTACTGCAGCCATGCCCTGGGCAATTCGGTCGGAGGAGGTAAGAATAAAATCATAGCGGTGCTCAATTATCCGGGGAAGTAAAGAATGGGCGAGTTTTTCCCCCATTAAGAATGGATTTTGATCAAGCTTATCACTTTGCGGATTGGGATAAGTATCCAGGCGTTCGAGTGATTCACAGGCCTTTCCCAGTGCGGTGCCGGCACGAAAAAGGGAAAATATTTTTTCATCGGTAAGAATACGGCAGTTTTCCGGATTGGGAAGTGTCCTGAAAAACTGGGTGTAAGCTTTTTCCTTTGAAAATCCGATCAATTTGGCTCCCACATGAATCAATTCCCTGTCCAGGGATGCCTCGTGTATCCCGAACGGGAAATTATAAATAATACTGGGCACCGCCCGTAAAAGCTTGAGCAGGGTGGGGTTTTTCAGATCCGCCTCACAAAAATTTCGGGTCATTGGACTGAGGAGAACGATCAGGCTTTCCACACGCTGTCCCATTAAGTCGCGCAATCCGTCCACCAGTCCGCCTTCCGAACTGATGTGCATTTCCACAGGTATATTCTGTTTTAGAAAATGGTGGTTTAATTTCTCAATCGCAGTCAGGATATGAGAATAAAGCGGCCCGTGGCAAAGCAGGCCGATTTTTTTCCGGCTGTCCTTCTTCAGGGAAACCGCAGTCCGGTCGGGAACGAATCCAAGCTCATCCATCGCCCCTTTGATCCGGTCATAAGTGGCCTGTGAAATTCTTTTCTCTTTCCATTTCTCATTAATAATCGCCGAGATCACCTGTCGTGATGTTCCGGTCTTTTCCGCGAGTTCAGTGGTGGAATAATACTTGGCCTTCATCCTTTTCGATGATCTTCCATGCTTTCTCAGACTCCGCAAAAGCAGGAAAACCCTCCATCGACTGCCGCCACTGTACCGGTCACAAACGAGGCGGCATCTGAAATCAGATAATGAATCGTCCCGTAAATTTCCTCCTGTTCTCCAAAGCGTTGGAACGGTGTTTTATTTATCACCTGTTGCCCCCGTGCCGTAAAAGTACCGTCCTCATTCAAAAGCAGGGCCCGGTTTTGATTGGAAATAAAGAAACCGGGAGCCACGGCGTTCACCCGGATCCCATCCCCATACTTCAGGGCCATTTCCGTGGCCATCCAACGGGTAAAATTGTCAATCGCCGCTTTCGCGTTGGAGTAGCCAAGCACACGGGTGAGAGCCTGTCCCGAAGACATCGAGGAAAAATTAATCACGGAACCGCTGCCCTGCTCTTTAAAAGTTTGGGCAAAGACGAGGGTGGGCAATACCGTTCCCTTAAGGTTTAAATCCATCACTCCACTATAATCCTCGAGATCGAGGTCAAAAATTTCCTTTCCCGGACCAATCGTTGCCCCGGGCATATTCCCCCCCGCTCCATTAATCAATGCGTCCACCCGGCCGTATTCGTTCATCACTTTTTCATGAGCGGTTTTTAATCCGTCTTCATCCAAAACATCGGTTGTCACGCCGAGGCAATGATCCGAAATCTTTCGGGCTTCTTCGAGGGCGGCATCCACCTTGCTCTGATTCCTTCCGAGATAAACAACCCGGGCACCATTTTGCTGCAGGTACTTCGCGGTTCCGCCAGCGAGGATACCGGTCGATCCCGTGACCACAATCACTTTTTCGGTTACATCAAATAAGTTTTTCATAAATTCTAAAATTACCGGACCACGCGGGCTCCTCCCCCACTCATCACTTTTTCCACATCCGCCACGGTGACCATGGAGGTGTCCCCGGGAGTGGTCATGGCCAGGGCACCATGAGCCGCTCCGTAATTCACCGCCTGCTCTCCGTCATGCCCCTGAAGAAATCCGTAAATCAGACCGGATGCAAAACTGTCCCCTCCCCCGACCCGGTCCATAATCTCAAGATCCGGGCGGTGAACCGCCTCGTAAAAGTTTCCTCCCTGCCAACAAATTGCCCCCCAGTCATTCAGCGTGGCGGTCTTGACCGTCCGCAGCGTGGTTGCAGTGGCCTTGAAATTCGGGAATTCCGCCACCACCTGCGAGATCATTTTCTTGAAACTGTCCACTTCAATACTCGAAATTGCTTCGTCCACTCCTTCCACTTCAAAACCGAGGCAGGCGGTAAAGTCTTCTTCATTTCCAATCATTACATCCACATTCCGTGCAATCGCCCGGTTCACTTCCTGGGCTTTCTCCATTCCCCCGATTGATTTCCAAAGGGACGGCCGGTAATTCAGATCGTAGGATACGATGGTTCCGTGCTTCTGTGCGGATTGCACCGCTTCCGCGGTCACCTCCGCGGTGGACTCGGACAGGGCGGCGAAGATTCCCCCGGTGTGAAACCAGCGGACTCCCTGCTTACCAAAAATGTCATCCCAATCAATATCGCCGACCTGCAACTGCGAAGCCGCCGTCAGCCCGCGGTCAGGCACCCCGACCGCACCACGGATTCCAAACCCGCGCTCGGTGAAATTTAAACCGTTTCTCACCTCCCGTCCGAGACCATCGTACGGGACCCAGCGAATCAGGGAACTGTCCACCCCACCCTGTAAAATAAAATCCTCAATCAACCGTCCAATCTCATTATCCGCAAAGGCAGTGACCACCCCCGTGTCCATGCCAAAGCACCGGCGCAATCCGCGGGCCACATTGTACTCCCCCCCGCCTTCCCACGCGGAAAAATTCCGGGATGTCCGGATTCTTCCCTCGCCCGGATCAAGACGGAGCATAATTTCACCGAGCGAGACAAGGTCGTACCGGCAGTCAGATTTTGGTTTGATTTCGAGGCTCATAAATTAGTTTCAAGTGCTTGCAAGTTCTTCGATTTTCCAGGGCTCGGAGCCACATTCTTTCGCAATTTGATTAAATCCCTCGACTTCCTTTTCTGAAAAAAGTAACCCGCCCGCCCGTTCGGAAAGCTTCGCAAACTGGGCCTCAATTTGACCGGGTATAATACAGCCCTCATTCCCATCTCCCAAAATATCATCGAGTACAACCTTTATATTTTCAGTCTGGTTTCGCCCCTGGGCGAAAGCGCCACTACTCAATGCTTCTGGATGAATAACCTGGAAATAGAAATTCGGGGTGTGCTTATCACCATCATCCAAATGCTTACTCCGGATGGTGGGCTTGGATCCGCCAATAAATCCGGCCACCAATTCGTTAATCATTGATAAACCATATCCTTTGTGTGCCCCGAATGGTTTCAATGCGGCCACCTGATTTGGATCCGTGGTCTCATTTCCCTCCGCATTCACGGCCGCTCCTGGCGGAAGAGATTTTCCCTCCCTCTTGAGCTGCTGTACCCGCCCCATTGCAATCACCGAAGTTGCCCAGTCAATCACCACCGGAAAACCCAGGGCTTCCGTGGTGGGGAATCCCCAGGAATGAGGATTTGTACCCAGTGTCGGTTTGCTCCCCATGAACGGTACCACTTCGGTTATTGAGGCCGTGCAGTTGGTGTAGGCAATATATCCTTTCTTGGCCGCATCCATTACATATCCCCCACCCCACAGATAGTGAAAAGCATGATCCACCGAAACCTGACCGATCCCGTATTGGTCCGCCAGTTCAATGCAGGCATCCATCGCCTCATAAGCAGTGGCCTGTCCGAGTTTAAACTGGCAGTCCCAGACCTGTGAAGCGGAAAATCGGTTCTCCTTCTTCAAGATCTTCGCCGCCGGTTTGCACCCCCCCGCTTTCGATCCAAACAGGTCGTCCAAATGCAGGGCCTTCAATGCATTATGCGTCCGTATCCCGTGATGCGTGGCGTAAGAGGAAAAACGGGCCGCGGCCTCGCACTCCTCCTCGTCAAAACCACGGTGGGCATAGGCTTTCCGTACAAGTTCATTGTGCGTACCCTCGGGCACAATATAAAATTTTTCTTCGTTCTGATTCATAGCTTCAAATGGGGGTAAAAACCGGGGTCAGGAATAATTTATTATCGGCACTTCGTTTGCCTGGGCAAGGGGTTTCTCTCCTTTCAGGGCAAGAATCAGGTTCTCCGCCGCCATCCCCGCCTGCCTCTGCACGGACTCATAGGTCCGGGATCCAATATGAGGAGTAATCACGGTGTTTTTCGCACGCAAAATCGGGTGATCCGAGGGAGGGGGTTCGATATCCAAAACATCGGCACCGTATCCTCCCACTTTTTCACGGTTCAGGGCATCAGCAAGATCCAGGGAGTTAACAATTTCTCCCCGGGCACAGTTGAGAATGATCACCCCGTCCTTCATTTGCGAAATACTTTCCGCATTGATCAGATCCCTCGTTTCCTCGGTTAAATTGACATGCAGACTGACCACCTCCCCGGAATTCAGTGCCTCCTCAATATTTTCACAGCGTGTCACCCCGTACTGACGGGCAAATTCTTCGTCCCAGTAAAGGTCAAAACCAACCGCTTTCATTCCGAATGCCTTTGCCCGGATGGCCACCTCCTTGCCAATCCGTCCCATTCCAATAATGGAAATCGTCTTGCCCATTATTTCGTTTCCGGTCAGTCGGACCCATTCCCCGGCGGCGCAGTGATTCGCCTCGGTGATTAATTTTCTGGACAGGGCCAGAAGAAGGGCAAAAGTGTGTTCCGCCACCGTGGTGTGATTCACCCCCGGACAAAATGTGAGCGGTATTTTTTTCTCGGTCACATAATCAACCTCAATTTTATCCAAACCGATCCCGTATTTTGAAATCACCTTCAAACGGGGAAGCGCCTTATCCACCACCGCCCTGGTAATTTCATCATCGCCGCAGATCAATGCGTCGACTTCACCCACCAATTCGAGCATCCGGGCCTCCGTTAACGGGCCCCGTTCACAAACGAGTTCAAAGCCCGCATCGCGGAGCTTGTCATGATGGGGTCCGGGCGTGTCCTGAAAAGAGGTGGTGGTAAGCAATACTTTCATGGGAATGAATAAATTTGAGCATAAAGGCTTTACACGAGTTAAGCCTGACGTCAATTTAGTTCCTTTCTCATCAACTCTTTACTTTCTCGAAAAACCCGTTCTTGGTCATGAAAATTTATCCCCTTATTCTTATCCCTTTTCTCACTTCGCTGATTTTATCCCCGCTTGGTGCGGAAAAATCCAAAGCAAAATGGATCAATTTGTTCAACGGAAAGGATTTATCCGGCTGGCACAATCCTTATTCATACGGCGAATTCAAGGTGGTTAAGGGAGTGATCGAATTGGTGGCGGATAAAAAGTTCTTCCTTGCCCACGACCAAAAATTCAGCGACTTCATTCTTCAGGCCGAAATAAAACTCCCCGAAGGCAAGGCGAATTCAGGCTTTCTTTTTCGTTCCCAGAAAAAAGAAAACGGTACTATGTTTGGCTACCAGGCCGAGGTCGACGGGTCCGACCGGAAATGGTCGGGTGGTTTATACGACGAGGGCAGGCGCGGCTGGATTCACCCCAAAAAACCAATCGAAAATCCATACAATGACAAGCACTGGACCAAAGAAAGAAGTGAGGCCTTTAAGCGCAGTGCTTGGAACCACTATAAAATCCGTTGCCAGGGGGAGCGTATCCAAATCTGGGTGAATGGGGTAAAAACCACCGACCTGAAAGATTCAACCGACGCCCAAGGATTCATCGCCATCCAGCACCACGGTGAAAAAGGTCAGATTTACCGCTTTCGGAATATCAAAATTCTTGAACTCTGATCACTCACTCCTTTTAAGAGGATTAATTCAGATCAATGAAATCTTATAAAATTGGAATTATCGGGGCGGGTGTCATCGCTGATTTTCACGCCCAGGCCATTCAGGCCATGGAAGGGGCCGAACTGGTCGCCGCTTTTGCACGAAAGGATGAAAAGGCACAAGCCTTCGCGGATAAATACGGTTGTTCGGGCTACTCCGACCTAAACGAATTTCTGCACCACCCTGATATGGAAGTGGTCACTATTTGCTCAGTCAGCGGAGCCCATCTTGAACATGCAAGTGCCGCCGCCCGGGCAGGAAAACACATCATTTGTGAAAAACCGCTGGAAGTCACCACCGACCGGATTGATCAGATGATCAAAGTCTGCAATGAAAACCAAGTGTCTCTTTCTGGTGTGTTCCCCCGCCGTTTCAATGACTCCACCCACATTTTCAAACAGGTCATTGAAGAAGGAAGACTGGGTAAAATCGTTCTCTGTGACACCGCGATTAAATGGTGGCGCTCCCAGGAATATTACGACAGCGGAGCGTGGCGCGGAACCTGGGACTTGGATGGTGGAGGTGCACTGATGAACCAGTCCATCCACACCATCGATCTGATGCTCCACCTGCTTGGGGATGTCAAATCTGTATCCGCCTCAGGTGGACTGGAAGCCCATGAAGGAATTGAAGTCGAAGACGTGGCCGTGGCCATAGTTGAATTCAATTCCGGTGCCCGCGGAGTCATCCAGGCCTCCACCGCCTGCTTTTCCAACACCGGACTACCCGCTTCCATCCATATCTGCGGGGACGAAGGTTCAATCATGATGGTGGACGATAAGTTCAGCATCTGGGACCTGAAAAATCACCTGCCCGCCGACGAAAAAATCCTCGCCGAACACGGGGTGTATGAAAACGCATCGGGAGCCGGTGCCGCCGATCCCAAAGCGATCGATTTCCTCTGGCACCAGCGAAATTTCGAAAACGCACTCGACGCCCTCCGCAATGGAGAAAAGCCCGCAGTGGACGGTTCCGAAGGCAGACGGGCAGTCGAATTAATCACCGCCATTTACCAATCCATGAAAAATGATGGTGCAAAAATTTCTCTCTAAATAAATTAAACTATGTATTTAACTGGCATCGCGGACGAAGCGTCCCAAAACATTGAAACTCAAATTGAGGTGACTCGGCAACTCGGATGGAACGCAATTGAATCCCGTTTCATTGACGGGAAAAACATCCATGACCTGAGCGAGAATGCCTTTGATCAGGTCTGCGAAAAACTGACCGGAAGCGGCGTTCATATCAACGCGTTCGGATCCGCTATCGCCAACTGGGGAAAAGATGTGCGCGATGATTTTTCGGTCACCGAAGCCGAGATCGAACGCACCATTCCGCGGATGAAAAAATTGGGTGCCCGATTTGTTCGGGTCATGAGTTACAAAGTGGTGGAAGGTGCCGAACTAATGGCAGAGGAACGAATTAAACGCCTACAACTGATTCTCGATGCGTTCACGGCGGAGGGCATCACCGTGGTCCATGAAAACTGTATGAACTACGGAGGTATGAGCTGGCAACATACACTCGAACTGATTGATGCCCTTCCGGGATTGAAGCTGGTCTATGATACCGGAAACCCCGTCTTTAACCGTGATCATTCGAAAGAGGGAGATCAATGGCAGGATCCCTGGGAGTTCTATCAGCACATCAAGGATCACATTGCCTATGTTCATGTCAAGGACTGCCTGAATCCATCCCCGGATAGTGGAAACAAGGAGGTGTACACCTACCCCGGGGACGGACAGGGACGCGTATTGGATGTCATGTCCGACCTCAAGACGAGCGGATATGACGGGGGGATTTCCATCGAACCCCATCTTGCCGCCGTCTTTCATGATGCCGATTCAAACACCGGATCCAAGGAGGATCCGATTGAAATTTACCTAAAATACGGTCGGCAACTGATGGCTATGCTCGATTCAATAGGCTATCACTACGAGCCTTATCAGGCCTGATCGGGAAAAAACGAAACGGTAACCTAAGGTTTCCGTTGGGGTAAGGAGCGAATCCGTAAATCAATGGGACGGATAAAACTCCACCGTGGTGAATTTTCTGGCCCCGTTTACTCGTGCCATCAACATTCCACCCTTCACCACCGACTCGGCAACCTCGTGACTTTTGGGATCCTGATCACTTCCGTTCTTCCGGCTAATATCCTTGGTCACGATACGCGTCTTATACTTCGTGCCCTCTTTCAATCCCTCGCCTCTGAAATCAACCATGGAATGTTCATTATTATAGTGCTTTCCGCTCTGTATCGTTGAGGGAATGGAAACATCCATAAATTCCTTGCCGGTTGCCCCGCCGGAATAAACGAGCACCATAAAACTTTTTTTTGTCCGGTTATAGGATGAAATTTTATACTGCTCTTTTCCGGTAATACCGAGACCGGAAACAAGAATATCATTTCCCTGATCCCCCTTGATCGCATGTCGAATCACCTCATCCGACCCGCCGGCAATCTGGGAATACCAGCGCCAGGCGTAGTAATGCAAATGATTGGGATCACCCGGATTGATATAATCTTTCACGGTGAACGGTAATCCGCTCTTGGCATTTTCCACCGGTTGAAAAGTATCATCCGATCCGCCCCGTAAACCAATCTTTCGGGTAACAATATCAGGCCCTCCATCATTGGATGGGACAACCCATTCCGGTTTCAGTTTCTTGACCCGGCCATTGTAATCCACCCGCTTGACCAGTCCCATTGACCATCGGCTTGAATTATCACACCAGGGCATATTCACGGTGTTCAACCCCCGCTCCAGTACCTTTCCAAAAATCGTTACGATCTTATCAAACGCATCTACCTCGTTTTTCACCCCGTCTCCATTGATATCATGATTATTGGAGGAATTATCCCACACCGTCCAGGACTCCGAAGAAAGAACTTTTTTGGAAAAATAATTCGCCTTATCCAATTTAGCACGGGCCAAATCATACTGAGTCCAACAATTGGGAATAATTTTACCGTCCATCTTACCGTACCCATTGGCGTGATCTGAAATATTGAGATTTAATGCATCGACCACCTCCATCACCTGCTTATTGGCAACCAATTGATTGTAGTAATCATCCACCGCAATCTCCCCCACTCCCTTCAAGCCCTCGCGGGCACCGCAAGGCTGACAGGGAGAAGTTCCCGAAGTTGATATAATGACCGGTGTTTTCGGGTTCGCATCATACACCTTACGAATTGCTCTTCCACCATTGATAAAAATTTCATCGATAATAAAATTCATATCCGCTCCGTTCATCATTCCCTGTAGATTGACCTCGTGATATAATTGGTACGCATCCACCCGGCCCTTAAAATATTGCGCCATTCGCTCGGTAAAAGCGGGGTACTCCCCCACCCTTGGCTTCCATGCCCCCGCCTTTCCTGACTCGGATGCCCACCCGGGGCAGTGCCACATTACCAATTCGGTTTTCACCCCCCGGGCCACACAGGCATCGACGGCATTTTCAATTGCTTTCAGGTATCCGGAAATGTTTTTCTTATAATCCGTATGCTTCTCGGTCGGCTCCGCCGCATTCCAACTCACCCAAAACTGGGCATAACTACTGTGCTCCGAAATCAGGGGCCTGTTTGCATCATAGGTATCACACTTCTCCAAGCCAAACGGCTGCCAACGCACCCCGACATGCATATGATCCGTGGTCCAGGAATATGGCTTCACTTCACCATTCTTTGCTTCAAAGGCCAGCGAATTCGAATGAAAACCTATTAAAGAACATACCGTCAAAAGAGTGGAAGGAAGGAACGAGCGAAAAAACATAATATGGTTATATTGTAATTTGGGAGTTAAAAACACTCAAAAGCCTAAAAGATAACTGAGTAATTTCAAATAAGCACAATTTTCTCATGAAGTGAAGCCTGAAAGAAATCATTAAATCTGAAATTTTTATATTATTCGATTTTAAAAAAATGTTAAACGAATTTCATCATAGAATCATTCAGAATGTTATTTTGAACGAATTTGAGTTCAGACAACTCGAATCACTTGTCAGCTTTTTAATTAACAGTACACACTTGAGAAAATAATCATTCAAATTTTTCATTTCACATAATCAGCAATCTAAAAAATTAAAATAAGTATGAAGAATGTAATAATAACAGGCTCAAGTAACGGGTTTGGTGAGAGTGCCGCGAAAATTTTTGCCGACTCCGGTTACCGGGTCTGGGCGACCATGAGGGAGAGCACCGAAAGGAACGCCTCGAAAAAGGAGGTGTTGGAATCTTACTCAGATAAGATAACCGTTATCGAATTGGATGTAACCGAAGACGAATCCGTAAGGGATGCATTTTCCATCATTCTACGGGATATTGAAAAAGTGGATGTGCTGATTAACAACGCCGGTATTATGTACACTGGAATTACCGAAGCTTTTAGCGTGGAACAGGCTCACGCAGCGCACCAATGAACACAAATTACTATGGAGCGATTCGGGCAACCCAGGCGGTTTTGGGCCGGGTATGCGGAAAGCAGGAAATGGTTTAATCATTAATGTAAGTTCAATTGCGGGTAGAATTGCAGTGCCCTATTTTGGAACTTATTGTGCCACCAAATTTGCGTTGGAAGCATATTCGCAAAGCTTACGCTATGAAGTTGCCCCCTACGGAGTGGACATCGCACTCGTTGAACCAGGCCCTTTCAGCACCGGTCTTTTTGCGGCGATTAAAAAGCCGGAACGCAGTGATGTAATTGAAAGCTATGGTGAGTTGAAAAATGTCCCGAATACCTTATTTGCCGGGTTTGGAGAAATGCTGAAGAATGATGAATTCCCTGATCCGAAATTGGTGGTCGATGCTTATCTGAGTCTCGCGGAATCTGAACCCGGTACCCGTCCGATGCGAACCCAGGTGGGAGTTTCATGGGGAGTGGATGAACTGAATAGAATGAGTCAGCCCATTCAGGATAGCATCCTGGAAGGTTTGCAAATCGCTGACTATCTGGGCGGAGTTTCTCAGTAGTTTCAGGCTAAATTATCAATACTATATCCTACTATATCGAAAAATTTAGCATTAAATTACAAATTATAGTACATAAATTTTAAAAATCTTGTAATTCATCCAAATACGGATATTTGTCCACATATGATAATACTACGGGGCTTATTTGTATCCTTCCTCTTTTTTGGTGCACACGCAATTTTTTCATTTGTTTACGCAGATGTTGAAAAGACCCTTGTTTCCTGGGTCATGATGCAGGACAGAAACATCAAGGCTGGTTCAATCCTGACCCTGCAGGAGGAGAACAAGTTTGACGGAATTATTTTCGCCGAAAAAATGGATGACAAATGGATGGCGGGAAGTGACAACTGGGCAAGATCGGAAAATAATCAGGAAAAATACCCGGGTTGGGATGCTAAGATGGCTTCATTGGTTCAGATGGCAATCGTTTATCAAAAAGAACTCATTTCTATTTTCCGCGATGGTAAGCCTTACGCCTCCTACCCGGCCAAGAATATCGATTTGCTCAGCTCGGAGAATAATTTTGCCGTATTTGGGAAAAGGCACATGGGTGGAGGAGGAGGCATTTACGGAATGATTGAGGATGCCCGAATCTATGACCGGGCATTGACTCTCAATGAGATCAAGGGATTGGTTCCAAACGAAGTATCCGAGATTAAACCCTATGCATGGTGGAGCTTTGAAGACGGCGCATCCGAGGAAACAGGTCGATTTCCCCATCACGAATTAAGAATTGGTGCTAAGGTTGAAAATGGAAAATTGATGCTTCACCTCGGAGCCGTCCTGATTGCGGCAAAATCCAAGGAGACGACGAGAAGGGGCAGTCAGGTTCCCCTGCTGGATGAACCCTATGTGCCGGAAACGCCCAGGATGCCTGATAATCCGCCCGATAACTGGCCCATTTTTCATCTTTTCCATCCGGATAAAGACCTCGGTGCTCCCTACGACCCGAATTCCGCAATCTACTACAAGGGGCGGTATCATCTCCACTACATTTACCGAAACCGGGCGGGCATTTCCTATGCCCATGTTTCCAGCGTGGATATGGTGCGATGGAAATGGCATCCAACCGTGCTTGTTCCTCAGGCAAACCGTCACGGGATGTTCAGCGGAACCGCTTTTCTCACCATGGAAGGCAAACCCGCCCATGCCTACTGTGGCTGGGGTTCCAATCGAAACTGGATTCAGCATGCCCTCGATGACAAACTTGATAAATGGAGCAAACCCGAAGTCATGCTTCCCAGCGATGAGACGGGGAAATTGATGGTGAATGAGCCTTATTTCGACCCTGATGTCTGGGTCATGGATGGACGGTATTACGGACTGAACGGACGCAGTAGTCATCAGTCTCCCCTGATTATGAAGTCGGAAAACCTGAAGGACTGGGAGCACATTGGCGAACTTCTTCATCCTGATTTTGACGAGGAAAAACTGGGAGTCAAAAAAGAGGAGGATATCTCGTGCCCCAATTTCTTTAAGCTGGGAGACAAATGGGTTCTTACCTGCATAAGTCACAGGCTGGGCTGCCGATATTTCATTGGTGACTTCAAGGATGAACAGTATTTACCGGAGTATCACGCGGTGATGGGAGGAAACAGCCGCAGATATTTTGCCCCTGAATCTTTGCAAACCCCGGATGGGCGACGAGTGAATTGGAGCTGGTTTATCAATGGGAACGGTAAAGACCACCGTGGCACCCAGTCTCTTCCCACTGAAATGAGTTTGAACTCCAAGAATCAAATGCGCTTCCGTCCGATTCAGGAACTGGAAACTTTACGTCACGAAAAGAAAGAAAAAAGTATGATTCTGGTTAAATCAGATGTCACACAAGCCATTGATGACATGCTCGGAGATCATTGTGAGATCAGACTGGAAATCGAAAAGAGTGGAAATAAAAGTTTTGGCATTGATGTTCTATGTAACGACGAGGGAACAGATGGACTACGAATTCAAGTAGACCGTGAAAAAAATCTCCTCGAAGTGGGGGATCAGAATGGTGATTTCATCCTACATTCAGACGAGCGATTATCCTTACGGATTTTTGTGGATGCAGGCCTGGTGGAAGTGTTCGCGAATGAAAAACAAGTTGTAATGGCGGATAAAAAGAGACCGGCAGGTTCTCAAATAAAGAACCGAATTGCCCTTTTTTCCCGCGGCTTCCGATCTTTTGATTGACCGTCTTTCCTTTTGGAAAATGAAATCCGCCTACAATTAAATTACCCTCTTTCTTTTCGATTCTCTGCCTCATTCCAACGACTGGGTCCCTTCTTCTCAAAACAATTCGACCTCGTAGTTGAGGATTCATTTTTAAAACCCGTACGATATTCCGGGCAGCTTTTTGAGTTGAAAGATTCCATTCCACAAAAGCGGTGGGATACCCCGGAATTCTTAAAACCACAAAAAATAGAAATCATCAACTATTGCTGAATTTTAGAATCTAAAGCGGGTTCAATTGTTTATTATCTCGACGGATTACGCCAAGTGGCAAATAAGGTAGAAGTTCATTATTTAAATTCCATTTTTTCTCTCTATCCATTCCCATTTTTAACCAACTTACTGTACCGTGTATCAGACCGTGAATAATCCGCTGACCATTCTCAAGCAGACTTATGGTTATGGGCAGTTTCGTGGTCAACAGGCGGAGATTATTGATTATGTGAACCGGGGCGGAAGTGCGTTTGTACTCATGCCGACCGGGAGTGGAAAATCGCTTTGTTATCAGATCCCCGCACTTTGCCGGGACGGGGTCGGGGTGATTATTTCTCCCCTGATCGCCCTGATGCAGGATCAAATTACCGCCCTTGAACAGCTCGGAATTTCGGCGGGGGCGATTAATTCGGGTATGCCGTACGGGGAGGTTCTCCGGGTCAGGCAGAAGCTGGAAAATAATCAGCTCGATCTTTTATATGTCGCCCCCGAACGATTGGTGATGGAGGAGTTCCTTGAAATATTGGATCAGGTAAACATCGCATTATTTGCGATTGATGAGGCCCATTGTGTGTCTCAGTGGGGCCACGATTTCCGGCCGGATTACACCGCGCTCTCCCTCCTCGCCAACCGGTTTAAGGAAATTCCGCGGATTGCCCTGACCGCCACAGCCGACCAGGCGACGCGGAAGGACATTGTCGATCGGCTCAAACTGGCGGAGGGTAAAACCTTTATCGGTGGGTTTGACCGGCCGAATATTCACTACTCCATTCTGGAACGGAATAATCCGAAAAAGCAGGTTTACGATTTCATCAGAAACCATCATTCGGAAGACAGTGGAATCATATATTGTATCTCTCGCAAAAAAGTGGAGGACATGGCCGAGTGGTTACAGGGCAAGAATATCAATGCCCTGCCCTATCACGCCGGACTCACGCCCGAAGTGAGGAGCCGGAATCAGGATCGTTTTCTGCGTGAGGATAACATTATTATTGTTGCCACCATCGCGTTTGGCATGGGGATTGACAAGCCCGATGTGCGCTATGTTGCCCACATGAATATCCCCAAATCAATTGAGGCATATTATCAGGAAACCGGGCGGGCGGGACGGGACGGACTGCCTTCCAATGCCTACATGATTTATGGAATGGATGATGCCGCGATGCAGCGTAACTGGATCGAAAATTCCGAGGCTCCGGATATCCAGAAACGGATTGAACACCAAAAACTCAATGCCCTGCTCGGCCTGTGCGAAGCGGCAATCTGTCGTCGGCAAATACTGCTTGAATATTTTGATGATTCCTGTGAACCCTGCGGAAACTGCGATACCTGTGACACCAAACCGGAAACCTTTGACGGTACAATCGCGGCCCAGATGGCCCTCTCCGCAGTCTTCCGAACGGGACAAAGATTTGGAATGGTCTATGTGGTCGATGTGTTAATCGGTAAGGTGGATGACCGTATCCAACGATTTGGACACGACCGGCAAAGCACATTTGGGATCGGGGATAAACTGAGCAAGAACGAGTGGCAAAATATTTTCCGGCAGTTGGTTTCCCAAAATTTGCTCATGGTGGATGTCAATGAACACAACGGGATCAAGATCACGGATAAAGGATTTCTTTTTCTAAAAAAGAAAGACAAGGTAAATTTCCGTAAACTGACTGAGAAGCAGAAATCCAAAAAAGAAAAATCACCCAGAAAAGCACGGATCGCATTGGACAATGATCTCGATCAGGCGCTGTATGAAAGCCTCCGAACCGCCCGTCAGCAAATGGCCAAAAAGAGAAGAGTGCCCGCTTATGTGATCTTCCATGATAAAACTTTGATCGAACTCGCCAAAGCTAAGCCTCAGAGCTTTGATGAAATGCTCAACATCAGCGGCATTGGAGAGGCCAAACTAAAGAAATTTGGGCAAACCCTGCTCGATGTAATCTTAGCGGCGTAAGAAATCACTCACGCCATCCTTCCCCAATTCACTCTTGCTTACCCTTTAAGATGATTGAGGGTGTACCAGGCCCGGGTATTGCTCATTTTAGAACCGTCCTTCGCCGAAATTGCGTCCAAGTTAAATCGATATACCCGATTGATTTCCAGCGTGGTCTCAACATTTACTTTTAATCCATCCGCGGATATTTTCACCTGAGTGGGTTTTTCTTTTTTCAAATCAGTTTTGGGAGAACCGTATTTTGGATGGTAGTGATACCCCCATCTCTCCAGATTGTAATTCTCCGGATCCCCGGCTAATTTGGGGTCAACCGGTTTGGTGAAAGTGATTTGAAATCCTTTTTTTGTCAGCTTCACATCGAGCATGGAAAAGGGAAGTGTTTCTCCATCCCAGCTTACCTGCTGAAGCCCGAACTCCTTCCCCCCGGCCGAACCCCAACCCCGGCCCGTCTGCCCGACCCACATGCTTCCATCCGGGGCAAAAACCTGCCGGATACATCCGGTCTGCAACCGGTTCACAAAGTCAAAAATTACCCCCTGATACTCACCTCCGATTTTATCGAGAGATACCCGCATAATATTGGAACGGCTCTGATCCCCAATAAACATCTGCCCGGTAAAAGGACCAAATTTTCCCTCGGTATAATCAAAAGTCGGTTCGCCGGGTGAATTTGCCAGTTCGCCGTGGGGAATCCACACGGCCGGTCGCTTGCGCAGTTTGTCATATTCCCCAATTGGAATGGCATTCAAATCTTTTCCCTTAAAATCAGGATGATCCATCAGCGAGGAAGGATGACCATGAAAACGGCCTTTCACAATGTGGTGCAGGGAACTGCTGGCCTCCCAGTCCCCCTGGTTGTCGGTGAAAAAAAGTTCATCATCCGCATTTATTCCGATCCCAGCGGGTGAACGCATGCCTGATGCAAAAGGCAGAAAACTTCCCTCGGGGGTGACCTGAAAGCCCCAGCCCCGGTATTTCGCCGCCCGGCCCATTTTTCCTTCGGTGTCCTTAAATCCCTCCGTCCATACCCGACCGATATCCCATTTCTTACTCCTCGCCCATCCCGGCCAGGAAAGAGAAGTATTCAGAGTGCCGTAAAAGTTTCCCTTCCGGTCGCGAACCAGACCGAACGCATATTCGTGGTAATTATCCGTCACCCCCCAACCGGCATTAACCGTTTCATAAAGATCCGCCCGTCCATCATCGTCCGAGTCAATCAGCTTGGTGATTTCCGGTCGATGAATGACATAGATCTCTCCGTTCTTCGGATCAATCCAAATTCCGAGTGCTTCATGCAGACCGTCGGCAAAAAGGCTCCATTTCTCCCCCTCCAATATATATTTCCACACCTCCCCTTCCCGGGTGCAGAGAAAGAGATCACCCTGCGGACAAAACTCCATTCCCCCAATCCCCAGAAACACCTCGGGTGGGGTCTGAATGGTCCGGACGGAATACCCGTCGGGAATACGGTTGGGCTGTTCCTCGGCAAGACAGGAAAAAACAGCAAGAAAGCAACAAAATATACCGAATTTTAATTTCATGGGAATGCCTTAGATTGATTGAATACTAATAAAAAATTCATCTGATTCATCGGCCGGAACCCGGACCAGTCCATCATCGGGTTTCCATTCTCCCGCAGTGGTGGAGACCCGTAACCCAAGGGGACTCACCTTAAAAAAAACATCTTCGGGTGGATCCACCACTTCAAAGCCGTAAGTCATCCCCGGTCCGTCCGGATTTCCGGTCGCGGTCTGCCTGACCTTTACCCCATCCACTTCATAAAGGAAGGCCGGATTACCTATCCTTGAATATCCCCCAAAGCGAACCGTGGGAATCTTCTCCGCATTTCCAATCCGCAAAGGAAATTCACTTGATCCGACCTCAAATTTTTTTCCGAGGATGGAACAGGGTCCCCCGCCCCGGCTTCTCCGGTCCCTGCCCACATTAAGGAACGGGCCGGTCCATCCCGTACGCACCATTAATTTCTCTGCATCGAATAAATAATTAAACCCGCCGGGTAATCCGACCGCAATCGAACGACCGGAATCAACTCCGGCAATATGAACACGAATAACCCGGGCCTCATTTCCCACTTTCAGCACCCCGTTTTTAGGGGTGGTTCCTGAAGCCACTTTTTCGATTTCCGGGCTGACTGAATCCGGATCGTCCACCACTTTCATCACTCCACGCATGGACAGGGAATGCCCGGGGAATGTGCAGACAAATGAATAATCCCCTTTTTCCGGGGGAGCGGTAAATTCAACCGAACTTTTTGCTCCGGGCTGAACCAGACCAATTCCCGCAATCACTGAAGGGTCACGCGGAATAAATCCCATCTCCATCCCCTTCTCCCCAAGCTTCAGTGCGGCTTCCGCTAATCGGTCTGCTTCCTCACCGTTTCCACGGACAAGAACCAGATTATGGATCATTTCATCTGAGTTCTTGAGAGTCAGGCTGATTTTGGAACCGGGCTTTACTCCAAAAACCTCCGGTGAATAACGCAACTGCCCGTGAAGCGTGCCGACAGACACTTTCCGCACGGGTTTCGCAATCGAAAAAATTGGCCCAAAAGAAACAAGGAGAAAAGGAATAAAAAGAGGAAAGAATTTCATTAAAATCCATCCTTCCCCTTTTTCTTTAGACCTACAATTGAAAAACAATAAAATTAAAAATATTTATACTAATATACCCGTTAAATTTTATTATTTTTAAAAAACAGGCTAATTTCAGGATGAATATAACTTAGTGGGTTATTCATTTTATAATTCAACACAAATATTTTACAGGATTCCCATGGCAGAATCCCGATTTACCTGGTGGTTTGAAAAGCAACCAGTCCGGTAATAGATAAGATTAAAAATAATCATGTTTAATAACTTAGTATCCCGCTTCGGGCTAAACCTGGGTTTAACCGAAGAAGAAGCAATCAAGTCAGAATTGGTCAAAAAACTTTGTGCCCAAATTATACATGGACAGATTGTGGTTATTGATTCGAACCGCGAAAAAGTTTCCGCGTTTAATCCTGAAGTTATTGTGGAATCCAGTAATTCGGCGGAAAGCTACGATGATTCATTGCGGTAGAGCGGACTAATCCCCACATCCTGAGGAACCGTCCTCCTTACCAAATCTCCTCGTCCTCTTCCCCGTCCTCTTCATCATACCCGTACACGAGGTGACCATGAACGATCTCGCTCCGGGTATACCCCAATCCGTTCGGTTCATATTTCAACCAGCATCCAAATCCGTTGGTGACACCTGATTCCTCACATCGTTCTCCGTCCGGTTTCCAAACATTTAAATCCAGCGTGTAAGCATCCAGAAATTCCGCCTTTACCGCCATTTTTCCGTTTTCATACCACTCCCACCATTTTCCATGTTTTTTACCATGGCGGTAATGTCCCTGAAAAGAGGTGACCCCGTTTTCGTACCACTCCATCCAACGACCGTGGAATTCTCCATAATGCCAGTTCCAACTCTTCCTTAAAGATCCGTCCGCGTACCAACTGATCTGTTCGCCATGCTGCTTTCCCTTTGAAATCTTTATAATTCCCTTAATTTTCCCGTCTGGATACCAGCAATACTGATCACCATAATGCCCAAAGAACAAATCCCCATCCTTCAAGTAGGCATTCGAAGAGTACATCTGTGATCGACTCCCGTCTTCATTCAGAAAAAAAAGCAGGTCATTTTTCTTGGTGCCCAAAACCTTTACCTTTAACCAGGGTTCCTTCCCAAATGCTCCCACCCCGTCAAGGGGCAGGAGCATCTGGGGATCCTTCATCTTATGAAGTTTCCTTTTTAAACGGTTCACCCTCAAAGCTCATCGTCCCCTGTAATCGATCCTCCGGAGTCCTTAAACATGGGGGTGAATTCCTCCTCAGCGGACCAATGCTCAAACGAACTCATCTTGGCACAGGAGCGGGAACTGTAATGGGAAAATTTACGCCCCCGTGACCGCCTCCATCCCCGATTAATTTTCTCAACCGTGGCATTTATTAGCATCGACGAATCCGCGGTCAGTTCCGGTCGTTCCATACTTTCAAGTTTCCTTAATTCCGCATTGAGGAATTCAATCGCTTCGACTTCATAACCCTGATCAATCTTTTCAATCGCTTCCCGGATGATCCGTGCAGTTCGCTGGGTGGTAACAGTGGAAAGTACGGATTCATTCATGACCACCTCATCGGGATTATCGACAAAGGACAATGGGATGATCCGCCGTTCCGATTTGGCTTCCACTCCCTCCTCAAGAACGAAGTCATAAATGAATTCGAGCGAAATCAGATTTCCACTTACCAGTGCATCCCGTGGTTTCACTTTCACTTCGAGTGCGAAGGAGCGAACCTCCTCCGATACCAAGTCACCAATCAGAAGTTCCTTCATTCCATCTTCCTTTTCCGTTACCCGCATTCCACCAAAATCTGTCCATGAACTGCATAATTCTTCAGGACCGACGCGGACGCGGAGATTTTCGACCGATATTCGTAATGCCCCCTCCAGTTCAGCCGCAAACACCGTGGGGAGTTTTTCTTTTGAATCCACATCGTAAAAATTTCCGGTTGAATGAGTCGCCAGATCCGAGAGCAGGTCTTCCGCATAGTGATCTCCAAAGCCCAGGCACGAAGTCCGGACCCCGTGGTCACGCAATCCGTCTCCAACCAGAGTAATCAGTTCACGATGATCCGTAATACCCTCATTTGCCATTCCGTCAGTGAGCAGGAGCATTCTTCTCAACATTCCGGGTTCCGCTTTAAGCAGCTGATTTTTTGCCTGTCCCCATCCACCGCTCAGATTAGTCATTCCCCTCGTGTACAGCCCGCTGATTATATCGCACATTCCATCCTTATCCTCAACTCTCCCCATTGGAATAATCACCTCAATTTCGCTGTCAAAGGTGACCAATGAAAAAAGATCGTCCGGCCTCAGATTTTGAACCACTCCCTCACACGCCTTGAGGGCAAAATCAAACTTCCTCTCCGCATTCATCGAACCGCTCCGGTCCAGACAAATGGCAAAAGCAACCGGCTTCCGGTTTTTCGCCACCAATTCCGGGGCATCGATCCGGGTGACCAGATGAACCTCGTTTTCCTGGTTTGCCAGTACTTGGTTATAATCCAATTTGGTTGTAATCATACTCATATTTTTATTTTCCTTATTTTTGTTTTTTATTGTTTAAATTTTTCGCCACGGAATCCCCTTGATTGCAGAATCGTGGTGGGAACAATGGTTCCCAATATGGGGTAAGACTGAAATGAATCACCGCGGACGGGAAAGCACCCCATCCAACGCTTAGAGAATTACTTCGACCAGGGATACCTCAGCTGAATTTCAGCTGAAACGACCTTGTCACGATGCGGGATCGCTTTCCCTTCGAGCTTCTCGATCGCATTGAGCAGGCGTTCCCTGCCCTTCGGATCGCTACTCAGCTCCGCCTCGTCAAAAAGAAGCACCGCCAATTCGGGACGCTTCGGTTCCTTCAGGGCAAAATGCCGGGACTTACCCCCACTCTTTGATGTGCTTTCCTTAACCAGTCCGGCTGAGGACAACACATCGAGATGATGGTAAAGATTGTAGCGGGATTCCTTCAGTTCACCCTCCAAATCAACCGTACTTTGCGGACCCTTTTTCAGAGACTTCAGAATTTCCCTGCGGACCGGATGAGTAGCCGCCTTGACCGCATGAGCCAAATAGGTTCTGGCCCCTCGGTTGAGCGTGTTATCATCCGGTTTCCCCATTACAGTTCGTCTGTTCTCGATTCTTTCAATCGTACAGATTTCTCATACATTACCTTTCCCATCAAGGCTGAACTTGAATAAGCCGCCTCCACTTCACCCAGGGATGAAAATTCCGCCCCCATTCTTCGATACTTTTCCCGCCTCGCCGAATTCATCCGGAGTTTTTCCTCCATATAATCCGACCCTGTCCGCCTGTGCCTCTCGGTGCGGGTCTCAGTGCGTTGAAGATAGAAGTGAGAAATCATATGGTATACCTTGCCCTTGCCATGATTGAAACTGGTAAACACCGGACTCTCCCCATACTTCTCCTTGACCTCCCTGGAGCGCACGAGCACCTCCACATGATTGGGATCCAGAATTTCGATGGGGTAACTCGAACCCTCAATCCACCACTGCGGATCATCCCCTTCCCCAATCAGGGACTTGAGGAAAGGATCCTCCTTGGCATCAATCTCGACCCGGACCACCTCATCCGCGGTCGAACGGCCATTATACCGTAAAGTGCCGGGGAAACCCGGTTCAATCACATGCTTCAATGCCCAATCCGTGGTAAACAGAAATCCGCCCTTCTCCACAAAATTTCTTAAATTCCGTACGCCCTCCCTGTCCACTTTGCCGGGACAATTCAGAAACACGATCTGTTCGGGCGACGGTCCAAATGCCTCAAATGCCGATGGATCCACCACCTTATGGGGCAACTCCATCTTGCTGAACACCCGCTCAATAAAATCGTAAGCCCCACGGGCCACAATCACTTCATTCTCTCCCATTCCTTCCATCTCCCTGGCTGCCTCCGCATCCTCATCCTCCAACCGGTCGCGAATCATTTCCTGTGCGACCTGGTATGCCTTAAACATACCCTTTTTCTTATCCTCTTCCTGCATATTCTGTTCTTCCTTTCTTGTTCAATTATTCTTTTCGGAGATACATAAGTAAGTAAGTACTTACTTAACGTCAAGCCAACGAAAGCTTAATTTTTAGTTTTTTATCCACACCCATTTTTGAGGGAAAGATCAAGGTAGCGCGCATTTTTAAGAATTCAAAAAATTTTTTCATAAACTTTTCAATCCTCGATAAATAATGGGGTTCAGCCTGAAAAAAGGAAGGGGTTGACAAGTATGTATAATAATACGCCGTCATTGAACCTTATAGTAAACACCAAATATAAACCCGCCTATGCTCAGTCTTCCTGAACTCTCCGAAAATTATAAAAACCTCCATCCTGAATACATGGACCCGCTTGCCAAATTCTCCCCAGGCGAGCCTAGACTGGCCGCCATCAAACGCCAAGCCCTGGGTCCTTACCTGAGCAGTTTGGAAGAACAACCAATTCTCTATGACCATCACATACTGGTCTCTGCATTTTTATTCGATGTCGAAGTAAACGAAAACGGATTCATCGCCGAACTATGGAAAACCAAAACCCACCACCTCCCCCATTACCCCTATCCATTCAAACAAAGAAAAACCTGGACCATTCAATCCGACTGGGAACACCTCCGCCTACTCGGCGATCGAATTAACTGCCTTCCTTACGGCTGGACCTTCCGGTCAGTAGAATAGTTCCTTGAATAAATTATGATTAACACACAATCGAAGGAACCCAGCCAATTCTCTATTCGGTTAAACAAAAACAATGCGAATGGAAAAGGTTCGCAATAAACTGGTTTAGACAAATTGGGCTTACTCTTTTGAACGAAGAATAAAGCCCGGCAGAAATAATTTTTAGATGCACAAAATCCTCAACTAGACTGTTTGTGATCAAGGAGGCAAACCAGGAGGGTGTGCGGGAGAGTGAGGATGGAGATGCCGATCATCGCTTTGCCCAGCCAATCGAGTTCGATTCCGTTGATGGATAGCGGGAGAGAAAGGATAAACCATAGTCCGAGGAGGGCGAGGACGGTCATGAGGGTGGTTAAACGGAGCCAGCGTGTGGACAATTTTGACAGGGTAAAGGTTTGCAGAGCCGCCCGGCCGGCACCGTCAATCCAGAGGATGCGGAGGGCATGGCGCAGGCTGTGCCAAAAAACAAAATAAATTCCAATTGCCCAGAGCGGGGGAACAAAGAGGAACCAGAAAAAAAGACAGACTCCTTCAAGAAGATCGATCAGCAGGGCTTTTCTTTCAGTGGCACGGGCGGATAAAGGGGCCAGTAAACAATAAAGAACAAGCAGGGCAAGGGGAACGACGAGAAAAAGAGTCTTTTCCTCAATAATAAGGGGAAAGTCAGTCATTTTTCCTCCCCCCTGTGCGACCATGGCAATTAAAAAATCGTGATAAATTAGATTGCCCAGATAGCCGGGTAAAATGATGGGAAGACATCCGCGTAGAATAAGGTGAAGCGCGGAGAGCAGTTTTGAACGTTCAAGGTAACCGGCTCCGTGCAGACGGGCAGTCAGGTAGCGGTCCCCCTGTCCCCAGTGAAAAATTGTCAGGGCAAGAAAGAAGACGGCGGAGTAAACCGGCCAGATTCCCCAGGCGAACAGATAGAGACCGGAAATGGAAACATAGACAAGGAGGGAGACGATTTTAAAGGATGTGGAATCCTTTCCCGTCAGTCCCCAGAGTAAAAGATGATCGGCCGCCCCATGAGGCATCCCAAGAATGAAAAGACTGAGATAAAAAGGAAGGAGCTGCCAGACGATGGGCCATTCCGAACTGCCCAGTCCCACCAGTGCGAATATTCCAAGCAGGGGAAGACCCGCCTTGGTCAGCAAGTCGGAAATTTTCTCCGGCAATGGATCTGTGCCCCCGGACCCGATCCGGATCGCCCGCCATTCAATCAGTCGCATTTTTCATTCGCATCCAGCGATTCCAAAGAGTAAGTCCCTGCACGACAAACAAATTGGTCAGGGCAAAGAAAAGCGCTTCCTCCACCGGAAGGATTCCGATCTCCCATCCTGATCGGGTTTCCGGCGGAAGGACCCAGATTCCTTTCCCCACCGCAAAATGATCGGCCACGGAGAGATAGATACTGAACCCGAGCCACAAGGGAAACCATTGACGAAAGGTTGCGGAAAGAATTCGCATTCCACATCCCCACTGCAGGAGAAGCGGAAGAGAGGCCCAGGTCAGAATAAGCCCGGCATAGGTTCCCTTTTCATAGGACAGGCAGATCATTCCGGTGGCTCCAAGCATGAGAGCAAGCACGACCCCGGACATGGAAAAACGAAGCCGTTCGTGGCAGGTTTCGAGTTTTAAAAAGCACCAGGCCAATCCGACCAGGGCAGTCTGCATGATCATGAAAAGGTATTCCTCAATCGGAACATATCCGATTGTTCCCAACACAACCCCCTCCGGATAAGTCCAAATCTCACGCATAACAAGATAATTATCCCAAGGCGTGGTGTACACCAGGGCAACCACGCAGAGAAGAAGGACGCCTTTAAGTTTGGTCCCGTCGAGTCGGCGGAATAAAAAGGTGAGGAACAGAAGAAGAAGGAGGGGAATTCCGACAAATAAAAGAAGGAAACCGAGGTAGCTCATTTGGGGATACCCGGGAAGAAGGACAGAAAAAGACAGCGAGGGAGGGAGGACGCTTTTTTCATCCACCCGACCACTGCCCTTTCGCGTTCGAAAATGCGGGGATTCTTTCTGATCAGTAATCCAATGGACCGGTACATGCTTGCCGCCCAGCGAATAACTATCCGCATTCGCAGGGGCAAATACCGCATACCTGCCTCTCCGCTGGCATAATACTCCTCGGCCAAATCAAGCAGGCGGGCCTTGGCGGCCAGCACTTCCTCCAACCGGCCGGAATGTCCGGGTTGTTTCAATTCGGCAGGTGTAATCGGAGAGTTAAGGTATTCCGCGGGCAGATAGACACGGTCGCGTTCGGCGTCCTCAAATATATCACGGGCGATATTGGTTAACTGCATCGCAATCCCAAGATCAATTGCGTGCTTTAAGGCCTTGGGATCGGTTACACCGAGCATCGGGGAAGTCATCCACCCAATCGTACCGGCAACGCCATGAGAATAGGTAAGCAGTTCCTTCTCCGTGGCAAACCGTACCTCGCCCTGTTCATCCCGCATCGCCTCCATCAGTTCAGTCATCGGTTGGGAGTCAATCCCCCAGTGGGTCTGAAGGTAGCGGTACTGATCGAGCAAGGGATGAGGCTTGTGGTTTTGCCAGCAATCCAAGGCATCCCTGAGCTGGTTCTCTCCGCCCTCATCCGCCCAGTCATCCAGAGAGCGGCAGATAAAATAGAGCTGGGCAATGCCCCGCATCCGTTTACGGGGCAATAAAAAAGAGGCGAGGGAAAAAGTTCTGCTCTTCGCCCGGAAGACTTCAAAATCAGAATCCGGATCCAGGGCACGGGGGGGTGGCACGAGTTTTTCCACAATCTTCGCGGAGGAAAGAACCCCGGGCACTCCCGCACCGGGATGCGTTCCGGCACCGCAGAAGTAGAGGTTTTTAAGTTCCTCGGATTGATTGTGAAACCGGAACCATGCGGACTGACGAAAAATGGGGGCAATGGAAAATCCGCTGCCCAGATGAGTATTGAAACGGGTCTGAAAATCATCGGGAGTGACGAAGAAAGAGGATTCGAGGCAGTCCCCCAGACCCGGAAGCAGCGATTGCTCGAGCTGGGCCTGTACCTGCGCCCGGATTTTTTCACCGGCCACCTTCCAGTCCACCCTGGCTTTTTTATTGGGTACCGGGGCCAATACGTAAAAGGCATCACAACCCTCCGGTGCCATCGAAGGATCGGTGGCGGCGGGACGGTGCAGGTAAAGACTGAGGTCATCGGAAAGAACCTTTTGGTCATAAATTTCCCGGAGTAATTCCGCAAAAGTATCCCCCATCAGAATGGTGTGGTGCTGCACATCGGGATAAGTGCGGGAAGTTCCGAAATACCAGACAAACAATCCCATCGAATAGGAAAGCCTTTCAATCCGTCGGTCGGTCCATTTCCTCCGGTGCCTTTGCTCGACCAGATCACGATACACCTTGGGCGGATCCGCATCGAACACCACCAGATCGGCTTTCTCCTCGTCACCTCCCTTGACCCGTATACCGGTGGCTTTTCCGGAATCGACCAGAACCTGATCCACCTGAACACCCAGTCTTACTTCCACCCCGCTTTCCTCCATCAGTCTTCCAAGTGCCCTGACCATCGCCCCGGTTCCGCCTCGGGGAAACCAGACGCCCCACTTTCTCTCGAGGTAATGTATCAGGCAGTATATGGAAGTGGTGTCGAGTGGATTGCCCCCGACCAGCAAGGGGTGAATACTGAAAGCACGACGCAACCGGTCGTCCTTGAGAAATTTCCCAACAAGGGAATAAACTGATAAATAACTCTTGAGAACCAGAAGTGCCGGCACCTGCCTGAGCATGATTCCAAATTTGTGAAAAGGTTGATCCGCCAATTTTTCAAACCCCACCCGGAAAATTCGTTTTGAAAAATCAACCAACTTTTTATATCCCTCTCCCTCCCCCGGAGAAAGCCGATTGATTTCAGCAACGGTTTCCTCCATTTCACCCCCGTAATCCAGCTTCTCCCCGTCCGCAAATTCAAAACGGTACCACGGTTCAACGCGTATTAATTCACAGTATTCACTGCGTTTTTTCCCATAGAGCTCAAACAATTCATCAAACAAAAAGGGGGCGGTAATCACAGTGGGTCCGCCATCATATTGATAGGGACCATCCTCATACACCTGAGCCCGACCTCCAAGTTTGGGATTATTATCCAAAAGTGTGACCTCATAGCCCAGCCTTCTGAGGCGTAAAGCGGTGGCAATACCCCCGAAACCGGCTCCCACGATCAGAGCCTTTGCGGGAGTTGAAAGGGATTCAGACTTGCGAACGGACGACATCTTCCTGAAGGGAAACGGATGACTGCTGTTCGTATTGGTCAGAAAAAATAACCTCGGATTGAACCGGAGAAAGGCTGCCGGATAATTGAACGAAAGGAATCACAAGTTCGTCCAGGACTTGATTGAGAGAAAAATGAAAGCCTTCGAGTGATTTCTTGGCCTCCAGTATTAAATTTTGATGTACTTGGCTGATTCGATCCATGATTTTATCACTATTAGTCTTCTCGCATCCAAGCAAATGATAAATATTGGGACGACCGTTGAGGGCATCAGAACTTGTGGAACGTCCTATCTTGGTTCCCAGGTAATCCGCCTCGTCGTCCTTGATCTGATAAGCCACGGCCAGGTTTGAAAATGCACTGCATAACTGTTCAGTTTCAGTGGCTTTCATTGTAAGGGCACTGCAAAGACAGTGTATGGGCAGAGCAAACATTGAACCTGTTTTATCTCCGGCCATCTTGAGGTAGTCAGTCAAAATATCGGAAGAATGTTTGAAATCATGGGACAATTCTGCATTCACCCCACGAATAGTGGCGGTCATCGTTTCCGCAAGACAGGCTGTCCATGCAGTCTTGACTGAATCGGGAGCCTTGGAACTGGTGGCGACCTTGAAGGCCTGTGCAATCAGCAGGTCACCCAGAATCAAAGCCTGTGAATGTCCGTATTTTTTCCAGACCGATTGGTGACCCCGTCTCTCCACATCCTCGTCGATCAAGTCGTCATGAACAAGACTGGCATTATGAAGCAGCTCGGTAAAAGTGGCCACATCCAGTGCCAATTCATCATCTAAACCGAGGCAAGACGCGATCCGAATACAAACTTGCCCACGAATGCCCTGACCGGACCAAAAGTACCCATCCTCAAGAAAAACTCGAAGGAGTGGGTCGCTGGAAAAACAAGACCTGAGCCGCCCGTTTAGGCGGCTCAGGCACAAGTTGTCGCTATCCATAGCTCGAGAGCTTAGGAGATAGCGTTAAATTAGGAACTATGACTGGGCTCTTCGGAGTCGTTTACCGCGGCCACCCAAATAGCCAATCCAAATGCAGCTTTGTTAACCAAGTCAGCAATGTTGTATACAATGTTCAAAGTGTCAGCATCTGTGCTTCCTGCATTGGCACCCATGTAACTCATGTAGTAACCGAGCGGATAAATTGCCCATCCAAAAGTAACAATCGCCCGGATTGTCTTAAAGGCTTGCTGAGAGGCAGCATTTCCACTGGCTTCGTTAATTTGTGAGGCTTCTCCCTTGAAAATTTCCCAGATGATATATACCCATCCAGCCATTCCGATAATGAACGCAGGCATTACCTCCATTTGTCCAGTCTCTCCGAGGTATCCTCCTACAAGCATAACAATGGAAGCAGTCAAAAGCCTCCAGAAAAGTTTACCGCTCACGGTTGTAACCGCAGCAAGAATCAGATAAAACTCCACAATCTGAAGAGGCACCGTTATCAACCAATCAATGTACCTAAATACGGTGGGGGATTCTCCTGTATCAACCCACACATTACGCATGTACATGTAGTGCCAAAAAGCGACACCCGTTACAAGTCCGGCAACGGAGAGTGAGGTTTTCCATTTACCTTTTACACGATCTCTTTCAATGAAGAAGAAAACTGTAGCCGCAAGCATCATTGCGGTAGCAAGCCAGAAACTGATTCCAACGAAATCGTCAGTTTTTAAGTTACCGTCGTAGATAATTTCAGAGACTTCAGAAGATTCTTCGGAAGCAGCTCCGTCATCGGCATGATTGTCAGCGAATGCAAAAACTTGGGTAAATAGAAACGCAAGAGTAGCAAGGAAGACGTATTTTGATTTCACGTACATTATATATTTGGTTAGAATTTAGTATTAATAACGATTTCTATGACATAACTCACAAAATTCATGTCAAAGCTTTTCTCAACTCTTTTTGGTCCTTTTCTTTAGTTAAAGTTAAATTGAGCAACTTAAAAAAATTATAATGCATACTTCAGGCAACCTGAAAGCTCATTTTATGAATGAATTTTCAAAATTTTTAATTCTTCATAATCGAGAAATTATGAGATTCTTTTCTTTATTTCGAAGCGAAATTGAATTTTTATGATTTGTAATTAGTACGAATTTTATGAAATTATTTATGTACTTGTTTATGAGTGTCCTTGCCCAATTATCCTTGTTTGGCATTTCAAAAGTGGAAATCACTGGTAATGATCAGATGCAATTCAGCACTCGGGAGTTTATTGTCAAAGCGGGAGACGAGGTTGAAATCGTTTTTAAAAATATTGGAAAGCTTCCCAAAATAGCGATGGGACATAATTTGGTCATTCTCCAAAAAGGAGTGTCGGCAATGTCCTTTGGCAGCAAAGCGCTTCGAGCCGGTGCAAACGCCACAAACGCTCTACCCGACTCCGTGAAGGGGGATGTGCTCGCACATTCCGAATTGCTCGGTCCTGGGGAAAGTGAGGTGATCAAATTTAAAGCACCCAAGAACCCGGGTATGTATCAATTTGTATGCACATTTCCCGGTCACTACTCAATGATGCGGGGAATTATGGTGGTCAAGTAGTTTGCAAATCCTTTATTTTTCGATCCCAAGATCAGCTTCAGCCGATTCACTCCAATTTCTATATTGTGCAATTTCCCCGGGTGTTGCCATTTTTTCTAATTTCTCATCATGACACGGGATCATTTCCTTTAATTTTTTCTGTACCTCCTCTTTTTTGAAGAGTTCAGGCAAACATTTTAGTACTACTTCAAGGACGATATTAACACAGACAGAAGCTCCGGGAGATGCCCCGAGAAGAGCCGATATACTCTTATCCTCAGTGGTTACCACTTCGGTGCCAAAGTGAACAATTCCTGCATCGCCATCCTCTTTCTTAATTGCCTGCACTCGAATACCGGCGTCAATGAGTTTCCAGTCCTGTGCTTTTGCATCGGGATAAAAATTTCGTAATTCCTTCATGCGGGTATTCATGCTCTGAAGTCCCTGCTGTATGAGGTAACTGACCAGTGGAATATTACTTATACCCACCTTTATAAGGGTAAGAATATTGTGAAACTTAATCGAACCGGGGAGGTCAAGAAAACTTCCACCCCGATGTAAAAACTTGGTGGTCCATGCGGCATAGGGTCCAAAGAGAATGGTTTTCTTCCCCTCCAACCAGCGACTGTCCAGGTGAGGAACTGCCATGGTCGGTGCCGCTCCCGGAGAAAGTCCATATACTTTAGCATCGTGCTTTTTAACAATTTCCGGATTATCGCAAACTAACCACTGTCCACCGATGGGAAATCCTCCATACCCTTTAATTTCGGGAACACCTGCTTTTTGTAAAAGCAAAAGGGATCCTCCACCCGCCCCAATAAAAACAAATTTCGCCCTCTGACTGCGAGTGATTCCGGTTTTCAAGTCCTTGATCGTAAGCTCCCAACCATCCGTGCAACGATTCAGATCAGTGACACGATTATGAGAGTAAAACGAACAGCCTTCCTGCCCACCCAGCCAGTGAATCAGTTTACGGGAAAGTTCCCCAAAATTCACATCGGTTCCGGCTTTCATTCTGGTTGCGGCCACCGGCATACCCTCTCGGCCTTCCATTAAAAGAGGAGCCCATTCACCAATTTGATCAGGATCCTCGGTATACTCCATTTCTGAGAAAAAAGGATGGGCCGACATTCCCTCGAAACGGGACTTCAGAAAATCGACCTGTTCCTGACCGTAGACAAAACTGATATGGGGCACGGCGTTAATAAATTCAGACGGTCTGTCAATCATGCCCGAACGAACCGCATAGGCCCAAAATTGTTTTGTCTGTTCGAACTGTTCGAAAATTTCCACCGCCTTCCCAACTTTAACTTTTCCATCTGTTCCCCGATCAGGTGTATAGCTCAATTCACAAATTCCGGCATGTCCGGTTCCAGCATTATTCCATCCATTGGAACTCTCGTGGGACAAATCCTCAGTTACTTCATAAAGTTCAATATTCAGGTTTGGATCTAGGCATTTGAGCAGGGCACCCAGATTGGCGGACATAACGCCACTCCCAATCAGGGCCACATCAATGGGATCAGGTTTTACGGGAGAATTCATCGGGAGTGGAAGGAATGTAAATTACTGGGTACCGAACATCCGGTCCCCGGCATCGCCCAATCCGGGAACAATATATCCGCGGTCATCGAGTTTTTCATCCAGTGATGCCGTAAAAATAGGTACATCCGGGTGAGCCTCCTTCATTCGGGCCACTCCTTCAGGAGCGGCAAGCAGACAGAGGAGACGGAGGTCCTGTGCTCCTTCTTTTTTCAAACGATCAATCGCAGCGACGGAAGAATTACCGGTTGCAAGCATGGGATCAACCGCGATCACCAAACGGTTTTCCAATTCTGCCGGTACTTTGCAGTAATATTCAATCGGCTCCAGGGTCTCCTCATCGCGGTACATCCCCACAAATCCAACCCGGGCCGCTGGTATGACCTCAAGGATACCATCCAACAATCCATTCCCCGCCCGTAAGATGGAAATGAGGGCCAGTTTTTTCCCATCCAAAATAGGTGAACGGGTACGGCAAAGCGGGGTTTCAATATTTACATCAACGACCGGTAGATCCCGGGTAATTCCGTATGCGAGAAGCATAGAAGTTTCCCACAATAACTGACGAAAAGTCGAACTGGGGGTTTCCTTGCGGCGCATCAGAGTGAGTTTATGCTGAACGAGGGGGTGATCAATAATAGTAAGATGTTCTGTCATGGTTTTTAAAGTGAATTAATCAAGGAGTTCGCCAACCACGGGCACCTGCCTGGGTTGATCTTCGCTAAGAGTAAAGGAAGACTGAATAATTTTCGACACTGAACGAGCGGAATTTTCATCTTTGGCATGAATACGGCAAAGCAGATCGCCGGATGAAACCGCCTGCCCCCGTTCTGCCATCTGATCCAACCCGACTGACAAATCCAAAATATCATCCTGTTGCTTACGGCCACCTCCAAGTTCAATCACAGCATGTCCGAGTGCACGGACATTAATTTCAGAAATAAATCCACTCTCAGTGGCATGTAAATCGGTGACAAAAGAAGCTTGGGGCAAGCGTTTTGAGAAATTATCAAGCAGATCAGTCGGGCCCCCCAATGCCGAAACCATCCGGGCAAAGCATTCTGCTGCCCGACCATCCGTGAGAGCCTGGACAATATTTCCTTCCCCTTCCTTTGCATCGCTGGCTAACCCACCAAGGGTAAGAAGTTGCCCGCCAAGTGCCACCGTCACCTCTCTCAGGCGTGGAAAATCTTTCAAACCACATAAAAACTCCAATGCATTTTTTATCTCGAGCGAATTACCCGCCACCGGAGCAAGAGGTTGTTCCATATCCGTAAGAAGTGCGGCCGTTTTACAGCCTGTTCCCTTTGCCCCGTTGACCAAGGAACGGGCAAGTGTACGGGCATCCGAAGGATCGCTGATAAATGCCCCATTCCCGATTTTAACATCAAGAACCAAGCCTTCCAGACCGGCAGCCAGTTTTTTCGAAAGAATGGAAGCGGTGATCAGATCAATACTCTCCACCGTGGAAGTAATATCACGAATGGCATACAGCCGCTTATCCGCCGGGGCAATCCCCTCCCCCGCACCAACAATGGCACACCCCACTTTGGCGACAATATTTTGAAAATCGTCTTCACTCACCGAAGTTTGATAACCGGGAATGGCTTCCAATTTATCCAAGGTTCCTCCGGTATGCCCAAGACCCCGACCGGAGATCATTGGAATGTAGGCCCCGCAGACAGCGAGTGCAGGAGCAAGAATGAGGGAAACATTATCTCCCACCCCACCGGTGGAATGCTTATCGAGCACTGGACCGGGAAGATTCCATTCTTGAACTTTGCCACTGTCTCTCATGGCAAGGGTAAGTCCAATGCGTTCGTTTTCAGTCAGTCCATTCACACAGACCGCCATGGCAAAAGCACCGGCCTGAGAATCCGACACATCTCCTGAAGCCAATCCCTGTGCAAAACCATTCAACTCTGCGGGAGAAAGCACAGTACCATCGCGAACTTTGGACAGGATAACCGGAATGTTCATTCCTTGGGCAGATGAGATGGGGAAAAAGAATCCGGTAACAATTCGCCAATGGTCTTACGAATAATTTGGCCATCCAGACCGGCTAATAATACTGGAGTGTCGGGTTGGGAAAACTCGGCAATCTTTTGTCGACACCCACCACAAGGTGAAACCGGGACCGGACTATCCGCAACAATACAAATCTCTTCTATACTGGTTTCTCCACCGGCAACCATAGCCGCAATTGCCCCAGCTTCCGCACAGGTTCCTTCGGGGTAAGCCACATTTTCAACATTGCATCCGAGAAAAAATTTTCCCGAAGAACTCCGAATTGCCGCCCCCACCTTAAACCGGGAATAAGGAGCATGAGCCCGTTCGCGAACTTCAAGAGCCTGTTGAAAAAGTGACATAAATAAATTGGATTAAAATTCTAGTTTGAATCGAAGCTGAAGATCTGGCAAGCGAATGGTGAACACAAGAAACTTGCCACGGATGGATGGAATAACAATGATAAATATTAACCCTTTCTATATTACTGTGCCTTCTTCAACCTTAACTACCGATTTCAATCACCGTTCCCTTCCAAGAAACCCGGGAATGGAACTAGACCTCGACTGGGCTCTTTCTGTACAGGCAAATACTTCAGCCATTGAACGCCGGTGCAAAACCCTGCCGGGCAGACGTTCAATCAAGAAAGCCAATCAGGCAGCTTGGCTCCTCAAGGCCATAAGCTGTATTGATCTGACCACCTTATCCGGAGATGATACCGAACAACGGGTCCGAAGGTTGTGTCAAAAAGCGAAATACCCGGTGCGAAGAGATTTACTCGATGCAATGGAGATTGAACCGGGCACGATCCATACCGGTGCCATTTGCGTGTACCACGAAATGGTTCCCGCCGCTGTGTCCGCTCTCAAAGGGAGCGATATTCCAGTGGCAGCAGTATCAACCGGATTCCCTGCCGGTCTCTCCCCGTATTCACTTCGCTTGGCCGAGATTGGAGAATCCGTCAAGGCAGGTGCCCAGGAAATTGATATTGTGATTTCGCGTCGTCATGTGCTGACCCAAAACTGGCAGGCTCTGTACGATGAAATGAAAGCATTTCGGGAAGCCTGTGGCGATGCCCATGTGAAGGCAATTTTAGCCACTGGAGAACTGGGAACCCTGCGCAATGTGGCCCGGGCTTCAATGATCTGCATGATGGCGGGGGCAGATTTTATTAAAACTTCAACCGGGAAGGAAAGTGTCAATGCCACCCTGCCGATCAGTCTGACCATGATTCGGCAAATCCGCGATTATTACGAGAGAACCGGGTACCATGTCGGTTACAAACCAGCCGGGGGAATATCCAAGGCAAAAGATTCGCTCACCTATCTTTCTCTGATCAAGGAGGAACTTGGAGATCGATGGCTCCAACCCGATCTTTTCCGCTTTGGTGCTTCCAGTCTGCTTGGGGATATCGAACGGCAACTTGAACACTTTGTAACCGGGCACTACTCGGCCAATTATCGACACGCAATCGGATAAGAAATGAAAGTTAAGGAAATTTTGGAAACAATGGATTATGGAGAGGCACCGGAAAGTGCTGAACAGGCAAAGGAATGGATTGCTAAACATTCCGGAAATATGGGCCTGTATATTAATGGTTCGATTGAATGCCCGGACGGACGCGATTCATTGGAAAGCAGGAATCCTGCAAACGGAGAACTCCTCGCCCATGTCTGCCAGGCAGACAGTGAGGATATTGACCGGGCCGTACATGCCGCCCGCAAAGCACAACCAGAATGGGAAGGAATCGGCGGTCCGGCACGGGCGAAATATCTCTACGCTCTTGCCCGTCTGGTTCAGAAACATTCGCGCCTCCTTGCCGTTCTCGAAACTTTGGATAATGGAAAACCAATCCGGGAAAGCAGGGATATCGATATCCCCCTGGTCGCCCGTCATTTTTATTATCATGCCGGAGCCGCTCAGTTAATGGAAAAGGAAATGCCCGACCAGCAGGCACTGGGCGTGGCCGGCCAGGTCATTCCATGGAATTTCCCCCTGCTGATGCTGGCGTGGAAAATTGCTCCCGCCATTGCCATGGGTAACACGGTGGTTCTAAAACCGGCGGAATACACCTCCCTGTCCGCTCTTCTCTTTGCAGAAATTTGTATCGAAGCCGGTTTACCCCCTGGTGTGGTCAATCTCGTTACCGGGGATGGACGGGTTGGACAAATGCTCGTGACTCACGAAGGAATTGATAAAGTTGCTTTTACCGGGTCAACCGAGGTCGGTCGTAAAATCCGTCAGGCCATTGCCGGACAGGGCAAGGAACTCACTCTCGAACTCGGAGGCAAATCCCCTTACATCGTATTCGACGATGCCGATCTTGACAGTGCGGTGGAAGGATTAGTCGATGCAATCTGGTTTAATCAGGGACAGGTATGCTGTGCCGGATCCCGCCTTTTCGTACAGGAAGGAATTGCGGAAATATTTCATAAAAAACTCAGGGCACGGATGGATAAACTACGGATCGGGGACCCGATGGACAAATCCATTGATATGGGAGCCATCGTCGATCCAAGCCAGCTCGAATCCATCACCCGTATTGTGGAGGATGGATTAAGAGAAGGCGGAGAACGACACACCTGCCCAGCTAAGCTACCGGAGACCGGTTGTTTTTATCCGCCCACCCTCATCACCGATGTGGACCCTGCATGTCAACTCATGCAGGAGGAAATTTTTGGCCCCGTTTTAGTCGGGACGACCTTCCGCACACCCGCTGAAGCAGTGGCTCTGGCCAACAATACCCGTTATGGCCTGGCCGCATCCATCTGGACCGAAAATATCAATCTCGCCCTCGATATTGCCCCCAAAGTGATCTGCGGAGTGGCCTGGATTAATTCAACCAATCAATTTGACGCCGCTGCCGGATTTGGCGGCAGACGGGAAAGTGGATTTGGCCGCGAAGGCGGTCGGGAAGGACTTTTCGCCTACACCCGTTCGAAAAATGCCCCCACGAATGAACTGGCTGAAATTAAGGCTCTCCCTGGGAAGTCCGAACCGGTAGGCGCAGAAATTGACCGCACCGCCAAACTCTTTATCGGGGGCAAGCAAGCCCGTCCGGACAGTGGATATTCCACCCCGGTCTTTTCCACCGAAGGAAAATTGCTCGCCCAAGTCGGACAGGGAAACCGTAAGGATATCCGCAATGCAGTCGAAGCGGCAGCCGGTGCCAAAGGATGGGGAAAAACCACCGCCCACCTGCGTGCCCAAATTCTTTATTATCTCGGAGAAAATCTTTCCGCCCGTAAAAACGAGTTTTCCGAACGCATTGTCAGTATGACCGGTTGCGAACAAGATACGGCCGAACTGGAAGTGAACAGCTCCATTGACCGATTATTTACTTATGCGGCATGGGCGGATAAATATGACGGGGCAGCCCACGGCGTTCCTATCCGGGGAGTCGCTCTGGCCATGAACGAACCGGTGGGAGTGATTGGAATGATCTGTCCGGACGAATCCCCCCTACTTGGATTAATCTCACTCCTCGCCCCGGCACTTGCGATGGGCAACACCTGTGTGGTGGTTCCATCTGAACCCTTTCCCCTATCCGCCACCGATCTCTATCAGGTATTTGAAACTTCAGATTTACCGGCAGGCGTGGTTAATTTGGTCACCGCAAAACATGCTGATGTCGCCGAAACCCTCGCCGGGCATATGGAAATCGATTCCCAATGGTATTTTGGGTCAGGTGGACTCTCTCCCTTGATTGAAAAAGCCTCCGCAGGTAACCTCAAGCGGACCTGGGTAAATCAGGGAAAATCAATCGACTGGAATGATTCCCAGCAGGCCGAAGGAAAAATGTTTCTCCGCCATGCAACCGAAGTGAAAAATATTTGGATTCCCTATGGCGAATAAATTCTTACGAATTTTAAATTTTTTCTAAGAAAATGAATCCTCGTTCGTCCTAATACGAACGATCCAATGATTCCACCCGCTTCCTTCCCTTCCTCACGTTAAAACTCATATGAAAAATAAGCTGTTTCTCTTCTTTCTTTTCTCCCTCCTTCCGACAGTTTCTTCCCTGCAGGGTAATGTAATTGGTTATGTTGAGGATTTTTCCCTCGCTCCCGATCGTGAGGCGGTTCTCAAGGACCTGGTTCCCGGAACCCGCGAGTACTACTATTACCATGCCCTGCATGCTCAGAATGAAGGACAACATGGAGAAGTCGAAAAACTAATCGGGCTCTGGGTAAAACGCTATGGAGAAACCTCCAGGGTTCGTGAAATCCGGAACCGGGCTGCCTTGCTCGAATACGAAAAGAACCCTGAGAAATCAATGGATTACCTAAAGAAAAAATTGGGGCTTCGCTTTAACCATAGCCGGGTAATCGAAGGCAGAAAACCTGCTCACCCCACAAAACTCGACCCGAAACATGTTTCCTATGATTCTTACTATCAGGAGGCAATCAGGGTATATAAAAACCTTCAGGGTTTTGAACAGCGGGGTTTGCGTAACCTCAAAGCAAATAAACTCAACGGTATTCAATTACGCGACTTTTTGGGACGAATCGTTTATCCAGACATACCCGGTCTCCCAGAGTTGATTCAAAAGGATTTAAAAGAAAAACAGAGTCGGGGATTTGGATCTTTGAGCATCCATCGGAACTTAACCAAGAAACAACTGGATGAACTGCTTGAACTAGACCCAAAACTTCTAAACTCCAACAATTTTGTTCAGACTTACCTTTCCCGGTTAAGCCCATCCGCTGATTTAAACCCCGAGGAGGAACCGGAAGAGAAATCCGCGTGGTTTAACCGCCAGCTCCTCTTCGTCAGAACACTCTCCCCGGCCTTGAATTCCCTCAAGGCCAATGTTCTCTACAACATATTAAAACACAAAAGATCCCTCGGCAACTGGGACCGTGAACTCCTTCTGGAATATCTGGCTTTACCCCGTCCGGTTTCCTATCTACGCAGAGAATGGACCCAGGCAGAAATGAAAAAACCGGGTGCCAAGTCAGTTAATTTCAACGAGGATTTTAGAAGCTTTGGATGCTACGCCCCCATCCGTCAGGAGACTCCCCTGGTCCGTTCGATGCTTCTTCATTTTTTCGACTCAGATGAAAACTTTGACTCTTTTTCAAATACCTGACCGATGAATTTCTCAAACCCATTTTTGCCGAAGCCAAGCTGACCGCAGGAAAGGGAGATGCCGAGAAATGGTACTCGATGCTCTCCACCAGTCAGCTCAAGAATTTAAGGGAAAGAATCGATTTATCCTTCGCTCATCAGAACAAGCAAAGCTTTGCTCCCAATGACAAGGTAAACCTCAAGCTTTGGACCAAGAATATTGATAAGCTGATGATCAAAGAATTTGAAATCAATGCCTTCAATTACTACATGAAAAACCGACAGGAGGTAAGCACCGCGATTGAATTGGATGGTCTCACCGCCACCCGGGAGCGGGTGATTAAGAGCGACCTTCCACCCATTCGCAGAAATTTACGGTCCATCTCTTTTCCTAATCTAAAAAAGCGAGGCGTATATGTGGTCGAATTTATTGGGAATGGAATTTCCAGCCGTGCCCTGATCCGGAAAGGAACCCTTCGCCTGCTTGAAAAAATTGGCCCGGCCGGTCATGAATTCCGTATACTGGATGAGAAGAACCAAATCTGCGACAAGGCCACGCTTTGGTTCAATGATAAGGAGTATTCTCACAAGGATGGAGTCATCCTGATTCCTTTCAGCAACAATCCGGGCTCACGAACCGTTATTCTACGAGACGGAAATTTTGCAAGCCTTGCCCGCTTTAACCACTTAGGAGAAAACTACAGGCTTCAGGTCGGATTTCATATGGATCGCGAATCCCTCAGAAGCGGAGAAAACACCACCCTCTTGGTTCGTCCGACCCTGCGCCTGAATGGATATCCCACTTCCTTGAAATTACTGGAAGAAATCAAACTGGTAATTACCTCCTATGATCATGATAACCAACCAACCCGTATGGAAGTACCCATCGAAAACCTCGACCCGCGGGAGGAATTTGCTCATGAATTTAGGGTTCCGGAAAGGACTCACCGAGTAGAGGTATTTGTGGAGGCCAAGGTTGAGAGTCTAAGTGGCTCAAAAAAGGTAAACCTCAGGGACAATTTTTCAATCTCCATCAATGGCATAGATCAGGGCACCCAGACTGCAAGCCCCCTTCTTCTTCGTTCATCGAATGGATTTTTTCTCGAAGTCCGGGGCAAAAATGGGGAACCCTTCGTTGATTATTCTGTCCCCTTTAGTTTTAAACATGTGGATTTTCGACGAACCCGAAATCATACCCTTAAGACAGATGAAATGGGTCGTATCCAGCTTGGATTCCTTCCCAATATTGAATGGTTACAGGTAAGTACCCCGAATACCCAAAAATGGGAACTTGAAAAACATTCGGTTGGGCGTTCGTATCTACCAACTCTCATCCATGCCGTACGTGGCGATTCCGTCACCTTACCGTTTCCACGCGTGGGCAACCGTTTTCCAGTCAATGAATTCTCCCTATTTGAATTAAGAGCCAATTCCTTTTTCGTCGATCATTCAGACAAAATAAGCACCCTTCCCGGACTGATCGAAATCTCCGACCTGCCTGCCGGAATCTTCATGCTTAATCACCATCCGACCGGTCGTACTGTGACCATTCGGATAACCGATGGAGAGAACCGATCCGGCTTTGCGGTATCACGCCACCATATTCTGGAGAGAAATTATGGCCCACCCCTGTCCATATCTTCCATCGAAGCAAAGGATGGTAAATTGCACATTCGATTGGCCAATGCTCATTCAAGTGCCCGCTTACATGTTTTCGGCACTGCATATACTCCCATTTTTGACGCTCATTCCTTACTCCAATTAAATCCCATTCCCACGCCATCTTCCATGGCTTTGGCGATCCCACGAACTCTCTATGTC
>JBJLCO010000004.1:0-28160 GCA_045567635.1 Opitutales bacterium | reverse complement strand
ATCCAGCCCGTGCTTCATCGGAGGGAAAATCAGTCGCCTCGGCTCCACTCGTAACTTTTCAGGTGGTCAAAGAATTAAGCAAGAAAGATAAAACATCTTGGGCATGGATTTCACAAAATGGAACGGATAAGGATGTGCTCAATTACCTGAACGCCAATAACCTGAACCGCACCGATCTTAATCAGATTGCCTTTCGTCTGCGCAAGGAAAACGAGGGCGGTTCCGGCAAGTCTTTCTACGATCGGTTGCTCAAACAATTGGATACTCGTTTTCATTACCACAACACCATCTGGTCCTATGCCTTCTATCATGAGGATGTAAATCGTTTCAGCGAATATTTGACCAAATCATCCTTTGCCAATCAGAGCGGACTCTGGATCGAAAGTCCACTACTCAATCTCGATCCGGTAGATAGAAAAAGGTACGAGCAACTGGAATATGCTCCGCTTGTACATGCACGGGCACATCGACTGGGTAAGGAAAGAAGAATATTGAATGACCGTCTGCGTGGCCAATACCTCAGACTTTTGGATGTATGTAAATACAAGCCCGCCTTAACCCAGCAGGATCATTTAATTCTCACTTACTACCTGTTCGCCCAGGATCGTATTGAGGAAGGACTCGCCCACTTTGATAAAATCGATCGGAAGGAAGTCCGGGAAAAACTACAATATGATTATTTTGCAGTGAACGCTGCCTTTTATCGTTTGGAAATTGATAAGGCCGAAAAAATTGCCAAGACCTACGAGAACTTTTCCATCGACCGCTGGCAAAAATTATTCGGGGAAGCAATGGCTCATCTTAAAGAGGCCAAAGCTGTGCTTGACCCGCAGGTGGTGGACGATCAGGAACGCGATCAACAAATGGATCAACTCGCTGACTCTGAACCCAGCTTCTCCTTTGAATTTGTGGACGACCAGATTCGTTTGGAACATAAAAATATCGAGAATGCACAGGTTCGGTTTTATCCGATGGAAGTGGAACTTCTTTTCTCGCGCCAACCCTTTGCCAAAAATGACGCCGATCATTTCACCCTGGTCTCACCCGATGGTGAAGACGCTATAAAGATTGGGAAAGGGAATAAACAAACCACTTACCAGTTGCCTGAAAAATACCGTAGACAAAATGTAATGATTGAAATCGAGGCGGGAGGGAAAAGAAAAGCACAGGCTTATTATGCAAACCGTCTGAGTACGGAAGTCACGGAGGGGTACGGACGCATTCGCGTACTTGATAAAATCACCGGCAAGCCCCTGCCAAAGGTGTATGTCAAGACTTACGCCCGCATGAATAATGGACAGGTCCGCTTCTACAAAGACGGCTACACCGACCTGCGGGGCAAGTTTGAATACGCATCCCTCAACACGGATGATCTCGATCAGGTCCAACGCTTCGCCCTCCTCGTGATCGACCCCGATGCCGGCGCCCAGATCGAAGAAGCCCCCCCGCCCTCCAGATAAATTACTTTGTCATTGCGAGGAAGGCGACCGTCCGACACTGCAATCCATTGCATGCATAGATTCCATGGGTAAAGTGCGGTTCAGTTGCCGGCTCACAGTGGAGTGCCATCGATTTTCGGTTCTTCTGCCTAAAGAGGTGGAACGACTTTTATATTATAACTAGAGAAACTTCTTAAATTCCTCCACGCTCAAACCGGCGTCGCGTACGATTCCACCCAAGGTGTAGGCGTTAATTGGATTGTGTCTTGGAATAGTCAAAAACCGGGTACCATTTCCAAGAATCGTGTGTTTTCCTTCGCGAATTACTTTAAAACCTGCTTTTCCCAATGCTTTGATTGCCAGTTTATGTGAAACTCCCGGAATCTTGGGCATACTCGGACTTTAAAGTGCCACTTCTATTTCACGAAATTCCTCTTCCGCAAAGCTTTCCTTTACCGCTTCGAGGTATTCATTAATGGCAGCCTTAATATTGTCTATTGCCTCTTCCTCGGTTTTTCCCTGCGACCAACATCCGGGTAACGCCGGACAACCCACGGCATACCCTTCATCTGATTTTTTAAGAACAACCGGATAATTTGAAACCATGTCCAATAACTATGTCAATTGATTCTAAAAGTCGAGTAAGTAACAAATTCATTATTTACAGCTTATTCAAACGCCTCGGATGAGAAATGACGATTATTTTGGCTAGCCCCCCCGCCTATTCTTTTACCCCTAACCGGCCATCCCTCCGTCCATCGCTCTATCATTGCGAGGAAGATCACTATTCGAAACAGCAATCCATTGCATGCAAAAGACATTTATTGAAGGCGGGATGCCCTTCCGGGTTTAGCTTTTCCGCAAACCAGCAAAATATTTTTTGGCCGCCCGATTAACCCTCGGAGCCAGTAAGATACTGGATAAAATTGTGGGAATTGCCATTAAGCCAAAGGCAATGTCGAGAAAATTAATCACATCCCCCATTTTGACCATGGAGGAAATAATGATGGTGAGTAAATAAAAACCGAGCATCGGCAAACGGGCTTTTTGCCCGAAAAGAAAGCATCCGCATTTGACCACATAGTAGGAAAAACCGATCATTGAGGAAAAGCTTAAAAAGAGGACGGCGATGAGCAAAAGATAAGGACCGGTTCCGGGCAAAGCACTTTCAAAGGCGGAGGTGGTCAAAAGCACTCCGTCTTTCTCGCCTGATTGCCAGGAATCAGTAACCAAAAGAACCAAGCCTGTAAGTGTGCACATCAGCAGAGTGTCAATCACCGGCCCCCACATCGCCACCAGTCCCTCGCGAATGGGTTCCTTTGTTCTTGCCGCCCCGTGGGCCATCGCCTCCGTGCCCATTCCAGCTTCATTGGAAAACGCGGCCCGGCGGACTCCGGTGACAATCACCATTCCCAAAGCCCCACCGGCCATTGCCTGCCCGGTGAAGGCATCAGCAAAAATTACCGCAAAGGCAGGAAGTATTCGTTCGGCATAAAGCAGAAGAATCCAGAGGGAGACTCCGGTGTAAAGAACGATCATGAGCGGAACCAAACGGGACGCCACCGAACCGATCCGCTTAATTCCACCAACCACCACCATTCCAACAAGAACTGCAAGTAACAGCCCAAATAAAGCATTTCCAGTCTGGACGGTCTCCTCAGTCCCCACAAACCAGTTCTGGGGTTCGAAAAACATCGAGCGTACAATTTGGGTCAGTTGATTGGATTGCAAAAGAGGCAAACAGCCAAACATGCCACAGGTGGCAAAAAAGACCGCCAGTGGTTGCCATTTTTTGCCCAGACCTTCGCGGATAAAATACATCGGCCCGCCCTGCTCCACTCCATTTTCATCCTTCCCCCGGTACATTACAGCCAGGGAACAGGTGTAAAACTTGGTCGCCATCCCCAGTAAAGCACAGACCCACATCCAAAACAAAGCCCCTGGCCCACCCTGAGATATTGCTACTGCCACCCCGGCCACATTGCCCATCCCCACGGTTCCGGACAACGCACTGCAAAGTGCCCGGAAATGACTGACCTCACCCGGGGCGTCTTTTTCCTGATGCTTACCCAGGAGTAGTTGGAGGCCGTGCCCAAGGTAACGGAAAGGAGAAAAACGGGAAAACAGTGCAAAAAATCCTCCGCCCCCAAGCAGAATAAAAAGCAGGTTACCCCAGAGCCAACCGGAAAAAGATGAAAGGAATTCGGACATTTTTTTTAAGAAGTTAATTTAAATTCTAAATTGGTCACGCCTGAAATCAAATTTCAGGCTTGTCCCGGTGAGAGATACCCATTGATTGATATTACATGATTGCACCAATTGAAAAGAAGGAGGCCAAAAATGTTTTGGGTAAAGCATTGCAGCCCTGCTGCACCAAGCTGAACACCGGTTGGTATCGTAACGGTTCCTGCGAGACAGATCCGGGTGACAGTGGAAGGCATGTCGTTTGCGCTCAAATGACTGCTGAATTTCTCGCCTTCAGCCAGGCAATGGGAAATGACTTAAGCACACCGCAACCAGAATACCACTTCCCCGGACTGAAGGAAGGAGATTGCTGGTGCCTCTGTGCTGGACGTTGGCAGGAGGCATTGGAAGCCGGTGTTCCGCCCAAAGTGCGGTTGGGGGCCTGTGAGGAATCCGCATTGGAGGTGGTCAAACTTGAAGACTTGGAAGCCAATCAGGTAGAAGACGAATAAAATTCACCTGTTAGTGTTTTATAAATTAATCAGATAAATTAATTTATTCTAACAGTTTAGCTAACACAGCTACCCACAATTTACTTATACTTTCTTTTTTTCCTAAATTGCCATTGCTTGCTTCGCGGTTTGCATTGATGATTAGATTAGACATCTAATGCCAGAGCTTGATTCAAAAATTTGGTCAAAAATCAAAGATGGGGACTCCACCGCATTTGAGGAATTGTATGACCAATTCGCAACGGTTATGTTCTCGCTTGCCCTGCAAATTCTGAATGACCGTTGGGAAGCAGAGGAAGTGATTCAGGATATTTTCGCGGTTCTGTGGAAAAAACCCGATGCCTATTCGCCCAAGAAGGGAAAATTCAGCAGCTGGCTCCTCGTTCTCACCCGGAACCGAAGTATTGACCGGTACCGTTCAAGAAAAAGACGCCTCGATCGAGGTGAATCGGACGACATCTTACAGTCCCGCCCGGATCAAAAGGACAGAGACGGGGCAGAATACGCCACCGCCACGGATGAGCACGAACACCTTCATCGTGCATTTTCTGTGCTTCCGGACGAGCAGAGACGGGTATTGGAACTCAGCTACTTCAAAGGAATGAATCAGGTGGAAATCGCAGAAAAACTCGACATTTCCTTGGGGACCGTAAAATCACGCACCCGATTGGGGATAGAAAAACTACGTAATTCTCTGTCCACTCTTCGATTATGAAAATTAAAAAATTGCCCTTCCCCCGCCCTCCCGAATTAAGGATTGATTTGAAAATCAAGTTCTTAACAATATTCTAAATCTAAACAATTGGATTCCCTCAAACAGAAAGCCCTCGATTATACACTCGGAGTTCTTCCCAAAGAAGAATCTCTTCTTTTTGAGGCGTTACTTGATGACAACGATGAAGCCCGGCAAAGCTTGGCTAGAGCTCAGGAGGACTGCCTCAATCTTGCTCATTCCGCAAAACCGGCAAGTCTCGGAAATGAGGTGCGTCATCGGATTCTTGAAAATTGTCAACCCAGCCTTGATTTTGATCCCTTCCTTGCATCCGGATCCATAGAAACGCTGCGGAAAAATTTCAGTTCCCCGGACAATCGTTATGTTGGCGGGGGTGGAAGCGTTCATCTGAATGGAATCGGAAATTCCCGGGTGGAGGATGAAATTAATCAACTCTACGAAAATCTGGTCGAAATCACACCGCTGGTCGCCGGAGATTCATTGGCTGCTGCCGGGGAAATGTCCAGTTTGAAATCGGCCCTGAAAAAGATGCCCTCTTTTACCCACTCGATTGATTCCCTCCTTTCCCAACCGATCGGAAATGACCGCCCCATCGCGCAGTCGGTTCATCGATCCCTTCTTTCCTCCATGCCCTCGCTGAGTTTTTTCTCAGACCGCCTGAACGGAGGTTCCAATTCAATGGGAGATGTGAGGAGGCTGTTTTACCTTTGTCGGGATCAGCTCAAAATCATGCGTGCCTCCTTTGGAGATCTTGATCCTTCCCGTCTGGTGGAAGATGAGAAATTACGTTTGCACAGTGCCGGACTCCTGCAAACCAAATGGTGGGGTGCGGAGCACGCTTATTTTTCATCTCAGGGAAAAGTCAGATGCGGACATTTCTTTGACGGCCCAGTCACCGAACGCTGTGTGGAGTTTGCGGAGTATGATGCCAATATGTATTGCCTCGCGAATTTACTCTCTCCCCGATCCGCTACCGGGGAGTTTCACATGGAACTGGTTAAGGACGCGGTTCCCAACTGCATTCTTGCCATCGCCACCGCCGAAACCAAATCGGATGCTCATGAGGAAATTGACACGATTGTGAACGGTATCGAAGCCGAGAATGAGAAACTCGGACAGGATCGGGTTCTTTGGCAGTTAATTGAAGAGTCCATGCTCCGGGCCCATCCGCACTCCTCTCTTTCCGATCTTCGTAAGGCCGCACTATTCGGTTGTCAGCGAATGGAAAAGTCGACCTACCTGTGGTTTGCGTGGCCTGCTATTGAAAATGCCCAGGCCGGTGCGGATGCCTGAACATTAAACCCCGGACAGTAATGACCAATAACCGGTGTTTCTCCGGGCTCGTCCAGACCCTGTGAACGGAACAATTCTCCCTGGTAATCGGACTGCACGGTGCGAACCGCATCATAAGGGGCATGCATCACCTGTGCTGAGCTTGAAAATCCCGAACATTGGCGGGGAGACCAAAAGCGGTAGCGTTCCAAAAGAAACCGGTCGAGCGAAGAACAGGCGGAGTCAGTATCATCCCGGGAGTAAGAAAAGGAAGCCCCAAATTTTGCACAGGCCGAGCGGTGGGGAATCCTGCGATTTGATTGAAAGTTAATTTTATCCGATTCCCGCACCCCCTCGGTTCGGGCGAAATTATAAGGCAGTCCATACAGGGACCGCGCCCCCATGACCGCGGGAAGATCCGAAGAATCTAATGAATAAAACCAGACCCCCTTTTTCCCCTGCTGATTGCGAATATATGTCCTTAAATTAATTTCCCAGAACTCTGGCCAACGAATCCAGCGGCAAGGGGAAATTCTCAACTGGGTGAGCTTGAATCCGACCACGCTTATCCATGCACTTCCTTCAAACAAGTCAACTTCGAGATCTCGTGGCAAAGTCGGTTGCAGTACGCTTGGGGAGACCGGCCAATGGAGAAGCAGTAAATCCTCCCATCGTTGGGACATAAAGGAATCGAGAAATCGAACGGACATGGAAACTCAGATTATTTCCCCGGAAATAGTTCATCAAGTTTTTCGCGACGGTAATCGAAGATTTGTTTCAGTGTGCGTTTGACAAACAAACCATGAGCAATCACTCCAAAAGGACCGAAAGGCATTTGATAGCGTATCTCGTCAGTCATCTTCGTGCCGCCCTCCACCTTCTCAAGCGTGTGAGTATGCAACCAAAGTTTATAGGGACCGACCCGTTGTTCGTCCATAAAGGAAAATCCTTCGGTCACATACTTAATCTCGGTCAACCAACTTGTCCATCCGAGCACGGGAATATTGACTTTATATTCTAAGAGCAGTCCGGCATAGGCGGATTGAGGAAGCTCGCCCATTATTTTGAACGCCATTTTGGGCGGAGTGATTTGATTGAGATTTTGCGGAACGGAAACGAAGTCCCAAAGTTCCATGCGGGAAACCGGGAGTGTTTGAGTCTGTCTAAGAGTGTGCATAATTCTAAGTCTAGGCTAATCTTGTAAAATGTCCAACCCCTCCCTTGACCCGGATCGCATTCAAGAGTAGAAAAAGGGATGAAACTAACTCTCTCCATTTTCTTTCTCGCACTCTGTGCACTCAACCTTCACGGACAGGGAGCCATGTCTGAAATGGCGGCTATCCGTGCGTCCTACTCCATCGTGCCCGACCGGAAACTGGATGGATTAAATACTGAAATCGGATTGGATCAGTGGGAAATACAGGCACCTTTTTTCTACAAGAAACTGGATTCCTGGATGATTGCCGGCGGACTGCGCTACCAAAGCACCGGATTGGATTTTTCGGACACCTCCCTTCTTGATGAGGACCGTCTCCATTCGATCGGCCTTGCTCTCTTTTTAAGTAAAAAACAATCCGACACACTTGACTGGATTTTTCTCTTCAATCCAAGCCTTGCCGGAGATTTGGAGGATGTGGATGGGGACGCAATGAATTATATGACCATTGCCGGGGCAAAATGGAAAACAAGTGAAACATTCGAGTGGATTTTCGGTGCGGTGTACACCACTGGTCTGGGAGATGATCTCTTTGTGCCCGCAATTGGATTCACCTGGGAACCTTCGGATCGTTCAAGTCTGCTCTTCGCCGGTCCGATCATTCGCTATAAATATGGATTGTCTGACTCCCTCGATCTGGTCCTGAGCGGCGGTTTTTCTGGAAATCGATGGAACACACAGTCCACAAAATACACCGGTACAAAACAGGAAAGAAACTTCCGTCTACGTTCCTATCGTGTTTCTGCATCCCTGCAGTGGAACTTGGACGAACACCACGCCCTCTTTGCCACCGGAGGAATTGACTTTGCCCGGATTGCTGAGATTGAACTGCTAAATGAGACCGAACTTTTGGATCGTGACCTCAAATCCGCCCCTTCCCTGGAGCTCGGGTACAAGTACCAATTTTAAAGTTAAGTCTGATCAATAATTGCCTGGGCGGCGTCCCAGCCGGACATCGCTGCATTCTCAATTCGTTCCCCGCCAAAACTGTCTCCCGCCAGGCTCAGCCGATCCCAGGCGGATGTGTACTGAGTCGCTCCAAAGGTCACCAATGGCTTGGCAAAGCCCCAACGATGACAAGTCCATTCGGATATTTTAGACTGTAGACATTCCTCGGCCACTGAAACGAGAAAGGGGCCTCGTTCCTCATCGGGGGCTTCCCAGAATTTCTGGGAATATGCATCACCCGCATGCACGGTACAGGCAGGAATTTCGGAAATTCCCTTCACCTGATTATCAGAGACCCAATCAATTTCCGGGTGGGGATGAGTCACCGTTCCGGGGGCGGTGAGAACGGATGGTTGGTCAAGAATACCCAGCAGGGCGAGGCATCGGGTATACCGGACCGCTTCCAGCCGATCCATCACCGCAGATTCGAGTTCGAAATTACTCCGTTTGAAAAGTTCAAGCATTTGGGGCACGGGGAGGGTCAGGACGAGGTGATCTGCGAACAACTTTCTTTTCGCACCCTCCTTCTCATTGATCTGCCATTCCTCATCAAAAAAAACCGAGTCCACAAAAAAACCACTCATAAATGAAAAGGAGCCGGACAGCACTTTTGCCGGTCCGGTCATTCCCCGTACCCCCCGGTAACGTATTCCCCGCGGAACATCCTCGCGACCAGGAATCGAATCATACCACGGCACGACTGCACCCGCCGCCTCCCACTGTGCGAGTAAATCCTTCATCCTCTTATCCCGGACAGTAAAGAACTGGGCCCCATGGTCGATCCGGGCACCGCCCATCCGACGGGTTGACATTCTTCCCCCCACTCCTCTTCCTTTTTCAAGAAGAGTCACATCATGACCGGCTTCAGCGAGGCGAAAAGCACTGACGCAACCCGAAATTCCTGCACCAACCACCACAATTTTCATTTTGAGATAAACATATTTTGGATACTTTACATTTAAGAATAAAAAATATAACTATTATAGTACATACCTGATTATTCAGTACAAACCCTATTCAAATGACCACGGAACCAGAAGACTATAACACTATAGTTAATTCGCTTAAAGGACAACTGCCCAGTCTTCCCATTGTCATGGACGAGTTGATGACCATCATCTCCGATCCCAACGCTGCGCTCTACGCAATTAAAGATATAATCAAAATGGATCCGTCCATTTACTCACAAATCCTTAAGGTGGTGAACACCGTACAATACCGGGGTGAGGGAGAATCCAGGATTACCAGCCTCGATGATGCGATGCAAAGACTGGGATTGGAGAAAGTAAAACGGATTGCCCTAAACACTTCGGTGCTGACCCTTTTCAATGGCAATCAGTTTACCAATCATTTCAGTCCCGATACCCTGTGGACTCACAGTGTGGGTGTGGCCGTGGCCAGCGCAAGTCTCGCCGATTTCCTCCGCTTTCCAATGTCCGACCAGGCTTATTCCTGTGGACTGATTCATGATATCGGAAAACTGGCCAAATTAAAATACGATCAGCAAAATTTTTGTGAGGAATTAAACAAAGCAAATGAATTAGGATTGAGTAATTTTCATACCGAAATGACTCACCATAAAATCAGACACGATCTACTGGGGGCCCAGATTGCGAATGCATGGGGAATTTCTCCACTCGTGGAAGCGGTGGCTAAATGGCATCACGAGGAGGACCGATCGAAGCGGACTGATATCGATGATCCGGATACCCACAAACTCATTGATATCGTTCAATTTTCAAATTCACTGATTAATGAAATGAAATTTGGAAACAGTGGACATTCAAAAACTGAAATTCCATCCCCGCCGATTATGAGAAGACTGAAAATGAGTGAAGATGAACTCGAGGAATTTGAGGAAAAACTAAAAATTGAACTCGAACGGGAAAAAGAACAAATCTCACTCCTCAAGAAGAAGTAAAGATTACTGTTTCTGAAATAAGTTACGCGTTTTCGAGAAGATCCGCAAAGCTGCGCATGTATTCAACCACATGTTCTCGCCGATTTCTTTCCAGGTAACGAAAACCCCCGTCTAAATTTTCCAGTACTTTCCGGTCGGAAAGGTTTTCCAGTTTAACAATATCAGAATGGGTCAGGCCCTGTTTCTCAATGGAAAGAAATATGTCATCCACTTTGTTTCCCGTACAGGAGCAATAATCCACCGCATGCTCCGACCATTCGTCTAATTGAAAATCCACCGACTCGACAATTTCAAAACTGCTCATACCGGTGAGAGTCTGAATCAGATGCCCCGCATTGCATTGACCCATATGCCCCCATTGATATTGGACATCCTCATTTTCGAGCCGCTTGGAGGTGGCGCGAAGTGCATCGATTAAAAAACTCTTTGTGGAAGTACGGTTGACTGTATGTGAGATAATAGTGGTCATATAATGAATGTTATAATAACAGGAAAAACTAATTTTTCCAAAATTTCAAATCCAACATTTTAAATTTGAGGATTTTAGAAATCAAAAAGTAAAATTTGAGGATTAAAAGAATGGGTGATAGAAAATGAAATTTCTAATGAATTCCAGACAGCAAAGTTTCCTGCCAAAGCCCCCCGAAAATTTTGACCTTCCCGATGCGTCTATTCAGTACTTTCCTGAATTTTTCCCCGCGGTTCAGGCAAATGGTATGCTCCAGAAATTAATCAATGGAATTACATGGAAACAAAATACGATTAAAATGTACGGGAAGGAAAACCCCGTGCCCCGATTAGAGGCGTGGTACGGTGACCCGGGAAAAAGCTACACCTATTCCGGCATTACCATGCAACCAACTCCATGGAATGATGATCTGAAAATTATCAAAAATTCCATCGAACCGGTGTCCGGGGTAATTTTTAATTCAGTCCTGATCAATCACTACCGGGATGGAAAAGACCGGGTTGCCTGGCATAGTGACGATGAAAAGGAACTGGGGAGAAACCCAGTGATCGGATCGGTCAGTCTCGGTGCGGAGCGTAACTTCAAACTCCGGCACAAACAATATAAAGTAAACGGACTGAAAAAACAGATTACACTCAGGCATGGCAGTTTTTTGCTGATGAAAGGTTCCACACAACACCACTGGATGCATGAAATTCCCCGAACCGCCAAACCGATTGGTCCGCGAATCAATCTGACCTTTCGGGTAATTTTATAGAAACCCGGGGTTTTTATTCCTGTATCCCGACTTCATTGTCTTGCGGAAACGGCGGAAACAATTCATTTTATTGTGAACCGTACACCTTTAGTGAACGTATTGTTATTATGTTTAAAAAATTACTTTCTGTATTTTTATTCTCAATTCCTCTAACCTTACAGGCATACCAGTCGATGTACGAGAAGACTCCAGTGGGAAAAATTAAGGTGATTGAACTTCCCGAACGGCTTGCTTTGGAAGCCAAAACCGATGGTACTTATTTTGACAAAGATAACGGGCTATTTCGCAAATTATTCCGTTACATATCAACTAATGATGTGGCAATGACCACTCCAGTGGAAGCGGATATGAATCCGGGCAAAATGCGTTTTTTCGTGGGTAGTGAGGATAGGAAAAAAATCCTGAAGCCTGATAATACTGTCAAGATTGTCAAAATGCCTGTCCGCACAGTCCTGTCAATCGGGATACGGGGGAGTTACTCCGAGAAAAATTTTTCCACTAACCAAAAAAAATTAACGGATTGGATAGAGAAGAATAAAGATTTTGAACCAGCAGGTGAATGTTACGGGGTTTATTGGAACGGTCCTTTTATTCCGGGGTTTTTCAAGCGATCCGAAGTTCATCTGCCCATTCGGAAAAAAAACAGTACGCCAACCAAATAAATTTTACCATCAAACAACCAATGAAAATAATCACACTCGCACTCATGACTGCAATCAGTTCACTTCACGCATCCAACCTTTACGATCATAAACTTAAAACTATCGACGGAGAAGAGACTTCACTTTCCGAACATAAAGGAAAAGTTATCCTACTGGTTAATGTCGCTTCCCGGTGCGGGTTTACCCGTCAATATAAAGGATTGGAAGAGTTATACCAGAAGTACAAGGGAAAAGGCTTGGTGATCTGTGGTTTTCCCTGCAACCAGTTTGGCGGGCAGGAACCAGGCACGGAAAGTGATATTAAGGAGTTCTGTTCGACCAAGTTCGGGGTGACCTTTCCGATGTATTCCAAAATTAATGTGAACGGTCCGGACCGGCACCCCCTGTATGAGGATATTATTGGCGATAAAGGGCCGCTTAAGGGAAATATTAAGTGGAATTTTGGAAAGATCCTCCTGGGTAAGGACGGTCAACCGGTGGAGCGGTTTGGCAGTATGACTTCACCAAGCTCAAGGAAACTGGTCAAACTGATCGAAGATTCTCTCCAAGGCTGAATTTCCTTACCTCTATAAAGTGCAAAAATTAATTTCATTCTTTCCCGTACTTTATTTACTTTCTGGGTGCGTGGGTATGGAGTGGAGAGGAGGCATGGTTCCTCATGTCGGATTTGAGAATGAGACCGGAGAAGAAGGTATGGTCCAATCCAAAGAAAATGCATCAATCCGTGCTATCCCTCACTCATGGAATCAGTTCCGTGGCCCCAACCGCGATGGCGTGATTCCAGATCAGGGTTTGCCGATTGCCTGGGATCAAAAACCCTCTCCCCTGTGGAAAGTACCCTGCGGATTGGGTCACACTTCCATTACTGCGAATGAAAATTCGGTGTTCACCATTGAGCAGATGGATGGCGAGGAATGTCTTTTATCCCGCAGTATTGCAACGGGAAAAATAGGCTGGAAATTACCCCTTACCATAAAATGGGACGATATGATGAGTGGAACCGGTCCCCGGGTCACCCCTACCCTTCACAACGGAAAACTCTATGCACTTTTCTCAAACGGTTCTCTTTACCGGGTGGATGCACGGTCCGGAAAAACGGAGTGGCAGATCAGCACCACAGAAAAAGACTATGAATTTCCTGACTGGGGAATTTCATGCTCTCCATTAATTTGGAATAATACGGTTATTGTCGCACATGGGGGCGAGAAAAGTGCCGCCCGGTCCTACAGTATTGCAACTGGTGAACTGGTCTGGGAATCAGAATTCCATGGGGAAGGCGTTTATGTTTCTCCATCCCTGCTCGAATTTTTTGGTGAAAAACATCTCATCGTTGCAGTGAAAGGAAAGGTGGCATCGCTCGATCCGAAAAATGGTAAAACAAGATGGGAACATCCGTGGAAAATTTTCCTCAATAATGCGTTGATTGCCCAGCCCACAAAAATTGGGAATGATCGGATTTTGCTTTCCGCCGGGTATGGGAAAGGTGCAGAGTGCCTGAAGATTTCACGAAACCGGAACCTGTATTCCCTCTCCACGGTTTGGAAATCAAAAAATTTAAAGACCAAATTCTCAAGTCCTGTTTTGAAAAACGGTTTTTTGTACGGATTTAATGAAAATTCGTTCTCCTGCCTGAATGCAAAAACCGGCGAGTTACAATGGCGGGGAAGGAAGTATGGCTATGGAAAAGTTTTACTGGCCAAAGAATTTCTGATCATTTTGGGCAACACCGGTGTGCTCAGCGTAGTCGAAGCCAAACCCGATGAGTTTTCGGAAGTTTTTTCCGGCCAACTGCTAAGCGATGCCCGTTGCTGGAACGGTCCCGCTTTGGTGGGGGGTTACCTGCTGGCCATGAACGGACGGGAAATCGCCTGTTTTGACTGGGCCAAATTGTAAAAAATAAAAAATTCAAGCCTTCAATCGGAACGGAGTTACTTAGAAGTTCTAGGCCAAAATAGTTTTATATAATTGGCGAAATACGTGAATTAATCAATTTTAGTTCATGTGGTGAAAGCACTCCCGAAAGTCCATCGTTCTGAATTATATCTCAACGGTTCCGTGTGTAGTGCTTCTTCAGTTCTTCATACTGTTAGGAATAATCCTTAGCCTACTCGTATTGGACAATGAGGATGATATTCACACTGGTATCGTATGCGCATTTGGAGGATGCTACTTTTTTACACTCTTCGGGATTATTGTTTTACTGCGGACAAATAAACCCGTCGTTGTATCCAAAGAGGGTATAAAATTCTTCGTCCATACGAGGAACTCCTACAATATACCCGTTCAAAAACTGGTCGAATTGAACTGGAATGAACTAGGCTTGGTTACTTATAAAAAGTCTTCTCCCAATATTCCTACCGGTAAAAGCGAGTTGAAGATTCCACCCAGTTCTGTGCTTACTATCGAACAAATTTCAGAATCTGGTAAAAACACTTTTGATATTGATTATTCGGAAGGTTCCGAAAGACTTGAAATTAAATCTAAACAAGTGGTCAGTACCGCAAAAGCAGCAAAATTAATAGAGAACATGCGGGATGCTCAGTCTGAAAATAATAAAGATGAGATTTTTGAGAAATTCGTAACGATTGGCCCGTCAGACAAAAAAATCATTTATTTCCCCCCTCCTGTCCTCTTTTGTGCTCAGGTAGCTCTAATAATAGTAATCATAATACTGTTTTAACATGCGAATATATTATCCCTTGAGAACAGGAATTTCTTCCCAGCAAGTGGTGTAGCGCGGTGTACGGCTTTGTCGTTTCATACTCCAGGAACGTCTCACTCCCTGAGCACCCAAAAATGCAGAGGATTCTCCGTAACGGGCAGCCACTTCTTCTAACGCATCCACAAATTCACTCCGGTGAGTGCTTCCATGTTCCTGAAAAAGAAGAGTCTGCTGGGCACCCTTGGGCGTTAAACCGATCAGTAAAACGCCCGCTTTTTTGTAGGCATACCCCTTTCGGAAAATCGAACCGAGCAGGCGCTTGGCGTTTTTAACGATTCGAATCGGATCATCCGTGGGTTCATCAAAGGCAAGGGTCCGGGAATTAGCGTACTGTTCCTGGTCCTCACGAAAACGGTTGGTGTTAATGAATACCTGCAGGGCGGAGGCAAGGGAACCTTCGGAGCGAATTTTACGGGTCGCCTTGACCGCGTAATTCGCCACCGCCTCCTCCAATTCAGCGAGTGTTTCGACCGGCCGGCCGAATGATCGTGAGGAACAGGTATTCTTACGCGGTTGAGGAACCTCTTCCATTTCCAGACAGGGAACTCCCGCAAGTTCACGCTGGGTGCGTTCCAAGGTGACTCCTCCAATCGAACGGATCATCGAAGAAGGAGCCTGAGAAAAGCTAAGGGCATTGCTCAACCCGACCCGTTGCAAACGAATGCTCAACCGGCGCCCCACCCCCCAGATATCCTCAATCGGAATACCGCTGAGCACATCATCCTGCCCGGCCCGCACCTCAAAACACCCAGTCTTTTTTTTCTTAGCCAGACGGTTGGCTAACTTAGCCAGTGTCTTGGTTTTTCCCAGACCAATTGAAATCGGTATCCCCGTCCATCGATTCACGGTCTTTCGAATCCGGTGGCTCAGAAGGAGGGGTGCATCCACTCCGGCGAGGTTCAGAAAGGATTCATCAATCGAATAGATTTCCAATTCCGGGGCAAACCGGGCAAGGACCGAAGTGACCCGGCGTGACATATCACCATATAATTCATAATTGGAGGAGAAAACCACCACTCCGTTTCGCTCGCAACATTTCCGGATCTGATGATAGGGAGCACCCATGGGAATACCCAGTGTCTTCGCCTCATTGGAACGGGCAACTGCACATCCGTCGTTGTTGGAAAGAACAATTACCGGTCTGTTTCGCAATCCGGGATCAAAAACCCGTTCGCATGAAACATAAAAATTATTACAGTCCGCGAGTGCGATCATAACGAGTGAATCACGCTCGTCACAACGCCCCATAAATGGGTGTCATCCTCTTCCCTGAGAAGAATTGGTTTAAATTTTGAATTCTCCGGCACCAACCAGGATTTCCCCTTTTCCTTGCGCAGACGTTTCACGGTTAACTCTCCATTCAAGGCGACAATCACCACCTTGCCATCGGTGGCCCGGGCACTCCGGTCCACCACCAGAAGATCACCATCGTGAATACCCGCACCAATCATTGACTCTCCGTTCGCCCGGACAAAAAAAGTGGCGGTGGGTTCCCGGACGAGATGGGCATTCAGATCAAGGACACCTTCCAGGTAGTCATCGGCGGGTGAGGGAAAACCGGCCGATACTCCGCAGGCATACAAGGGCAACTGATTTTCCCGTTCATTCACAAATCGCAATACCCGATCCACCTGACTCTCGGGAATACGGACGGGACGGGTTTTTTCACCGTAACGATTACTCCCCTTGGGCCGCCCTGCTCCTTTTCGCTTTCCACCTCTTGTCATCTTTTTGAAATATGTTACATTTTTCAAAAAAGCAAGAAAGGACTACAAATTGTGATCCAAAAAGGTTCATTATTCGATCTATAAATGTGGATTCAACAAGCAACTCAGACTCTTTCACCCACCTCATTGTAGGTGGTTCACGCGGTATCGGCCGGTCACTGGTTGATCAGTCAATTCATGCCGGACAACAGGTGGTGGCACTCTCCCGAACTGATCCGGCCGAACAGCCATCCGGGTGTGAGTGGATTACGGGAGACGCGGGCAAACCCGACGAATTTATTGAACAACTGCCTGAAAAAATTAGTGCACTCACTTTTTGTCCCGGCAAAGTAATTCTGGGACCGATCAAGCGTCTCAAACCGGAACAGATGCTTGAGGCTTACCAGACCAGTGTGCTTGATGCGTTCACCCTGGTGCAATCCGTACTCCCCCGACTGGATGGTTCGGTTGTATTTATTTCCTCGGTTGCCGCCAGTGCCGGTCTGCCCAATCACTGTGCTATTTCTGCCGCTAAATCCGGACTCGAAGGATTCGCCTTGGCATTATCCGCGGATCTCGCTCCTCAAGTTCGTGTGAATGTGGTCGCACCGACCTTGACTCCGACCGAAATGGGCCTAGGAATGGTGGGCGGTGATAAAATGATTCCCATGATTGAAAACAGACATCCCCTGAAAATAATTCCGGCGGTGGATGAGATTGCGGCCACGATTACTTTTCTTCATTCGGATGCGGCCAAGTCAATCACCGGTCAGGTGCTCAAAGTGGACGCCGGACTATCCAAACTTCGTCTTAATGATCGCTGATCCGTCTCCACCTTCAGGTGGACGGGCAATCGTCTGGTTTCGGAAAGATTTACGGTTACGGGACAACCCCTGCCTCGAAGCTGCATTACGATCAGGCAAGGAAATTATTCCGGTTTACATCTGGAACAAAGAGGAAGGTGGTGCATGGAGTCCGGGTGCGGCTGCCCGTTGGTGGCTTCATCATGCACTGGCAAGTCTGGGTCAGGACATTCAGAATTATGGAGGCTCTCTCATTCTGCAAAAAGGAACGGCGGAAGAAATTATTCCCCGCCTGGCTGAAAGTTTGGGTGCGGACACGCTCTATTTCGGAAGAACTTACGATCCTGCCGGGCTCGCCACTGAAAAAGCGGTGGAGCTTGCATCAGCGGGTCGGAATATCACCATCGAATCTTTCAACACCAGTTTACTCAATGAACCCTGGGAGATCAAAAACGGATCCGGTCGCCCTTTTCAGGTATTCACTCCCTACTGGCGAAAATCCCGGGCCGGTATTTACCGGGAACCGGCAGATTATTCCTTAAGCAGTTTATCTTTTTCCACCGTTCAATCCCCCGGTCACAAACTTGATGAATTAGGACTTTTACCCAGTCACGACTGGCATACAAAACTCTCCGAACATTGGGATGTTTCTGAGGATGCGGCCCACAAGCTTATCCAGCGAACCGCTGATGTGATCACCCGTTCCTACGCCACCGCCCGAAATATCCCCTCGAAAGACGGCACCTCCCGGTTATCCCCCTACCTTGCCTGGGGATTAGTGAGTCCCAGACAGATTTGCCAAGCCGTGCTCACCGCGGACAATGAAGGCGGGCATCGGGGTGAAAACAAATACCTCGTTGAGATTGGCTGGCGCGAGTTCTCCTATCAATTACTCTATCATTTCCCTCATATCCCGGACCAACCTCTGCGGGAAAAATATTCCACTTTCCCCTGGCTCGATGATGCTCAGTCTCTCAAAGCCTGGCAGTTTGGAAATACCGGATATCCGATGGTGGATGCCGGCATGAGACAGCTTTACGAAACCGGATGGATGCACAACCGGGTGCGTATGGTGGTCGCTTCATTTCTGGTCAAGCACCTGCTCATTTCCTGGCAGGATGGGGCACGCTGGTTTTGGGATACACTGGTGGATGCTGACCTCGCCAGTAACACGCAGGGCTGGCAATGGGCCGCGGGCTGTGGTGCGGATGCCGCCCCCTACTTCCGAATTTTTAACCCCATTACACAGGGTGAAAAATTTGACGGAAAAGGAGAATACGCCCGGAAATGGATCCCCAACCTAAAAGAACTTCCTGGAAAATGGATTTTTAAACCGTGGGAAGCACCGCCCGATCTTTTGCTGGTAAGCGATGTATTTCTGGGAAACAATTATCCCCATCCCTGTGTGGATCATAAAGAAGGAAGAGCACGCGCCCTTGAAGCACTTTCTTCGATCAAAGAATCCTAGTCCGAAAATGTATCGGACGAATCTTTTTCTTCGTTCTTTCCCCTGCGTCTTGCTCATGTTTCCATTATTTATCATTACTCCTTACCAATGAAAACCGCGATTGTATGGTTCCGAAAATCCCTGCGCCTCCATGACAACCCTGCTTTAATGGCAGCATGTGAAAACGAGGAGGTTGATTCGATTCTACCGCTCTTCATTCTCGACCCCGATGTGCTCGGAGAAAATTATGACAAATTGAGCCCCAACCGGATACGATTTTTAATCGAAAGCTTATCCGATCTCAACCAACAGCTTTCCTCCAGGTACGGCAGCCGTTTGCTACTGGCCCATGGCAAACCCGAGGATATTTTTGCAGATACACAAAATCATTGGGGTAAATCTTTTGATTCTCTCTATTGCGAATATTCCTCCGAACCAAGCGAGCGGAGTAAGCTCGCCTCGGTCAAACTGGCACTCACGGAAAAAAATCAAGCCGTTCAGGTGCTCTCTTTTGATGCCTTTCAAACCATTCTTGATGTGGAAAAAACCGTTTCCTCATCCGGTTTCCGGAATCCAAAATCGATGAAGGATATGGATCAGGTGTTCTCCTCCCACTTCGATAAAAATGATCATGGATTTTATATAATAGACGATCCCCTTCCAGCACCTGAAGAAATTAAACCTTTTCCCTCACTCACCGAACTCAGTTCCTTATCGATCGAGCACCTGACCGAGCAGATATCCCAAAAATTAAAGGTAGATATTATGTCGGTAAAATCCTATTTCCCCGGTGGAGAAACCGAGGCTTTGTCCAGGTTAAGCAAGAAAGTTTCCGGTCAGGTTGAGTATGTAAACACATTCAGAAAACCCAAGACCATGTCCACCAACTCGACCGGTGAGCCCATGGAGCCCAGTACTACCGGTCTGTCCCCGTATTTAAGCACCGGTTGTCTGTCTGTGCGTATGCTGTGGGAGGAGTGTGAAAAATGCCAGATGCAGGGTGCCCACTCGCAACCACCGGAATCTCTCCACGGCCAGCTGATGTTCCGGGAAATGTTTTACCTTCTCTCCCGAAGTGTGGATCATTGGGACAACGATCAATCCAATGAAATGTGCAAAGAGATTGAATGGGATGAGTACGATCATAAAAAAATGGAGGCCTGGGAAAAAGGTCAAACCGGATTTCCTCTCATCGATGCAATGATGAGGCAACTCGATGCCACCGGATGGATGCATCATTTGGGAAGACATGCCGTCTCCTGTTTTCTGACCCGTGGACAACTCTGGCAAAACTGGAAATTTGGCCGGGATGTGTTTGATCGAAAACTGCTCGACAGTGACTGGGCATTAAACAATGGAAACTGGCTTTGGCTCGCCGGCGTGGCTCCTTTCTCCATGCCCTACTTCAGACTCTACAACCCCTGTCCCGATGCAAAGTCGAGCCTCAATGTGGAAGCCCAGACAGCTGAGTTTATTAAGTTCTGGGTACCTGAACTGAAGGATTTTCCGCCCAAACATATCTACGAACCCCACCTCGCACCGGATTCGGTTCAAACCGGTTCCAATTGTATTATTGGCAGGGACTATCCAAGCCCCATTTTGGATAGGAAAGAAAGTGCCAAACAAAACCTAGCCAAGTTTAAAAGCAGCCTTGCACGCCTGAAAACTGCCAAGGGCTGAACCCAAGATAATTGGCTTCAGTTTGGTTCTTTTAAAAAAGTAAAAGATTTCCCTCGCGGTCCACTTTGGTACCATCCGCCATCTTTGTTTCCCCGGTCATTCCCGTAAACCCGCGTATTATTTCGAGCGTATCCGCATCCTCAATTTTTTTATCGGTTCGCCAACGGTTGATTCGGGGAAAACGCAAGGCCACGCCCGACTTATGCCGACCGGAAGAACGGGCACCTTCAAATGCGATCTCAAAAACCATACTCGGTTTGACCGAACGAACCGGTCCGAATTTACCGGTAATATTTTTCCTTACAAAGCGGTCAACTTTTTCAATTTCGCGATCACTTAATCCGGAGTAGGCTTTGGCCACTGTGACCAGTTCTCCGTGTTCATCCCAAACCGCGAGGGAATAATCGGAATATAAATTCGAGCGTTTTCCGTGTCCCAACTGGGCACTCACCACCACCATATCGGCGAGATAAGGATCAACCTTCCACTTATACCACGACCCTTTTATCCGGCCGGATTCATAGGAGGAATCTTTTTTCTTCAGCATAAATCCCTCCACTCCACGATCGCGGGATTCTTCCCGAAGCTTCTTCAAATTTGCCCAGGATGGCTCCTTCACCAGTGGGGAAAGCCCAATGGGAAAACCAGCCGGGAGTAAGGAGAGAGTATTCTCCAATTCCCTCCTTCTTTCCTCCATCGGAAGCGATCTCATATCGACCCCATCCTTTCTCAAAATATCGTACGCCTGAAATCTGACCGGTTCCCGCTTGAGAATAGTCGGGCCCGGTTCTTTTCTTCCCAGTCTTGCCTGGAGACGGGAAAAGGACCGCATTCCCTCCTTCCCCCAGGCAAGGATTTCTCCATCCAGGCAGAGGTCCCCTGGGAGCCACTTGCCCGCTTCCATTACTTCAGGAAAGGAATGACCCACGGATTCATCTCCCCTTGACCAAATCATGCAGGTCCCTCCACGATTAATCAATTGAGCGCGAACACCGTCCCATTTCCATTCAATTTGCCAATCCTCCACCCTGCCCAGATTCCCAACCTCTTCCTGAAGAGGATTGGCAAGGCAAAATGGAAAAGGCTGGCATAATCGATCCTCATCAGCCCCGGGATTGAGAATTCCATCCAGGCTTAAAGTTTTAGGCGTCCAATTTCCTGCCAAACGCTGGGCAATAATTGCAGGTTGCACTTTGCCCACGCGGGCCAGTGCCTTGCACAGATTTCCCTTGGATACCCCCATCCGGAATCCCCCGGTGAGTAATTTGTGAAAAGGAAGAAAATCCTGTTCACCCAGAAAGTCCCAGGCGGCAAAAATGTTTTCTCTTCTTTGTCCGGTATCCATACCGACCATTGGTTCGATAAATTTTCCAATCACTTCGCCTAAACCCGTCTTTTCCTTACCCTCGCCCCCGTTGGCAACAAGCAGAGAAACCGTTTCCGCTAAATCCCCCACCCGGTCGTGGCATTCCTCCAGCAACCATAGCGGTAGCCCAGTCCGTTCGGACGCGAACATACGGAGTTCCGAAGTTTTTATTGCCCCCTTTATCCGGTTGCCCGAAAGGAACCAGCAGACCCAGATAGAATCTTGCGGATTCGCCTCATCTAAGTAGTTAACCAAATGATCGATCCGGTCATTGGTTTTAGTCGCCTCATCCAGGTCATGAAAAAGCTGGGAAAACTGTCTCAATCCCTTTCCTCCTGCCGAAAACTGGACTCATTTAAAACCGATGCATTGATCCCCTTTTCTCCCAGAAATCGACTCAGTGCATCTCCATTCCCATGGGTCAACTTGACCATTTCAGCCCCGGTACCGGTAATCACATCAATTAAACCGGGCCAATCGGCATGATCGGACAGAATAAATCCCCGATCAATATTTTTTCGTCTTCGGGGACCACGTATGGCCATCCATCCCGATGCAAATCCACGCTTGGTTTTCTTAAATTTTTTCGTCCAGCTACTGTCCTCAACCGCGGGTGGAGCAATAATCATGGCTCCGGAAAAATCCTTTTCTTTATCCACTTTCTTTACCTCCGGTAAAACAATTCCCGCGTTGTGATAATGCTCTAAAAAGGAGTGAACTGCGGAGTGTGCATAAATGGGACCAATTGAAGAATCGAGTCCAGCCAGTACACGCTGTGCCTTGCCGAGGGAATAGGCAAAGATCAAAGAACCATGTCCGGTAATTTTATTTTTTTCCCACCACTGATTAATTTGATTATGAATATCCTCCTCCGGTTTCCACCGGTATACCGGAAGTCCAAAAGTACACTCGGACACAAAGCCGTCACAGGGCACCAATTCAAAAGGCTCACTTGTACGGTCCGCCTGTGGTTTGTAATCCCCACTGACCACCCAGACTCTTCCTTTTACTTCGATTCGTACCTGTGCCGATCCCAGAATGTGTCCAGCCGGGTGAAAGGATACCCGTGCATTTCCAATGGTCTGACTCTTTCCAAAGGGCAAAGATTCAATTTTACTTTTTTCCCCAATCCGAATGCGCAGCAGTGGTTTACATGAATCCGCGCAAAGATATGCTTTGTGCCCCGACCGGGCATGATCACTGTGTGCATGAGTAATCAATGCATTTTCCACTTCTCCACGCGGATCGACATAGAAATTGCCTGCCGGACAGTAAAGCCCTTCTTTGCGTGTCTCCAATATACCAGCGTCCATGTAAAATTTACTAATTTCTTATCTGATTCCCAAACCGTACAAAGGACAAACTTTTTTAAAAAATTGAACCCGAAAAGAACATTTTAATCATATGAATACGCACTTTATAATGTGAATCCTAAAAATTATAAAAAAAAACAATTTTTGAATGATCCTTTTAGGAAGTACGCTCGTTTTCTTCTACACTATGGTATCACCACATGTAACATCATCTAACGGAAAAGATAGCCCCGATCCAGTGGGTCGCTTCATTTCCGATCGTTCACGCATGGCTCCTCCCACCAAAGAGGAATGTGACAAACTTTTTCTGGAAATGTCAAAAGGTTCTGATGAGGCGAGAAAAGAACTCATCGAAAGACATATTCGTTTAGTTGCATCGATCGCATTAAAATTTCGTCAGACCAATGTCCAAATGGAGGACATTATGGCGGAAGGGATTCAGGGATTAGTCGTCGCACTTGATAAGTTTGACTACACCCGTGGAATCAAACTGAGCACCTATGCAGCGTGGTGGATCAGGCAAAGAATACAAAGATTGATTGGCAAAATGTCCGGTGCAGTTGCCGTACCCCATGATGTATCCCAAGGCAAGCGTAAGGAAGGACAAGTTCGTTCTGAATTACAGGTTGATTTAGGTCGCAACCCAACGGACACTGAAGTCAGTGACGCCCTCGGACAGGATCGCAATCTCACCAAACGGGTCAAATTTGCCCCAACCAGTTCTCTTTCGATGGATGAACCGTTGAATGAAGATTCCGACAGCACACTTGCCGATTTAATGACCGCTGAAGAGGAACTCAAACAATCCTATCGTGAAGATGGTTCCTTGTCCGATGACATCAAAGTGGCCCTTTCTTTCCTCGACCAGCGGGAAAGAAAAGTATTGAGCATGCGGTTTGGCATGGAAAAAGGTGAGTCTATGAAACTCGATGACATTGCAGATTCAATGAATGTGTCCGGTGAAAGAGTACGCCAGCTTGAGTCCTTGGGCTTGCGCAAACTGCGTGCAGTTTTGATTCAAAATGGAAAAATTGACTTTAGAAAACTCGATCAGCTTGTAAGTACAGATTTACGTGGTAAAACTAAAATGAGTCCGTTAGAACTTTCTCTCGTTTTAGATCCAACTACGTAAACATGTCATTTTCCATATCTAAATGGGTGTGTCCACCACCCGAAACCCACGATGAACCTCTTGGTTCGGAAGGTCGTGTGGAGTGGTTTCGCTGTCTCCCTTATGTGCTAATACATTTATCGGTAATTTTGGCGTTCTTTTATCCCGTCACAATTCCCTGTCTACTGGTGGCTTTGATTTCGTACAGTGTTCGAATGTTTTCAATCACCGCATTTTATCATCGTTATTTTTCACACCGTTCATTCAAGACTTCGCGCTTAGTCCAGTTCCTTGGTGCTTTTATTGCCTGTAGTTCCGGCCAAAGAGGTCCGTTGTGGTGGGCCGCACATCATCGACGCCACCACAGACATTCTGATACTGAGGAGGATGTACACTCACCGCATACGAAAAGTTTTTTCTGGAGCCACACGCTTTGGTTCATGACTGATTACGCCGTGCCCACATTTCTCAAGGAAATCCCAGATCTAGTAAAATTTAAGGAACTTCGTTTCCTCAACCGTTTTGATTGGATACCGGTCTTCCTCCTCGGTCTTGGTTGCTATTTAGCACCGGAAATCTCCTGGTTTTACACCCTTACCGGGTTGTCCAACATGCAAATGCTCATTTGGGGATTTCTTGTTCCCACCATTGTGCTTTACCATGCCACATTTGCCGTCAATTCTATTAATCACATGTTTGGAACCAGACGTTTCAACACCAAAGACGAAAGCAGAAATAACTGGCTGGTCGCCATTTTTGCATTCGGAGAGGGATGGCACAACAATCACCATTTTTTTCCCGGGTCTGCCCGACAGGGATTTTTTAGGGGGGAATTCGATATCACTTATTATGGTTTAAAAATAATGTCGCTTTTGGGTATCGTGAGTAAACTTCGACCCGTCCCGGCATGGGTGAAGAAAAAAGCGTCCACTCCCTCCACATAATCCTGTGAAAATCGCGGTGGTGGGATCGGGAATATCCGGTCTGTCCTGTGCATATTTACTGCATCCCAACCACGATGTTACGCTGTTCGAAAGCTCTTCTAAACTTGGCGGCCATGTAAACACAGTTCAAACCGCGGGGAAGTCCGGTACTTTTAATGTCGATACCGGGTTCATTGTTTTCAACCGGGAAAACTATCCTAATTTTATTCGCCTGCTAGATAAGTTGGAGGTTGCATCCCAATCCACCCGAATGGGATTTTCCGTACAATCTGAAAAACTGAAACTCGAATACAGCGGAGAAAACCTGCGCGGTTTATTTGGGCATCCACGTAATCTGGTCGATCCCTGGCACTGGGGAATGGTCCGTGATATTCTCCGTTTTCACGATCTGGCGAAGGAAGAAATTCCCCCGGAGGAAACCATTGATTCATTCATTAAAAAAAATCAACTGAGCGAACGATTCGCGAAGTTTTTCCTACTACCCCTCGGTTCCGCACTCTGGTCATGTTCCACCGAAAAATTTGCTCATTTCCCGATGGAATTTGTATCAGATTTTCTCGCCAACCATCAAATGCTCCAGGCAAATAATCGCCCGGTTTGGCGGGTTTTGAAAGGAGGGTCACGCACCTATGTTGATAAATTAGCCGAAATTCTTGGTGACCGCATACGACTAAATTCCCCAGTTCAAAAAGTTTTACGGAAAGAAAATAAAGTTCAACTTACTCTTCCGGAAGGGACCGTACAGGAGTTTGATGAAGTCATCCTTGCCTGCCATGCCGACCAGGCGCTGAAAATCATTCAGTCCCCCACCGGCGAAGAAAAAAATCTTCTTAAATCATTCCCCTACCAGCCAAATCGGGTTACTCTGCACAGTGATGATTCAGTGTTACCCCAAAGAAAATCTGCGCGGGCAAGTTGGAACGCTTATATTCCCAAAAAAGAAAGCGACGATGCACTGGTCACTTATGACATGAATATTTTACAAAGCCTTCCCACCCCTGAACCCTTTTGCGTATCCTTAAATCAGCAAAATTTGGTCAATCCCGAACGGGTGCATGGAAATTACGAATTTTCACATCCTACCTATCACCCGGGCAGAAAAGAGGCCCAGAGCCGGCACAGCTCATTTATTCGTAACCAGGGCATTTCTCTTTGTGGTGCCTACTGGGGATATGGTTTTCACGAGGATGGATTGAATAGTGGTTTGCGGGTATGTGAGGCATTCGGAGAATCACTCTGATGGAAAGTTCCCTCTATTTCGGTGAGGTGCGCCATCAAAGAAAAAGCCCGAAAAAACATGCCTTTCGCTACCGTGTGTTTATGGCCCATCTCTTCCTGGATGAATTGAGAGAGGTTTTTAAAGGAAGACTGTTCTGGTCACTCGACCGCTTTAATCTCTCCTCATTCCACCGCAAGGATTATCACAGCCCGGAAAAAAAGGACCTCGCCGATGCAGTCCGTTCCACCATGACCGAGCAACTGGGGTATGAAGTAAAGGGTCCGGTTTCCATTGTCACTCACCTGCGTACCTTCGGATACTGCTTCAACCCGGTTTCATTTTATTACTGCTGGGACGAGGAAAAATCCATTCCCCATGCCCTGATGGCGGAAATCACCAATACCCCCTGGCACGAACGCTACGCCAAATGTTTTCGCTGGGATGAGAACAATCAGAAAAAAAGCGGATATTCCTTCGAAAAAGAATTTCATGTCTCTCCCTTCATTGGTATGGAAGTGGACTATGACTGGCGTTTTATCGCTCCCTCAGACAAATTAAAAGTGGATATGATTCTGCGTGAAAAAGAAAAAACCTTCTTCACGGCCCATCTGAATCTGGGCAGGAAAACGCTCAATTCTTTTAATATGGCCTGGGCCCTTATTCGCTTTCCTTTACTCACTTTTCGAATAACCTTTGGCATTTACTGGCATGCTTTACTACTCCGCCTCAAAGGTTGCCGTTTTTACCCGCATCCCCAAAGCACAACTTCATAAATGAATCAAAAGACCGCAAATCAGGAATCCACTCTTTCCCTCGATGAAGGAAAGCCGGCCGGTTTTTGGGAGCGTGCACTGTGCAGACAGTTAAAGAAAATAGACCGGGGATACCTTAGTTTATCAGTGGGCAATCACACCCAGCAAATGGGCACGGTTTCCGATGGGAACCATTTCCGCGAATATTGAGGTGCACAACCCTGCGTTCTTCCGCAAGACCTGCCTGGGGGGTTCCCTGGGCGTTGCCGATAGCTACGCGGATGGAGACTGGGACACCAATGATCTGGTGGCGGTTTTCCGCCTCTTCCTGCAAAACCAGGAGGTGATGGATGGCATGGAAAGCGGATGGGCTTCCCTGCTCAACCGAATTGCCCGGTGGGGCTATTTACTCAGTCAGAAAAATACCCGCAAAGGCAGTCGCAAGAATATCGCCCTTCATTACGACTTGGGCAATGATTTTTACGAGCTCATGCTCGATCCGACCATGACTTATTCCTGTGGTATTTTTAATTCCCCCGAATGCACATTACAGGAAGCATCCTTAGCCAAGTACGACCGGATAATTGACCAGCTTGATATTCAACCCCACCATCATGTCCTTGAAATCGGATGCGGTTGGGGAGGCTTTGCCCATCGCTTGGCCGAACGTACTGAAGCGAAGCTTACTGCCACCACAATTTCGAACCGTCAGTTCGAATACGCACAGGATCGAATTCAAAAAGCGGATTTTCACGACCGGATTTCCATCGTCAAACAGGACTACCGTGACTTGACCGGACATTTTGACCGAGTGGTTTCCATTGAAATGATCGAAGCGGTGGGCCACGAATTTCTTCCCACCTATTTTTCCCAAATTTCCGACCTCCTGGTATCCGACGGTGCCGCCATGATCCAGGGGATCACCATGCCGGACCACCGCTATACTCAGTACCTCAAGGAAGTGGATTACATCCGCACCCGTGT
>JBJLCO010000003.1:0-27760 GCA_045567635.1 Opitutales bacterium | reverse complement strand
TTTTGGCTTCCGTTTATGCCGGAGCGTCCGAGGCTTTCGTGGAAGATGTTTCCGGGTTTTCTCTGAATCCACTTAGGACCCCGAGAAGATTGGAGTTCGATATCTGGACAGAGTTTTGGGTCAATCTCCAGCAAGCTTTCGACCATTAACGCGAAAGAGAGCGCAGTGAAGCATGCCAGAGAAGCTTTTGACATAAGGAAAACGGCTGAATTCTTTTTTTGGGGTTGTTGATGAAAAGGTCCCTAAGTAAACTAAGGTAAAAAATGATCAAGTAATTGAGAAGAATAGCTTTTCCAACTTCCAAAATCCCTTTTTTTTGCCTGTTTTTCAAGTTTAAGAATAAGCTCTTTGTCCGTCAGTAACTTTCGAATTCCATTTGCTAACTGATTTGAATCTTTTTGATCTGCAATAGTCAGGCATCCTCCGTCACGGATTATTTCTCCTAGTGCTCCATTTTTACCACATATGCAGGCCTTTCCCCGGACGAGACTTTCAATAATTGGTAAGCCGAAACCTTCGGAAGTCGATGGAAATACCGTGAATGAACAACTTAGATATTTTTCTTCTAGCTCATTCTGGCTTATGTGCTTAAGCCACTTTATTGGTCGGTTTCTTTGACGGAATTCATTTATCTTATTAATCACTTTGAAAGACCATGATGGGTCACTTTGACCGATAAATTGTAATTCGAAAGAGAGCCCTTCGGACCAAAGAATTTCAGCAGCATCTAGTAAGCATAAATGATTTTTATTATAACCTAATGTAGAAACGAATATAATTAAGGGTACATGTAGCAGTTTCTTTCTTGGTTGGAATTCCGGAGGTTCCACCGGTAATCTGTGAGTGACAATTTTTGTTTGTTCAAATGAGCTGCCAATGTTCTCGATAAATTGTTTTTTGGAGAAATCTGAAACAGTTGAAATTGCGTCACAGGAAGCAAGGAAGTTCATATATCCTTTAAAGTTTTTCAGTCTTGCAGCAGGTGTCGGTAATGAATTTTGGAGAACATTGGCATCATGAAAAATAGCTCCTTTGGTTAATTTATTCATTTTAACTTTAGGGAGTTCAAAAACTCGATTATCTCTAAAAACTTCAGGAAATATGAATAATTGTTGAGTCGAAGATTGATTATCAAATTTTTTAATTCTTTTTAATCTGAAAAACGATTTCAGGAATTCCTTGTAAAATGGATTTTCCTGTTTGTTAGGTCTTTCTTTTGCTTGATAATCTTTATCAAATGGATCACTTAAATTTTTTAGCTCTCTTTTATTTAAATGACTGTAGTTTTTTAAAAAGTTATCCCAAATTAGAGGAGTGACTGCCTTTTGGGCATTAATTTCCCTGTAGAGATTTCTAGTAACTACTTGAATACCGGAATTGTTTGATGAGCGACACGATTGAGTAACATCAATAAAGATCATCAACTAATTTTTGATTTTGCGTAAGTCATGGCCTCTTCGATTCGATCAAGATCTTCCTCGGTGTGGGATGCTGAAATTGCGGTACGGATCAGGTCTTTGCCTGGGGGTACCCCGGGGGCAATTGAGATAATGGAATAGATGCCTTTTTCCAAGAGGGCTTTCCAAAAATAATAGACTTTTTCTTTCTCTCCAAGGACGATCGGAATTGCCGGAGTCTCGCTTTCCCAGGTGTCCAGTTCAAGGCTGGCGAGAATGCCACGATACCTCTCGAGGTTTTTAAAAAGTTTTTCTTGGTGTTCGGGCTCGTTTTGCATGATCTCAAGGGCCGCCTGGGCACAGGCACAGGACGCGGGGGAAAGGGCGGCGGAAAATATAGTTTGCTTGGAATGGCTCCGCATATACTCGATCGCTTCCCGGCTTGAGGCAACAAAACCGCCTGCCCCTGCAAGAGATTTGGAGAAACTCGCACAAAGAACATCAACCTGTTCAGTCATTCCAAAGTGATCGGCCGTGCCCCTTCCGTTTTTACCCAGGACACCAAATCCGTGAGCATCATCAAGAATAACAAACGCATTATGTTCGCGGGCAATTTCAACAAAAGCAGGAAGCTTCGCAATATGACCCTCCATCGAATAAACTCCCTCAAGCACAAAAATGTTGGTGTCCGCCCCTTCATCCGAGAGTATCTCGGATGCGTGTGCCGGATTATTGTGGGCAAAGCGTTCGCACCGTGCCCCGCTCAATTGAATACCGCTCCATAAGGAGGAATGAAGATTTTTATCGGCTAATATCAGGTCTTTTCTGTCAGCAAAACCGGTGATTGCGGAAGCACAGGCGAGATATCCGGCAGAGAATACATGACATGCTTCCTTACCGAGGAATGCAGCGAGTTTTTCTTCAAGCTCACGGTGAAAGATTCTTCCCCCATTCGCGAGTCTTGCTCCGGTTGTGCTGCTCCCCCATTTTTGGATCGCCTCAATACCTGCCTCCTTAATTTTGGGGTGATGAGAAAGGCCAAGGTAATCATTGCTTGAAAGCATAATGAATTCTTTCCCGTCTTTAAATACTCGGGTGCCTTCCTGCCTTTCGAAAATATGATAGTAGGTGTCATATTTTAACCGCAGACGAGTCGAGTCGTCTGCACGAATTCTTTTCCACAACGCAGAACCCCGGGATTTTAAAAAAGGAAATGACATTAAATTCATTTACAACCAAAATCATCTGGTTGAAAGAAAATTATCGTAAAGTTCTTGGAATAAGAACTTTATTTAACTGAAATTTATTCCGTCCGTTTAATTATATGAAAGCCAAATCCGGTTTCCACCACTTCTGAAACACTGCCAACTTCAAGGGCAAAAGCAGCTTCGGAAAATGCTTTTGCCATGGTTTCAAATTTGAATGTTCCCAGGTCGCCTCCTTTGGTATTGCTTGGCCCGTCCGAATACTGACCGGCCAACTCCGCAAAATCTTTGTTTTGATTGAGAATAAGGCCCCGAATTCTCTCCGCTTCGGTTTGGGCTTCCTCTTTGGTTCGGGTAATCTGAGGGTCCGCACGATCCGCTCCTTTAAAGGAAATTAATATGTGTGAGGCTTTGACTTCTTCAGGCATGTCGGAAGTGACTTCTTTCACTTTTACAAAATCTTTTCTCTCCAAACGGATTTTCTTATAAACATCGTCCGAGATGACATAATACCATCCGGCCAGATCTTCATTGAGTTCATTGACTCTTTTTTGTGCCTTGGCCACTTTCTCATTAAACTCCCTTTGCTTGTTTGCATTACTGGCATTGATTCGGGCAATTTCCGCATCCCGTTCCGCCTTCTTTTGAGTAAAGTCCGTATTTTCTTCTCCCGCTTGTGCATCTGTAACCGGTTTTTCCTGAATCGCACCGGGTGGGGGTGGGGGAGATGTTTCCGGAGGTGCCGAGTCTGGAACGAAATTGGGTGGCGGTCCCGGAGGAGTGATATCAGGCACATCACCCTGTTTTCCTTTTTCTCCTGTATCTCCCTCAGCCCCCTCATTGGTTGAGGAATTTTGATCGGGGGATGCTTGGACTGGTGGTGCGGGACTGGTCAGGGGACTGGGGACAGGTTCGAGATTAAGAGGGTCGAGTAAAGATGGGTTCACTCGGGCAAGTGCGTAGATGTAACGGCTGTCACCGGTTGAATTTTCGTCCTCCTCGGATCCTCGGTAAATGTCTCCAAATCGAAGGACATATTCCACCCCGTCTTTCATTCCGACTAAAATCTCTCCCTTGTTGGACACAACCTTGGGAACCTGTTGGCCCTGTGGATTCTGTACTGCAACCGTATAGAACCCTTTCTGTTGCAGAGACTGGACCACAGCCTGGTTTTTCTGGTCCTTCAGATTATTAAAGAACTCATTGCCCTGCTTTAAGTTGTTGACCAAAATATCGGGCTTACTTTCAACATCAATAATTTCAAGATCATCGAACGCGTCCTTGAGTGCATCGAGTTTTTCCTTATCTAATTCCTCCGATTCGGCAAGGGTGGATCCATTCAATTTCCACTCGGAATTATCATAATCGAGAACGAATGGGTTGTATTTTCGGTTTAACTGGCCCTGAGCTAAATTTACTTCGTAATTATCAAGAGTGACCTGCTTGATATTCCATTTGTCTAGATCCAGAAAATCCTTCTTCACCCAATCCACAAATTTAGTGGAAACATCGTTGGCATTCCGGACTTCGGATATGAAAACAGTATCTTCCTGAGGTTTGCGAACATATCGGGCATTGGGAAAGTCAGCAGCTTCATCTCCGATAATCAGTTGGGCAAGGTTGGACCCGGAACTGTTTTTTAAGGCAATACTTTTCCCAATTCCCTGTTCGCTCGGTTGTGCCTTGCTTGGGTCAAGAACTCCGAACTTCGCGTGCTCTCCGGCACCTTCCGATGCGATATCGATAATTTGAAGGTCCAATAAAAGAGTGGAAACATCTTTTACCTGATTATCCGCGTTGGCCGGATAATCGGGTTTTTGAGGACGGCGAATCCACCAGCCTTTGTCATTCTGTGCAATCTCAATTGATTTAGCCTCGATATTTTCCTCGTCAATTTCCACAATCTCAATTCCGACCGCAGCCCGAGTGTCAAAGGATTCAAAAAGGGACTGGCCCATCCGGCTCCCTTTACTGGTTGGATCGATTTTTTCGGGGGTTGTAAAAATAGCGAGGAGTGCAAAGAGAGTCGCTGCTCCGATAAATGCAATGGATTTTGTGTTTTCGTTCATGATACTAAATTTCCTGTTTGTATTTGGGGTGGATGAACTAGGATCGAACCCGTGAAACAATCGCTCCCTGGATTTCGGCTTTTCTCTTCCTTAAGAATACGAAGAACGCGATAATAAGAAGGGGAATCGGGGGAAGGAAAACGGACATAAATTGGATATCCTCCTGTTTTTCCTTGATTTCCCGGTCTCTTTGTCTTTCCGCTGATTTTACTTTCGTATTGGTATCCTGACGTAGTTCACGTTCTCGTTTGGCAAGGTTCTTTTGGAGCTTGGCTGCCTCCGTTTGGAGTAACTGCATAAATTGGCCCTGAGTCATGTTTCCCTGACTATTTTGAACATCGGCCAATGCTTCATTTAACTTTCGCTGCTCCTCCTGCAGGATAAGCTGAATCGAATTTTCCGCCTGTTGAATGGTCTGGGTAGCTTCTCCACGGGCTTTTTCGATACTTTTCTCAAATTCTTCAAGAGTGCGATGAAGACGTCGGCGGTTTCTGATTTCCAGCAGATGATCTTCTTTGGTTAAACTGTCGATCATATTGAGAGAAAAGGTGACATTATCAACATCGAGTGGAAAGTCTGATTCTGGGCCCCGGCTCCGGATGTTAAAAAATGGATCCGCGAGGACATCTATATCAGCAACCAGAATGACATTGATTTGGTTGGTTTGATTTCCATCCTGAACCGTGCCTGAGATCGAGGCGGCAATGGTTTCCGCACCGGAATCAGAATATGTGGTCCGTGCGGGATTGAATCGACGAGGAGTGCCAAACACACCGCCGGTCCAAAAGTTGTCCAAACTGGTGGTTCCGCTCAATTCCCCGCCCCTAGTTTTGAGGAGAGGTTTGAAGGAAAGAGTACTCTTGGGCATTTCATATAACGAACCGGGGCAGGTGAAGAGGCAATACTGCAACTCCGAGGTAACCAATCCGTCAGCCAGGGATCCACTGGTTCCCCCCACATAAATGAATTCATCGGGGAAATTTTCGGAACGGGGGATTTTGGGAAAAGGGTTGTAGGCATCACGCAGTATTCTTTTTTCCAACCCTTTTAACTTTGTGTCCACAGGGTCGAGAAGTTTTTGTTCGATAAAATTTCGAATGGGATGGCTGTAATCCAATCCGCTGACCGAGTCACGAAGGACAGTGAGCTGCAGGGAATTCCAATCATTGGTGGAAAGCGGGGAGTTGGCATTGAGCCGTGCTTCATACTCAGATGCTTTTTTAATCAGATCAGAGAGCTTAGTGAAGAAAGTACCCACTTCAGCAAACCGGCCCCTGGCTGGTCCAAGACTCCGGCTTGCGTTGCTTTGAAGTAGCAAAAGCTCGGTTTTGATTGAGCTTAAACGGTTCTTGGGATTGACATTAAAATGAACACCAAGCAAATCCCAGAGTTTGGATAAATCTCCCTTTTCCGGTGCTGGAGGCGGAGGCTGTCCCGGACCGCCTCCCTGCTGATTATTTCTTCTTGGTTCGTAGGTGCCCGTCACGCTCCCTTGGATAAGGGGGAGTGGGTCCTCGAAAATCGCCGTGGGTACGCCCGCTTTGACCGCGGCTATCAGTTCGTCCAATTTTTCGTTATCCAAGGTTGAAGGCTGTACGACTAAAAGTGCGTCATAGTCCCCCTTATTGATTTCCCCACCGGTGACTTCCTGCACATCATACTGTTTTCGGAGTTCATTCACCACCTCCCATGCGGGAGTTCCTCCACCCATACTGAATCCCATAATGCCCATGCCCGCACTGCCCATCATTGGTGCATCTGTTCCAAAAACCCCCAACTTTTTCTTGGCCTTGGATCCACTGACTGCACTGAGGGTACGCATCACCTCGTATTCAACGGGGAGTCCTTTGTAAACAAAAGGGATTGTTTGCTGTCCACCGTTCCCTTTAAAAACGAGTCCGAGATATAAATCTTTTTGCCAGGGCATGAAACGACCATCTTCCTGAACGAACAGCGGAGGAGTGACTCCGTTTTGGTTCACCACACCGTACTTTTCGGCGGTGATGGAGGCATTATCCTCGGCGGTAATTTCGTGAATATCGACAATGACTTGCTTACTGCTTCGTTCAATTTCCCGCAATGCGGTGAGCAGGTTAATTCGGGTTTGGACATACTGCTCGGGCATTGAGTCGGCCGGGGAAATAAAAGCGTCAATTTCCACCTGCCCGTCAATCTGACCAAGTAAATCCTTGGAACCCTCGGATAAACTGCTCAATTGCTCAGCCGTGGCATCAATCCGAATGAAATCGTTGTTTCGAAAGAAGAAAGTGAGGGAATACGCAATGACCACCGAAGCAACAACGCGTGTGCTGTAATGCACTTTCTTGTTGGTTCCAGTTGGACTGCCCACCCAGTGACGTCGTCCGATTAAGATTGAACAAAGGTAAAGCATCGCCACCGCCAGACTGATAAAAAACGCCATGCTCGAAATACTGATTGTTCCACGGCTAAAATCCAAAAAGCTGGCGGACAGTCCCCATTCCGCATTGGGAAGAAGAGCAAGTGGAGCGTTAAAGGCCACTCCCAGAACAAAAGCAACGGTCAGATTTGAGGTAAGAAAAGAGGCAACCATTCCGATTGCAAGCATGCTTAAACCCACGAACCAATACCCGATGTAACTTGAGAGAATTAATCCAAAATCCGGATTACCGAGATTCAGGAGAACAAAGTAGTTCGCAAGCAGTGAAAAGAACAGGGAAACGGTGTAAATAGCGACCGCACCGAAATACTTTCCCAAAACCACATCAAAATCACTGCCGGGAAGAGTAAGTAATAATTCATCCGTGCCCTGTCTGCGTTCATCCGCCCAAATACTCATTGTGATGGCGGGGATAAATCCCAGCAGGATGTGGGGAAGCAATTGATTTAACTGATCGAGGTTTGCCAGGTTCGAGTCAAAAAATTCCTGCGACCAGAACGCGGCAATTCCACTGGCAACCAAAAATGCACAGATAAAGACATACCCACTCGGGCTTCCGAAATAAGCAGCAAGATTACGTTTAAATACGGCGAGAACAGCTTGGTTATTCATTGCTAAATATAATTAAGATTTACTGGGTTAAGCAGCACTTACAGTCTGGCGGTTAAACCAGGAATCCAGGGAAGGTTCATTTTTTAAATCCTCGGGTGTCCCCTCAAAAATGAGCCTGCCCTGATTAATGAGAATAATTCGGTCTGCCATCTCGGGAACTTCCTGTAATATATGTGTCGAAAGCAAAATAGTTTTCCCGAGATCTTTAATCGTTTTTCTCACTTCCAAAACCTGATTGGGATCAAGTCCGGCAGTAGGTTCATCCATAATCAAAACATCCGGTTCATGCAAAAGAACATTGGCCATACCCACGCGTTGGCGGAATCCCCGCGAGAGTTTACCAATTGGTTTATTCAAAACCGTCTCAATATTACATTGGTCAATCACTTTTTCTATTCTGTTGTATTTGACCGAACTTTCCATGCTGCGGGCGTCTGCGAAAAAATTGAGCAGTTTGATCGGGGTCATTTCCTCATAAAGGGGACCATTTTCAGGAAGGTAGCCAATACGGTTTGCCACTTTGTCCCGGTTTTGGGCGACTTCCATACCGCAAACCATCGCGGTTCCATCAGACGGTGCAAGGTAACCTGTCAGCATTTTCATGGTGGTGCTTTTACCGGCACCGTTCGGTCCGAGAAATGCAACGACTTCTCCTTCGCGAATGGTAAAATCCAAATTTTCCACGGCGATAAAGTCACCGTAATACTTGCTGAGACCTTGTGCCTCGATCATTATTTCTGTGGATGAATGTTCTGACATGATAGGTAGTGATTAAGAGCAGACTAAGGAAGTGTGCTTGATTAATTTAGAGGATGGGGAAAAGAGTAAAAACAGAGTGTATAGCGATTACAAAAATAAAATTTGTGTAAAGAAACCAAAAAATCGGATATTGTAATTTGAGCAAGAAGAAAAACTTTGCAAAGTTTCCAATAAAAATTCAAGATTGAACATATAGTATTTATGAATTGGGGTAATATTTTCGGTTTCGGCATCACTTTTGTTTTTTTAAGCATTCAATCCGATGTTCAGGCCAGGCAAATTATTGATGAAAAAGATTTGGAATCAATCGAGTCGGTTTCTTGGATCTCACCTATTCGCAATGTGGCAAAGGACGGTTCTATGATTGCTTATATTTCCAGAAATCCAACGGCCGTGCCTTTGTTTTTCCCAAAACTGGTTCCAATTTTTAGCTTTATTGACAAAGGCAATACAAAATTTTTCACCCTTGAGGAACTTTCCAAAAATCCCCGTTTAGGGCCGCGTCCAGTTTTTCGTCAGGGATCCCCAAAATATTACGCGGAGACTCCCGAAGAGAAGGAAGATAAAAAAGTATCCAGCCTAGAGAATCGGCTGAGGGAGTTGGAGGCAAAGTTACTGGAGTCCCAATCCAAACCGGTTCACCGTCCCAATGATGATGAATTACAGGCTTTCATTTTGGAGGGAAACGAACATCTGAGTCAGGAACAAAGACTGGCCTATCTCAGTCGCGTAATCTCGGAAGCCAAGCAAAATACCCCTTCCCCCCCGGATCCTTCGGTTGCTATTACGCGTCCGCTCTGCCTCTCCCGCTCGGTTCACTCGAAATGATGAGACTCCTCCTGATTTTTTGTCCATTCCTGTGCCCCCCACTTTTGAGGATAGCTACAGTCAGTCCTCCGTTAACTCCTATGATCAGAAACTAAATAAATCCATTTTGAAGTTTAAGGCTTCCGTGCCCACGCCTCAGGGGACTGAACGTCCCGCTCAGGCATCCGAATTTTATTTAACCACCCGAAATTTGCACGACTTGCTCAGTGATCTTAATTTAAACCGTGCCCTCGCAGGAGAAGTCAAATCAGTTGCGGAATTGTGGGCACATGCGGAGAAGGACTCCTCGGCCAATCCCGAAATTGCATTGGGAGTGAAGTCAATTCTACTCCAGGCAAAGGTGGGCAAAGCGCGGACGGATCCCTTTGGAAAAGCGGAATTAGATGATGTTTCGCCCAATGACGGCTACTTCTTAATCGGCATTGATAAGGATGATCAAACCGGAGTGGTTACAATCTGGTCGAAGCACATTGAAGTGGCTCCCGGAGAAAACATGGTTGAATTGACAACAAACGATGTTATTTACCATGAATAACTTTTGATTTTTCGAATCAATTTTTAGTCAACTCTCCCGTTCATTTCCAAACTCTCTACAATCATCGACAAATTTTATTATGGCATTACAAAATCAAGAAATTCTTCAACAGGCTGCGGATCAAGCAAGAGGCTTGGCCATCGACGCCGTTCACGCATGCAGTTCCGGGCATCTCGGACTTCCCCTTGGTGCCGCGGAGGTGGGAGCCGTTCTTTATGGACATGATTTACAGGTCGATCCCTCGGATGCAGAATGGTTAAACCGCGACCGCTTTGTTCTCTCCGCCGGTCATGGAAGTATGTTCCTGTACGGTTGGTTACACCTGGCCGGCTTCGATCTTTCTCTCCAGGAGGTGAAGGATTTCCGCAAACTTCACAGCAAGACACCCGGGCATCCAGAATTTGGGGAAACTCCCGGGGTTGAATCCACCACTGGTCCGCTCGGACAGGGAGTGGGGAACGCAGTGGGTATTGCGATCGCCGGTAAAATGGCAGCGGCGCATTTTAACACCGCCGAGCATGAAATTATAAACCACCAGGTTGTCTGCCTGGTGGGAGATGGTTGTCTGCAGGAAGGAGTGGCGGCCGAAGCAGCCTCTCTTGGTGCCCATGTAGGTCTTGATAATTTAACCATCGTTTATGATTCAAACGATGTCACTTTGGATGCAATGGCCGATGCCAGTCAAAGTGAGAGCGTACTCGATCGTTTTGCCGCCTATGGTTTTAATGTGATTCGCCTGGAAGACGGACATGATATGAATGCGATTGCCGATGCATTGTCTCAGGCCCGATCAAACAACAATGGTAAACCGACCTTTATTGAGGTTAAAACACTGATCGGTAAGGGTATTCCCGAAGTGGCAGGTACGGCCGCGGGACACGGCGAAGGCGGAGCAAAATTTGCGGACTCGGCCCGTCAGGGACTGGGGCTTCCGGAAGAAAAATTCTTTGTATCCGAGGAAGTTCGTTCCTACTTTTCTTCGCTAAAAGAACAACGGAAAGTAAATCGCCAGGCATGGGATCAGACCTTTGCTGCCTGGCAATCCGCTAATCCTGAAAAAGCGGCCCTGCTGCAAAGCGGAATTAGCCGTGAGCTCCCCGCCAATTTAATGGAGAGTGTTCAGGTTTTTGCTGAAGACGCCAAGGTGGCTACTCGTGCAGCGGGATCTCAGATCATCAACGATCTGGCCCAAGCCTATCCACTTTTAATCAGCGGATCCGCCGATCTTCACGGATCCACCAAGAATTACCTTAAAGAAATGGGTGATTTTTCCAGCACCAACAATGCGGGAAGAAACCTGTTGTTCGGCATCCGTGAACATGCCATGGGCGCAATCGTGAACGGGATCGGGTACTACGGAATTTTCCGTCCATCCGGTGCCACCTTTGCCGTATTTGCCGATTATATGCGTGGTGCAGTTCGGATTTCCGCTCTCGCCAATCTGCCCATTTTCCATGTGTGGACTCATGATTCAGTGGCAGTGGGTGAGGATGGACCCACCCATCAACCCGTGGAAACCACCAGTGGTTTGCGCCTCATCCCCAACCTGGATGTGATCCGACCCGCTGACCCAGAGGAAACCGCCGGTGCCTTTGTGGCTGCCTTGGAGCGAATTGATGGTCCGACCGGACTTATTTTAACCCGTCAAAATATACCCAACCTTTCTCAAATTCCCGTGTCTGATCGTCGCCATGGAGTCAGTAAAGGGGGTTATATTGCCCGCAAGGAAGAAGGGGAACTGGAATTAATTATTTTGGCATCGGGAAGTGAACTTTCCATTGCCCTGGAAGCGGCGGAGAAACTCGGAGCCTCGGTTCGGGTTGTTTCCATGCCCTGCATGGAGCGTTATGATCGCCAGGATGCAGACTACAAAGAATCCGTATTACCGAATAAATTCCGCAGTCGCCTCGCAGTGGAGGCCGGCGTGGGGGATCTATGGAGAAAGTATGTTGGCTTGGACGGTGTGGTTGTGAGCATTGATCGCTTTGGCATTTCGGCACCCGGAGATATTGTCATGTCCGAGCTCGGAATCACTGTTGATAATGTGGTCAAAAAAGCGGCTCTGGCTGGTTTGAAGGCATAATTCTATCAGTTACTAAAGAAGGTAATCTGGTTGACCAAAATGCCCGTTCCGATCTTGAGGAAAAGGTTAAAAAATACTTGGCTTTATAGATAAATTTCCTGGGGATTGCCCCGCCCAATGAAAAGTTTAATCCTTCGTTTTTCCTGGATCGCGTTTTTATTGATTTTACATTCGGTTTCAGCAAATCGATTGGACATTGCAATTGATTTGGATAAACCGGACTGGATTCCGATATTCGTGCGTATGAATGATCAGCTGGTCAGTAATGCGGGGGACTTTGAAAAAATTTGCAACGAGCGAACAAGGTTATCGCGTTCCCAGAATCGTGTTGAGGTTTCGACCCTTCTCCAAGAAAAAGCGACCCGTTCATGGACAGGAATCGAAAAATTCATTACTCAAAGGATTGGTAAAAAACAGATTCGGGAAGTGAATCGTTTTTGGATAGTCAATGGGTTTTCCTGCCTTGCTCAATCGGGTGCCATTCGAAAACTTGCCGGGCGCTCGGATGTTTCCTTTGTATATCTCAATCGGTTTTCCAGGCCGGTTCGGAAGGCTTCCCCTATGTCTGGCAAGCAAATGCAAGCCATGCATGACCTGGTTGATGAGTGGAGAAAGAAAAGCACCCGATCTTCTGGAGGCGTAAGAATTCCATGGAATGTCACGGAAATTGGAGCCCAAGCAGCATGGATGGAGGAAAATGCCACCGGGCAAGGGGTTAAGGTTGCAGTAATTGACACCGGTATTATTTCCACGCCAGCATTAATTCATGCCCTTGCCCAAAATCCCGGGGAAGAATTAAACAGACTGGATGACGACGGCAACGGATTAATTGATGATCTATTTGGTTATGATTTTATTGCCAACAATGGACATATTCTTGATGTTGCAAGAACCACCTCACATGGTAGTTCATGTGTCGGGATCATTGCGGGCCGGCCGTCCATGTCCGGTTTGCGGACTGCCATCGCACCGGATTCCAAAATTATGCTGTTAAAGGGTGGGTTTAATCTTCGCAGTTTGGAATATTTGATGTCGAACGGAGCCGATATTGTTTCGATGAGTTTTATGATTGTGAATCGCGACCTTGGGCAAATTCGGGGACTTTTTCGCAATGCATTTGAACATCTTTCCTTGGGCGGGGTTCTCGCCGTGGGAGGAGCGGGAAATTATGGGCCGAAATCTCGTCGTGCGATGCCACTTGGTAAACAAATCGGGTTACCCAAAGATATACCCTGCGTTCTCGCGATTGCTGGTGTGGATCAGTCCCGAATTCAATTACCATTTAGCAGTGAAGGTCCCTGTTATTGGGAAGGTGTTCAGTTCTTTTCCGATTATTCAAAATCCAATCCTTTACCAAAGCCCGATCTAACCGCATTCCCGACTGGTTATCCGGTATGGAATGTAGTCGGTTCACATAAAATCCGAAGAGATTGGAAAGAAGTAGAAAGGGGCGAGGGAGGTTCACTGATCATTGGACCCGCCGGTAATTCCTTTTCCGGTCCCCATGCGGCCGGTGTGGCTGCCCTCATGCTCTCAGCTAACCCCGAACTTAATCCATGGGAAACTAGTGAGATTTTACGGGAAACTGCATCCGATCTCGGGCCAAAGGGATCGGATTCTATATTTGGAGCCGGGTTGATTGACGCATTGGCCGCGGTTCGGGAGGCTAAGAAAAGAAACTAGTTTTTTATGCGTTTGAGAATGTCTCCAGCGACCCGCTCGGCCAATGCCTGTGATCCATGAGCATGATAGTGTACATTGGCTTCTTTCATCCAGTCCTTCATGTTCGTTTTACTCGGAGTGAACAGATCAAGGGTGGGGACACCGTGTTTTTTCATAACCCGCGCAGCGGCCTGGTTATATTTTATTGAGTCTCCCCACATATCGGGCCTTGGAACCGGGTGGGATCGGGGTGGTGTTTCGCCAGACCAATTGCTTGGCTGATTTTTTCATTCGAGTGACGAGTTTGCTGAGGTTTTTTTCATATTCGGGCAGGGAAACCTGTACAACACCTCCTTTTTCCTTGGGTACCAAATTGGTGCCGTCCTTGCCCATGTACTTCAAATCGTGCAGTCCCCAGTTGAAATGGATCAGGTCCCATTTTCGTTTTCCGAGCCATTTTTCAATTTCAGTTAGCGCCTTTGGTGGTGGGACCACCATTGGTGGGAATTCGGTGAAGATTCACTTTTCCCTTCAAGCAAGGCTCGGGTGGGTAGGGTGTACCCGATTGAAATGGAATCTCCTATTATGAGGACGTGGGGGATTCCATCGATCTCTTTAATTGGACTGAGGGGGATTGCCCCGCGCTTTTGTACTGATTGTTAAGCTGAGAGCAACGAAGAGACAGAGCGAATTGATGCGATATTTCATTCTAATAATATAAAATGTCCCGAAAGCTACAGGCAAGGCGTTTGTCTGGAAATTTATGGAAAATCGTTCACCTTCTTTTGTTAGTTCATTAAGAATGACAAAGGTTAAATTTTAAGTATTTAAGTAAAGGTAAATCATAACTTTTATTGAAAGACTACTGCTTTTTATTTGTAATATACGTTTATTTATAAAATAACATAATATTGTTCATTATGGAAAAGGCTCCCCTAATTCTTTTTATTTCAGTCTTATTAGGCATGACTTCAGGTATACATGGGCGAGAATCCTGTGCCTTACAGTGGCAAAGTATCAGTGGATGGGGTCAACTTTGATGGTTCGGCACAATTTTCTTTTGAATTGATTGATGGTAATCTGTCGGTGCATTGGCGCAACGGAGTGGATACGAACGGGACCATTTCTGTATCGGTACGAAACGGTCGTTATCTGGTTCTTCTTGGCGGGCAGGGGATGACGCCGCTTCCGTCCCGTCTGTTTCTGGATCATGATAAATTATTCCTGCGGGTCCATGTGGATTTGAAAGATGGCCAAGGCTTACGACACCTGGGAGCCGGACCAACGAATCACCTCAGCTCCGCATGCCCTTAGTGCGGATTTGGCCCGTAAGGCATTGGTGGCGGAGGAGGCAAAAATCGCTGGCCAGGTTGTGGATGGTTCAATCACCAGAAAAAAACTGAGTCGCTCTATTCTGACCGATCTCAACCGCACCGTGACCAAGTCGATGCTCGGACGGGGATGTGCTCGCCGACCTCAACCGCACCGTTACCGGAGATATGCTTTCCCGCTCCCTTCAGCAAAAGATTGATGCTCCCGTCTCGGCGTCCCGGCTCGATCCTGCTCTCAAGGCTTACCTCACTCCTCTGCTAGAGCCCAAAGTGACGGGTACCCTTTCTGATAAGAATCGTTTGGAGGGTAGGAGCATCACTCTCTCTGCCCCCTCGACCAATGGGCACAACCTTTCCTACCAGTGGAAAAAGGATGGTAATCCAATTGCGGGAGCTATTGGCAAGAGTTTGCAAATCAATGACCTGAATGCGACCACCGATTCGGGGAATTATGAGGTTGTAATCTCCAATGATTTTGGAAGCTTTTCCCAGTCCCTTAAACTAAATATTTTGGGTGCCTCCGCCGTGCAACTAGTTGCGGGAGACGAACATGCCCTCTTTTTGGACGCGATGGGATTTCCCTATGGGGTGGGGAATAATCAATACGGTGAGATTGGATCGGCGGTTGGAAAAATTTCCAAACCCTTCCGTATTCTTAATGAGCCAGTAGGGGGAATTGCAACTGGAGTAAGTTCTTCCCTTATTCTGAAACGGGACGGAACCCTCTGGGGAATGGGAGCATTCGAAGCCCATTCTTTGGGTTATCCAACCGAACCGATCAAACTTCGGGACGGTCCTATCAAGGGCTTTGCCAAGGGAGAAGGTACGGAATTCATAATTCGTCCGGATGGTTCCCTTTGGTCTGCCGGTTATAATGCCGATGGCAGGCTGGGAGGAGGGAAAAAGGTGAGTCGTTCAAGGTTGGAGAAAATCATCGACTCGGGAGTGCAAAAGGTAGTTACCCGTCAAAAATTTACCGCCGTGATTAAAGAAGATGGATCCCTTTGGACATTTGGAACAAATTACCAAGGGCAACTGGGAAATGGCACCCAGTTGGATTCTTCCTTTCCCGTACAAATTGAGTCATCGGGAGTAGTCGATGCTTCGACCTATTCTGAACAAACAATTTATGTAAAGTCCGACGGTTCCCTTTGGGGAATGGGAAGGAATCACATTAAGATGTTACAAAATACAAACCAGGCAAATTACCTTTCTCCCGTAAGGATTGCCGAAAGTGGGGTGACCAAAGCAGTGGTTGCTTATTGGCACATTATTTATTTGAAAGAGGACGGTTCGGTCTGGGGACGGGGCTCCAACACATATGGACAGCTCGGACAACTTGAGGGGTACTATTTATGGTGACCCAGTTCAGATCATTGCAAAGGGTGCTGTGGATATAGTGGCAGGTGGTCAATGGTCGATGATTTTGATGGAGGATGGAAAAATTCTGTCTTTGGGACAAAACAACCACGGCCAGCTTGGAACCGGTCAACCTGTACAATATTTAACTCCGCAAAAACTACCAAACATCAGAGTCCAGGATGCAGTGGCGAGCACGGAGTCGACCTATTTTGTAGACCTGAATGGATCCCTTTGGTCGGTGGGTTGGGAAGAAACGAGCCAAGATTTGGGAAATGGTCCCGAGGGCACCTCCTCGATTCCGGTGCGGGTGGTGGATCAAAATATTACCAAGGTGGATTCCTATGATGATCATGTATTGTTTACCAAGTCGGATGGATCACTCTGGGGGTTTGGAGGTGGAAATTGGGGCAGACTGGGCAATCAAACCACGAGCAACTTCGACGCTCCAATTCTTGTCAAAGATGGAAATGTTAGCTCCTTTGCCACAGGGACAGACCATTCGGCAATGGTTTTGACCGACGGTTCACTCTGGACATTTGGACGAAATGAAAATGGCCAATTGGGTGACGGGAACCAAACTAATCGACTTGTACCTATTAAAATTGTTGAATCCAATGTAACCGAAGTGGCAGCCGGTTCAAAGTATACCCTTTTTCTGAAGTCCGACGGCTCGGTCTGGGGTATGGGAAAAAACGACAAGGGCCAATTGGGTGACGGCACGCAGGTGCACCGCCTGAGCCCGGTGCGAATAGTAGAGGCAAACGCCACCGCAATTGCATGTTCCTACATGCATTCCTTCATCCTTTTGAATGATGGTTCTCTGCTTGCCTTCGGAAACAACGCCGCAAATCGGAAGGCAGGGCTTCCAGGGGCCGGGGTAGTGTTGAGCCCGGAAGTGGTGTTTACTTCCGGAGTGCAGGCAGTCGCCGGTGGAAATAATCACAGCCTTTTCCTCATGACCGATGGGTCACTATGGGCGGTCGGGGATAATGCAGATGGTCGACTCGGTGATGGCAGTACGCAAAGCCGTCGAACACCAGTCAAAATCGTGGACTCCGGGGTGGAGGGAATTTCCGCTCATGCAAACCATTCCCTTTACTGGACAACCAATGGCGAGGTTTACCTTTTCGGAAGTGATCATAAAGGACAGCTTGGTTTTGGTCGAAAGATTGAGTTGCGTACCCCCCATGTCATGTACGATCCGAATAAGTAGTTTCCTTTTTTCTTTCTTCTTTTCAATCAATACAGCACTGTCCGTTTGACGGATTCTAGTTCAAGAGTTAAGGTACAAGTCATGAAACTCACGGCAGTAATTACCAAAGAAGAGGAAGGGTTTGTTTCGTTATGCCCGGAATTGGACATTGCGAGTCAGGGGGATACCAAAGAAGGGGCTAAAATAAATTTGAAGGAAGCGGTCGAGTTGTTTTTGGAATGTGCATCCAAGGATGAGTTTGAAAAACGGCTTTCCTCGGAATCTTTAGTTTAGTCACTGGAGGTCAGTCTTGCCTAAATTGCCCCGAATTTCAGGAAAAGAAGTAGCTGGCATATTGGAGGTAAATGGATTCATAAAGGTTAGGCAAAGGGGTAGTCATATGGTTCTCCAAAAGAGACTGGAAACCACCACTGTTACACGTAACCGGTGCCTGATCACAAAGAGCTCAAAACGGGGACTTTACGGTCAATTATTCGGCAGTCTGGTTTGAGCAGGTCTCTGTTTGAGAAATAAACAGCCTGAAAAGTTTTATGTCCCCTATAATCCTTTTTCGAAAATAAGCCTCTCAAAATCAATTCACCATGGAGGCATTTTTTACTTTCTTTAGCCCATTCTTAATCATAAAAAAGTTTAATGCCTAGGCTTCGATTATTCTTTGTTTTTTTCTTTTTAATCTCGATAGGGTGGGCGGAAAAATTTCCGGAGCTACCCAACACGGAATCGACCACCGATGCGGATCCGCCAAGTGCGGAGGAGAGTGCAAAAGCTTTTTCCTTACCTGAAGGAACAAAGGTAAAAGTGTGGGCAAGTGAGCCCATGGTGCAAAATCCGATTGCGATGGCATGGGATAAACAAGGCAGGATGTGGGTAGCGGAGAATTATACTTACGGGAGCCGGAAGGTACGGTTTGATCTCAGCCTGCGGGATCGGGTCATTGTTCTATCCGATACGGATGGGGACGGACAGGCAGACACTCGTAAGGTCTTTACCGATAAGGTGCAGATGCTCACCAGTGTGGAGGTTGGGCATGGTGGGGTCTGGTTGATGTGTCCACCCAAGTTGCTTTTCATCCCGGATCGGGACGGGGACCTGGTGCCTGATGGAGAGCCCGAAGTCATGCTCGATGGGTTCGATGTCGCCCGCGGGAATTATCATAATTTTGCCAACGGTTTACGATGGGGTCCGGATGGCTGGCTTTATGGAAGGTGCGGGCATTCCTGCCCAGGAAGAATTGGCGTGCTAGGCACGCCGGATGAGTTACGGTATCCGATAGACGGGGGAATCTGGCGTTATCATCCGAAGCGAAAGGTGGTCGAGGTTTTGGCACATGGTACGGTTAATCCATGGGGCCATGATTGGGATGAGCATGGGGAACTGTTTTTTATCAATACCGTGATCGGGCATATGTGGCACATGATTCCTGGTGCCCATTACCGGGAGTCGGGCAGTGGAGCGTCGCAGAATCCACTGATCTACGAACGGATGTCCCAGCATGCGGATCATTTTCATTACGATACCAATCTGCACTGGGGCAGGTCACGCTATGGGGCGGCCAATGACTTTGGGGGTGGGCATGCCCATGTGGGGATGGCGATCTACCAGGCGGATCATTTTCCGGGTGAATGGAAAAACCGTTTGCTTACATGGAACCAGCACGGTCGAAGGCTCAATCGTGAACGCTTGAAGAGAGAGGGGAGTGGGTATAACGGGGTGCACGAGACGGATGTCTTTGAGAATTCCAATGAATGGTTCCGAGGAATGGAAGTGAGCGTGGGCCCGGATGGGGCGATTTATGGGCTCGATTGGAGTGATACCGGGGAATGCCATGACCATACCGGGGTGCACCGGACGAGTGGAAGAATTTACAAATTTTTTCACCTGAAAAATCCGGTGGCGGATTTGTCTATCCTGGAAAATAGATTCGATGATTTGGAAGCCGTCATTCGGCATCCCAATGTCTGGTATTTCCGTCAGTTTTTACAGAACCTCTCAGTGGGTAGTCTGACCGAGAGAGAGAAATACTCCATGATCAGAATCTGCGAACTGAACTTTGTAGGCAGGCAACCTACGCCTATTCGCTTGCGGGCAATGTGGGGACTGCATGCATTCAATAAATTAATTTCGGAAAGTTATTTGAATGATCCTAATGAACATATCCGGGCCTGGCTTATTCGATTAATGGTGGACGACCAACCCATCGATACGCTGTTTGGGCCAAGGGAAAAAGAACACGATAGCATTGAGCCTGAAATTGTGCTGAAATTAGTCCAGCAGGCTCTGACGGATACATCTGGTTTGGTCCGGTTAACCTTGGCTTCTGCGTTGCAACGGTTACCGGTTGAGCTCCCGAGGAGATCTCGCCCAAGCACTGGCTTTCCGATCCGAGGATATAAATGACCATAATCTACCGCATGTCGTATGGGCAGGAATGATTCCGTTGGTGGAGTTGGATCCGGAAAAATTACTCGAGGTGGCAAGATCCACAGAATGGTCGAACTTACGCACATGGATTGCCCGGGCGATTACTGAACGGTCCAAAGAAAACCCGGTTGCCTTTGCTGCACTATTGAAATTAGTGGGAGATCAAACTAAGCAAGCTGATTCATTGCTCGCCGGGATCGAAAGGGCTGTGTTGGGCATGAAGGGATTTTTGAAACCAGCCAAGTGGAATCAGATCTCTTCCAAATTACAGGGCAATCCCTACGCACTAAAGCTGAGTGTTTTGTTTGGGGATAAGGATGCAATCGGGCAGATGGAAAAATTGGTTATGAATCCCGATGCTGAGATTGAGGTTCGCAGGCAGACCATGAAAATTCTGATTGATTCCAATTCTCCGAATTTGAAATCCATAAGCGATAAACTTTTGAAAAGTGTAGGAATGAAAATTTGGGCTGCCCGTGGGTTGTCAAAATTTGAAGATAATCGAACAGGTGAGATGCTGGTATCAAGTCTTCAGGCTTTTGTAGGGGTGGAAAAGGATGAAGTGGTGGAAATACTCTGCGGTAGAATAAACTGGGCAGATGTTTTGCTCTCAGGGATAGAGAATGGGCAAGTATCCAAGTCTTTGATTTCTCCCTACCATGCCCTGCAAATAAAATCTTTAAAGAATGACAAATTAGATAAGAGGCTGGATCAGTGTTGGGGGATGATTCGTACTTCGCCGGAATATTTGGCCAAACGAAAGGGAGAATTAAAAAAAGAACTCAATTCAGAAGCTGTATCCAAGGCCGATCTCAAAAATGGGAGTTTGCTTTACGACCAACAATGTTCGAGCTGTCATCGGCTGTATGGCAAAGGCGGGAAACTGGGGCCCGACCTGACCGGATCGGGGCGTTCGAACTTGGATTATCTGTTGGAAAATATTGTGGATCCGAACAGTGCGGTTTCAGCGGATTATCGAATGAATATCATTCAATTGAAAGACGGTCGGATACTGAGCGGAATGATTGCACAACAGGACCGGAATTCATTGACTTTACGAATGCCCGGTTCGGATACGGTGGTGAGTAAGTCGATGGTGGAGAAACGGGAGACTCTCTCCCATTCGATTATGCCTGCGGGTCTGCTTGATCATTTGAGTGGGGAAGGGCGGCGCGATCTGATTGCTTATTTAATGAATCCCTCCGATGTTCTTACTCCCCCGCACAAAGATAAATAAATCTATTTTCCTATGACACAGGTTGTGGTCGACATCCAAAATTGTACGATTAAGGGTTGAAATCGATGAGTAATTTTATAATTTTATACCTCATTATTTTACCTTAAACCTCAACCTGCCTCCCCACTCACAATCATGAAACTCGAAACCCAATGCCTTCACGCAGGCTACTCGCCTGAATCCACCACCAATTCCTGTGCGGTTCCCTTGTACAAGACAAGTTCTTTTGTATTCAATGACACCGAGCACGCGGCCAATCTTTTCGGACTCCGCGAACTGGGAAATATTTACACCCGCTTGATGAATCCAACCACCGATGTGCTTGAGCAACGAGTGGCTGCGATGGAAGGCGGTGCCGCTGCCCTGGGACTTTCCTCGGGAACGAGCGGAGTTTTTTATTCGATTATCAACCTGGCCCAGGAGGGAGATGAGATCGTATCCGGAAACAATCTGTACGGGGGAACTTACACCCAGTTTAACGACATTCTTCCCAAGCTCGGAATCAAGGTCAAATTGGTGGATCCCAAGGACCCTGCTAATTTTGCTGCCGCAATCACCGATAAAACCAAGGCACTGTTCTGTGAATCCGTCAGTAATCCGGGATTGGATGTGGCGGATATTAAGGCGATTGCCAATGTGGCGGATGATCATGGAATCCCCCTAATTGTGGACAGCACCTTTTCCACCCCCTACCTTACCAATCCAATTGAGCACGGTGCCTCGATTGTGATTCATTCCCTGACCAAGTGGATGGGCGGACATGGAACCGGGATCGGTGGAATTGTGGTCGACTCCGGCACATTCAACTGGAAGAACGGAAATTTTCCTCTCTACGATAATCCGGATAACAGTTACCATGGATTGCGTTGGGGGCATGACCTTCCGGAACCATTGGCACCGGTTGCCTACATATTAAGAATGCGCACCGTTCCCTTGCGTAATCTCGGTGCCTGTATTTCCCCCGATAATTCATGGCAGTTCTTGCAGGGCATTGAAACGCTGCCTCTTCGTATGGAACGTCACTGTGAAAATTCTCTGGCCGTGGCCAAGCACTTGCAGGCACACGATGCCGTGGACTGGGTACGCTTTCCCGGACTGGAAAGTGATCCGATGTACTCCCTGAACGAGAAGTATTTGAAAGGGAAGGGCGGATCGATGGTCGTGTTTGGTATCAAGGGCGGAGCAGATGCGGGTCCCAAGTTTATCGACAACCTCAAGCTTTTATCCCACCTCGCCAATGTGGGGGATGCAAAGAGCCTGGCGATTCACCCGGCGACCACGACACATTCGCAGTTGAATGAGGAACAACAGCGAGCCGGTGGAATTCCTCCGGAAATGGTCCGTCTGTCGATTGGAATTGAGCATATTGATGATATCCTTGCCGATATCGACCAGGCGCTTGCCTCGGCTTCTTCCTGATTGGAATTTGTAAAATCTTTGGGTAACTTGGGTTCATGAAAATGGCCCAAATTTACCTCGTTTTCCTGACCGTGATCATGGCGGGTTCCCTAGCTTATGGATTTATTGTCGGGGACTTCTGGGAAGACGGCGGAGAACTGATGGATAATCCCTGGGGGATCGTATCCCTGTTTGATGTGTATGTCGGATTTTTCTTCTTCATCGGCTGGATCTGGTACCGGGAATGTTGCCCGGGAATCAAACTCGGTTGGGCGGTGGCGATTTTACTGGGTGGGAATGTGGTCGCCGGTATCTATGCGATTCTTGCCCTCCATAAAAGTAAGGGCGATGCCAAGGTTTTCTTTATGGGAGACGGGAAACGCTGTTGTTCCCCAAAAGAAAAAGAAGCGTAGCTTTTTAAAAGTTTGCTCTCCGCCGTTTTCCACCACTCTTGTCGTCGCGAGGGCAAAGCCCGTGGCGATCCACTGTGAACCAGTGAGCGAAGAGACAAGTCGAACGCGTTATGCGAGACACGATGGATTGCCGCGTCGGTCACTTTCGTTCCCTCCTCGCAATGACAAAAGTGTAAAGGGGGAAAAGATTAGCTTTTATTCCGTTTTACAAGTTCTTCGAAATCGATCTTATCTTTAGCCCTAGGGGATGCTTTTTTGTTTTTTAGAAGAGAATTGATTCCAATGAATGGGATGTTTAACCCATTGATCATAAAATCTTTTTTTTCTGTAAGGCATTCATCAAAGGTAACCCCATCAATACCGGTAAGAACTTGAATTTTTATAGGTTCCCTCCCAATTTCAACTACCATATCAGGTTCAAGAAAGTCCTTTTCTTCTAGGCCTAGATCTGAAAATCCAAAATCAGTTAGAGTTTTCAGAATTTTTGCTGCATTCTCACTTCGAAGAGCAATGAAAATATCTAAATCTCCAGTGTAGCGAGGAAATCCGTGAATACCAACGGCATAGCCCCCAACGATTAAATATTTAACCTCGTTTTTTTCGAGTAATTCGATGAACTCTCGGAAATGGTTGTTTAGCATGTTGAGAATCGTGTGAAAGTCGGATGGTTTCAACCGCCTGAATCCGTTGTTCGGGGGTCTGTTTTAACCAATAATCAGAGTCCTTTTTGGGTTCGTGTAGTTTTCTTTTCCGAAAGAGTACCATTACATTCAAACTAATCGAAGTCGGATACATGGTCAACTATGTGTCGAGATTTATAAAGATACTTTTTGGTTTTTAATAAAAGAATTGTACTTTAACTCTATCATTTTTTGCGATGAAAAAGTGTGTTGTCATCGCGAGGGCTGAAAGCCCGTGGCGATCCACTGTGATTCAGTAATCGTAGTGCATTGTCCGTACTGTCGATTGCATGCAGTGGATTGCCGCGTCGGTCACTTCGTTCCTTCCTCGCAATGACAAGGTGATTGTTCCCCTCCACTGGTTCACTGCATTACCACAACCTTGTCATCGCGAGGGCTGAAAGCCCGTGGCGATCCACTGGGAAACGGGAAGCGAACCGCATGGATCGAACGCGAACATGGCATGCAGTGGATTGCCGCGTCAGTCACTCCATTCTTTCCTCGCAATGACAAGTAATTGTGATCACTACGATTCATTTCCTCACCTTTGTTATCGTGCGGGCTGCAAGTCCGTGGCGATCCACTGTGAGCTAGAAAGCGAACCGAACTCTCTGAACGCGTTTCCCGAGACACGACGGATTGCCGCGTTCGGTTTCAGGGAAACCATTCTCGCAATGACAAAGTCCTCTTTTACCAGCTATAACAGGCAATCGCTTCGAGTTCCCGAACGAATATTTGATTGCCGGAAAGAGCGAGGTATGCCCAGGATGGGGAATCGGACATGGTGCGTTTTTCCTGGATGATCAATTTTTCCGGACTGGCTTCGATCCGGTACAGAGTACCATCCTCATCAAGGGCGAGAATTTCTTTTCCGTTGGTGACCATCGACATGTATTTACCGAAGGATTCGCTGCTTATCCACTTGGTTTCTCCGCTCTTCATATCGATACAGGTCATTCGCTGTTTTCGAAGATGAAGGTAGCAGTAGCCATCGATCACAATCGGGCTGGACATGTAGCCTTCCTGTTTATTTTCCCAGTTCTGGGAAATTGAAAACTGTTCCGATTTTTTGGCCAAATCAAAGAGCAGGCTCTTGCCCCCGTACGAACTGGTCAGGACGGAATCCTCAAAAAGGGTGGGGGTGAGAATGTTCATTCCGCGGTAGGCTTTGACCGGTTTTTTCCATAGCACTTTCCCGTCTGCCGGGTGGACGCCGGTCAGATCTGTCCGCGTCTGCACCACTAGTTGTTCGACCCCGCAAAGGGTCGCGGTGACGGGGGATGAAAAGGCGCTCCCGTATTTATCCCCTTTATGGATAAGTGTTCGCCAGACGGAATTTCCGGTTTCCCGTTCCAGTTTGCTGAACCCGGAACCCGCCTGAACATAAAGATGCCCGTCGTACACGAGGGGGGAGCAGACAAATCCGAATGCGGGAAGCGGGCTGTCGTGGCGCTCCATAAAATCGACCTTCCATTTTGTCTTGCCTGACCGGGCATCGAGGCAGACCAGGTAGTCACGCATACCACCAACATAGAGGTTTTCTCCGTCAAAAACCGGGGTGGAACGTACCCAGCTGCCGTTTTTCCAGGCAAAGAAGGGAACACTCATCGAACCCTTCCATTCTGCTTCCCATTTCTGTTTACCGTTTGAACGGTCAAAGGCACGAACCACTTCATTCTTCCCTTTGGTTTCAACCGTAAATACGAGGGTGTCTGAAGTAATGGGCCCGGGATATCCCTTGCCAATTTTCTGCCGCCAGGACAGGGATAATTTTTTCTCTGAAAGGGTGCTTGGCCAGGGTGCTCCGTCCGCCACAAATCCATCCCGGGTCGGGCCACGCCACTGATTCCAATTGTCGGAATGATTGATTGTCTGCTCCGCATGAACGGATGTAAAAAAGAGGACGAGGGTGAGGAAATGGAATAAAATTTTCATGGTTTTTTAAATAAGTAATGACTGACCCACCACTCCTGTCCATTTGAAAATCCAAAGGTCTCTGCACAGGCAAGAAAGAAAATACGCCAGCGATGAAAGGTACGATGGGCTTCCGCCATGGATAAGTCCTGATGAAAAAGTTTGAGAATTTCTTCCCGGTGCTGATCGATATTCGCCACCCAGTCCTCGGATGTTTGGGCGTAGTGTTCCCCGGACCAACGCCAACGGTGTTCGAGTTCTAATTTACCGGATATGCGCAGGAACAGTTCATCCGCGGGCATGGTGCCTCCGCTAAAAAAGTGTTTGGACATCCAGTCGTCCTCTCCTTCCACTTCGAAGGGGTAGGAGGTGGACCGATGACAGAACACATGGGTAAATAATTTCCCTCCGGGTTTCAGCCATCCGTGTATCCGACTGAACAATTCACGGTGGTTGCGGACATGTTCAAACATTTCCACCGAGACCACCCGGTCATAGGTGGAATCGGTGGTGAATTCATTAATATCCGCGGTGATTACTTTGAGGTTTTCGTATCCACGATTCCGGGCCTGTCCGAGAATGTATTCGCGTTGGGAATTGGAATTGGAAATCGAAGTGATTTGAGAATCGGGGAAGTGCTTGGCCATCCACAGGGAAAGAGATCCCCATCCGCAACCGAGTTCGAGGATATCCAGTCCGTTCTCCAGTTTTGCGTGCTCGCTGGTGAGTGCGAGGGCACGGTCCTCGGCGTCGTCGAGGGATTTGGTATTGGAGTCGTAGAAGCAGGAGCTGTATTTCAGGTTTTTCCCAAGGGCGTACCGGTAAAATTCCGCGGGTACTTCATAGTGTTGTTGATTGGCTTTTTCAGTAAGCACCGCCATGGGGGAGGCGTCCGAATCCGCAATGTATTTTTCCGCAAGTTCAGCATTGGCTTCACAATCATCATGTTTGCATTGCTGGAGTCTTTTTCGGCAAAGATTTCGTATGCCCGCCCGGATCAGAAAATCGGGCACCAGTCCGCGTTCAGAAAGATCGATTAAAAAATGGGTCAGGCTCATGAAGATGAATCTTTATTTTTGGGAAACCATGGAAAAAAGGAGTTGGTTTCCCGGACATAGGACTGGTAGTCCTCCCCGCTTGCTTCGAGTTTCCTTGCTTCCACAAAGGGGACTCCGGTAATTTTAGTCAGGAAAATAAAGAGAACGGCGGGGACGAGCAGAAGCCAGGCACCGTGGGGGGATTGCCAGCCCAGAAAAATATACCCAATCCAGAGGATCCATTCGAAGAAATAATTAGGATGGCGGGAAAATTTCCATAGTCCGGTCCGGCAGACATCAGCCCGGGTTCGTCCGGGGGCCTGTTTGAATAATTTGAGTTGCTTGTCGGCGAGGTGGAGGCCGGCAAATCCAATCAGCCAAACCACGAGGCCGAGGTGATCCAGGGAATTGATCGGGTTGGGATTGCGGACAAGAATTAAAAAGGGGGAAGCGAATAACACCACCCAAAATGCCTGAACCTGGAAGAAGAAGAAGAATCCGAGGTTTGCTTTGGAACCCAAATGATCACGGAGATAGGCGTAACGGGCATCCTCGGGTTTCCCCCAGCATCTTTTCAGTAAATGAGTGCCCAGCCGGATCGACCAGGTAAGGAGCAGTGCTTTGAGCAGGGCCATGCGGGTGGGATCGCAGTCCGCACCTCCCTCAATAAGATAGAAAAATCCCAGAACCCCGACTCCGTATCCCCACAGCACATCAACATAGGAAGTGTTTTTGATAAAAATCGCGTGTACCCAGGCGATTGCCATGACCGCGGAGGCAGCCAACTGCCCGTAAAGAAGTAGGTTAAGCGTGCTCATTCGTTATCGGGATCGGAAATTTAAGATGGAGATAACGCAGAACGAGTCCCGCAACGGCCCATTCCATTGCCACTCCGATATGGGATTGCAGATCGATGGTAAGGGTCAGGACTCCGAGTTTCTGTCCGGAATAATAGGCGACCACGCCCCCGAGGGAAAATCCGATCACCGCCCGCAGGGAGTGATCAAGAAACCAGGTGAAGAGGGGACGAAGCATGAGACCAAAATTGAGCCAGAGGGCAACCATCCACAGGGGGCTGCCGAAAAGGGAGGGGTAGGGCTCGAAGGAGAGCAGGCCGAGATAAACCAGGCCTGCATCCCCGACCACCCCTATGACCAGGCAGGCGGCGGTAAAGGGAATGATTTG
>JBJLCO010000002.1:0-39347 GCA_045567635.1 Opitutales bacterium | reverse complement strand
AATAGAAAAAGTGATTGACCAATGTAATATTGAAACAGTTTTGAATAAACCAATTGGTAAGCTCTCGCGGGGATTCCGCCAACGCGTGGGTATGGCCAATGTTCTTTTGCATGAACCGGATGTTTTGATTATGGATGAACCTACTGCCGGACTCGATCCCAATCAGGTTTTGGAAGTGAGAAAAACGATTAAAGATCTCGGAAAAACTATTTTGCTTTCGACACACATTTTACAGGAAGTTCCCGAGATGGCAGACCGAATCATTCTCATTAATCAGGGAAGGCTCATTTTTGAGGGCACACCCGAGGATTTAAAAAATGAACCTTCCCTGGATTCCTGGTTTAACCGCCAGACCGTAAGTGCTGCTTAACCCAGTAAATCTTAATTATATTTAGCAATGAATAACCAAGCTGTTCTCGCCGTATTTAAACGTAATCTTGCTGCTTATTTCGGAAGCCCGAGTGGGTATGTCTTTATCTGTGCATTTTTGGTTGCCAGTGGAATTGCTGCGTTCTGGTCGCAGGAATTTTTTGACTCGAACCTGGCAAACCTCGATCAGTTAAATCAATTGCTTCCCCACATCCTGCTGGGATTTATTCCCGCCATCACAATGAGTATTTGGGCGGATGAACGCAGACAGGGCACAGATGAATTATTACTTACTCTTCCGGGCAGTGATTTTGATGTGGTTTTGGGAAAGTACTTCGGTGCGGTCGCTATTTACACCGTTTCCCTGTTCTTTTCACTGCTTGCGAACTACTTTGTTCTCCTGAATCTCGGTAATCCGGATTTTGGATTAATTCTCTCAAGTTACATCGGGTATTGGTTCGTGGGTTTAAGCATGCTTGCAATCGGAATGGTTGCCTCTTTTCTTACCTCAAATCTGACCGTTGCTTTTGTTCTGGGAGTGGCCTTTAACGCTCCACTTGCTCTTCTTCCCAATGCGGAGTGGGGACTGTCCGCAAGCTTTTGGATTTTAGCCGTGGAACAATCAGTATTTCAAGCATGGCGTTTTTTATCAGTCTGGCGGTGGCGATGCTTTATCTATGCTCAATCTTAATCGGACGACGTCACTGGGTGGGCAGTCCAACGGGAGCCAGCAAGAAATTTCATTACAGCACACGCGTTGTTGCTTCGGTGGTCATTGCGTATTCCCTCACTTTCTTCTTTCGAAACAACGATTTCGTCCGGATTGATGCCACGGCTGAGCAATTGAGCAGTTTATCCAAGGGTTCCAAGGATTTACTTGGCCAGATTGACGGGCAGGTGGAAATTGACGCTTTTATTTCCCCGGCCGACTCGATGCCCGAGCAGTATGTCCAAACCCGAATCAACCTGCTCACCGCACTTGCGGGAAATTGAACGAAGCAGTAAGCAAGTCATTGTCGATATTCACGAAATTACCGCCGAGGATAATGCCTCCATCACCGCCGAAAAGTACGGTGTGGTGAACCAAAACGGAGTCACTCCTCCGCTGTTCGTTCAGGAAGACGGCCGTTTCATGCCCTGGCAAAAAGATTTATATCTCGGTCTGGTTTTTAAAGGGAACGGTGGACAGCAAACAATCCCTTTTGTTTACAAAGGACTCCCCGTTGAATACGAGGTGATGCGTACCCTCAGTGCAGTCAGTGGATCCAAGGCCAAGAAAAAGTTGGGGGTTTTTGGAACAGACGCACCAATGATGGGCAGTGCGGGCATGGGCATTATGGGATTCAGTATGGGTGGAGGAACTCCCGCATGGGAGGTGGTGAATGAACTCCGAAAACAGTATGATGTGCAGGAAGTCACCGGTGGGGAGATCAATAAGGGGGACTATGACGCACTTCTAGTCGTTCAGCCTTCAACCTTGGATAACGAGAAATTGGACGAACTGATAGCCGCGGTGAAAGCGGGCGTACCCACGGCGATTTTCGAGGACCCACTCCCCCTTATCCAAGGGAGCGTGACGGGTACTTACGAACCAAGAAGAAATAATCAGCAGGGAGGCGGCCCGGGACAGCCTCCGCCTCCGGCACCGGAAAAGGGAGATTTATCCAAACTCTGGGATTTGCTTGGCGTTCATTTTAATGTCAATCCCAAGAACCGTCTAAGCTCAATCAAAGCCGAGCTTTTGCTACTCCAAAGCAACGCAAGCCGGAGTCTCGGACCAGCCAGGGGCCGGTTTGCTGAAGTGGGTACTTTCTTCACTAAGCTCTCTGATCTGATTAAAAAAGCATCTGAGTATGAAGCACGGCTCAATGCCAACTCCCCGCTTTCCACCAATGATTGGAATTCCCTGCAGCTCACTGTCCTTCGTGACTCGGTCAGCGGATTGGATTACAGCCATCCCATTCGAAATTTTATCGAACAAAAACTTCTCGACCCTGTGGACACGGAGTTAAAAGGGTTGGAAAAAAGAATACTGCGTGATGCCTACAACCCTTTTCCGAAAATCCCCCGTTCCGAAAATTTCCCCGATGAATTCATTTATGTGGGGGGAACCAGTGGATCCCTGGCTGACGGATTGGTTACCTCGGAGTTGCAGTATTGCCTGTTCACCTGCCCCGGTTCGTTACATGAAATGCCCAAGAGTTCTCTTTCCTTCAAACCTCTCCTCAAAACTAGGGGCGGGGAATTGAGCGGAACCACCAGTTTGGACAACTTTTGGACCGGCGGTGTGTTTGGCACTCCCCGTCGATTCAATCCCGCACGGACCACATATTCCGACTCCATCGGTGCGGAAACCATTGCCGCCTCGATCTCAGGCACGGTTCAGGATGGAAATCAAACCAACCAAATCAATGTCATCCTGGTTGCTGATATAGATGTCCTCGCGGATCCGTTTTTTAACATCCGGAGCCGGGGCCCGGAATCAGACTTTCCACTCGATGTTGATAATGTCACCTTTTCTCTCAATATGATCGACAGTTTAACCAAAGAAGATCATCTGCTGGAAATCAGGAACCGTCGTCGCCTTCATCGCACTCTTGAAACATTCGAGAAAAGTATCGAAAAAGCTCGTGGAGAAGCTACCCAGACCATTCAACAAGCGGAAAGTTCGATTCAGCTTATCCTGCAGGAGGAGCAGCGAAAGTTAAATGAAACAGTAACCGATCTTCAAGATAGTCAGGAAGACATGACTCAGGGCCAATTTATGCAGTTCCTCCAAACGGAGGTAGCCAAGCTCCAGAAGAACCTTGCCAAAAGAGAGCGTGAACTACGTCAGGATACCAATACGAAAGTAAAATCAGCGGAAAGACAAAGAGACCGGGAAATCAAGGAAAAACAGGAGGATATTCAATTTATGTCCGTTTTCCTTCCCCCGATTCCCCTTCTTATTATCGCATTATTCGTATTCTTAAGGAAGAGAAAAGCCGAAATCCAGGGAGCGATTGTTTCACGGGTTCGATCCTAGTTCATCCACCCCAAATACAAACAGGAAATTTAGTATCATGAACGAAAACACAAAATCCATTGCATTTATCGGAGCAGCGACTCTCTTTGCACTCCTCGCTATTTTTACAACCCCCGAAAAAATCGATCCAACCAGTAAAGGGAGCCGGATGGGCCAGTCCCTTTTTGAATCCTTTGACACTCGGGCTGCGGTCGGAATTGAGATTGTGGAAATTGACGAGGAAAATATCGAGGCTAAATCAATTGAGATTGCACAGAATGACAAAGGCTGGTGGATTCGCCGTCCTCAAAAACCCGATTATCCGGCCAACGCGGATAATCAGGTAAAAGATGTTTCCACTCTTTTATTGGACCTTCAAATTATCGATATCGCATCGGAAGGTGCCGGAGAGCACGCGAAGTTCGGAGTTCTTGACCCAAGCAAGGCACAACCGAGCGAACAGGGAATTGGGAAAAGTATTGCCTTAAAAAACAGTTCCGGGTCCAACCTTGCCCAACTGATTATCGGAGATGAAGCTGCTGACTTTCCCAATGCCCGATATGTTCGCAAACCTCAGGAAGATACTGTTTTCATATCCGAAGTCCGGAATGCCAACGATGTTTCCACTAAATTTGTGGATTGGGTGAAGAAGGATTTTCTGGATCTAGACAAATGGAATATCAAGCAGGTCACTCTTGATAATTACGAAGTAAATTTAGCTCAGGGCCAGTTAAACCGAAAATACAACCCATTCGTTCTCGATTATGATAATTCCGAGTGGAAATTGAATGGATCCACCCTTGCCGAATCGGAGGAATTAGATAAGGAAAAACTCGATGCACTCAAGGACGCGTTCGATGATCTTGAAATTATTGATGTTGAAAGTAAGCCCGATATTTTGGTCAACAACTTAAAGCAGGGCAATGAGTTCTTTAATAATCTGAAGGACCAGAAAAACCAGGCTGTGGTCCAGTCTCTGCAACAGAAAGGGTTCTATACGGTTGCAGTACAGAATCCACAGGGCCAACAGGTTCCCAAGGTTGTGTCCAACAAGGGAGAGATTTTAGTCGGAATGAAAGACGGGGTGGAATATGTCCTTCGATTTGGAGACATTTACCGAGGATCCGAGGAGGACGAAAATTCAACCGGTGACAGCCGTTACATCTACGCACTTGCCCGAGTGAACCCATCTTTACTCGACCCTCTTAATCTCGAACCTGTCCCCAGTCCCCTGACCAGTCCCGCACCACCAGTCCAAGCATCCCCCGATCAAAATTCCTCAACCAATGAGGGGGCTGAGGGAGATACAGGAGAAAAAGGAAAACAGGGTGATGTGCCTGATATCACTCCTCCGGGACCGCCACCCAATTTCGTTCCAGACTCGGCACCTCCGGAAACATCTCCCCCACCCCCACCCGGTGCGATTCAGGAAAAACCGGTTACAGATGCACAAGCGGGAGAAGAAAATACGGACTTTACTCAAAAGAAGGCGGAACGGGATGCGGAAATTGCCCGAATCAATGCCAGTAATGCAAACAAGCAAAGGGAGTTTAATGAGAAAGTGGCCAAGGCACAAAAAAGAGTCAATGAACTCAATGAAGATCTGGCCGGATGGTATTATGTCATCTCGGACGATGTTTATAAGAAAATCCGTTTGGAGAGAAAAGATTTTGTAAAAGTGAAAGAAGTCACTTCCGACATGCCTGAAGAAGTCAAAGCCTCACACATATTAATTTCCTTTAAAGGAGCGGATCGTGCGGACCCTCAGATTACCCGAACCAAAGAGGAAGCCCAAACCGAAGCGGAGAGAATTCGGGGCCTTATTCTCAATCAAAACAAAGATTTTGCGGAGTTGGCCGGTCAGTATTCGGACGGGCCAAGCAAGACCAAAGGAGGCGACCTGGGAACATTCAAATTTGAAACCATGGCAAAAGCATTTTCCGAAGCTGCTTTTGCCCTTGAAGTTGGCAGTGTTTCAGAAGTGGTGGAAACCGGATTTGGCTTTCATATAATTAAACGGACGGAATAAATTTCAGTTAAATAAAGTTCTTATTCCAAGAACTTTACGATAATTTTCTTTCAACCAGATGATTTTGGTTGTAAATGAATTTAATGTCATTTCCTTTTTTAAAATCCCGGGGTTCTGCGTTGTGGAAAAGAATTCGTGCAGACGACTCGACTCGTCTGCGGTTAAAATATGACACCTACTATCATATTTTCGAAAGGCAGGAAGGCACCCGAGTATTTAAAGACGGGAAAGAATTCATTATGCTTTCAAGCAATGATTACCTTGGCCTTTCTCATCACCCCAAAATTAAGGAGGCAGGTATTGAGGCGATCCAAAAATGGGGGAGCAGCACAACCGGAGCAAGACTCGCGAATGGGGGAAGAATCTTTCACCGTGAGCTTGAAGAAAAACTCGCTGCATTCCTCGGTAAGGAAGCATGTCATGTATTCTCTGCCGGATATCTCGCCTGTGCTTCCGCAATCACCGGTTTTGCTGACAGAAAAGACCTGATATTAGCCGATAAAAATCTTCATTCCTCCTTATGGAGCGGTATTCAATTGAGCGGGGCACGGTGCGAACGCTTTGCCCACAATAATCCGGCACACGCATCCGAGATACTCTCGGATGAAGGGGCGGACACCAACATTTTTGTGCTTGAGGGAGTTTATTCGATGGAGGGTCATATTGCGAAGCTTCCTGCTTTTGTTGAAATTGCCCGCGAACATAATGCGTTTGTTATTCTTGATGATGCTCACGGATTTGGTGTCCTGGGTAAAAACGGAAGGGGCACGGCCGATCACTTTGGAATGACTGAACAGGTTGATGTTCTTTGTGCGAGTTTCTCCAAATCTCTTGCAGGGGCAGGCGGTTTTGTTGCCTCAAGCCGGGAAGCGATCGAGTATATGCGGAGCCATTCCAAGCAAACTATATTTTCCGCCGCCCTTTCCCCCGCGTCCTGTGCCTGTGCCCAGGCGGCCCTTGAGATCATGCAAAACGAGCCCGAACACCAAGAAAAACTTTTTAAAAACCTCGAGAGGTATCGTGGCATTCTCGCCAGCCTTGAACTGGACACCTGGGAAAGCGAGACTCCGGCAATTCCGATCGTCCTTGGAGAGAAAGAAAAAGTCTATTATTTTTGGAAAGCCCTCTTGGAAAAAGGCATCTATTCCATTATCTCAATTGCCCCCGGGGTACCCCCAGGCAAAGACCTGATCCGTACCGCAATTTCAGCATCCCACACCGAGGAAGATCTTGATCGAATCGAAGAGGCCATGACTTACGCAAAATCAAAAATATAAGCTATTTTATTTTTTTGATCCGCAAAAAAATCAGGGCGGCTTCAATCAAATTATTTAGATTGATTGACCAGGGCCGAAAAATCCCCCGATATAAATAGGTTTTCGCGTGCTCATATTGATCCGTTTTTGATTGCCCTGACAAAATTGATTCACCCCATCGTTCCATAAGGATTTTACTGTTTTTCTCGTTGAATAATTTCCGACCCTCACTTGCTCCTTTTAAGTGTTCAACCACACTGTCATGAACAACATAATGACTCAACCCCCGCTCGGACATGCGCAAACATAAATCAACATCCTCGCAACCGTTAAGGTAAATTTCATCAAAACCCCCGTTTTTCCAAAACTGCTCGGATGTGGTCATACAGCAGGCAGCAGTAACCGCACTCCATTTCTTGATCTGCCCCTTAAATGGCCGGTAAAAAAAACCCTGACCAAAATGTCTTGGATTTCCCTGAGGAGCAAAAACCACCCCCATATGATCATACCGGAAAGTGTTTGCAAGGCGTTGAACATTGCCGACCATACCCACCATACTTTTTTCCTTTAAAACCTGCAGCATGGGAAACATCCAATTTCCTTGAACAAACACGTCATTATTAAGGAAACAAAGATATTGGCCTCTCGCCTCCCGGGCAGCAATGTTATTGTTTTTTGCATAGCCTTGATTGTTTGGATTGTAAAACACCCGGTATGGAGGTGATAAAGATTGAAGAAATTCTATTGTCCCGTCTTTACTCGCATCATCCACGATTACTACTTCGTAGTTAAGTTTTCCCTCTCAAAGTTTCTTCCAGTTTATGGAGGCATTTCCGGGTACATTCCAATTGTCCATAGACTGAAATTATCACACTTAACTCGGGAGCAGGTTCCGTCATCTTTCAACTGATTCCTCTATTACCCCATATAAAGAATTCACCGTTTTCCTTATGTCAAATGCTTCCCTGGCATGCTTCATCGCTCTCTTTCGGCTTAATACGAATGATTGCGGAGATGCCCAAAATTCTTCCAGAATCGATCTCCATTTCTCAGGATCCTTTGGATTAAGAGAAAACCCGGAAACATCTTCCACGAATGCCTCGGACGCTCCGGCATAAACGGAAGCCAAAATTAGGCACCCCGCAGACATTGCTTCCGGTATGACATTAGGAATTCCGTCCCGATCCCCATTTTTGGCAATTACACCCGTAAACAGGAAAGCGTCCGATTGCAGATAAATCGCCCTGACCTCTTGTTCAGTCTTACTTCCCGTAAATTCAACAAACCCGTCAAGACCCAGACGATTTCTTTCTTTCAAAAGAGATTTTTCAAGTGGCCCCGTTCCGACTATTCGAAGACGGAACGGAATATCCCGACTTCGTAAGTGTGCCGCGATTTGCAACTGGTTATAATACCCTTTTTTCTCGACCAATCGACCCACACTTACCAGTTCTAGGCACTTCTTGGAAACCAGCTCATAGCTTTCACGGATTGGCCACTTCGCAATTCCCCTTCGAATCAATTTAATTTTTTCAGGCACAACTCCAATTTCCTCAATTCGTACAGCAGTGGATTTTGAAGAAGTTCGAATAAACAGAGCATCTTGAAATTTCATCCTCAGCAACCAATCGCCCCCCATCCGAAAAACATCATAGGCATGGGCTCCCATTGAAAAAGGTGTGTTGGTTAATTTACTCAGGGCAAAAACTGCAGTTGCCGGCATAGTTGCCCACACACCATGAAGTAAATCGTATTGTTCTGATTTTATTTTTTTGGCCTCCACCAAGGCATATCCAAGGGCAAGAAAAGTTTCATTCCAGTTTTGTAAATTTGGACATGGCTTGTCCCATAACTCGGTTAAAATATCCTTAAATGCACGGGGATTAGTCCATGCCCAGTAAGGAATCCAAAAAAACAGACTAAACAAGTGAAAAAGCTGAAAGCGATTGATTTTTTTTCCTTCCCATTCCTGCTGACCCCGCCAAATCGAATATAATTCAGGATGAAAGCCAATTTTGTCGAAAGCACGGAGTTCTCTCCGTACGAAGGTCTCAGTAAACCGAGGGAACGTGGCGTAAAAAAAAGCGACCTTTTTCAATTACCCTGCTTTATATTTTTGGGAAGGGTGAATTCGTCACCCCTCATTCATGAATCCGGATTAAATTTTACAAATCGGGAAGGTGCCTCGATTGGGGAGTAACTTCCACCATTTGATCCATTATTTTTTTGGCCATTTCCCAGGGAACCGTTTCCGTCTTGACGAAGTTCATTCATTGAAGAATTAACCTGCGAATCGAACACCGGATAATAATCGAAAGCCAGTTTAATTTCCTCAGCATGTGCAGTGCGGTCTTCATTCACCTGGATCTCTCCCTGAAAACAGGCGAGCGGGTGTCTGATTCTGGAAACTTTTACCTTCATTTTCAAAACATCACCCGGTTTGCATATTCGGCGACACTTCACACCGTCACAGGAAGTGAAAAAGATTGTCTCTGGATCAACCTGAGAAGTGATGGATTGAGATTCCCCCTTGAGAAGGAAAAATACGCAAAGTTGACCCAGTGCTTCAATCATTATTGAAGCGGGAAAGACAGGATTTTCCTTAAAATGCCCTTCCAGAAAATACTCGTTCCCGGTAATCCGGTAACTCGCGAGTGCTTCCGAACCATCAATTGTAACTGAATCCAAAAAAAGAAAAGGTTCACGATGGGGCATCAACGCAGCAATTTCCTCAATCCGATAACCTTTCGAATTCATCGGAGGTTCTTCCCCTTTTGCTTTCGCCGAGAGATAAGACTTCACATCTCCCAGGGTTCGAAGATCCCGTAATTCTTCATTATCAATACTCACATCCAAAGTCTGTTCCACCATCATAACGATTTCGAGCATCGTCAATGAATCCAATCCAAGATCATCATACATACGTATTGAATCATCACTCTTGGAAAAGATTTCACGCTGTTCGGGTTCCAAGTGCCTGTCCACAATACCTAGAACAATTTTTTCAATTTGAGTTGTGTCCTGTTGCAAACGAAAAGAAATTGCTGCCTCGTACGTACCAACCGGGCATCTTTTAAGAAGATCCTTTAAATCTTCTTGGATAGTTTCAGCGGATTTTGTATCCATAATGGGTGGGGTAAAATATTTATAATGATAAATTTATAATCCTAATATATAAACCAAAGCATAATTAAGTCCAACAACTATTTTCAATCAATGAACTCAGATATTTCAAAAGAAAATAAACCAGTCATACTGACATGTGCCCAACCCACAGGGAAATTAACCCTGGGCAATTATCTGGGTGCGGTTCGAAACTGGGCAGACATGCTTGATCAGCATGAATGTTATTTTGGCATTGTTGACCTCCATGCAATCACCACTCCATCTCACCCCGCAACTCTTCGGCAAAACGTGTTCGATTGTGTGGCCCAGTACATTGCCTCTGGACTCGATCCGCAAAAATGTCACCAGTTTGTTCAGTCCCATGTGATGGGACATACCGAGTTGGCTTGGGTACTTACCTGTATCACACCCATCGGTGAGCTCCAACGAATGACTCAGTTCAAGGACAAAGTAGCCAAACTGGGATTCAAAAGTTCAGACGATTCCGAAAGGGATATTAAGTTTACCCACGAAGGTGCAAGACCCCAGGCTTCGATCAATGCTGGATTGCTCTGCTACCCCGTTCTCATGGCCGCCGATATTCTTCTCTACAACGCCGATCTGGTCCCGGTTGGTGAGGACCAGCGACAGCATTTGGAGCTTTGCCGCGATCTTGCTCAAAAATTCAATCATCAATATTCGGAAACTTTTACTGTGCCCAAACCCTATGTACCCAAGACCGGATCACGGATTATGTCACTTGCAGACCCGCTCCGAAAAATGTCTAAATCCGATGATAATGAACGGGCCACACTTTTTATTCTTGATGAACCCGATCAGATTAAAAAGAAAATTTCTTCCGCGGTGACTGATTCGGACTCGGAAATCAAAGTTTCTGCCCAAAAACCGGGCGTATCCAATCTTATTTCGATCCACTCCGGGCTGTCCGGCCAGAGCAATGAAGAGATTGAGGAACATTTTTCCGGCAAAGGATATGGTGCTCTCAAATCAGAATTAACTGAACTTATTAGCGATTCGCTCGAACCGATCCGGACTAAATATCATGAGTTAATTCAGGATAAAGAATATTTAAAGAGTGTACTTTCTGAGGGTGCCCGGGCGGCTCAGAAACGGGCTAATAAAATAGTCGGGAAAGTGTACCGAAAAGTTGGTTTCCCTGAGCGGGACCGTTCTTAAATGGTTAATTTTTTCATTTTTCGCTTGGTTCTTTTGATAAAAAGAAACAAACAATATTCCTAATATTTTTATAAATATGGATTATGACGAAAATGACGATGCGGACGAAGGAGTGAGCAAGTGGCCGTTTTACCTGGCCGCAATATTCATTATTTCTTTGGTAATCGGATTTGCCTATCTTCACCTGAAAGCGACCGAGACCCTTGATCAATGGCAACTCACCACCTGTATCCTTGCCTCGGGTTTGGCATCTATCCTTGTTTTTATACCCCATCTGATCGACCGTTTCCTGGCCATTGCCTTTGATCCTTCGAACCGAAAGGACGAGGAACTTCATCGGAAAACATACTTCGATATTAAGGAAATGAGGAGCGAACTGGAAGCCTTCTCGGTCAAAGTGGATAAGGTTCCCACCTTGGTCGATAAAATTGTCTCTGAAGGATTGAATAAAGAAAGTACAAGTGACCCCGCTTTACCACAAATTTCAGCAGATCTTGACAAAATCAACAAGGTGCTACTGGAAAAAATGAATACGGTGGAGGAACTGATCATTCAAAACCCCCTTATTCCCGAACCCGACCCCGCACTCCGCGAGGCTGTAAATTCCATTGCCGGAATTAAAAAATCCATGGATTCACTGTCCCAGGAAATCAAGGCCCTACACAACGCTGTCGATCAATTACCCACTGAATTCCCGAATCCAGGCGTTGTAGAAAGAGAAACTCAACCATTACCCAAAAATGTGGATGAACCCTCGCAAAGACAAGAAGATGAACAGGACAATCAGTCCGAAATCACGGAGGAAGTGGAAGTTTTAATTGATGAGGATTCAAATGCGGACTTGCCATCCAAGGATGAACCGGAAGAAAATCCAGAGGAAGAGCCCAGAACGGAAGAGGAAATTGAACAACCCAATCAACCCGAAGTGGAGGAAGTTGCTGAGTTACCAAATGAAGAGATTACTTCCAATCTCGAAAATGAAGAAGATTTAAAATTTGAGGAGTCGGAAGAAAACGAAGAAAGTCATCCGATAATCGAATTGGAAGCACCGGAAGATCAAATTGAAGAGCACATTGAAATTCCGGAAGATGAACAGGAAAAAGAAGAGGAGAGCATAAATGATCCGGACCATTCTGCCGGACATTCGGATACTCATAATCCCGAACTTGATCTTGATTTACCGGATCCCGAGGAGACCATTCGAAAAGTGGATGCGATTCTAAAGGAAACGGACCCCAGCAAAACTTCAGAACCCTCAACCATTAAAGAGGTTGCTGAAAAAACGAAGACTTCCCAAACCGGAACCACCGCGGTTGTGGCTAATGTGATGATTGGAATCGGGAACAAACCCTACTTACGGGGAGAAGGTCCCGGCCTGAGCTGGGAGGAGGGAGTGGCGATGAATTTTATTGAAATTGGAAAATGGGCATGGTCCCCACCCCGAAAAAATGCGTCCCTTACTGTACAATTATTTCGTAATGACAATGATCCCGATCAATCGGGTAAGATTGAGGTGAAGGCGGGTGAAAAAATTGAGATAACGCCTCAATTTGGTTAGGATTAAATTTTTCAATTTCCCGCTCGATTTGATATTTACTTTGGGAAAAACCTGTACTAATCAACGGCTAACTAAGCTGTTCTTTTAAATTTCTTACCCCAGTAGCGGACTCGGATAAATCCCATCGCTCACCAATCCGGCAATGGATTTGACTACGCGGGTTTTGTCCTCCTGATAGGTTACTCCAATCCATCGACAACTGGCTCTTTTCACCTTTACTTCGGCACTGTTCGATTGAATCCACTCATCCACTGCTGCAGGAAGATAAAACTCGTCTTTTTTCGAATCTTTCATACTCGAAAGAAAATTTTCGAAACTGAGCCGTAATTGCGAAAATGCGGAGGGGGGAAAGGACCAGACATTCATCGAAACAATTTCCTCTCCGGACAGTTCTTTCTTTTGGCCATTTGAATCGGTCCCAGAGATTACTTCATCCCCTCCAATCTCGGTCCACTCCTCAACGGCCTCGAGTGATTCCCCGCTTGTTCGGCAAATTCCCCGCGAAACTGTTCCGTGCTCGGAAAGGGTCTCGGAAAGTTGAAAACCGACCATGGCGCATCGCAATAATGAATTATCTGGCTCTGGGTTGGAAAAAGTGCTCTGAAGTTGGGAAAAAGTTTCCGCTCCGTAGTAATCATCCGCATTTATCACCCCAAAAGAACAATCCTTCAGTGCCTCACGGGCCGCCCATACCGCGTGCCCTGTACCCCATGGCTTTTGCCGGTCCACTGGGAGTGAAAAGGAAGGAGGTAAATCCTCCATTTCCTGGTAGGCATATTCAACTTCCAACAGTCCGCGATATTTTCCGCCCACTTGCTCCTCAAATAAATCCTGCATTTCTCTACGAATCAGAAAGACCACTCGTTCAAATCCGGCTTTCCGGGCATCATAAATGGAATAATCCATCAGCGTTTCTCCGTTCGGACCGATGGGTTCAAGCTGTTTGAGACCCCCATAACGGGAACCCATACCTGCGGCAAGCACGAGAAGTGAAGAGCGTTTAGAAATCATTACGTATAGAGAAAGATAAATAATTAAGAATGTCCGTGCTATAAACCGCCTCCTGTCCGTGCTGGCGTGCGAGCACCTCCCCTGCCCGGCCATGCCAGAGCATTCCTAAGGCAGCGGTGGAAATCAAGTCACGACCGCCCTTGGCCAAAAGTGAGCCCACGATACCGGTGAGTAAATCTCCGCTTCCTCCCCGTGCCAATAGGGAACTACCGGAAAAGGATATCAAATGCCTGTCCGGGGAAATTACCTGGGAATGTGCCCCTTTCAGTAGGACAACAGAGCCGGTTTGCAGGGAATATTCACGGGCAGATTGAGTACCGGCAATCCGGGCAAACTCCCCTTCGTGCGGAGTGAGGATCAATCGTGCGGGGTTGGAAATATTTTCCAAAATTTCAGGCCGAAGTGCATCCGCATCCAGCACAGCCGGTCCATCCCAAAAATTCAATGTTTCCCGCACCAGTGAATGTGTCTCCGCTTCGGTCCCCAGTCCGGGTCCTATGGCAAGAGCACTGGCTTGGCCAAGGAATTGACGGATTTTGCCTAAACCCTCCAATGCCAATCCACCGTTGGGTGTTTCGGGCAGTGGAATCCACATGGCTTCGGGCCGATTGGCCACAAAGGATGCGTGCAGAGACTCCGGAATGCCCACGGTGAGAAGCCCGACTCCCGACTTCAGGGCGGCTTGGGCAGCCATCATTGCCGCTCCCCCTAACTCTCTGGATCCGGCCAGTAAAAAAAGCCTGCCATTTGTGCGCTTGTCCGAATCAGCGGGTCTAAGCTCACGCAGGGTTTTTAAGGCGGTACGGCGCAGTACTTCAACTTCCGATTTCCTCGGAATTGAAACGGAAGGGTCATCAAAAAATCCCAAATCAAGGTAGCGCAGCCGACCGGTCCACTTTAAATTATCCTTATGAATCACAGGCATCTTTGCGATTCCGGTGCAGTAGGTAAAATCTGCCCGCAACGCTTCCCCTTCTGATTCTTCCCCAATGCCGGTTGGTAAATCCACTGCAACCCGAACACCGATTTTCTTGCACCGGTTAATGACCGAAACCAATTCAGCAAGCCGAGGACGAAGTGGGAGTTTTACCCGCATACCAAGAAGGCCGTCAATTGAGGCGGTAAAATCTCCCTGCTCAAGCAATCCAGTGAAGGTGCCTTCCACTTCTTTACTTCCGGAAAGATTTTCTAAAATTTCGGTCTCTGTGACCCGATTCCCCACCAGCTCGATCATCTCATGATGCGCTTTTTGGCAAAGTGGGCGGCAATCCTCCCACTTGGCAACCTGCCAAATCACCGCCCGTGCTGTCGGAATGGTCTTGAGGAGGCGTTTCGCGGCAATAAGGGCATCCCCTCCATTGTGCCCTTTTCCGACAAGGACCAGAATACGGGGACGGGGCGGAATCGTACGAAGTTCACGCATGTCGCGTAATAAACTGTCTCCCAATGCCTCTCCTGCACGGTTCATCACCTCCCATTCACGATCCTGATTCTCCTGAAAATAATCATGCTCAAACGCAAGGGCTTCCTCGCAGCTCAATATTGGGTCACTGGGCAGGGAATTCATCAAGAAACCAGCAACACAACGGCCGAGGCAATGGTTGATAAATGGGTCAGACTGACCAGAACCTTGGATGCACCCGCTTGAACAAGTAATTGAGTACCGGTTTCACTTAATTGAACAAAAGGTTCACCAGATTCTCCGTGAATAATTTCAGAGTCGAGCCATCCAAATTCCTTTCCCATTCCCGTTCTGAATGCCTTGGCCATAGCTTCCTTGGCGGCAAACCGGGTGGCGTAAAAAGGGGCCGGATCCGACTTCATCTGGCAATATATCTGCTCGTCCGCGGTGAAAATTCGGTTCAAAAAATTCTCCCCGTGCCGATCCAAGGAATCCTTAATTCTGTCCACTTCAATCGAATCAATCCCTATGCCAACGACATTGGTGCCGGTTGGAATATCCGGAATTTCAATCATTCGTTTAAAAGAGCGCGCATTTTCTGAACAGACTCCGCCAATCCGGTCGTTAAAGACCGTGAAATAATGCTGTGTCCAATATTGAACTCATACACGGAAGAGAGTGATTTCGCTCCTTCCACATTTTCATAATTGATTCCGTGACCGGCATTGACCCGCAAACCCAGTTCCCCTCCAATTCTCATTCCTTCATGCAGAGTTTTTAATTCAACTTCCCTCTGATCGGGGTCGTACCACGCCCGTGCGAAACGGCCGGTGTGTAATTCGACCCAAGGCGCACCGATTTCCGCACAGGCTTCCAATTGATCAGGATCCGGATCGATGAACATACTGACCGGAATTCCATTTTGAAGAAGCTCCCTCACCACCTCATGAGCCCGTTCAATATTCCCGCGAACATCCAATCCTCCTTCCGTGGTCACTTCCTTACGGTTTTCCGGAACCAGGCATACGCTTTCCGGGTTAATTTCCTGGGCGAGTTGCACCATTTCCAGCGACATTGAAGTTTCGAGGTTCAAACGTGTTTTCATCTTTTCCTGATACCGCTGAACATCCTCAGTCTGAACATGCCTCCTATCCTCGCGTATGTGCATAGTGATTCCATCCGCACCGGACTCTTCCGCCAACCAAGCCATCTTGGCCGGATCCGGTTCAACAAAACCGCCAAATGTATTCACTTCATCTCGATAGCGTGCCTGTCTCAAAGTTGCGACATGGTCAACATTCACTCCCAATAAAATCATGGCACAAATTAATATCTTTTTTTCAGGAGAAACTCAACTGACTTTGCGCATTTTCTTTGATCGTCTTTTTCTCCCCTTCTATGGGAAGCAATTTCCTAAGGAAGCGAGGACGATGATGGATACAGGGACCCCGTTCTTTCAACCCGGCAAGATGCTTGGGTGAACCATATCCTTTATTGGAAGAAAAATCATAATCCCTGAACTGCTTGGCAAGCCCTCTCATCAAGCGGTCACGGGTTACCTTTGCCATAATGGATCCCATGGCGATCGCGAGGGAAAAAGTGTCTCCTTTAATCATCCCTTCATGCCGGTAGGGAATTCGTTTCATCGGACGTCCGTCCACGCTCACAATCCATGAGTTTTGATCCGCATCGTTCTCCTCGGCAAATAAATCTCCTTCCGACTTCAGTGTTGGTTTCCATGCACCCCCTGAAAGAGATGAAATTTTGTCCATGGCCTTCTTCATTGCCAGGCAAGTGGCTCCGACAATATTTTCTGATTCGATTTCCTCAACGGATGCATCTCCCACCGCCCAGAATAATTCCCCTTTTTTTTCCAGACCGGTAATTTTTTCAAAAAGCTCATCTCTTTGCGATTCCTTGATTTGTTTGGAATCATTAATTTCTGCACAGGCCTTGCGATTACCCGGCTTTTGAAAAAAGGAACGGGGGAGCAGAACGGCACCTGCGACCACCGGTCCGGCTAAACAGCCCCGTCCCGCTTCATCTACTCCAATAATTCCGGGGTGATCCTTGATTCGCTTCCGATCAAATGTCCAGAGTGGATTAACCATCACATACAATCAAAACCCTACTTTTTTTTCCAACCCGAATTCCACTTTGGCTTCGCGGGGGGAGTTTTTCCCATCGCTTCGTAGGCGGTTTTAAAGTGCATCTTACAGAATTCTCTCATCCGTTCCTCCCCAAGCCTTTTAAAAATCATGCCGGCTTTTTCCTTGGCCTGCGCTCCCGAACCCTTGGGAAGATTTTCCCCGGCCATTTCCTCCAGTTTTTTCATCTGTTGCAACCAGGTGGCCCGGGCGATAATGGAAGCAGCAGCCACCACCGGATCTTCCTCCGCTTTGGTTCTCATTCTCAACTCAAAATCTTTACCCTCCACATATTTCTGCACCAGTGGTTGCTTGGTAAACTGATCTAGTAATCCCCATTCAGGCTTTCTTTCGGCAATGGCATCATTGAGTGACCGCCCGTGCAACCAGGCAAGAAATTTGTTCAAATTACTATCAAATTTCAAATACAATTCATTATATTTCAGCATATTGGTGTAGGCCACCTTGATCACCGCTCCCCGGGTTGCCTTAATTTGCTTGGCCATCTTGATTATCGCCCCATCCGTGATGGTTTTACTGTCCCGTATTCCCGCATCCATCCAGGTACGAACCATATCGCCGTCGGCCACCACACAGGCTGTGACCACCGGGCCAAACAAGTCTCCCTTTCCCACTTTCATCCAATCCGGCGTGCGGTTCAAACCAATCCGGATTATTCACTTCCTCATAACCGAGTAAAAACTCTCCCGTAATCTCCGGTTCCAAAATATTGGCGACAAAGTCCTCGGTGTTTCGTCCCTGCACCACGAGCTTTCCACTTTCATAAGCAACCACCCGAACATTTTCCCCTTCAAACGCATGACGGGCATATTGAACCGTATGCGAGGTCCAGCCACGGCTTTCCAAAGCCTGCCCAAGTTTATCGATTTGTTCGCTGGAAAGTTTCAGGTTGTAGGAATTCTTCTTTTTCCTCTCTTCCCCGTTTGATTTAAAAGCTTTGCTTGCCATATCTTATTAATCAATGGAAAAGACAAAGGGAAAAAGCAACTGCCAAGCATGATTAAATTACCCGCCAAGCACATTCTTACTAAATTGGAAGAACGAGAAAAGTTTCAGAATGTTCTTCTTGAATGGTATGACCAAGCCCAGCGCCAACTCCCCTGGCGAACCGACCCGTCCCTTTATAAAACCGTGGTTTCCGAATTCATGCTTCAACAAACGCGAGTATCCACCGTTTTACCTTATTTTAAAAATTGGCTGGAGAAATTTCCTGATTTTCATGCCCTCGCTCAGGCCAAGGAGGAGCAGGTGCTCAAGGGTTGGGAAGGGCTGGGTTATTATTCCAGAGCCAAAAACTTACACAAACTTTCCAGGATCGTCAGTACATGGAAGTTTATTCCAACCGACCTTCAATCATGGCTCAGTCTGCCCGGAGTCGGTCCCTACATTGCCTCCGCGGTCACCAGTATTTCCTTCAACCAGCCTCAGGCGGTTTGCGACGGCAATGTGGTCCGCGTACTCACCCGGATTTTTGCTTATGGGGAATCCTTCAAAGACGGTGCAAGTGCTCAAAAAAAACTGGCCCCTATAGCCACACTGATTCTCAACCATCAAAGACCCGGCGATTACAACCAGGCAGTCATGGAACTGGGTGCCACTCTCTGTCACAGGCAATCACCGCTCTGCACGATCTGTCCGGTTTATAATTTCTGCAGATGCGGAAAACAGGGGGATCCGGAAAATTTTCCGGTTTTAGCCAAAAAGAAAAAATTCCATCAAAAAGTGACCCGTTTTTGGATCGAAAAAGAAGGGGCTATCCTTCTTCAAAAACCACAAAATAAAGCAACTCGTATGGCAGGAATTTATGAACTTCCTCAAAATATCGAATCCGAGGTATCCTTCAAAGGGAAATTTCTCGCCGTCAGGAAAAGAACTATCGGACAAGTGGAATATGAGGAATCAATTCACCAATTTTCCCTGAATCCAAATTGTGATCTGAAAAAGAAATGTCTCGAATGGGTTCAATGGGAAAAAATAAACGAAATTACCCTCTCGGGACCCCATCGAAAATGGATCATTGAGATAAAATCTACAAATTTTAAATAATTCCTTCAAAAGCGAAGTCATCCAATATTTGAGAGTCCTCCTCGCGGGCAATTCTTTGTGCCTCCTCATTGGTCATGAATTTCTCGTGCGGTTTGATTCCCACCCGACCAATATCCAAACGGTCGGAGTCCCAGCAGGTTCCAATGGTTATGTTTTCAGCAACCTTTCCCACGGTGTGGGTCCTGCAGGCAATACAGAGATTTTCAAACTGGTCAGGGTTTAACGGAACCAACTTTGAAATTGTACGGAGATATATTTCGGCCCGGGGACCGTGTTCGAGGTCACGGTGATCGTTTTCCCTTTTTGAATCATGAAAGAGTGCGAATAACCGCACGACTTCAATATCCGCTGCATTAAACTGGCATAAATAAACCCCGTTTCTTTCCACCGTTTTCCAATGAGACACCCCGTGAATGGAACTGTTGGCCAGTTTTGACTCCGCCACTACTTTATTGATCAGTTCCTTCATCATTTCTTGGATTGCCGGGCAAACTGGGCAAACTTTTCGATCTCCCCGTCAAAAGATCCATTGGAAAAGAACACCACCAGGGACGATTGGCTTTCGTATTTTGCTCCGATTAAATAATGACCTAACTCAACGTTGCTTGAGAAACAACGACCCGCTTTTCCGTTTGTCTGAATACGCTCAATCATTGCCTGAGTATTTATCCTTTGATCGGGCGGAATCTTCTCCGCCCGGTGCACCGCTCCGAGCATGACTTCATCTGCCACGGATAAGGCATCTGCAAAACGATCCTGAAAAATATTGGTGACTGCTGTGTTACTACGCGGTTCAAAACAGGCGATAATCTTCCGCCCCGGCCAACGGGCACATAAAGATCTTAAGGTACCCTCAATCGCAGTGGGGTGATGGGCAAAATCTGAAATTACCGTCAAAGCGGAATCATTACACAAGGTTTCCTGCCTTCTTTTCACCCCCCGACAATCTGAATAATCGGGAATGACCAAACCCGAAAATGGATTATCCAAATCGACTTCCGCTTGATTTGTGATTGACTGTGCAAGAACGGAAGCGAGGCAGGACATGGCAAGATTTCGGGCGTTATACTCGCCGGGCATTTGCCAATTCACCGATGTGATTGGGGTATCCCGCCAAAAAAGATCAAATTTTGTTCCCTTTTCATCTTCAGTAAAATCTGCAATCCGAAAATCATTATTTTCACCTGTCCCCACTGAAAAAACAGTACACCATGGGGTATCCGGCAGAGATCGAATATTTTCATCATCTCCATTGCGCAGGACAAACCCATGGGAAGGAACGATTCTCAGAAGATGGGAGAAACTTCGGGAAATATCCTCCAAATCACGAAAGATATCCCCATGGTCAAATTCGAGGTTATTTAAAATCAAAATTCTCGGGCGGTAGTGAATAAATTTGCTCCGTTTATCAAAAAAAGCGGAGTCATATTCATCTCCCTCAATGACAAAGGGAGACCCATCCGAACCAAGTTCATTCCCGGAAGGTAAATCCAGTGGTACCCCACCCACCAGGTATCCCGGAGAAAATCCAATTTGGTTTAATGCAAAAGCCGCGAGCGAGGTCGTGGTCGTTTTTCCGTGCGTACCAGCAACCACTAAAGATGGTCGTTTTTTAATTAAATCCTCTCCAATCAACTGGGGAAGAGAGACGAAGGGAATTTTTCGGGTTCTTAAAATATATTCCACCTGTGGATTCCCCCTTGATACAGCGTTTCCAACCACTACCCGGTCAGGATGCCATAGAAGGAGTGCCCCCTCATCGAATCCCTCAAACAACTCAATTCCGGATGCAGACAGAACATCAGACATTGGCGGATAAACACCGAGATCTGAACCGGCCACTTCGTGACCCTGCTTTTTCAGTAAAACGGCCGCGTTTCCCATCGCGGTTCCACAAATTCCAATAAAAAATACCCGCATATCAATCGAGTTAGGCAAATTTCGTCCTAAAGGAAAGAAAATTACACAATTAGTTCTTCACAATATTAAAATTACCTCGACTTGTTGATAATTTTGGAAGAAATCGAATTCTATGAACAATGAAAATCTGAAAGTGCTTATTATCGGAAGCGGAGGCAGAGAACACACATTAGCCAAGGTCTGTGCACATAGCTCTCGGGTCAACCAGGTGGTGGTCGCCCCCGGTAATGGGGGAATAAGCAAAGAATTTACCACATTGCCTATCGATGTGGGGAACAACGAGGAAATTGTTTCACTCGCCCAAACAGAGAATGCGGATTTCGTGGTGGTGGGACCGGAAGTCCCACTTTGCAACGGGGCGGTCGATGCACTCAGTCAAGCAGGAATTCTTGCCTACGGTCCCAATAAATCAGCGGCTAAATTGGAGGGAAGCAAGGCGTTCAGCAAAGATTTTCTTGCCCGCCACCAGATTCCCACTGCGGATTATGGAAATTTTAAAACGGTTGAACCCGCCATTGATTATCTTGGGTCATGCTCGATGCCCGTGGTCATAAAGGCAAGTGGACTAGCCGCCGGCAAGGGAGTTTTAATTTGTTCCACCAGGAGCGAAGCGGAAAGCGCTGTACGGGACATGCTAGACGGTTCAAGTTTTGGTGAAAGCGGCAGGGAAGTGGTGGTGGAGGAGTTTCTTGAGGGAGAAGAAGCCTCGCTCCATTTAATCTGTTCGGGTGAAAACTATCTTGCCCTCCCCATGAGTCAGGATCACAAGAAAGTGGGGGAAGGCGACACTGGATTAAATACCGGCGGAATGGGAGCCTATGCTCCCACCAAGCTGGTAACTGCTGACATGCTGGCCGAGTATGAGAGCTCAATTGTTATTCCCACTTTAAAGGGGCTTAGGCAGGACGGGATTGATTTCCGGGGAACACTTTACATTGGGCTAATGCTTACTTCAAACGGTCCCAAGGTGCTTGAATTTAATGTACGGTTCGGAGATCCGGAGACCCAGGTAATCCTGCCACTGGTTGAGGATGATCTTGTTCCGGTTCTTATTCAATCAGCACGGGGAGAGACTCTGCCCGACCGTTTAAATATCAAAAATCAATCCGCCATGATAGTTGTCCTTGCCAGTGAAGGCTATCCGGAAGCTTATCCAAAGGGTGAAGTGATCACCGAGAATGAAATTAATCCGAATGAATGTCAGCTCATCCATGCGGGAACCAAGTTGAATGAACAAGATCAAGTTGTGACAGCGGGAGGACGGGTGCTCGGTGCCGTGGGATGGGGTAAAGATTTAGTGCAGGCACGTGACCGTGCATACAATCTATGTGACCAGGTACATTTTACTTCCAAATATTTTCGCAAAGATATCGGACATCGGGAGTTTTCAAGAATATAAGTTGATTCAAACTTGCCTTTTTATTCGAACACCGAGAAAAAGATAAAGTCGATTATGGGAAAAAAAAGCCGGGAGAAAAAGGAAAGAAAAAAACAAAAGTTGGTGGTGTTCGTCTGCACCGCCAATGTGTGCCGTAGTCCCATGGCCGAGAAACTATTCGAACACGCATTGGCGGAATCGAAGATTAAGAAAAATATACGAGTTTTTTCCGCCGGTATATCCGCGATGGATGGTGATCAGGCATCCGATCACTCGATCCAAGCCTGTAAGGAAGTAGGTTTGGATATTTCCGATCACCGAAGTGCCGCCCTCACGCGGGCCACTTTGGAAAATGCCTCCGCCATCTTTTGCATGACCGAGTCTCATCGTGCCCTGCTCAACATGTACTTCGAAGTTCCAGAAAGCACCTCAATCTTTTTAATGCGTGAATTTGTCGAAGGAGGCACCAAAGAACTGCCCGATCCATACGGGCAGGACATTGAGGTTTACCGGGAATGCAGAGACCGGATGAAAGAATCATTGCCATCCTTGCTAAACTGGGTTGAGAAAACACTCTAATATTGTAAATTACCTTTAAACATCATGTATAATTCAGAAACTTCATCAATATCATCCACCTCTTTTCTCGATCCGACTCCTCTTGCTGAGCTCGATCCCGAGATTTTTAACGCGATTGAAAAAGAAAGAGTAAGGCAACGCACCCACATCGAATTGATTGCATCTGAAAACTTCACTCTTCCCGCTGTGATCGAGGCAACCGGTAGCGTGCTGACAAATAAATATGCGGAGGGATATCCAGCCAAACGATACTACGGGGGCTGCGAGCATGTGGATGTGGCGGAGAGTCTTGCGATTGAAAGAGCAAAAACACTTTTTGGTGCTGAACATGCCAATGTTCAGCCCCACTCGGGTAGTCAGGCAAACACGGCCGTTTATTTTGCCATGCTCCAGCCCAATGACAAAATTTTAACAATGAGCCTCGAGGATGGCGGCCACCTCACTCATGGACACCCCAAGAATTGCAGCGGTATGCTATACGATGTCGTGAATTATGGGGTGGTGTGGTGGATCCAAACACTGGATTTATTGACTACGATTCGATCGAAGAAATCGCCCATCGTGAAAAACCAAAATTAATCACCGTTGGAGCATCCGCCTATCCACGAATAATCGATTTTGAAAGAATGGGCACGATTGCGAAGGCTTGCGGTTCTCTTCTGTTGGCTGATATTGCCCATATTGCCGGCTTGGTGGCGGCCGGCCTACACCCCTCCCCGGTTCCGCACGCCGACTTTGTAACCACCACCACCCACAAAACACTCCGCGGTCCCCGTGGCGGTCTAATATTGTGCAAAGAAGAATATGCGAAAGCCATTGACTCCGCGGTTTTCCCCGGCAACCAGGGCGGCCCTTTGATGCATGTAATTGCGGCCAAAGCCACCTGTTTCGCAGAAGCCGCAAAATCTTCATTTGTTGATTATCAAGAACAGGTAATTAAGAACTCATCCGCTTTAGCCGGTGCATTGAGTGAAAAAGGCTTTCATCTGGTCAGTGGCGGAAGCGATAACCACTTAATGCTCCTCGACCTCCGTCCTTCCCATCCTGAACTTACTGGCAAGAAAGGGCAGATTGCTTTGGATGGAGCCAATGTGACCTTAAACCGCAATACCGTGCCAGGGGAGACCCGGAGTCCATTTCAAACGAGCGGTCTACGAATTGGTACACCTGCTGTCACCTCGCGGGGAATGAAAGAGAATGAAATGCAGATCATTTCAGAAATTATTTCGCTGGTTCTCAATGACCCCGAAAATTCTTCCGTGGTCGAGGATGCCCAAAAGAAGGCACTTGCTCTTTGTGAACAATTTGCATTACCCTATTAATCAGTCTCATCCAATACATTAATACCAAATTCAAACACCATATGAATAAAAACTATCCCAAGAAAAGAGGTTTTACCCTTATTGAGTTACTTGTTGTCATTACCATTATTGGAATTTTAGCCGGCATTGCTTTTGTTGGATTTGGTGATGTGTTCGGAACTGCGGGGCGTACCGCTGCCCAAAAGAATTTAAAAACAATTTACGAGTCCCTCGTTACCAGTAGCCAATTTAGTTTTCCCATGAGTGATGATGTGAAAAGTGCGGCTGACTTTGCGATTTGGTACCGCAAGAAAACGAATGATACCCGACCCGAACTTTGGTTCCTTCCCGATGATGAAAAAGTTCGCGATTTAGTCGAGGACGAGAGTGGAGACGGAATACCTTCCCAAATTCCCAGCGAATATGGCGAGCTCGATGGTGTTAAGGATGCAATTGGGTATTCCATTGCTATTCCGGGAGACGATGCCGAAAGCAGAAAGTTCAATCGTAATTTGAAAAGCGGAGCCTACCCAGTCATTTGGACGCGCGGCCTTGAATCCGGTTCAGATAAGTGGCAAGTCGACTCCCCGTGGGCGGGTGAGGGAGGTCATGTTCTCTTCAGTGACGGTACAATCCGTTGGTACGATGATACTAAAGGACAGGACGAAAACGGTATTTTTACTGCTGCAATCAACAAAGAAGATGGTGCGGACAAGAAAGCCGAACCCACCAACGACATTTCCGCTGCCCTCCCCATTGGCTGGGAAATGACCAAGGATTAGGAATTATCCAGTTTTTCCACATTCTAAATATTTATAAACTCCGTGGGCAAAGGTAAAGTCCACGGAGTTTTATATTTTGGAAAGCACGGGCGGGCAAAAGTTCATGTCGAAGGGCACAACGAACCCATCGCACTCGCCAAGGGATCTTCCGGAACTGCCATACACGGAGACACGGTTGAACTTTATGCATTGCCCCCGAAAAAAAAGAAATTTGATCGGAAAAAAAGGCAAAAAAAACCGTCCAAAGCCCGTTATGAAGTACGGAAAATTATTAAACGTGGAACCAAAGATTTTCTTGGCTATTTGCGAAAAGATTTAGGCCGTTCTCTCGTTCAGGCAGAAAATTCGAGGCTTTTTGTTCCCTTTAAAATTTTAGGTGACCAGCGCAGTGCGGTGGAACATGATAAAGTCCTCGCCCAATTTGTTCGCTGGGATCCGCCTGCACGTATACCAATGTGTAAGATCATCCGCGTACTTGGGCCGAGTGATGATCCCCTCACAGACCACAAGGGAATTTTGGCCAAATATGGTCTGAGTGGAACTTTTCCGGATAAAGTAAACAAGGAAGCTGATTCGTGTCCGGAACAAGTTTCTGCAGAAGATATTAAAAATCGAAAAGATTTGCGAAATGTTTTCACTCTGACCATTGATCCGCTTGATGCCCGTGACTTTGACGACGCCCTGTCGGTCGAGGAATTAAAGAATGGAGAATGTGAAATCGGGGTTCACATTGCGGATGTTTCTCATTATGTACAACCGGGAGGTGCGTTGGACCGGGAAGCCCAGCGCCGGGGAAATTCCACTTATCTTGTCGGTGAAGTAGTGCCCATGCTTCCCCATCGTTTATCAAGCGGAATTTGTAGTTTGGTGGAAGGTGAGGAAAGACTCGTGAAATCGGTTTTCTTTGTGTTTTCAAAAGAAGGAAAGGTTATCCGGTCTAAAATCACGGAATCCGTTATTCTAAGTGACAAAAGACTGACTTATGAACAAGCGGGTTTATTCCTGAGGGAGAATGACTTGGAAGCCATCAAATCTGCCAAGCCACCCCCAAGCCGTTATTCCGGGAACCCCGGGAAAACACTCGATGAAATTTCCAATACTTTACTGAAAAATCTTCAGTTAAATATTCGTAAAATAGCTTCTTTAGCTTCCCTTCTTCGAACTGAACGAATGAAAAAGGGATCCCTTGACCTTGAATCCATGGAAGTGAAAATTTTAGTGGATGACAAAGGGGAACCCGAAAAGATTTTGCAATCCGAGAGCGATGAAAGTCACCATATGATTGAGGAGTTTATGCTTTTGGCGAATGAAAGGGTGGCGGTTGAATTAAGAAAACAAAAATTACCGGGTGTCTTTCGCGTTCACCCCGATCCGGATCCGGAAAACCTCGAAGAGCTCCGTGCATTCCTTCAGATCTTTGGAATTTCATGCGGAGAATTAACGGGGCGGAAAGAAGTGACTAAAATGCTCAATGCGATGAATAAGCATCCACTTGCCCAGGTTCTTCGAATCAAATTTCTCCGCAGTTTAAAACAGGCGTGCTATCGAAGTACTCCGGACGGACATTACGGATTGGCCAAGAATGATTATCTTCACTTTACCTCGCCTATCCGACGGTATGCCGACCTGATCGTCCACCGCACGATAGAAGGCCATGTCCGAGGTAATAAAAGAAAAAAAATAGATATCACCCGACTCGAAGGAACCGCAAAGCATCTATCCCTGACCGAACGGAACAGCGTGGATGCGGAAAGGGAGTCAGTGAAGGACAAGTTGCTGCTTTATTACAAGAGAGATTTGGGCAAAAAGCCTCCGGTTATACACCGGGCGATGATAACCGAAATTTCCAGGCGTGGATTCTTTATCGAATTAATTGAAACGCTGGCCCGTGGATTCGTGCCCATTCGTACCCTACCCCGTGATCTGGGTTACCGGGTTTCTTCCAATGGGACTGCATTAGTCGCAAGAAATCCAAAACTTCGCTTAAAATTGGGTCAGGAAATTGGCGTGCAAATCGATAAGGTTTTTATCTCCGATAAACAACTCGATTTTCGACTCGCATAAAATATTGACTTGAACAAATTCGGATTTATTCAATCACATCGTGATGAATTATAATTTTCAAAAGCAATTGGTGCGCATTTGGGAAAACGCAGAGAAACTCTACCGGGATGGCAATACTTCTCCGGATACCTTTCCCATTCAGCAAGATCTTTCTTTTCTTCACAGCATTGGGCTCAATAAAATGGATATCTTCGATTATGTGGAGGACTGGATTTGCGAAGGTGCCCCCGACCTGGCCACTTTTATTCTCATCCACTCCATTCGAAGAACTTTTTTCATTGAGGAACAGAGACGCATTCCCTCGATTGAACTACTTGATTCTCAAACGCTGCCGGGTAAGACCGAAGAGATTGAAGGAATCCGATGGTTGCCAAGAATACTGGTAAAAGCCCGAGCTAAACTTCGGGGTGAACTCCCTGCAGATACTATGTTTTGCTGTGGAGGAGACCGGGCATTCTTTGCCAGGCACGACATCCACCCGGCAGAATTTCTTCAAGTTGTACAAAAAGCGGAAATGAAAGATCAACTTGTAGTTGATTGGGTAAAAACGAGAATCAACCAATCAGACTTGTAGTAAATAAAGGAAAAAATTATATGGAATTCGAAAAATATCATGCCCTTGGAAACGATTATCTGGTATTCGATCCGAAAGGAAAAGAAATCTCCTTTTCCGAGAAAGAAATTATTAGAATCTGTCATCGTAATTTTGGCCTCGGCTCAGACGGTATTCTTTTAGGTCCAACCGATTCAGAACAGGCGGAATTCAAATTAAAAATACTGAATCCTGACGGGAGCGAGGCGGAAAAAAGTGGAAACGGGTTGAGAATATTTGCCCGTTATCTTCGTGATAGCGGGAAAGTTTCCACCGAACCATTTCAAGTGGAAACTCTTGGCGGAATCGTAACCTGTCAGGTATCGCAAGACCTCTCCGAAATTGTCGTGGAAATGGGTACAGTTCGCTTTCATAGCGATGTTATTCCGGTAAATATTGAGGGTGATTCGAGGGAAGTTTGTGACGAAACAATTGAGGTGAACGGGAAACGCATGCAATATTATGCGGCGACCATCGGAAATCCACATTGCGTGATCCCGGTGGATCAAGTTGACCAATCCTTAGCCATGGAACTGGGTTCTGCCCTCGAAAACCATCCCAATTTCCCCAACCGTACCAATGTTCAGTTTTTGCAAATCCTCGACCGCAATCGAATCAGGATTGAAATTTGGGAACGCGGTGCCGGATACACCCTTGCATCCGGGAGCAGTAGTTCAGCCGCGGGTGCGGTGGCCCGGAAAATGGGGGCGTGCGATGAAAAAATAACTGTGGAAATGCCCGGTGGAGAAATTGGACTTATGATTGACGACCAATTTAATGTTCAAATGACGGGCCCCGCCACCCGGGTGGCACAAATGAATCTGGATTTAGAATGCTTAAATGATCACTAGGAATTGTCACCCGGTTTGCGGGCAATCCAAAAGCGGCATTCATCTGAAAAGTCTTTAACCGTTTGCGATTCATCGCAGACACGAGACCGTAAAACATCCCGTTCCAACAGAAAACCGGATTCTTTTAGATCTTTTCGAATATCTGCCGTGTCCGGAACATGAATGAAAAGCTTACCGTTGGGCGTATCTCCATAGCGGTCGCCAAACTCGACCAGATTTTTATCCTCTAATCCGATTTTCCATTTTTTCCGTTCGTTCTGCCAAAATTTTTTCCATTTCGGGAGCGAGCGATCATGTGAAGTGAAAACAAACTTTCCATTGGGTCTGAGTACACGAAAACACTCCCGCATCGCTTTCTTGCGATTCTCACGGTGTGGAATTTGCATTAACCCGTTAAAACCGAAAATTACCCCGTCAAAAGAATTGGAATCCAATGACAACTTAATGGCGTCTGCTTGTAAAAAGTTAATCTTAGTTTTCCTTTCTTTCTGTATGTGCAATGACCGTTTGATCATTTTTTTTGAAACATCTGTGGCGGTTAATTTCTCATAACCCATCATCCAGAGGGAGAAACTAATCCTGCCCGCTCCACAACCCAATTCCAAAAGATCTGCCTGACGACTGGGAAAGGACTTTCGAAACACCAATTCTTCCGAAGCCCATAATCCCACGCGGCGGGCAGCTTCTTCGTAATGATCTAAAACCCCACGGGTTTCAAAATATCGGAGTACTGTTTGGTGGTCCACCTGATGATCGGAGTCTAACATTTTCAAATCGGCAATAATAAGCTGTCGGCGAAGGACTAAGTTATCAAGATGACGCTTGCCAATCACGAAGTAAATTGTTTTATTACACGATTTCTTATCATGAAAGCCACTATCCAAACACAAGGCAGTCAATTTACTGTACAAAAAGGCGATAAATTATTTGTTAATCGCTACCCCGACACGAACGAAGGTGATCAAGTAAGCATTGATCAGGTTTTAATGCTTGTGGACGAAGGTAAAGCTACCTTTGGCACCCCAACCGTGGAGGGTGCAACAGTAAAAGCTAAAATCCTTGAAAATAAGAAAGATAAGAAGATAATTATTTTCAAAAAGAAGAGAAGACAGGGATACAAACGTAGAAAAGGTCACAGACAGCATATTTCTGTAATTGAAATTGAATCAATCGACTTAAAATAGAAACTCAGAGAATTTTAACATGGCACATAAAAAAGGACAGGGTACTTCCAGAAACGGTAGGGACAGTAACAGCAAGCGCTTAGGGGTGAAAAAGTTTGGCGGGGAAACAGTTTTGGCGGGAAACATAATTCTGAGACAGCGAGGCACCAAGTATCATCCAGGTGCGAATGTTGGACTAGGTCGTGATCACACACTTTTTGCGCTCGCTCCAGGTAAAGTAGAATTTGATAAGCCTCATCGTCTGGTGAGCGTGGTCTCAGACTCTTAATGTCCTTTAACGGCTCTTGCGAGCTGCCTCTCAACCCATTTTTTCTTCTCTTTTGAATCTATAAAATGGAAGAGGACGATTCCCCACCCGCCGAACTTGTTGAACTAAGTTTTGAGGAAACGAGAGTTTTGGGTTCATTGATCGAAAAAGAACTCACCACACCGGAGTATTACCCCATGAGCCTGAACCGGGTTGGTTAACGCCTGTAATCAGAAGAACAATCGGCTTCCCCGTTCCAGTCTTGAGGAAGATGAAGTTAGGCAGGTAATTGAGGAACTACGAGTCAAGCGACTTGTCCATCGGGTGGATTTGGTGGGTTCCAGGGTTCCCAAATTTCAACATAATGCGGAAAAAGAACTTGATTTGATTAAGGCTGAACGGGCTCTCTTGGCGGAACTGCTCAATCGCGGACCACAAACCACAGGTGAACTGAATACCCGGGCAAGTCGAATGTTTTCCTTTGACGGGATTTCCGATGTGGAAGATACACTTCAGGAATTAAAAGACCGGGAACCTTCTTTGGTCAATATTATGGATCCTGCACCCGGGCAAAAGGAGAAAAGGTGGTACCATCGATTGGCACCCCCACCCGTTGTCGAGGAAATGAATGATGGAATGTCCGTTTATGTGCCGGGCCCGGATAAAAGAATCGACCAAGTGGAAGAAATGACCACTGAATTCACTGACCTAAAGGACGAAGTGGAAGCACTGCGCTACCAATTAAGGGAGCTCCACGATGAATTCAAAAACTTTCGTAAACAATTTGAGTAGTTTACCGTGCTAAATTCGTAAGGTACCGTCCTTTTCAGACTTCAAAAAGTCTTCATAAGTAAGCTGAATCCCATCGACCAAGGAAATTTTTGACTGCCAACCCAGTTGTTCCAGTAGAGTGACATCGAGCCTTTTAATTGGAGTCCCATCTGGCTTGCTGAGATCATTTTGTATCTCCCCCTCAAAACCGACTACACTTTTAACCAAATTTGCTAGTTCAAGAATGGATTGATCCGTCCCCGAACCAACATTAATCCAATCCGGTGGATTATCCACCGATAATAAAAATATCAATGCATCCGCTAAATCATCCGCATGCAAAAGTTCCCGCCTTGGGGTGCCCGTACCCCAAATCGTGACTACCGAAGAACCAGCCAGTTTTGCTTCGTGAAATCGACGAATCAAAGCAGGCAACACATGAGAATTCTCATGATGGTAATTGTCACCCGGGCCATATAGATTGGTTGGCATTGCAGAATGAAACATCACACCGTATTGACTACGGTAGTGTCTGCACATTTCAAGTCCGGCAATCTTGGCAATCGCATAAGCCGAGTTGGTGGGTTCCAAAGGTCCGGAAAGAAGGGATTTTTCTACGAGGGGCTGTTCGGCGTCGCGGGGATAAATGCAGGAGCTCCCCAAGTTAAGAAAACGAGCCACCCCGGATTCAAAAGAGGAATGAACAAGATTGGAATTGATAAGTAAATTTTCGCGGATGAAATCTGCGGGATAGGTGTTATTTGCGAAAATACCTCCGACACGACCCGCTGCGTTGATAAGATATTCGGGCCTTTCCTTTTCTAAAAAACCTTTGACTGCCTGCTGATCACATAAGTCGAGTTCAGTTCGATTACGGGTAATGACTTCATATTCATCCGTTCTTCTATTCAAGGCACGAATCAGTGCGGACCCTACCATTCCCTTGTGTCCGGTTATAAATATTTTTTTCATCAACCCAGATTGGCCTCAGATAACGCTTTTTCTCGCTCAGCCAGTTTCATATCCTCCTCCACCATGATGGAGACCAGTTCTTTAAAAGTGACCTTGGGTTTCCATCCCAGTTTTTTCTCTGCCTTGCTGGCATCGCCAATTAAAAGATCCACTTCAGCAGGCCTTTCATATTTTTGATCAAAACCAACGAATTCCTTGTAATCCAATTCAAGGCAGGAAAAAGTTTCCTCTAAAAACTCCCGAACGGTGTGAGTCTCATTGGTGGCGATCACATAATCATCCGGTTCATCCTGTTGCAGCATCAACCACATTGCGTCAACATATTCCTTGGCGTATCCCCAGTCTCTCTTTGAATCGAGATTTCCAAGGATTAATTTTTTCTGTAATCCCAATTTGATTCGCGTTGCCGCCCGAGTGATTTTACGGGTCACAAATGTTTCTCCACGGCGCGGAGATTCATGATTAAACAGGATTCCACTACTCGCATGTAAACCGTAGGATTCCCGATAATTCACGGTTAACCAATGGGCATACATTTTTGCACAGGCATAAGGCGAACGGGGCCAGAATGGAGTCGTTTCAACCTGTGGAACCTCCTGTACTTTACCAAACATTTCTGAAGAGGAAGCCTGATAATACCTGACTTTTTCTACTAATCCGGCCTCGCGAATCGCTTCCAAAATCCTCACTGCTCCCACTCCCGTGACATCCCCCGTGTACTCAGGAATATCAAATGACACCCGTACATGACTCTGTGCTCCAAGATTGTAAATCTCATCGGGTTGTAATTGATAAAGTAACTTTACCAACTGAACCGCATCCGCCAAGTCCCCGTAGTGCAAAAATAATTTGGTGTCATCCACAAGTGGATCTTTATACATATGTTCCAACCTGGATGTATTGAAGGACGAAGCACGGCGCACGATACCATGTACCTCATACCCCTTCTCCAATAATAACTCAGCCAAGTAAGAACCGTCTTGTCCCGTGATTCCTGTAATTAACGCTTTTTTCATTTTAGAGCTTTTATAGTATAACTTTATGGCCAAGGGTAAAGTCTAGTATTTCGTTCATCCTTAATCTCATTCAACTGAATTGACACTTTGCACTTTCTTATGCAGAAAAAGGGTTGCCCAAGAAGGGGGGATTAGCTCAGTTGGTTAGAGCGCTACGTTGACATCGTAGAGGTCGGCAGTTCGAATCTGCCATCTCCCACCATTTTCCAGTATTTTTGGCTTTCCATTCCCCTACCGCTAAAGCTTGGTCCATGCACTTTGGGAATACTTGTAGAAGGCTCTAGGAATTGAATTTTTCAAGAAATAAAGCCAACCGGCAGGTGAGTCTCTCCAAATATAAGGATAATTCGTTTGTCTGGTCCAGCACCAGCCCAACGATTGATCGTAAAACCAAATCGAATCAAGGGACTGGGGGGTTGTAAAAATCCATCCCATGGTGGCATGGTATTTCCAACCGGAGGAAAAAGACCGAAAACTTCCAAACCAATCGAGATTTTTCCATCCGTTTCCTGAGTCAACCGCGGTGGAAACGAGAATATCTCCTGAATTCGAAATCGTAGGTTCCGGTTCCATGACCAAAAGACCCACCCCGAAAGCCTCGTCATTGACCGAAAGAATTTTCCCGTCCTTTGCGAGCACAAGATACTCACAAGCCGACGAGGAAGCGTTTTCTCCGTTAGGGGGCATAAAGGAGTCCACTCTTTGCCAAATCTGGTTTCCTGACGCATCAAACTTCGTCACCATCCCCCGCCAATCCGTCCTCGGATCAGCCACACATTCGTTAAGGATCGAAATCCTCGTCTGATTGGAATCGCTTCCTTTCCATGGATCACAGCCCTCAATTCCCGTGCCCGAAGCCACAAGCATGCCACCATCCGCGGTGGCGCAGATTCCCCAGCTTTCATCGTAAATCAATTTTGGATTGCCTGAAGAAAGACCGGTAAATTTCCCCACTCCCCCGCTCGGGTCGCCAAATGTGCGGGTCCATGAAACATTTCCGTCAAGATCAAGCACAGTCAGAAAGGAATCAAGGGTACCTTCTGACTTTCCCCCATGGCCGCAAAAAGCAAGTCCCGTTGCGGTTCCATCCTTCGCGAGTACGCATACATCGGTGGGTTCTCCACGGGTGGGATAATTCTTTTGCCAAAGAATATTTCCGGTGGCATCGAGCCGCATAAGACAGGGAATATGCGGAACTTCAGAAAGGGAGGTCAGTATTATAAATTCGCCCGCCCCTCCAATGGGACGGATTCCCTTGACGGTGAGTGAATCAGAAAAGTTTTTCCGCCAGGCCGGGGCGGTGGGAGCTACATTTGAGGCAATCTGTGCCGACGAAAAATAAGCGACAAAGGCACTCCCACTCGATGGGTTCCCATACGACTTAAACCCTTCCAATCCGTCCAAGGCTGAATCATAAACCCCACCGGTAATCAGACCACCCTCCGGAGTCGCAATAACCACCTCATAGGCAGAAGAAAGACCACTGGGAGACTCGGGAAGAAAAGACTCCCATATTTTGGCACCCGTAGTCGTGGAATGTTTGGCAAGGTACGCATCCTGACTCCCGTCACTCACACCACTAAATCCACCCAGAAAAACGGCGTCGCCCACCGTGGCCAGATTGTTAACCCCATCCTTTTTTCCACTGCTTCCAAAGGTCACACTCCAGGAATAGGAAGCCCCTTCCTCACCCGGGGAGTTCAGGTGTTGATAACCGGATAACCCCGATGGATGAACCTTAAGTGCAAATCCATCCCATGCCCCCCCCGAATCAATACTTTTTCCACCGACAATAAACCCACCACTCGGACACTCCACTCCATGGACCGGGTGTGGATCTTCACCAAAGCTGCCCTCTCCTATGCCGACATAAAAAGAAACCGCCGGGGCATTGCCACTGATTCCAGTCCCTTGACCACTGGCGGCAAGAAAAAGGGTCAGGGAAAAGAGTAAAGCAAATAGAAGTTTGGATTTCATGTAAACTATGCTCAATAAAATATGTTCTCAAAACCGATTATATAATTCATAAACTGACTTAAACAGACCTAATTCGCCCTCACCCGATGGCAAGAAAATTTGACAAAAACCATGCCAACGCTAACTTAAACTCCTTTCAGGAATGAATGGATTGACAAATTCTGGAGACAAACCACCAAAACATTATTTAATACCGGAAAATGAGTAAAAGAAAGAAGTCCAAGCTGGAGTGGTTTATCATTATTAGCCTGGCCGCCTTGTTCGCTTCCATTTGGTTACTTGCCCACTGGAATTTGTCGCGGCAACCGCCTCATCACAAAGGACCGGGAAGTGCCGGATATGAGGATCCCGCACCACCACAAGCAAAGTAAATTAAAATTCACCTAAACCAACTTAAAATTCAAGAAAGTAGTGCGGTGGACAGATTAAATAATTAATTCTGCCTTTCCTAAGGTTTCTTAAATACCCAACCGGATAGGTCTAAGATTCGTCAATCGAGGTGTAAATTATTCTCTTACTTTCAGGATAGTGATGTTTGCCTCTTCCTCGTCCTCAATTTCGTAATGATCATTGGACATGATAACATTTCCGTAGTTCATAGAAGACCAAATATCAAGAGATTCAATATTCGGATCTGACAAATTATACGCATCTTGAATTTGATCAGGCGTTCCGTAAGTCAGTCGGTTGGAAACGCCGTCGAATATGTAATCAGTTCGCACTGAGTTCGCTACTTCGACAATCGTGTTTAAGGTAGTCAAATCATGAATTACAACATCCGCTGTCGAAATTCCCGCTTGTACCGTCCCCGTGGTGAAATCCGTTCCATAATAAAGCTTAGTGTTACCTCCTGAAATTCCAGTAAGGTCATAATTGGAGGAATCAGCCGATTCAGAATAGTTGTTACCCGAGTCAACAATCACCAGACTAGCAGCGGCATCCAAAATAATCGAGTCACCGGCATAGATTTCAAGGTCGTCTCCGGTAATGGAAGAATTAACCGTCACATCATCAGTCGCCGCATTTCCGAGAGCGGCCAGGATAATCTGCCCTTCTCCCGAGTTGGAGATTGGTGCATTAACGGTGATTGGACTTTTTGTCCTGATATCGATTTTACCTTTCTTGGTAAGATCGCTCACAAGAGAAACGCCGTTGAGGGCAAGGTCAGCATCCGTAGAGTAATCATCGACCGCCAAACCACCGGTGTTAGAAACAAGTACTGCTGGGATTTCGGAGTCAGCAAGTGTGCTTGCTGATGAATCAGAAAGTGCCGCAATACTGGAAATGGCTGTGCCTTCTTTGAGAGTGATTCCTTTGGTTCCCTGCACTTGAAGAGATTTGGCTACCACGATTCCGCTGACTGCGTCATTTTCGCGAATAATTGCCTTGTCAACAGCGGTGATATCGATTTCTCCGAACACATTCTCATCATCGTTAAGAATTACATCATCCCCCACATTGATCTTGGTTACGCCCGTAACCGTAACACTGGAAGTGGTGTCCGTATCGGCAGCTACATCACTGTCTGAAACACTTACTCCGGCAACCAAGTCCAAGGTGGTAACCGTAACATCATCGAGTATAATGCTGTCCGTCTCATCTACATCCGTTGCCCTTGCAGTGATGCTAGCGGAGTCCACATTAGTATCAATCTCCACCTTGCTGGTATCTGTTGTGATGTCTGCGGTTAAGTCTAGGTTATTGGCGGAAATTACCGTTGTGGCAAGTCCGTCATCAATAACCGAACCGGCGGAAAGAATAGTCACATTTCCGGTTCCTGCCGAGACTGTACCCACCCCGGTAACATCTCCTACGGTCGTGGTCAGGGAGATATTTTTATTTGTTCCCGCCTGTACATCAGTGGCAGTCATGGCACCCGCGGAGGTGACCGTGATGGTACCATTAACAGTATCCAAATCGGACAGGACTATGGCATCGAACTCATCGATAATAATCGCTCCGGTACCGGTTACAGAAAGATCGCTGCTCCCCGCCGTGGTGTCGAGATTAATGCCGGTAGCAGCATCTGCGGTCAGAACATCGGCGGTGACATCGTCCTTATCATCGATTCCATCCTGAGTCACTGCTCCGGTGCCTGCATTCAAGGTTACATCTCCTAAAGTACCGGCGTTAATCAGCGTAACGGCAATGTTATTACCGGTCAGGCTAACATCATTTGCGTCGCTATCAGTGGTGGAAGCAAGATCGGTTGCGGTAATTGCTCCTCCTGCCGTAACTGAAATAGCACCATTTGCCGTATCAATGTCAGCAAGAACCACTGCGTCCTGCTCGTCCAACATTATGCTTCCTGTGCCGGTCACACTAAGGTTTGCACTTGAAATGGTAGCATCCAAATCTATGCCAGTAGCAGAATCGGCGGTCAATACATCGGCAGTTACATCATCCTTGTCATCTGTTCCGTCCTGCGAAATTGCCCCCGTACCTGCATTCAAGGTAATATCACCGGTGGCTCCGGCATTGATCAGGGTCGCCGCAATTCCGTTACCAGTAATGGAAATATCATTCGAATCATTGTCCGTTAAAGAGGCAATATCCGTGGCTGTAATGGCACCTCCTGCGGTTACAGTGATTGCACCATTGGCAGTATCAACATCGGTTAAGAGTATCGCGTCCATTTCATCGATAATGATTGCTCCCGAACCGCTCACTGAAAGATTTGCAGTATTCACGGTGGTGTCCAAATCGATTCCGGTGGTCGCGTCCGCGACTAGAATATGTGCAATCACATCATTCTTATCATCGGTTCCATCCTGAGCAATTGCTCCCGTGCCTGCACTCAATGTCACATCTCCAACCGAACCTGCATTGACTAATCCGGCAACGATTCCAACCCCTGTGAGAGTAATATCGTTGGAATCATCATCGGTAAGGGAAGCAACATCTGTGGCGGTAAGCAAGCCTGCGGCAGTTACTGTAATAATACCGTTTCCGGTGTCCACATCAGTTAAAGTTAAAGCTCCCAGTCCATCCAATCGGATCGCACCTACGGTTGAACTCGTTGCGTCTACGGAAGAACCCGCGGCTAATTCGAGCTCCTTATCCGTAAAGGTGGCATGATCTCCAATTTCGTCTTCTGCAGTGAGTGTAATTAATCCCCCTGCAGTTAAGTCGACAACATTATCATCCGTGGCATCATTAATAGAACCAGTAGAAGAAGTAATGGACAAAGTCCCTGTCGTTGCAGTTATTGCTCCAACATTTATATCGCCCAATGAGGAGATTATAAGATCATTCACATCAATAATTGAAACTACTGAATTCGCATCGGTAGCTGAAACAGTGACCGCACCAACAAAATCATTGGTTGCCCCATTTAAGGTAATATCAGAGTTTGTGCCTGCGGTCACATCGAGTGATGTCGTACCCGTGACCACAAACCCACTTGTTGTATCTTGAGTAAGATCCCCACCCGCGGTGATGGTCAGATTTTTAGCTACTGTTCCGTCGGCTAGCTTAAGACTGTTGTCGTCATTAATGACTACATTTCCCGTGCCACTTGCGGCAATGCTTAAAGTTCCCTGAAAATCATTACTGCCATCCAAACTGATAGCCACTGCGCTATCGGTATTCAATATGGTATTACCGGACACGACCAAGTTCGAAGTAGTTGAATCCCTAAGCGATCCGCCGTTCAATGTGAGTGATAATGAGGAAGCACTGCTGTCTCCAGTCAGTTCCACACCATCCGCTTCGATAATGGTCACTAATCCTCCGTCAAAGTTAAGAGTGGCCAATGAATTCGTACCATCCAAAGTGATCAATGAATCATCCACCGTATTGAGGCTGGTTAATCCGGTCACGGACAAACTTGCCCCCGCTTCATCGGTGATTGTTCCCGTTGAGGTGACTAAATCAAAACTACTTGCAGCACTTGTGCCACTTAGAATAACACCGTTCGTTTCCGTAATAGAAACTGCTCCTCCGTTTACCGTCAATGTATTGAGAGCGACCGTTCCATTCAGCGTGATTGCATTTGCATTCGAATTGAAAACAGCCAAACCAGAAACAGTAATGTTTCCGGAATTTGTAATTGCACCAGTCGTACCAACGGTCAAGTTTTGACCAACACTAACGGTTCCCAAATTAAGTGCGTTTGCGTCAGTGATTGAAACATCACTCGTAGAATCCGTTGCAGTCACGCTTACTGCACCAGTGAAATCATTACTAGTGTTTGTAAGGGTGATATTGTCATTCGTACCTGATGTATTAATCAAAGATGTGGTGTTGTCGGCATCTATTCTACCCGTTTGAGTAATTGCACCGGTCGCGGTAAGGCTAAGCGCACCTGTTGCTTCGGAGGCAGCAATTGACATTGCATCGCCCTCGGTAATCGACACTGTGCTACCCGCAAAATCAACACTCCCCATAGCAAGAGTTGTTGAATCTCCCAAAGTTATAGATTTTCCACCTGAAGAGAGAGTAGCCAGTCCAGCCACACTCACTGCACCCGAATCCGTAATGGTGCCTGATGAATTCACCGTAAGTGCACCGCCTACCGAAACAGTTCCCAAATCAATCGCATTGGCGTCCGTAATTTGAACGGCGTT
>JBJLCO010000001.1:0-19641 GCA_045567635.1 Opitutales bacterium | reverse complement strand
ATTTACTAAATTATGAAACTATCCATTCCTGCTCTTTTTCTGCTAAACATAATGTTCCTAAGCACGCTTGATGCAGCCAAGGTTGTTTTCCTCTATGGTGCAAAAAGCCATGCATCTGGGGATCATGAATTCCAGGCAGGTTCCCATTTACTGGCCAAGCATATCAATGCTCAGAACAAAGTAGACCTAAAGGCAACGGTACACTCCGGATGGCCGGAGGATGACTCCATTCTCGACGATGCCGATGCCATCGTGATCTACGCCGATGGCACCAAAGTGATCGGGAATGGATGGGAAAAAATGGACCAATTGGTCAAAGAGAAAAAAACCGGCGTTCTCTTCATGCACTATGCAGTTCATCCAAGCGTTGAACAGGGCGAGCAATACTACCTTCCCTGGATCGGAGGCTTTTTCGAGAACGGGATATCCGTCAACCCGTTCTGGCGGGCAAATATAAAACCGAAGAAAGGTCATGAAACTGCTCACGAGGGGTCGGCCCCATTGCGGCGGTGGATGAATTCTACTTCAATATCAAACTCCACCCCGACTCCCTCAATCTTGGAGCCGCCACCCCCAACGAAAAAAACCTTCTCCGTATCAACAACATCTGGACCCGGGCAGCCTATTTGGCCAAAGGAAAGACCCAATCCCTCCTGTGGGGAATTACCCGCCGAGGGGGCGGACGCGGAGCCGGCTTCACCGGTGGACACCACCACCGCAACTGGGCCATTGATGGCTACCGACAGCTCGTCCTCAACACCATTGCCTGGATTGCCGGTGAAAAAGTTCCCCCATCCGGCGTACCCACCTATCCAGTCTCGGAGGACGAACTTAATGAAAAACTTGATGATTATGGAGACAAAACCAACCGGGTCAAACTACCCACCAAGGGCGATATCACATTTACACCCGGTCCATGGATGACTCCCGAGGAACATGCTGAATCACGCAGAAAACCAAAAAAGAAGAAGAAATAATACGCTTAATTTTAGACAGATAAAAATAATAAAACCTTAAAAATATGAAAAAATATTCACTCCTCATTCTTTTAACCTCATTAACCACCAGTCTTTTTGCCAAGCATCATAAAGGAGAAATGACTTCCCTCTTTGACGGAAAGACCCTGAACGGATGGACCCAGCTCAACGGAACAGCAGATTACCGGGTGGAAAAAGGTACAATCATTGGCAAAACCAAGGAAGGCAGCCCCAATTCCTTTCTCTGCTCGGATAAATTATACGGTGATTTTGAACTCCAATTTCAGGTAAAACTGATTAGTAATGAACTTAATTCCGGTGTCCAAATTCGTTCTCAATGCAAGGAATTAACAGACAAAGAAAAAGACCGGGGTGACAAACATGGACGCGTAAACGGTCCGCAGGTAGAGATCGAAGCAACCAAGGAAAAGGGTGCAGAATCAGGCTATGTATATGGAGAAGCACTGGGCGGATGGATGACTCCCAAAAGTGATCTGACTCCTCATAAACACTTTAAGAATGGTGAATGGAACCAGTACCGTATTGTTGCCAAAGGTCCCCGTATTCAAACCTGGGTAAATGGTAATCAGGTTTCCAATCTCACAGACAAGGAAAAACACAAATCCCACCCCAAAGGATTCGTTGGACTTGCAGGTTCACTCCATCAAAAAAGGAAGCTGGTCCTTACGAAGTGGCCTGGAAAAATATAAAGATTAAAGAACTGGGTAAAAAATAAATCTCCCTGCGCGTGAAATTTATTGGATTAGTGTGTTTGGGACTGGTTCTTTTCTCCTTCTGCCTAGCCAATCAAGGAAAAAAAGGGAGTGACGGATTTATTTCTCTTTTTAACGGAAAAGACCTTACTCACTGGCAAACCACTGGGAACTGGCTTCCCCAAAAAGACGGATCCTTACTCATTCAACCCAAATCCGGTCAAAAAGGCTGGCAAAGATATTCGGATTATTTAATCAGCAAAAAAAAATTTGGGGATTTTATCCTCACCCTTGAATATAAATACCCCCCCAAGGGAAACAGTGGAGTGTTTTTCCGTATTGGGGATCCAAAAAATCCGGTCAAAACCGGAATTGAATGCCAAATTCTCGACTCGTTCGGTAAGCCGGATAACCAAATGGGTCACCATGATCACGGGGGAATTATCCGTACTGTCGGACCGAAGAAAAACATGTCGAAAAACCCCGGACAATGGAACCGAATGAAAATTCAGTGTCAGGGACATCACCTGAAAGTTCATCTAAACGGCGTGGAAATTATAAATCACTGGCTCGACAGCAAAGGAGAGGGTAAACTCACTGGTGTGACTGACCGACCGATTTCAGGTCATATCGGATTACAAGACCATGGAGAACCGAACAATTTATATTTTAGAAATATACATATTCGCGAATTATGATTAATTTTCTCGTTCTGTGAATCTGCTCCTGAAAGTATGAAAACTTTTAAGACACGATGTAATGCCGTAATTACTCTTTAAGTATACATTTTTAAAGTTTAGTCTGTATTCAATTCTAATGAATCGAGATGAACATACTTCACCCTTTTTTGAAGGTACTCTTTTTGTTCTCTCCTTGGCGGTTTTTAGCATCACCCCGTTATTTTTTATTGAAATTAAACAAGATGATTGGGTTCCCGGGTTTATTCCTATCCTAATGGTTAATGCAGCACTTAAATTTAGTGTTTTCATCTTCATTACCTCATTTGTAATCGGCATAATTTGGATTCGGGCACATCTGAATGGAAAAATTATCAATTATCCTCCAAGCTTTCTGATTTTCAGTGGAATCTTTCTATTCAGTGTCATTCTGTCATCAATTAACAGTCATAACTTCCAACGTGCGTGGATATCCAGTTTCCAATGGCATTTTCTACCCCTTGTTCTTGTTTTTTCACTTTTCCAATTCAACTGGTCTCGTAGACGAACATCTCTCTTTTTAAGCACGATTCTGGTTGGTGGAATCGCATCATGCCTGCTGGTTATGGATCAACACTATCAGTGGACAGATTGGAGCCACCGTTTACCACGAGCAGGTTATGGAGCATTAATTTATAACCAGAATTTTGCTGCTGAATACCATGCCCCACTTATACCTTTGGCAGTTGGGCTTTTCTTTTATCTCCGCAATAGATCCTTCAGGTTTTTTCTGCTTCTGATTATCTTTTTTATTTTTCTTCCCGCACTGTCCTTATCCTTAGCAAGGGGGGCATGGGTCGGAATGATGGGAGGGTGCGGAATATCCGGGCTCCTATTTCTAATTATCTATCTTAAAAAAGTAATTGCATCTAAGCAAAGAAATGAGGGTGGCATTCAATTATCAACGAAGGATAAGAAAAAAAAAGAAAACAACAATTACCATGCCGTCGGGATAATTTCAGCTTCATTTATTTTACTGAGCCTGATACTTCCCCTGTATTTATACACTTCTGATTATTGGAAAAAGGGGGCTTTTACAAGCGGAACCCAGAAAGCCCAGGACTCCTTTTCCCGGGAAGCAGATGAGCTCAAAAGTATAATACCAACAAATGGAAAAGGTGGGAGCAATCGCCGTCTTGAACTATGGCAGGATACTCTTGCCTCGCTAACTTCAAATGATTTTATTTGGGGTAAAGGCACGGATCACTATGAACTCCATTTTCATGAAAGCGCGGAAATTTCAGATCGCACAACCGGATCAAGCCTGGTTCGTTTCGTGCATAATGATTTTTTACAGTTACTTTATGAAAACGGTATTTTTGGTTTAATAGGATTTCTCGGACTATGGATCGTACTACTTTGGCGGGCATTTATTGCCGTATTGGTGTGCTTTAAGTCCGATGAATCAGCAAATTTGGGTTTAATGATTGGTTTGATCGCATCATGCCTTACATTTCTCATTGAATGCTTCTTTGAATTCCCCTCAAGGTCTCCCTGTGCACTGTTGATTGGATGGTCCTGCTATGCCCTGCTTTTCGCTTTTTCTAATCAAGTAAATAACAAGACCAACTTCCGAAAACATACTATTAATCCGCCCCTGAAATTGATTCTTGGTGCTGCGGCAATATTTATCATATTTTATGGTGCATTTCTTTCAAGAGATCTCTTTTGGGCAAACATCTATCACTTTCAGGGCCGGATTGCAGGAGATTATGGAGAGAAAGAAAAAAGCTTAAGGTTCCATCAAAAATCAGTTGAATATGCCCCCTGGATGCATCATTCCCGAAAATGGGAAGCCTTTTACCTGCTTACTCATAAGAAACAATTCCCTGAGGCATTAAGGGCGATTAATGAAACCCTTGAGGTGCACCCGGGCTGTTTGGTAGCACATCAAAATAAGATCTCAGTCCTGCGAAACGAATTTAAAGATGAAAAAAAGGCACTGAAAGCTTATCGGGAAATGAAAAAAGCGGCTCCTTTCCATCCCTACACTCTTTCTGAGTCACGAAAATTCCCCAATCTGAAAAAATGAAAATTTACGGGATCCAACTCAGTTCCGAATGGAATCAAAAAGAGCAGAATTTTAAAAAAGTTAAGACACTTCTTGAAAAACATAAGGTCATAAAAAACTCATTACTGGTCTTACCTGAAATGTTTGCCACTGGTTTCAATTTAGATCCTCCCGCTACTATGGCTGAAGAACCGCACAAAACAGAAAGTTTTCTCTCTCAGCTGGCGAAAGAAAAAAAGTGTTGGATCATCGGCGGAATGATAAAACCTGAAGAAAACCAAAAAAAGGGCAAGAATTGCTCCGTTCTTTTCAGTCCTGAAGGAGAGAGAAAATTATCATACACTAAAATTCATCCGATCCCGATGCTAGGTGAAGATGTAGTTCATGTCAGAGGTAACCAAGTGAAAAGCGTTCCAATTGAATTTTTTCGGATTTCTACTTTCATATGCTATGATTTACGTTTTCCTGAATTATTCCGCTCTTCCCTAAAGCAGGGAACGAATCTTTTTGTTGTGATTGCTTGCTGGCCAAAAACACGCATTCAACATTGGAGTGTGTTATTGCGTGCCCGGGCAATTGAAAACCAGGCTTATGTTGTGGGCTTAAACCGGACGGGGAAAGACCCCGGTCTCGAATATGGGGGTCATTCCATGGTCATTGACCCGATGGGCAACATTCTTGTTGAAGGTGGCGAGGAGGAAGGACTCATAGAAGCTGAAATTGAAAAAAATACAATCAATGAGTGGAGATCTGAGTTCTCTGCAACCAATGATTATTTAAATTATAATTAAAGTTTTAATTTTTTTATTCAGTGGACCAGAGAGATTTGGGTAGATTTGCTTTGGCCAGAATTCGGTCAATTTTCTGTAATTCCTCGGAAGTAAAGTCTGTTTTATTAATCGATTGAACATTTTCCGTAATTTGTGCTGCCGAACTGGCACCAATTAAAGCACTTGTAATTCGGTTGTCCCGTAGGACCCATGACAGTGCCATTTGGGCAAGGGTTTGTCCCCGTTGTTTTGCATGCTCGTTTAATTCCCTAATCATTTTAAGATTTTGTTCGCTTAACTCGTTTTTTCGTAATGGAGAATTTTTAACCGTTGCACGGGAACCTTGAGGAATTCCTTCTAAATATTTATCCGTGAGCAATCCTTGAAAAAGAGGACAAAACGCAATCATACCCATCCCGAAATCATCGCAACTATCAAGTAAACCATCCTCAATCCAACGATTTAACATTGAATAATTGGGCTGATGTATAACCAGAGGAGCATAACTGTTTGTTTGAACCACTGCCCTTGCATCACGGGTTGACTGATCGGAATAACTACTGATACCGACATAGAGTGATTTACCGTGCTGAACCGCTGAATCCAAAGCACCCATGGTCTCTTCCAGAGGAGTATCAGGATCAAAGCGGTGAGAATAAAAAAGATCAAAATAATCAACCTTCATTCTTTTTAAAGACTGATCGAGGCTGGCCAGCATATATTTTCGAGAACCCCATTCTCCATACGGACCAGGCCACATATCATAACCTGCCTTACTGGTGATCAAAATTTCATCTCTTGGTAAGTCCTGAAGTATTTTCCCCACATTAACTTCTGCAGATCCATAAGGCGGTCCATAATTATTCGCTAAATCAAAATGAGTAATTCCTGCATCAAAAGCTGCATAAATCATTTCTTTTTGAGTTGAGGTTGGCGAATCACCTCCAAAATTATGCCAACAGCCTAATGTGATCGCAGGTAATTTGAGCCCCCAGCGACCACATTTCCTGTAAGGCATACGACCATCATATCGAGAAGGGTTCGGGGTGCTTTTCATGAAATTCGATTTGGTTTTGAATGTTGAAATGTTTAGGATTAGAAATCAAATTCTTGGACTTTGGTGCCGAATAAACATTTCAAAATAACTCTGGGGAGTTTTTGGTTCCAGGCATAAATCGTTTAATTAACCCAATTTAAAGTAAAATATTTACGCAATGAGGCCGGATACTTTTAAATCGTAGTTTGATTATTTATTGATTCGGTCTTACTACCCAATAATGTATGAAATCATCAGGTTTCCGTTTCCACCGTTTCGCCTTCAAGTTCCTCTTCCTCGTCTTTGTTTTCTTCGTCGGGTGATTCTCCCAAATACTCACGGACACTTAAGTCTCCAACAAAGGAAAGCCCGTCCCGACGCTCCACCACATGATACCTTTCCACATATTTTTGCACCACATGAATTTTCGCGTCCAAAGGTTGAACAATAAGTAATTGAAGGTGAAACTCTTTAAACAGGTCCAATAGATACTGAGAAAACTCATCGTCTGTTTTACTGAACATTTCATCCACAGCAACCAGTCGAAATGTTTCAGTCTGTTTCCCACCCACATCTATTCCGTACTGATAAGCAATCGCGGTTGCCAGAATTGTGGAAGCTAACCGATTTTTCTCACCCCCTGATTTACCCGCTGCTCCGCTGTAGCTTTGCCTTAATGTATCCTCTTCTTTATAAAATTCGTCCGCTCTGAACTTAAACCAATTTCGCACATCAATAACCCTTTGAGTCCAAGCCATATCCTGTTCCAACTCAGCTAGAAAATTTTCAACCCGATGATAACGTTCCCTTCTTCGCTCGTCCTCGTCTTCCGATTCCAAATCTCCTTCCAATGCATGTCGGCGAAGCTTTTTGAATTTGCGAACTCCATCATCTCCGGCATCCTCAAACTTTAACTGAATATAAGTGTCTTCTTTTCGGTCAAATGTTACACGGGACAGATGTTCATTTAATTCGTTTATTCTCTTGCGAATTCGATCACGATGAGACTCCAATGCTTCGCTAAATCCGGACACCTCTTCGGGTACCTGCACACGTAAAAGTTCCTCAAAACGAATACGGTTTTTAGCTAAGTCCTCGTCTTCGATTTGTCGGCGAATTTCCTCAAATGAGGCGAATGTGGAATTGTTGTATCCATTCTCAAGATCAAGATTAATTTCATCCTGAAATGCTTGATTTTTTGCGTCGGCCACAAAGCGTTGCATCGCTGCAACATTTTTGTCCCGAAATTTATCCAATCCAGATTCAAGTTTATGAATGCGGGCTTCCAATTTGTGGGAAGCAGTCCGGGCGGATTCCTCAATATCATCAGGCTTCTCAGGCGGTTTTCCAAATTCATTAGCGATATCTTTGAACAAATCATCTCTTTTCTCCTCTGCCGATTCTCGGGCTTCTTCGTCGGGTTCGCTCTCACCAATACTATATTCAATAAATTCATCCAAGCTTCTGACAAGAAGAGCACGCAAAGATGTCATGCGTGATTCATTTCTTTCCGCACGGGCCTCTACCCCGCCGATTCGTTGAAGCACTTCGTCACGGGTATTTTGACCTTCTTCCAACTGTACAGTGACCGCATCCCGATCATCCTTGAGCTTTTTAAGGACATCTGAACCGCCCACAATTACTCTTTCTTCTTCCTCTAAGTCGGCAATCCGGGTTCCTAGTCCAATTTGGTCAATATCGGAAAATTCATTCGCACAGGCCTGTAACTGAGCACCTGAACGGAGTTTAATCCGGATGGACTGACGCTCTGTCTCCGCCTCCCTAATCGCCCGACCTGAGTTGTCTAATTCTTCCCTCCATTTTATGAGTGAATCATCCAGCGTTCTCTGTTTCGGATTAACATCCCAACCGATAACCCAATTAGTAATATCATCTAGAAATCTTGAATCATCCTTATCTCGTAAGACGCCGTCACTTTTGACTAATCCTTCGAGGGTCATCGCAAAAGGATTCTTTGCAAATTCGAGGTCTCTTTCTTCCCGGCAAATATGAGGAAATCTTTCCGCTAATTCTGATCGCAACCAAGTTTGTCTCGATTTTTCCATTTCCGGACGGAGGGAAAGTTTAGCGATCACGGAGTCATCATGCAATTTTGGATTCTTTCGGTCGGTCTGTGCGCAAATGAAAGCCAATCTTTCTCCGAGGTGGTTAATTTCCAGAAAAGCTTCTGCTTCTTCAGCCAGTTTTTGTGGAACCACAACCGTGAGAGAAAAATCTCGCAATAACCTCTCAATGGGGCCTGTCCACTTAACTTCATCGGGAACAACCTGAATTAATTCTCCCACAAAAGGCAGTTCTTTTGAGTCTCGGTCCAATGCAGTGGCGAGTCCGGTCCGCAAACGGGCTATCTCCGAGGGAATATTTGAATGAGCTTCAAGAAGAAATCTCCGCTCCTCTTCCAAACTGTCCACTTTTTCTTTTGCTTTTTTTAATAAGAAAGAAATTTCAGGAATTTTTTCATCAATTTCCGCCACTTTTGCTTCTAGCCGGGGGAGCTGTGTGTCGAGCTCACGACGAAGACTAAGAAAATCATCTTCCTCCTGCACAGTCAGACCTTTTTCCCATGAAGCTAAAAGTCTTTCAAAAGTAGCTCCCCTTTTTGAAACCACTTCCCGTTTATCTCTCAATCTGTCCATCTCTGCCCCTACCTGTTCAAGGCGACGATTTTCATCGCTATCCGCCAAAGCCCGCTCAAGGTGATTAAGTTTTATACGCAAACGGTCGACCTCAACACGGGCACTTTTCAACCTTGCTCGCTCGGCTTCTTCCTGGTGTTTTAATTCGTCCACCCATTCCACCCGTCGGTCAAGCTCGGCCTGGGCATAGTAGGGCTCAATTGAATTACGAATTTCTTCGGCATATGAGCGTTCCTCATTGGCTTTGAGATAAGAGGAATGAGTATCCTTAATTTCTTCCAGTTGTTCGAGTTGATAGGCCGCGGTCTCGATCCGCCGATGAGTGCTCCTGAGATCATCAAATCTTTCCTGGAGAGCAGTCAGTTTATCTTTCGAGCCACCATCATCAAGCATGTGCTCTCGAATGAACTGGGTGAGATCCTTGACATCCTTAATGCACACAGCCTGATTAAAAATTGACATGGGAGACCGGTTGCCCAAATCCGTATCCATGAAAAGCATTGATTCGAATTTTTTATGATAAGCAGTAAATGAATCAAATACTGACAGATTCCTGTCCTTGATCAGTCGGCGAATATTATCAACATCACCTAATTCGTTGAAATCCTCCTCAATCGAAAGCTTTCTCTTTTCCACTACAAACACTTTATCGATCTTTCCACCGGGAAGACACCAAAGCACTTGGGCAATGGACACATCTGTCTTGTATGCCTCGTTATAAAAATGGGCGAGTAAAACAGTATAAGATTCTCCAGGTTTCCTTAAAGTTTCTTTCCGTCCCTGCCCAGTGGTCGCATCATGGATTTCTGAGTATGCTCCGAGAACATAATCTCTTTCATTCCTCTCTCTACTACCCGCCTGACTGGAAGCCACATTGTAATTACGGACGCGATTGGGCACAAGCAAAGTAAGAAGCGCATCCACGATGGTTGACTTTCCTGAACCATTTCTTCCGGTAACCATAGAGGTTCGCCCATCCGGTCGCATGGAGTAGATTTCATTATGAAAAGTACCCCAATTTAATAAAGAGAGCTCATGCAGTCGGTAACCGGCTGTTGATTTATCCGGTGAAAATTCCAGTTCAAGTTGTGATTCAAACATCTTCTTCCTCCATATCATCGTCTAAGTCAGGTGACCTTCTTTTAATTTGGTCCCGAATTTCGGCTAATTTATCAGGTGGCAGCTTTGCCTTGATAATTCTCTCAACACGATATAAGCCGTCGTCTTTATCGCGTACTTTCTTCAAAATCCCCCACTCTTCAAATTTGGTCACCAAAGCGGAAATTTGCCGGTGGATCTTTTTTTCATCATGCAACTCAGGATAGTAAGGGGTCATTGTGTCCCTCAAATCGATTGCTGAGCGATATAAATGATCACCCTCTTCCTGATTTTGCTCGAATCTCATTAATTCCTCTCTAAGAAGAACCATGAATATTGTTTGGTGATAAGACAGGCGGGTTCGACGAAGAACTCGGGGTAAGGCCGCTTCAGTGCCATCATCCCAATTTTCTGAATCATTTTCATCCACGTTCTCCGACTGTCGAACGAACGCATAACCTGCTGAATCATCACGGGCCACTTCCATCCCAATTTCAGAAAAATGGTTTTTTATTTTTTCCCATTCTGCTCCTAATCGTCCCCAAAGGTCCAAGTCTTCCTGATATATCGGCCCATTCAAGAGTCGAACAATAACATGTCTGTGTGTGATAGCTGGATTCATAATATATTGCGTTGAAAAACAAGTTGTTCAACCTCAACAAAACGAGGCTGTGCGGGACGATTTAAATCGATGCTTATAATTTCATCTGAAAGAATTTCATGCCTGCTATCTTCCCCCGCGATAACGCGGTAGCAAACCACATCCACAATTCCACGTTCCAGGGGATAAATATCGACCATATCACTAAGATTAATTTTTTCATTTTCTTCGAGGACTTCATTGACGCGGTCCCGAAACCTACCAAGATCCAAAGGCTCGCCAACGGAATGAAGAATATCACTGATCCATTCGGAACCATCGGGCTTGGACTTCTTGACGGCAGCAAAAGGCTCAACCGCTTTGGGTTCCCAAAACTCAGCCTCCATCAATGTGAAAAAATTGGGTCTGATATCAATCTCAAATGACCAATCTTCGGGTGGATCATCACGTAGTTGAAAAGCTTGCTGTCGAATCGAATTTAGAGTTTCCCTGACTTGCCTGCCTGAACCTCCCGCGTGATCACCCACAACCTGACGTAGTTTCCGGCTAATCCTGCCATATGCACCATGAGCAGCACCGGCCTCTCCGAATAATCTCTCACCAAGGTTTGTAAATACTTTTGTGGGATCCAAACCCCGCTTTCTGGCAATATCGGAAGTCTGCTCTGCCAATCCACGCAACTTTCTAGCCAATGCAGGATTTGTCATCATGGTACGAAATCCAAAATAACTCTTTCCCTGATCACAATCCCGGAGTTCCTCATCCGCATCGAGAACACGCTCTACGATATCACCCTTCGAGGCAACTCCCTGTGCATAAAGTTTAGAAATCTCCTTGGCATGATCTTTGAAAAATTCTTCAATTGCACGAAAATCGGATAAAAAATGCTCAACCAAGTCAGAAAGGTCATAAACTTGGTCACGAATTACATCCTCTCCAAATATAGGGGCTTCTCCTGTTTCTTGAATTTTTCTAATCTCTTCATCGATTCCTTCTCGTTTTCGTACGAGTTCACGAATTCTAGCCTCTGGATCAGCGTTGACACCCTGTGAAAGATTTTGCATTTCAAGCATGATTCGGTTGAACCGCGATTCTGTAGTGGCGTAACCACGGTGCTGCATCGCCAATAAATCCTGTAACCAACTAAGCACTTTTTCCGAATGACGGGTGAGGCGAAAAACATACTCTTCCCTGTCTTCATTGTAAGTTTTAGTGAGGTATCGATGTTCCTCATCGCACCATTCGTCTAAATATTCCTGAGGTAAGCGCTTGGGTGCATCAAAATCTTCAAGTTCGCGCATTTGCTCAATATGCTCCGAAAGTGTGGCGGTCAGTTCCTCTTCGGAAGCCTCGACCGCACCCCAGTGCTTAAAAGTTTTAAAAAAGAACCCTGCAACAAAAGAACCAAGTCGTCCGCGCATTAATCGCAAAGCCGGGGACTCATCAAAAAGGTGTAAAAAATCTTCGTCCATACTTAAAAAATCTTACATTTCAGATTGATAACCTGACATCTCAAGTCAAAGAGAAGTTATTACCAATCTGAAAGGCTTGTGAAAAAGATTTCCGGGAAGACGGGCAAAAGCTAATTTCAAGTAACTTAAAACCGTTGAAATAATCTAATCGCGTAATCGAAGTCTGCGGATTTTATCGCCACCCCCGATATAAAGCGAGCCATTCCAATAAGTTATACTGTCCGCTTCACCACCGGCATTGTACCTTGCTAATTCAATGCCAAGATCCAGATCAAAAGCGCGTACCTCGTTTAGATTTCCTAATGCCAGAAAAAGTCTTCCATTCTCGTCAAATGCAACGCCTTTTGGCTCAACTCCGGAGGGTGAGAAATCGACCAATGTCCATGAATCCACCAGTATAAGATCCTCGGGAATATCATAAACAACCACTCGGGACGCGTCCGGTTCCGCGGCCACCAACTGTTTTCCATTCGGACTCACAGCCAATCCTTCAACCTTGACCAAATCATCATTAAGTATCCCCACATAGCCCATTTCAGGACGCACACGATAAATCGTTCCTGAATGCGGAGAACTTACAAATAAGTCCCCATTGGGGGAAATCGCCAAGTCCTTTACCGAACCGAATCGATAGCCATCATATGAATCTGCGAGTACCTCAAGTTTGTGAGCACTTGGAGAAATACGAAGTAGCTTACCGGTCCCAGCATCTGCAACCAATAGCCGGTTTTCCTTGTCCACTCGCAAACCCTCAGCACGAACAACAGAATTACCCGTCGCTGACACCCATTCCGACAAATCAATGAACACCTCAGGTGGATCATCGGAACCAATTTTAAATTTTCCAATACAGCCCTCCTTCTCATAATTAGCAAAGAAAAGTTCGGCTTCAGTCGAGAATGCTAAACCTCCACTATGTTTGAGTGGAGAGATAAGCCCTTCCGCAATAACATTTTCTGCAGGCGGAAGATTGGTTCCATCACCAAGTGGAAATCGTTTGGCGGGCTTTGTGGACACCTGCACGCAACTACTTACCCCCCACATGAAGAGCAAGATAACCGTGACAAAGCAATCTAATCTGTATTTCAAGTTAGTTTCAAAAGCTAATTAATACTAAAACAAAGTTAACCACTAACCTTCAAAGGAAAAAAGCAGTTAAAAGTAAAATTTCAAAAGGAGCATGAAGCAGAAAAACCTAAATGAAGCAAAAAATGCGTGGAAAAATGCGGATGCGATTCTAATTGGAGCCGGAGCCGGCATGGGGGTGGATTCAGGTCTTCCGGATTTTCGGGGGAAATCAGGATTTTGGAAAGCCTATCCACCCCTGGCCAAGATGGGGATCGAATTTGAAGAGATGGCCAACCCATATTGGTTCACAAAAAACCCTTCGCTCGCTTGGGGGTTTTACGGCCACAGACTCAATCTTTATCAAAAGACTAAGCCCCACTCTGGTTTCAATATTCTACTCACCAAGTTTAAAGAAGAAAATATTCCGATGTTTGTATTTACTTCGAATGTGGATGGTCACTTTCAAAAAACCGGGTTTGAAGAAAATCAAATTATGGAATGCCATGGTTCTCTTATGCATTTTCAATGCATTGAAGAGTGCGGTCAGCCCATTTGGCCAAGCAGCCCAGATTTATTTATACCAATTAACCCCGACAATTTACTCGCCAAAGAACCATTACCCAGTTGCCCACAATGTGGTTCGCTTGCACGCCCAAATATTCTTATGTTTTCTGACTTTTCCTGGAACAGTACCAGAACTTATGGACAAAGACAAAGGTTTGAGAAATGGATCGAGAAATTCAAAAACAAAAACCTGCTTATTATTGAGTTGGGTGCGGGCACAAATATTCCAACTGTTCGATTAACATGCGAAGAAGTCTATCAATCGGCAGGAAATCATTTTATCAGGGTTAACCCGAGGGAATCTGAGTGCGGATTAAAAAACACACTGTCTCTCCCCATGGGTGCAAAAGATGCAATAAAAGCAATCTCTCAGAACTCCTAAAGGATTCCCCTGTGATTATTATAATTTAAAATCTCTTTAAATTAAAGGCTTGGGATAGGGTTGGACGAGGCAATTAGAGACCAATCGATTTATTTCTCTAATTTAACAAGAAACAAATCTTTCATCTTTTTGGCCGACCCAATCATTTCCAGATCATACTGAACATTACCGGTGGAAATTGCATCCCCACCCCCATGCCCAGTAAGTTCAAAAAGGTAATACGGATCATCCCGGTCCACGTCGACGAGACAGGTGTAAAGGAGCGAGGGCTGCCCAAGCAAAGGGTCGGGGAAATCATCACTGGAATCTCCTGGAGCATTGATCTCCACGCAAAGCACAAATTCATTTCCCTTGCCTGATTGAAGGTATGGATCCAGGGCAAAGCGGTGTGCTTCCGTTGCCCCACTTACTGCATCTATTTCTCCAGATGGAGAAATGCCAGAAAACAAGGTGTAACGATGACGCCAGAGTGGCAGAATATGACTCCGTTGAGTTCGGTAATCCTCCCAGAGTGGAACTTCAGAATAAGCAAGGGATTGTTCGAGAAACAAAGTCTCAATCATTGATCCAATCGTACTTTCTGCCCATACCGCTATGGAAGGCATGGGATTTAAATCTTCACGAAAACTCAGGTTGATCGATAGCCCGCTTCCATTGCCGTCCTGACTTTTTCGAACGATCCATTTTCGATGAGGTGCAGGTTGATCAAAACCAACGAGGTTTGAAGATCTAACAATTTGGGCACTGTTCTTATGCTCGTAACTATTTTCGATTAACCAGGATGCAGGAGGAAGGTTATAAATCGCGGTGTAGACTAAAAAACCACAGGTAACACCAATCAGCAGTACCTGAAAGCGGGCAGATATCTTTTGTTTCCCTTTGGTCATTCGATTTCTGAAGTACGGCACACGGGCCACAATATGCAGAACCACCAAAATTAGAGTGACGAATCCTGCAATAATATGAATATTGGTGACAGAAAGTGAAAATGGCTGAAAATACGCCAAGGTGCCCGTAGCAGCTAAAGCTGAAAAGCTGAATAAAAGGCCAAAATTGACCAGATGTCTCATCTAACTGCTAATGCCCACTCTTACTCGGGTTATTGACCAGTTTTGTCCCATCGAAACCGATCAAATTCCTGAGCTCCTTAATGTGAGACTGACCCACTTCTTTTGGGGATGCTTTATGTTTCTTACATAGCACTGCTGCAAAACCAGTAGCAATTCCCATTTGTCCGCAGGTATTCATAACTCTTGGTCCGCAGAGTCCAACATGAGTGCAGCTAAAGCATCGACCAGCCATCATTAAATTTGCAAGATTTCTTGAATAAAAACTACGAAAAGGGATGAAGTAGTAACCTCCAGTTTTATGAAACATAGCCGTTGATAGAAAATCTTCCTTGGCTCCTTTTAATTTTCGTTGGTAATGACCGTCCACCTCACGTTTCTCCACAACCACAGCATCTGGAAACTCCCGGCGTTTAATCGCATCATGCATATCGTAAATGTGATCCCCCATTAACCGACGGGACTCACGCTTCCCACCAACATATGCGACCCATTTCAATTTATTCGGAGCATATTTCGGATTTTTCTTAGCATTGGAAAATGAGCCAAATATTGCACGCAACATATGATCGCGAATTTCTTCCGCATCATCAACCTGATCTAAATCATTATCTGAATACTCCCAATACCATTCTCCCTTGGATGCAACATGTTTGCCGGACACGGGCGTAGCCCATGGAACCTTAGGGAAATCCTGTTTTTGATTGGTTCGCTCGCTATTCCATAAAACACTTGTTCCCATGACCCGGTTATCCGCTTTCTTCGGACTCCATAAATCACCATATTTATCCCAGCCTTCATCATGTTGGGAAGCTGCTTCACGGCCGTAGCGGTAATCAGCTCCAGCCCAGTAACCCAGCCAACCGTCTCCAGTCGCATCAATAAAAACCGGTGCACGAAATCTTTTTATCCTACCACCCGTTACCTCTCTTGCCTCTACACTGAGAATTTTATCTCCCTTTTTCTCCAATCCACACGCTGTATGATGGGCAAATAAATCAACGCCGGATTCGGCCATAGTTTTTTCTCTTTTAACCTGATCCACTTTGGCTTTCTCATTTCCATTTGGATAATGAATCGTGTCGATTGATTTGAGAATGTCTGAACCATATCCATGGATACCAAGGGTATGAACCCTGATTTCCTGGCTGGCATTACCTCCAAAAAGTGGACGATCCTGAATCACCGCGACCCTTAGTCCCTGTGAACGAGCGGCAAGTGCGGCTCCACAACCGGACATGCCCCCTCCAACAACTACAAGGTCGAAAGACAACTCCTCGACTTTTTCGTTCGACCGACCGGCGAGCACATCCTTCCAGTCAGATAATTCCTTTAGATCATCCTCCGGCAAAGACGGATTTGATTCCTGGGTAAAAAATATTGCATCACAACGTCCATCAAACCCAGTCAGGTCGCGAAGGGAAACTTTGGTTTTTCCAGCTTTAGCAATTTCAACCGAACCACCGGACTGCCAGTGCCAGGTTTCCTCAGCTTCACCAAAAGTTATCTGAAGAGGCTTGCCTTCAACCAAGACCTGAAAGCGACCCGGTGACTGCCACTCCCCTTTACACCAGTCCCGATTCCTGACCCAGACATTCCATTTACCCGGCGTAGGCAAATCCACTACAGTCTCAGCATCTTCAACCGGCTTGCCCATTCCATGAGCCAATAGATAATTTCCACCCATCTGTAAATAATGCTGGGTATCTATTTTCCAACCACCCGTTTTGGCAAAGGAGGAGGCCTCAAGCAATACACCTGAACGACTTAACGAGGCACTGGGCTTGGCACCCATTAAATAATTAGGAACAGTAAGAGAAGCAACCCCGACCCCACCTATTACGCGAAGAAATTCTCTCCTTTTGGAAGTTTGTTTTTTCATAGTTTTGTTAAAATTATAAGAAGATTAAGAAAGGATATCCTTGATAATATGTCCGTGAATATCGGTTAAACGAAAATCTCTGCCCTGAAATGGATAAGTGAGTTTTTTGTGATTCACTCCCATAAGATGCATAATTGTGGCGTTCAGATCATGAACATGCACTGGGTTCTCGGTAATGTTATAACAATAGTCATCAGTGGCTCCATAAGACATGCCTTTTTTAATTCCTGCTCCCGCCATAAAAATAGTGAAGCATCTGGGATGATGGTCCCGGCCATAATTTGTTTCTGTCAGTTTACCCTGTGAGTAAATGGTTCTACCAAACTCTCCTCCCCAAACAATCAGAGTATCTTCCAATAGTCCTCTTTGTTTTAGGTCCTGAATCAATGCTGCGGTGGGTTGATCCACATCCCGGCATTGTCCCTTAATTGCGTTGGGTAAACCACCGTGATGGTCCCATCCCATATGAAATAATTGAATGCATCTCACATCACGCTCCGCCATACGTCGGGCAAGCAGGCAATTTGCAGCGTAGGTTCCCGGCTTTAAAACATCCGGTCCATAGCTGTCTAAAATATGCTTTGGCTCTTCGGAAACATCCGTTAATTCGGGGACACTGGTCTGCATGCGAAAAGCCATTTCATATTGCGAAATACGGGCATCTATCTCGGGATCTTTGACCAACTGATGATCCTTTCGGTTAAGCATAGCCAATTCGTCCAACATATCCCGCCTCATGGAACGGTTCATGCCTTTCGGATCGGACAGATAAAGCACCGGATCACCCGAATTTCTGAATTTCACTCCCTGGTGTTGAGTGGGAAGAAAACCGGCACCCCAGAGTCGATCATATAACGGTTGATCATTTGGACGACCCGTACCCCATGAAGTAAGAACCACATAAGACGGTAATTCCGAATTTTCGGTTCCCAGACCATAGCTCAACCATGAGCCAATGCTCGGACGGCCAGCTAACTGATGTCCGGTTTGGCAAAAAGTAATCGCAGGATCATGATTAATTGCCTCGGTATGCATTGATTTAATAAAACACAACTCATCTGCCTGCTTGGACAAATGGGGCAAAACATCACTCATCCATTGCCCTGATTGCCCGTGCCTTGCGAATTTAAAAATACTGGGAGCAACCGGAAAGTTTTTCTGGCCCGAAGTCATGGTTGTCAAACGCTGCCCCTTACGAATGGATTCGGGTAAATCCTGACCACGAACTTTCTCCATCGATGGTTTTGGATCAAACAGGTCCATCTGAGAAGGTGCTCCGGACTGGAATAAATAAATAACCCGTTTCGCTTTGGCGGGGAAATTGGGAAAGCCCTGTAAACCAGGATCTTTGGCTTGCCCTTTTTGCGGGGATAATAATCCGGCCAACGCAGTTGCGCTAAGCGCCGCCGCTCCATTGCGAAGAAAAATTCGCCGATTCAGAAAATCCTGAGTCGATGAAAGATTTGTTTTGGAAGTGAGTAGCTGATTAAATTGATTCATAATAATTAGTCTCCTAATCTTTGGTTATAACCCGGTCTAAGTTTAAAAGCACATTCGCGGTGACAGTATAAGCGGCTAATTCCACGGGTTCTAAATTTTCATCCGGCTTCTTTTTCCCATGGGAAATCATCTGTTTTGCAGCCTCCTGGTTTTCCTGAAAATGAATTTTCCTTTCCTCAAATCCTTTTTGTAATACAGAAAGAGTCTGCTTATCGGGACTCCGTGATGTGGCCAACCGGTAGCCAGTGGTTAATCGATCACGAATTCCTGCACCTCCTTCTTTCATCATTCTCTCGGCCAGGCTCCGGGCTGCCTCCACATAAGTGACCTCATTCAGCAAAGCAAGAGCCTGCAATGGTGTGTTCGTACGTGAGCGCTTGGGGTAGCAGATTTCACGGTTTGGTGCATCAAACAAAAGCATCGACGGAGGAGCAGCGGTTCGCTTCCAAAAAGTATACATACTACGGCGATACAAACCCTCGCCCTCATCTGCTTTATAGTTCGTTAAATTTCCATAACGGTTTGTTTCGGACCACACTCCCTTAGGCATGTAAGGACGGGTGCTGGGACCACCAACATTTTTAATCAGTAACCCACTGCTTGCCAAAGCCTGATCCCGAACCAATTCGCCATGCAACCGGAAACGTGGACCTCGGGCCAAGAGGCGATTCTCAGGATCCTTTCTAAAATAACCATCCGGAGCTGAGGAATTTTGACGATAAGTTTTACTCAGCATGATAAATTTAATCATGGCCTTCATATCCCAGGCCTGTGCAGGTTTTCCATTTATTTTAGGTAATGCCGTAGGCTTGGCAAATTCCACCGCCAACCAGTCAAGCAGTTCTGGGTGAACCGGCCATTCCGCCTGCGAACCAAAATTCTCTGAAGTCTTCACAATGCCCACCCCAAATAAACGCTCCCAGATTCGATTTACCCAAACGCGGGCAGTCAAAGGATGATCTCCCGATACCAGCCATCGAGCTAGACCGAGACGATCATTAGGCTGACCTTCGGGCAATGGGGGAAGAACAGCAGGTAGTGCCCGTCCTACTTTTTCGGTCGGTTGATCATATTCTCCCCGATTTAAAATGAATGCATCCCGAGGGGCGGACTTTTCCTTCATGATC